>CAZHIQ010000005.1:0-140403 GCA_964532595.1 uncultured Roseivirgaceae bacterium
CTTTGACGATGTTGTATCCGAACTCATCCGTCTCACCGTAAGTCAGTCCTGGCTTCACACCTCCCCCTGCCATCCAGATCGTAAAGCATTTTGGATGGTGGTCGCGGCCGTAGTTTTCAGCGCTCAAACTTCCCTGGCAATAGTTCGTGCGGCCAAATTCGCCGCCCCAAATCACAAGAGTCTCGTCCAGGAGTCCGCGTTGTTTGAGATCCAGCACCAGCGCTGCTGACGCTCGATCTACATCCTGCGCCTGAAGCGGCATCTCACCGGTAAGATTGCCGTGCTGATCCCAGCCCTGGTGGTACAACTGGACAAACCGGACGCCTGACTCCGACAACTTGCGGGCCAGGAGGCAATTCGCGGCATACGTTCCGGGTACCAGGCACTCAGGGCCATACATACGAACGATATCATCCGGTTCGCGTGAAACATCCATGAGTTCCGGTACCGCAGTCTGCATTCGGTAGGCCATTTCGTATTGCTGAATTCGGGTAAGGATTTCCGGATCACCGAATTCCTGATACCCCAGCGCATTCAATTCCGCCAGATTGTCTAGCATTTTTCGTGTCCGCACGCGATCCAGATTAGTAGGATCGTTCAGATACAACACAGGCTCTTCACCACTGCTGAATTGCACGCCCTGGTGGACGCTGTCAAGAAATCCGTTCGTCCACAGCTTCGAGTAAACCCCCTGTCCATTCCCTCTGCCCCGGGAAAGCAACACGCAGAAAGCAGGCAGGTTTTTGTTTTCACTCCCCAAGCCGTAGCTCAGCCAGGCACCCATACTCGGACGATTGCCCTGTTGTGCGCCCGTCTGCATGAACGTCAGGGCCGGATCGTGATTGATGGCTTCGGTGTGCAACGTCTTAATAAAGCAGAGCTCATCAGCGATGCCGGCGATGTGAGGAAAGAGTTCGCTGACCCACGCACCCGAAGCGCCGTGTTGCTTAAAATCGAAGAAAGATCCTACGAGGGGAAAGCGCTCCTGATTGGAAGTCATTCCGGTAAGTCGCTGGCCTTTGCGAATCGAATCCGGCAACTCCGTGCCATGCAACTTCTTCAGCAACGGCTTGTAATCGAAGCTCTCCAGCTGCGAAGGCGCTCCGTTCTGAAAGAGATAAATAATACGCTTTGCCTTCGGCGCGAAGTGAGGCATGCCAGCGATCGATTGGACGTCCCTTTCAACATCTCCGTCAAATAACCCCGGAAGCAGTAAGGATCCCAGCGCCACACTGCCCAGCCCCAGGCTCGCGCGGCTGAGAAAGTGGCGGCGATTGACATGCAACCTGTTTTCGAAAAATTCATTCATAACGCTCTTGATTATCGCGTAATCGCTTCATCCATATTGTAGAGAGTTGCAACCACCTGCATAAGCGCAGCAGTTTCAACAGGATCAACTGTTTTTTTCCTTGGATACTCCCCGACCGACAGCCGGGCTTCCGCCTCTTCGGGAGACGCGGCATAATAGGTACGCTCTTCTTCCAGAGCGTTCAGTAGAATATCCTTTTCGGCCTTTCCGATACGACGACACAGAATCAGCCGTGCAGCCTTTTCCACCCGCGCAGCATCACCCTGTTCGTCAGTCATCAGACGCTCAGCAAGCACACGGCTCGCCTCCAATACCATGGGATCGTTAAGCATGATGAGGGCCTGTAAAGGAGTGCTTGTGGTTAACCGGCTGACTTCACACTGATCGCGATTGCTTGCATCGAACATTAACATAACCGGAGGAGGAACGGTACGTTTGATAAAATTATAGATGCCGCGACGATACAGCTTATCTCCATGGTCCTGGACATAGTTCGCCAGAATTCCACGGCCCGAGGTTGACAACTCCCATATACCATCAGGTTGGTACGGCTTTACACTTGGCCCGCCAATTTCCGAAACCAGTAATCCACTGCTCGCTAAAACTAAATCCTTAATGAACTCCGACGCCAGGCGGCGTCTCGGTGCTCGGGCATAGTAGTCGTTAGCCGGATCGATCGCAAGGTGTTTCTCCGCGATCGACGATGACTGACGATAGGTCGACGATAGTACAATCATCCGAACCAATCGCTTGATGTCCCAGCCTGCTTCCATGAAATCGACTGCCAGCCAATCAAGAAGCTCCGGATGCGTCGGCAGCTCACCCTGCATCCCAAAATCCCCCGAAGTGCGAACGATGCCCTTGCCAAAGAATTCCTGCCAGATGCGGTTCACAAAAACTCGCGCGGTAAGCGGATGTTGTTCGTCAAGAAGCCACTTCGCAAGGCCAAGCCGATTCTTCTCGTACCGTGTCGTATCAAAACCGAAAATCGCTTCCGGTGTTGAGAAATCAACCCGTTCTCCATGAACGTCATACGCGCCCCTGACCAGCACGTAAGTCGGTCGAACAACCGAACTGTCTTTCATGACCATCACCTCGACCGGTTCCTTTTGCTTTTTGTTGATGAAGGTCAGAATCTGCTCAACGTCTTCGTCGGTAATCTTCAGTCGTGGAGGATCAGCAAGTGACGCAAGTTGTATATCACCCAGAAGTCCCTTCTCCGGCACCTGATTAAAAAAGGCAAAGGTGCTGAAGTACTCTTTCTGACTGATGGGATCGTATTTGTGATCGTGACACTTTGCACATTCGAAAGTCAAGGCGAGGAAGGCCTTTCCAAATGTATTCGTTCGGTCCGTCACATACTCGACACGGTACTCTTCATCTATCACACCGCCTTCCTGCGTAATTTTGTGATTGCGGTTGAATCCGGTGGCGAGTATCGACTCTTTCGTTGCCTCGGGGACAAGGTCACCGGCAAGTTGCCACATAACGAATTTGTCGTACGGGTAATTTTCGTTGAAGGCGTGAATAACCCAATCGCGCCACGGCCACATAGTACGAAGACCGTCATCCTGATATCCATGTGAGTCAGCGTAGCGTGCGACATCGAGCCAGTGAACGGCCATCTTTTCACCGTAGTGTGGACTGTTCAGCAATTCGTCGACGATCTTCTCATAAGCGTCCGGGCTCTCATCGGCGAGAAATCGGTCCTGCATTTCAACTGAAGGAGGCAGACCCGTAAGATCGAGTGAAACCCGCTTCAGGAGTCGCTCTTTTCCTTCCTCGTCATTCGGCTTCAAATTGCGCTCTTTCAGCTTTGCCAGAACAAACCGGTCAATATCGTTGGATAGCCAATCGCTCTTCACCCCCGGAGGTTGCTGCTTTTCCGGCGGAATAAAAGCCCAGTGGCGGCGGTACTCCGCACCCTGCTCGATCCACTTGCGAATGAGGGCAACCTCCTCCTGTGTAACCGTGAGGTGGGAAAACGGTGGGGGCATAAGAATCGAAGTGTCCTCAGCGATAAGACGTAAGTAGAGATCCGACTGGTGCGGCTCGCCAGGAACAATCACCCGACCGCTCGGATCATCTTTTAACGCCTGGTACAACCCCGCTTCAGTGTCCAGGCGTAAATTCGCTTTGCGAACCGCGGCATCGGGTCCATGGCACTTGAAACAGCGATCCGAAAGAATAGGGCGAATGTGGAAATTAAAATCAACGACCGATGGAACGGCCTGAGCGGTAGTCACTGTCACGCCGGCGACCTGCCACCAAAAAGCGACGGCAGCAACAACGATGGCCAACGCCAACAAAACGCCGGTTCTGCGGGAGGGTTTCATGGGTAGGGATTTGTTCTTTTAAGATAGGAAATTTATTCCATCCCTCTATTTGAAACCTGGCTCGCCAAGACCTTACATATTTTCAATTCTCTTCCACTCCCTGTAAATTATGCCTGTGAATCTTTCTGAACTTTTCCGATACAACGCCTGGGCGAATCAACGGCTAATACAGTCTCTTTCAGATCAGGAGGTAGAAGAAGTCTCAATTCTACGTTTGACAGGGCACCTCTTCGCTGCTGAGCACATCTGGCTCCACCGAATAAAGGCTTTGCCTCCTCCGCCTGTCGCCCTTTGGGGCGAATGCACCTTGAGTGCCCTTCACGAGCTGGCTTCTGTCGACGAAGAGTGGATCCGCATCGTTGAAAATGAAAACGACCTTGCGAGAGAAGTTCGCTACGAGAATATGTCAGGGAAATCCTTCTCGAATCGCCTCGATGTTATTGCGACGCACGTGGCCCAACACGGATCGTATCACCGAGGCCAAATCGCGATCCTGATGAGGCAGCAGGGGTTCAATCCCGTCGATACGGACTTCATCATTTGGAGTCGTGTGATAACAGGGCAGCTGTAAGATTAGGTGCGGGAGACAGGAGTTGCTTTCCTCAGCACATTTCCAAGAACCGTAAGGAAGCCCTGGGCATCGGCCTGTCCCCTGTAACCCGTCTTAAAGAAACCATCACTGGTAAGCACCTCGCGGGAAGCTTCCGGATTCTTGTAGTATCCATCCATGAGAGCAGGAGATCGCAATTCCATTTCGCCATCCTGAGCGAACCGCACTTCGACCCACGGCCAGGGCTGCCCTGCCGTACCGTGCCGAACAAGTCGGAAATTAGCATGTGACAATCCGCAGCTCTCTTCAGGTGCGAAGCTCTCGCGTACCTCGACACCGATCTTTGCGAACCACTGGGGTAATCCAGCTTCAGCCTGCCCGGCGCAAATCACCGACGAAGCCCGATCAAGGCCCAGCTTCCTACGGATATTGGCCTGCAAAACTACCTGGAAGCCCGGCAGGCGAAGCATCCGACTGAGGCGTCGCTCAGGCAACGACTTAAGAACCCTGGCGCGCAGGGAGGTGAAAACAGCTGTATCTGCCACCAATACCGAAGGGCGCAGCTTTAGGATTGCTTTTTCAACTGAATGCTGCTCGTTATAAAAAGAAACCGTACAGCCCGCATTTATGGGAGCCAACTCTCCGTACAACCGCCCCGCTGCAGAGGCCAGCGGCAGTGCCGACAGTACATGTTGCCCAGCTTGCAGGCGTAACCCACTTTTCACCTGAGTTCCGGAAAAGTAAAGCGCCTGATGAGAGAGCATCGCCCCATTACCACCCTTGTTATAGACAATACTTGCGAGGCGAACTGACGACGAGTTCAGTCTAACATCGGTAGCCTCGGTGTTTGCAACAAAGCTTTCCCACGTCACCCCAACAGGCGCGCTGACCGACGGAAGTGATACCTTAACCACCTTTTCCTGCATAGCGCCCTCCAATTGTTGCGCCGTGGAACCAAGAAAGACGACCTGCAGCTCAGCATGATCAGCAATCGCGGCAATTTTGTCTGCGGGTAGTGACGGATCAATCGGAACGCTGACATGGCCCGCAAACATGATCGCCAGATCCGCGAGTATCCAGTAGCTCGAACTTTCCGCAACAATTCCGATGTTGGAGCAGGGAGCAAGATTGAGATTGTTCAACGCAGTAACCAAACGACGAACTTCTTCTCCGGCCTGCTGAAAAGTCCAGGTCCTGACGTTGTCGCCGTACATCTGACGTAGGAAGATAGACTGTGGAGTCTGCTGTTCCCACGTGAGGAAAGCAGACAGTATGGTATCCTGCGGCTGCCTCATAATGAGCAATGTAATAAATTTTTATTTGAATCTTGTTTTGACTTGTTCGGCCAGAACGACCTACTTTCGCACATGGACAAACCGTCGAAAAAGCTATTTCTCTTAGATGCGTATGCACTGATCTATCGCGCGCACTTCGCATTCACAAAGACTCCGCGTATCAATTCCAAAGGACATAATACGTCCGTTCCCTTCGGCTTCACAAACACCCTGCTGGAGGTAATTCAAAAACAGAAGCCCACCCACATCGGTGTTGCTTTCGATACGTCTGCAAAGACATTCCGGGACGAAATATTCGCTGAATACAAGGCCACGCGTCAGGAGACGCCGGAAGATATCCGCTATGGTGTCCCTATTTGTAAAGAAATTATCCGCGGCTTCAACATTCCTATTCTGGAACTCGATGGCTATGAGGCTGACGACATCATTGGCACACTCGCCTCGCAGGCATGTAAGCAAGACTTCGAGGTATACATGATGACGCCCGACAAAGACTTCGGACAACTCGTTAACGAGTGCGTCTTCCTCTATAAACCCGCGTATATGGGTAACGCGGTGGATGTTCTCGGCGTCAAAGAAGTTTGCGAAAAATGGGATATCGAGTCGGTCGCGCAAGTCACCGACATGCTCGGGTTGCAGGGTGATAGTTCTGACAACATCCCCGGCGTTCCCGGTGTTGGGCCCAAGACCGCTGCTACGCTGCTGAAGAAATATGGTTCCGTCGAAAACATCGTAGCTCACGCAAGTGAACTTAAGGGCAAACAAAAGGAACTCTTTGAGAAATTCGGCGAACAAGCTATCCTGTCGAAGAAGCTCGCCACCATCATCACCGATGTCCCCATTGCTTTTGACGAAGAACTTTTGCGCTACAAAGGACCGGACGTCGAAATACTGAAACCCATTTTTGACGAGCTCGAGTTTCGCGGCATCGCAGCACGTGCCTTCGGTGAATCAGGCACGTCAACTGCGGCGGCATCGCCAAGCCAACGCTCGGGGCAACTTTCTATGTTCGGAAAACCCGGAGCCCCGGAGGCCGTGGCCGAAAAACAAAACTTCGATGAAGAGAAAGTCAGCTACTACCTGGTCGATGTGCCTGAACTTCGTCGCGCCCTCGTCGAGAAACTTTCCGAGCAGGAAACAATCTCCATCGAGACAATTACCGACGATGCGCCGAACTTCAATTTTGAGATGCGCGGAATCGCTTTCGCTTTTACGCCCGACGAAGCCCATTTCATTCCGGTAACAAGTAATGAAGAGGCAAAAGAAATTGCAGACGAGTTCAAACCCGTCCTTGAAAACGAGAACATCGGTAAAGTCGGGCACAACCTTAAGGCAACGATGCTCCTTCTCAAGAAATACGGCGTTGACCTTAAGGGATCTCTGTTCGACGTGATGCTCGCCCATTACCTCATTGAACCCGAGGCAGCGCACAACCTCCAGGTGCTTTGTTCACAGTACCTCGATTATGAGCTGCTTGCCGATCCCGACTCAAAGAAAAAGAACCAGGTTTGCGAACGTGCCGACAAAATTTTTCAGCTCAGAACCCCGGTAGAGGAAGACCTCGCTGCGAAGACACATACCCGATTAATGCACGACATCGAGATGCCCCTTGCAAAGGTACTCGCAGCAATGGAGTTCGAAGGCGTCAAGGTTGATGTTGACGCCCTGTCGCGGTTATCGGACGAGCTCAAAGCGGAGATCGAGCGCGTACAAGCCGAGATCTATGAGTTGAGCGGCACCGAATTCAACATCGGATCGCCGAAGCAGCTGGGCGAAGTATTGTTCGATCAGATGAAACTGCTCGAAAAACCCAAGAAGACAAAGACAGGCCAGTACGCCACGGGAGAAGATGTGTTGCTCAGCTTGGCCGGCGAACACGCCATCGCACAGAAAATTCTCGACTATCGCGAATACGAAAAATTGCGTTCAACCTACGTTGACGCACTACCCCGGATGATCAGTCAGTACGACGGTCGGATACACACCGACTATCGGCAGGCCTGGGCTGTGACCGGGCGCCTGAGTTCGAATAATCCCAATCTTCAGAACATCCCCATCAGAACGGAGAAAGGTCGCCAGATTCGGAAAGCATTCGTGGCACGAAACGAGGAGTATCTTTTCATGTCGGCAGACTATTCTCAAATCGAATTGCGAATAGCCGCATCGTTCGCGAAAGATGAGACAATGATTGAAGCCTTTCGATCGAAACGCGATATCCACACAACCACCGCAGCTAAGGTGTTCAAAGTTGCGTTGGAAGACGTTACTCCTGATATGCGCCGGAAGGCCAAGGAGGTGAACTTCGGCATTCTATACGGCAGCACCGCTTTCGGTCTTGCTCAAAACCTGCGCATTCCACGAAGCGAAGCGACCGAGATAATCAAGGCTTACTTTCAGGAATTCTCGGCGATCAAGCGGTATATGGACGATGCTATCAATACGGCACGCGAGAAAGAATACGTCGAAACGCTCATGGGCCGCAGGCGCTATCTCCGCGACATCAACTCACGAAATATGGCAACGCGGGGGTTCGCGGAACGAAACGCCATCAACGCTCCTATTCAGGGAACCGCTGCCGATATTATCAAGATAGCCATGGTAAACATTCACGAGTGGCTAACGCAGCAGAAGCTCAAGACCCGTATGATCATGCAGGTACATGACGAACTGGTGTTCGATGTCCACCGCGATGAGATCGACGTGGTCAAAGAAAATATCGCGCGGCTGATGCGGGATGCTGTGTCGCTCGAAGTTCCTATGGAAGTCGAAGTGGGTGTAGGGAAAAACTGGCTTGACGCTCATTAAAACATTTCTATGATAACGCGTGACACAATTGAAGACGCACATAATCGGATCTTGCCCTATGTTCATCGCACTCCGGTGCTGACATCGGCCAGTATCAACGCTATCGCTGGGAGTTCCCTCTACTTCAAAGCTGAGAATCTGCAAAAGGGAGGGGCGTTCAAGGCGCGTGGTGCAATGAACGCCACACTTTTACTCACCGCTGATCAGCGCGCAAAGGGTGTCGCCACACATTCAAGCGGTAACCATGCCCAGGCCCTCGCACGCGCTGCCAGCATCCTGAACATTCCGGCGCATATCGTCATGCCCCGCACTGTACCGGTGATCAAGAAGCGCGGTGTTGAGGCCTTCGGAGGAAACATCTTTGAGTGCGAGCCTGGTCTTCAGGCTCGGGAAGCGATGCTTGACGACGTAATTCGAAAAACCGGTGCGACCCCTATCCATCCTTTCAACAATGAAAACGTCATTGCCGGCCAGGCCACGGCAGCCAAAGAGTTGTTTGAGGCCAACCCGGGGCTCGATATAATCGTCGCACCTGTCGGCGGGGGTGGTCTCCTTGCCGGAACCGGGCTCGCGGCCAAATATTTTTCACCTCAGACCGTCGTGGTAGGCGCGGAGCCCGAAGGTGCTGACGATGCTTACCGATCGCTGAAAAGTGGAAGCATCGAGCCATCGCAGGCCAACTCCATCGCTGATGGATTACTGGCAACGCTGGGTGACAAGCCGTTCTCAATCATCCGCGACACCGTCGATCATATTGTCACGGTATCCGATCAGGAAATCGTCGCGGCCATGCGCTTGTTTTGGGAACGCCTCAAGACCGTTGTCGAGCCTTCCGGTGCTGTCGCGTTGGCGGCCGTTCTGAAAAGCCGCGAACGCTTTGCCGGTCGTCAGATAGGCATTATCATTTCCGGCGGCAACGTTAACGCGCCCTTTTCACTCCCCTCTTCTGAACCGGTCAAACCTTGACTCCTGTTCGCGCGGGAAGACGTTGTTCTGAACTTCGACGTCAGCCAGCTCCTGGTTAGGATCAAAGACAAGACGGGTCACCTCTTTGTCCTTGATAAAGACTTTGGTCACCTGCGATTCATTCAATCGCCAGATCTCTGCGGGGATGGTTTCCGTTTCCGTACTTCCATCGCTGAATGTCCACTCGATGACGATGGGTGTGACAAGGCCTCCCCGGTTAATGAACGTTACTTCATAGATGTGTTTACCTGCGAGTTGGCGGCGGATCTCTGAGTCATTTACTCTGCTGCGAAACTCACCATACAACCGCTCGGGTGTATCGGTCAAAGTGAGTTCCTGCGGACCCTGGCTGAAATCCTGTTGGCCCTGATCATCGTTACCTGCTCCCGACTTAAGCGTTCCGTTCTGCACGCGCGGGTTTTTCGACTCCGGATCGGTGACCTTTTCTCTTACTTTAAACCACTTGACATCTGCGACTTCGACATCGACGTGATCGGTACTGTAAAACCAACCGCGCCAGAACCAATCGAGATCAACGCCGGAGGCATCCTCCATCGTACGGAAGAAATCGGCGGGTTTCGGGTGCTTGAAGGCCCAACGGCGGGCATACTCGCGGAATGCTTCGTCGAACAATTCAGGCCCCATCACAGTTTCCCGCAAGATCGTCAATGCCGCCGCAGGTTTGTAATAGGCGTTGGGCCCGAACTCTGATCCACGAATGTTATCGGAAGTCGCCATGATGGGTCGCATCTCTGACTTATCCCCGCGCATAAAAGGAACGATGCCCCGGGGAGTGCCCCGCGTTCCGGTCCAAAGATGCGGATAACGGAGCCGTAGCGTTTCCTTGTCGAGGAACGTATTCAGACCCTCATCCATCCATGACCACTGACGTTCATCCGAGTTGACAATCATCGGGAAGAAGTTGTGACCCACTTCGTGGATAATCACATTCACCATTCCCGTAAGGGTCTGCTGCGAATACTTTCCATTCTTGTCAGGTCGGCCATAATTAAAGCAGATCATCGGATACTCCATGCCTTGATGGGCCGAGTGCACGGAGATCGCTGTCGGATACGGATAATCAAATGTGCGCTCCGAGTAAAGTTCGAGAGTGTTTTTCACCGCAAGGGTAGATTCCTTCTCCCAGAGGGGATTACCCTCCTTCGGATAGAGCGACTGTGCCAAGGGTGTTTTGTCACCAATCTTTACCGCCATGGCATCCCAGATAAATTTCCGCGAATGCGCAAAAGCAAAATCGCGAACATTCTCCGCATGAAATACCCAGGTTGCCTTTTGACGCGAGCGTTGCTTTTCTTTTTGTCGCGCTTCTTTCTCCGTTACTATGAAAACAGGTTTGTCGAATGTCTGCTGGGCTTTCCGGAAGCGCTCCTGCTGTTCACGGGTCAATACCTCCTGAGGATTTTGAAGCCAGCCCGTAGCGCCTACGATATGATCGGATGGCACGGTGATGCGTACCTTGTAATCTCCGAAGGTTAGAGCAAACTCTCCACGACCAAAAAACTGTTTGTTCTGCCAGCCTTCATAGTCGTCAAAGACACACATCCGCGGAAACCACTGGGCGAAGGTGTATACGTAGTTTCCGTCTTCAGGGAAATATTCATAACCCCCGCGTCCATCGAATACCAGGCGGTCATACTCTTTGTAACTCCACGCAACGGAGAATATGAACTTCTCTCCCGACTTGAGCGGCGTCGGAAGGTCAACGCGCATCATGGTCTGGTTGATAACATAGCGAAGATTCTTTCCGCTCCTGTCACGCACATACTCGATGTTATATCCGCCTTTATAGTCGGAGGTCTGCAGACCCGTTGCCTCGGTGAGAAAGTAAGCGGGTATAGAATCGATTACGGCTCCGGTCTGCGTTTGGTCTGCCAGGCTGCCCGGAGCCCGAATGTTTTGGTCGAGTTGAAGCCAGAGATACCGGAGGGTCTCCGGCGAGTTATTGTAGTACGTAATAGTTTCGCGACCTGTAAGGACTTGTGTTTCATCATTGACCTCCACATCTATTTCGTAGTCGGCACGCTGCTGCCAGTAAGCCGGACCGGGTGCTCCGGAAGCACCGCGGTAGGAGTTAGGCGTCGGCAACAGCTGTTCGAGTTGTTCGAACTTTCCTTGCCAGCCAGGCTGTTGCGCGAAAGCGCGAACCGTGAGTAATACCAGAAAAACAAGTGCAATAAACTTTATCAATTTGCGCATACACTCTTACGTTTACCATCCTCCTCCACGCGGTCTTATCCGGAGGAACTATCCTAATTTGATTTCTTTCTGAACTGATCGAAGCGCGACGGTGATTGTGCCCGCGGGAAAACATTATCCGCAATATTAATGTCGGCTGTCTCCAGGTTCGGGTCGAGCATCACCTGCGTTACTTCCTTCTCTTTAATAAAGACTTTGGTAAAGCGTTGTTCGTTCAACCGCCATACCTCCGCAGGAATTACCTCTGTTTCACTGGTTCCATCCTTATAGCGCCATTCGATTACCACTGGCATGACGAGACCTCCACTATTGGAAACCGTAATCTCATAGATATTCTTGTTGCGCAGCTTCGCCATAATTTCCTTGTCGTCGACGCGGCTTCGGAACTCACCGTAGAATCGAGGGTCGGTTTCTGTAAGACGCAACGGCTGCGGGCCATTGCTGAAGTCGGCGTTGCGTTCCTGAGACTTGGCCAGGTCGCCCTGGGAAGCGCGGGCACCCTTGCTTTCGGGAGCGGACTTTCCTTCGTCGAGGCGGTACCACTTAACTTCCTCCAGCGTCTGGTCATTGGCATCCGTAGTGTAAAACCATCCGCGCCAGAACCAGTCTAGATCTACTCCCGAAGCATCTTCCATCGTCCGGAAGAAATCGGCCGGCATCGGATGTTTGAATGCCCAACGTTCGGAATATTCCTTAAATGCAGCATCGAAAAGCTCCCGTCCCATAACCGTCTCGCGAAGTATATACAACGCCGTAGCCGCCTTCGCGTACTGCTCGGCCCCCAACTGAATGATCTGCTCCGAATTGGTCATTAACGGACGTTGGATTGCCGGGTTGCCTTTCATGTAATTGACAATAGCCGATGGTTTACCTCGTGTCCAGTTGATGTCCGGATACCGCTCGAGTTCCGTAATCAATTGCAGGAATGAATTAATCCCTTCATCCATCCATGGTGTCTGACGCTCATCGCTATTGACGATCATCGGGAAGAAGTTGTGCCCGATCTCATGAACAATCACCCCTATCATTCCCTGGCGTACCAATGCGGAATAGGAACCATCTTTATTAGGTCTTCCAAAATTGAAACAAATCATCGGGTATTCCATACCTATACTTGCGGTATGTACGGAGATAGCCACCGGGTAGGGATACTCGATCGACATGCGGGAATAGACCTCGAGGGTGTTCTTAACGGCTATTGTCGACTCCCGCTCCCAGAGAGGGTTGCCTTCCTTGGGGTAAAGCGACATGGCAAGCGGCGTCTTGTCACCGATCTTCACCGCCATCGCATCCCATATGAATTTCCGCGAGCTGACGAATGCAAAGTCCCGTACGTTTTCAGCATGGAATTCCCAGGTCTTTTTTTGTTTCGACCGGCTCTTCTCATTGGCGATCGCCTCCTTCTCGGTGATAACGAAGACGGGCTTATTAAAGGTAGTGCGCGCTTTCTCAAGACGCTCAAATTGCTTCGGTGTGAGGACTTCACGCGGGTTCTGCAGCACACCACTTGCTGCTACGATATGATCCGCAGGAACTGTAATGCGTACCTTATAATCGCCAAAGGGCAAAGCGTATTCACCCGTGCCGAGAAACTGCTTGTTCTGCCAACCGTTATAGTCATCATACACACACATCCGCGGAAAGAACTGCGCTATTGTGTAAAGGTAGTTCCCGTCTTCGGGAAAATATTCGAGGCCACTGCGCTGGCGGAAAATGTTCCGATCGTTGATGTTGTACGACCATTCAACTTTGAAGACATACTTGTCGCCACTTTTTAACGGCTCTGCCGGAGTGACGCGCATCATGGTGTTATTGATAAAGTAGGGAATCGGTTTGCCCGATGCATCCGTCACCGACTTGATATTAAATCCTCCTTTGAAATCCGAGACCTTTGGTGCGAACGTCTTGGCAGCTGCAGAATCAACCACACGGTCAGTGGCGGTAGTAGCCAGCGTGTTTTCGTCTGAGAGAATATTCTGGTCGAGTTGTAACCAGAGATAGCGCAGCCGATCGGGCGAGTTATTATGATACGTAATGGTCTCGGAACCTGTAATACTCTGGTTGTCGTCGTTCAGCTCTACTGTAATGTCGTAGTCAGCCTGTTGCTGCCAGTACGCAGGGCCGGGGGCTCCGGAGCCTGTGCGGTATTCGTTGGGAGTAGGCAACAGATACTCAAGCTGTTCGAACTTGCCCTGCCACTGCGGTGTCTGCGCGTATAAGCCATGCGCACCCAACACCATCATGATTATTAGAATCCGATTCATGTATGTGTGGTTAATGAGTTACCAATAGACTACCAGAATATCGTATCCTTTACCAGGATTACGGCAATCCCCGCCACCGCCGAAGAAATTACCATCTTCCAGTCGCGTCGGCTGACGTTCAGGAACTCCGTTAGCAGAAAGCCGACGACCAGAAATATCGCTACAATAATAATCTGCCCCAGCTCAAGGCCAAGATTAAAAGCAAGAAGTTGTGTAATAATCGTCTCGTCACGCCCGAGAATACTCTTGAGGTAATTTGAAAACCCCATACCATGAATCAGGCCGAAAAAAGCCGCATAGGCATAGTTAAGCTGCAAGGCGCGACCGCTAACCGTACTCTCCCTTCTGAGGATATTCGAAACAGCCGTGACCAGGATGGTGACAGGAATAAGAAACTCGATCACGTCCGCATTCACCCTGATGATATCGAGCGTAGCCAGAGCAAGCGTGATTGAATGGCCCAGGGTAAAGGCCGTCACCAGGATTAGCACCTGCTTCCATTCCCTTAAGGAGTACAAAATACACAACGCGATAACGAACAGAATATGATCATAGCCGTTCGAGTCAAGGATGTGATCTTTTCCAAGGCCGAAGTAAAGTTCGAATTCACTCATGCGAAGTTGATTAAGAGACAGAATGAAGCGAGTGTTCGCTTTCCCGGCATCAAGTATACGGCGAATTTTCGATTTTTGGGTGGGGCCCGGTTTACCGAAGTTAAGGGGTTTCGCAGCTGTTTTGCCTTGGAGTGTGTTGGAACCCGTACATTTGTAATATGCTGTTATTCTACAACGTCATCGCTGCCGTCTTCTCCTGCCTCTGTTCGGCTCACCCCATCCATGTGTCCGTCACAGAAATTGAGTATGACCGTAGCGACCAGGCGCTTGAAATCATGATGCGCGTCTTCACCGATGATTTGGAGCTGACATTAAAAAGCGCCTTTGATGTGCCTTCTCTGGATGTGCTTCATCCCGGCTCGAAAAAACAGCTCGATGACATGATGAAGGAATATTTAGATCGGCACCTCAGAATTTCGCTTGACGGGAAACAGCATGCGCTGAATTACCTCGGACATGAGTTGGACGGCGATGCCTTTGTCTTCTACATAGAAGTTGCACGGGCAGCGCCGTGGAAGACCATTGAGATCATGAACGACGTAATTATGGAGACCTATGACGATCAATCCAACATTGTGCACGTATACGTCGAAAAAGAAGTAAAGAGTGCGCGACTTACCCGCAGGAAGCCGGTCGCACGGCTCACTTTCTAACGCTGGTCCGATTGCAGGGGCAAAGCCTTTTACAGCAATTCACTATTTTTGCAGCCCATGAACCGAGTTTACATTTTTTTAGGCGCCTGTCTTCTTTGGGCCTGCGGCACAGACCGCGAAGAGTGCGTATTTGTTCCGAAGGTCTCTCCTTCCGACATCCAGCTCTCTTACGAGCGTCTCGAAGACACCCTGGGCAGTTTCCGTTCAAAGGCAGACCTGGTCGACTTTCTTTCGCGTGAACCGCTTATTCGCGACATCATGCTGAGGCGGCAGGCTTATCCCGACGACTCGGTATTCATTAATGAGATCTTTCGGCGCTTTAACCACCCGGGCATTGATACCCTGCTACAGGAGACGCGCGCAGTTTTTGGAGACGGGTCTGACTTGAAGGAACAGTTTGAGCGCGCGTTCGCAAATGTGAAATACTACTATCCTGACTTCACACCGCCGAAGGTAAAGACACTTATCACGGGCCTCGATACCGACATGTACGTTTCAGATTCCGTTGTATTGATCAGTCTTGACTTTTTCCTCGGGCCCGGAGCGAAATACCGTCCTCAAACCTATGAGTACTTGCTACGTCGGTACGATCCCCATGATATCGTGCCGTCGGTTTTACTCATCTTCGGAATCGATAACCACTTTAACCAAACCGATGTCAGCGACAAGAGCGTCCTCGCCGATATGGTAGCCTACGGAAAGTCGTTCTACTTCGCCAAGCACATGGTGCCCTGTACCCCCGACAGTATCCTCATCTGGTATACTCGCGAAGAAATAGAAGGCGCTCATCGGAATCAGGACCTTATATGGGCGAGACTTATCGAGGACCAGGTTTTGTACTCAACGAGTAACATGACAAAACGCGCTTACCTGGGCGACCGGCCCAAGACGCTTGAGGTAGGCGAAAAGTGTCCGGGGCGCATTGGCCAGTGGGTAGGATGGGAAATTGTCAAAGCCTATATGAAGCGCCACCCCGAAGTGTCTCTGCCCGAACTAATGGCAACCCCCGATGCGCAGGAGATATTCAAAAAATCAAACTATAAACCGAAGGTGCGATAGAGGATCGTAGTATATTTGGCACCTTTAAACACGATAGTACCTAAAATTTGACTGTATGCGTAAGAAGATTGTTGCCGGTAACTGGAAAATGAACAAGAACTTTGAGGAAGCAGGAATTCTTGCTTCTGAAGTGATGGGTATGGTTGAAGATGAGGTTACAACCAACGTTCGCGTAATCCTCTGTGTTCCCTTCCCCTATCTGCACCCTATCAAAAACCAGCTCGGCAAGAACACTCGCATTGAAGTAGGCGCCCAGAACTGCAGCGAACATGAAGCGGGGGCATACACCGGCGAAGTGTCGGCCCCTATGCTCCGGTCGATCGGAATTCCCTATGTGATTTTGGGTCACAGTGAACGGCGTCAATATTTCCATGAAGACAATCAGCTGCTCGCGAAGAAAGTTGACATAGCCTTGAAATTCGGTCTCACCCCCATCTTCTGCTGCGGTGAGCCGCTCGATGTGCGCGAAAAGAATGGCCACGAACAACTTGTCAAGCAACAAGTTGAGGAGGCCCTGTTCCACCTCGACGCCGCCACGCTTGAAAAGATAATTATTGCCTATGAGCCCGTATGGGCGATCGGCACCGGGAAGACGGCCACGGCAGAACAGGCACAGGCTATGCACGCGGTTATCCGCAAACACATCGCCGATAAATACGATCAGTCGGTCGCCGATAACGTCTCGATCCTGTACGGTGGAAGTGTAAACGCCGGCAATGCAAAAGAACTTTTCGCCTGCGCCGATGTCGACGGAGGCCTTGTCGGAGGAGCTTCCCTGAAGTCACGCGAATTCACGGACATTATCAAATCTATGGCGTAAGCCTGCTCAATGTACCACACTTGTCTTCGGGTAACCTGCGATCCGTCATTCAACGAACTCCTTATTGCTGAACTAGCGGAGGCAGGCTTTGACACCTTTCTCGAGCACGATGATGGCATCGAAGCATATGCGGAAGGAGAGTCATTCGATCGCGCTGCGGCTGAAGAAATCCGCGAGAAATATGCAGCTACAACGGCGATTTCTTTCGCCTACTCCCAGGTCCCAAGAAAAAATTGGAATGAGGAGTGGGAGAAAAGTTTTGAGCCAATCGTCGTAGACAATCGCTGTGTTATTCGCGCGGATTTTCATTCCCTGTCCCAAAGCTATCCGTACGAAATCATCATCACACCGAAAATGTCGTTTGGGACGGGGCATCACCAAACGACCTGGCTGATGATCAAGGCGATGCTCGACCTGCCTCATCGAGACAAAAAGGTCATGGATGCCGGGTGCGGAACGGCAATCCTGTCAATCCTTGCTTCGAAGCTTGGCGCCGCCGAAGTCGATGCGTTTGATATCGATGATTGGAGTGTCGAGAACGGAAACGAAAACAAGACTATCAACGGTTGCCCCGATATCCGGATCCAAAAAGGCAAAATCTCGGAAGTAAGCCTGCACCCCCCCTACGACATCATTCTGGCTAACATCAACAAAAATGTTCTCCTGGATGAAATGTCGGCCTATGCGAGTCATCTCAAAGCGGGCGGACATCTATTGCTTAGTGGTTTCTTTTCGACGGATATTCCCGACCTTCTTGACAAAGCCTTTCCGCTTCAATTGAATGAGGTAGCCCGTGACCAGCGGGACCAATGGGCCTCATTACTCCTCCGGCGGAGTTAACTACGACGCCAGCCACTTCCTGAGCAGCGTGGCAAACTCTTCGGGCTTCTCCGCAGGTACCCAATGGCCGGCATCAAGCGTTTCTATTTCGGCCTGAGGGAAAATCTCGCGGATACGCGGTACATCCTTATCGCGCACGTAGTTGGAGCGGCCTCCTTTTACAAACAACGTCGGCTTTTCAAATTTCCCTTCGAAAGCCAGGTCATGCCCAACCTTTTCAATGTTTTCGTCGATTGCCGCCAGGTTGAGTTTCCATCGAAACCCTCCTTCCGGCACTCGCTGGAGATTCTTCAAAAGGAATTGCCGCACATCGGCCTCGGGCACATAAGTCGCCAACGCCTCGTCTGCTTCCTGGCGCGTATTGATTTCGGTAACCGGGATCGCCTTCAATCCATCCAGAATAGGGTAATCCGATAGATCATAGAATCGCGGTGCGATGTCGACGACGACAAGGCGACTCAGCAGATCGGGATAGGCGACAGCAAAGTTCATCGCTACTTTCCCGCCCATCGAATGCCCTATTATGGCAGGGTTTTCCAATCCGTGTTTTTCGATGAAAAGCTTTACGTCTTCGACCATCGCAGGGTAGTCGAACACCGGATCATGAGGAGACTGCCCATGGTTTCGCAAATCGACGGAGTAGCTTCGATACTGATCCGACAAGGAGCGCGAAAAGGTCAACCAGTTGTCGGCCGACCCGAAAATACCATGGAGAAGTAAAAGAGGTTTTCCTTCGCCGCGTTCACGGTAGTGCAGTTCCATATGATAAGTTATTAGTCACCGGCAAAGCTAACAATACCGCACCAATTGAAAGAGAAATCACTCCTCCGGTGTCAATATCCTCAAATCAGCTATATATTTATGCCTTATCTTAAGTGTTAACGAATGGAACTCTTCGGAGGCAGCTACAGAATTCAGGATATTGACATCGCCGATCTTGCCGGCAAGTATGGGACACCGCTGTACGTTTACGACGGACACAAAATACTGCATCAGCTAAAGGCTATACGCACAGCCTTTTCCGCTTCGGATGTCAGAATAAAATACGCGGCTAAGGCGTTGACGAATCTCTCCGTCCTGAAGCTGCTGCGGAACGCCGGCTCCGATGTCGACGTCGTTTCCATCGAAGAGGCCAAACTCGCTCTCCATGCCGGCTTTGAGCCCAAGCAGATCATGTATACCCCAAGCGGCGTTTCGTTCGACGAGATCGTCGAATGCGTAGCGCTCGGGCTAACGATTAACATCGACAACATTCCTACGCTTGAGAAATTCGGCAGCAAGTATGGCGATACCTATCCCTGCAGCGTTCGATTGAACCCCCACATCATGGCAGGAGGCAACTACAAAATCTCGACCGGCCATACCCACTCAAAATTCGGAATATCGATCGCACAGCTTTCGGAAATCAAACGGGTGGTTCAGCGATACCATATGCGGATAAATGGATTGCACGTTCACACTGGTTCAGATATCACCGATAGCGAAGTCTTTCTCAAGATGGCCCAGGTGTTGTTCGATATTGCCGTTGATTTTCCTGATCTGCGATTCATCGATATGGGAAGCGGCTTTAAAGTCGCTTATAAGGAAGGTGACGCTACGACTAACATTTATGACCTCGGTCTTAAACTCACGCGCGAATTCAATGCGTTTTGTCAACGCTACGGCCGGAAGCTGGAACTGCACTTCGAACCCGGAAAATTCATTGTAAGTGAAGCGGGCATCCTTCTGGCTAGAGTCAATGTGGTGAAGCCTACGCCCCTTCTCACTTTCGTTGGCGTTGATTCCGGCTTTAATCATCTCGCCCGGCCGATGATGTACGATGCCTGGCACGATATCGTGAACATCTCCAATCCGACAGGACCGCAAAAAGTCTACACCATCGTGGGCTATATCTGTGAAACTGATACATTTGCCTCTGACCGGAAACTTAACGAGGTTCGCGAGGGCGATCTGCTCGCCATCAAGAATGCCGGAGCATACGGATTCTCGATGGCTTCTAACTATAACTCCCGGTTGCGCCCGGCTGAAGTACTGATCTATAACGGTCAGGCCCATGTCATTCGGCATCGCGAAACGTTTGAAGATCTTCTCAGGCATCAGCCGGATATCGATTTCTAAGGCGGGCAGCCGTTGTTGGATACAACCAACTTTTTAAGCAACCGCAGCGTTATCAAAGGAACTTTGCAACGTATGAATTCACTGGCCAAGACTTTTTTTCCTTTACTTCTTTTCCTTACCAGCTATACCGCCTACTCACAGATCCTAACGCCGGTTACCTGGGAAATCGAACTTTCCAAAACGGAAGCAAAGGTTGGCGATGAGGTAGAGGTTGTTTTTCGCGCTTCTGTCGATAACCAGTGGTATGTGTACGCAACGGATTTTGATCCGGATTGCGGTCCGCTCGTGACCGAAGTGCGAATTGACGAAGCAAGCAACATTGAACCAGTCGGTCCGCTTCGCTCGATTAATCCCAAGGCCAAATACGACGAAATCTTCGGTTGTGACGTAAAGATCTTCGAGAACCGAGGTGAATTTCGTCAGCGCTTCCGGGTGAAGGCAGCCCCGGTCGCTCTTACCGGAGCTATTGAAGGCCAGGTGTGTACGGAAATCGAAGGCAAATGCATCCCTTTCGAAGCCGACTTTACTTTTTCAGATCTTAAGGTCAACGGTGCGGCCCCGGCAGCCGTCGCGGAAACAAAGAAAAACGTCCCTGCCGAGCCGCAAAAAGTAGATGAAGTGGCTAAGGCTGATACTCAGATACCTTCCGACAGTGGGAACGAGAACAGCAGCATTGCCAATGACTCGATTTCGGGCGCAGCATCGGTAACTGCCGAAGTAGAAGGCCCTATACTCGATCCTTCTGTACTCGATGGCGAGGCTGCGGATGATCACAAGTCGCTGGTCGGGTACATGATTCTGGCTTTTCTGTTGGGTCTGACTTCTCTGCTGAC
Organism: uncultured Roseivirgaceae bacterium; assembly: GCA_964532595.1. Lineage (GTDB taxonomy): Bacteria > Bacteroidota > Bacteroidia > Cytophagales > Cyclobacteriaceae > Chryseosolibacter. Next base: position 20,680 of record CAZHIQ010000005.1, read on the forward strand.
TCCTTGCGTCTTTCCGATGATTCCGATGACCGTCACCTTCTTTCTCAAGGACAATCAGACACGCAGCGAAGGAGTCCGCAATGCAACCTGGTTTGGACTATCGATAATTGTCATCTACACCATAGCCGGCACGGCGTTCGCGCTGGCGTTCGGGGCCGATGGTTTGAACGCCCTCGCCACGCATTGGCTTCCCAACTTGCTGGTATTCTTCATTTTTATCGCCTTCGCCCTTTCTTTTCTTGGCTTGTTCGAAATCAACGCCCCGTACAAGTGGGTGAACAAAGCTGACCGGGCTGCCGAAAAGGGCGGGCTGGCTGGCATTTTCTTTATGTCGGCAACGCTGGTGCTTGTATCATTTTCATGCACCATCCCTATCGTCGGCAACGTCCTGGTGTTGTCGGCCGGTGGAGAAGTTATAAAACCCATTCTGGGGATGGTCGCGTATTCCTTGGCCTTTGCTGTCCCTTTTGCGCTGTTTGCCGTATTTCCGGAATGGCTGAAAGGATTACCGAAGTCTGGCGGTTGGCTCAATACCGTAAAGGTTGTCCTGGGTTTGCTTGAACTCGCCCTTGCCTTCAAGTTTCTCAGCATTGCCGACCAGACCTACCACTGGGGCATTCTCGACCGCGACCTCAACATCGCCATTTGGATTGTCATCTTCTCCATTCTCGGCTTTTACTTCCTCGGCAAAATCCGAACTCCCGGTGATTCTCCTGTCGAGAAGGTCAGCGTGCCCCGGCTCATCCTGGCCATCTGTACCTTTACGTTCGTGATCTACCTTATTCCCGGATTATGGGGAGCTCCGCTTAAAGCCCTGGCGGGATATCTTCCCCCGATGCATACCCACGATTTCAACCTGGTGGGAGCCCTTCAAAACGATACTCCCAACGAGATTTGTGATCAGCCAAAGTACGGGGAGTTTCTTCATCTCCCCCACGGACTTCAGGGATACTTCGATTACGAGCAAGCCCTGGCCTGCGCAAGGGCTCAAAACAAGCCGCTGTTTATCGATTTTACCGGGCACGGCTGTACCAACTGCCGAGAGATGGAGGCCGTAGTGTGGTCACATCCCGAAGTTCTGGAACGCCTTCGCAATGATTTCGTAGTCGTCGCCTTGTACGTTGATGACAAAACGGAACTTCCCGAGTCGGAGTGGTACGTGTCGTCGTATGACAACAAAGTCAAAAAGACCATTGGTAAACAGAACGCCGACCTTCAGATTACAAGACTGAATAATAACGCACAACCCTTCTACGTTCTGGTGGGGAAAGACGAGCGGGTTCTGGCGTGGCCTTATGGTTACGACCGCGATGTAAAGGATTTCGTTGAATTCCTCGAAACCGGTAAAAAAACTTACAACAGGTTGTACGCAAACCAAGGTTCAAATACCACGAACTGACTTTCCGGCGCCTGAAAACAGGCTGTGGCGGGCGAGGTTTTTGGTTTAAATGACCTCGGACATTTCTTTGACCTAGAGCACGTTCTGAATTTTTCTGCCAAGGAATTCTGGTTAAACTGATTATCTTTGGCGAACGGCACATTTTTTAAACGCGAGGCGAAATGGTGAAGAAATTTTTTGGCCTGTTGCTCCTGGGCGCGCTGGCAGGCGGAGCATTTTTTGTAACGAACAAGTACTTCCCGCAAAACGACGAACCCGAACCCGAAGTCATGGCAGAGGTTGCTGACTCGGTCGTGGTCGAAGAGCCCAGGGAACCCAAGACGCTATACGGCATGGTGCTCGAGGATGACCATGTTGTCATCGAGGACAAGATCAAGCGCAATCAGTTTCTCGGCGAGATTCTGCACGCTTATAACGTTCCTGCAAATTTGATTCACCAGGTATCGCAGGTATCGCGGAGTGTCTTCGATCCGCGCAAAATCACTCCCAACAGCAAGTACACCATCATTGCCAATCAGGATTCAATCACAAAGGCGAAGGCGTTTGTCTACGAGCCGAATCCTATTGAATACATCATCCTTCGTTTTGAGGATTCTCTCTCGGTAGACGTGGGACGGCGCGAAGTCGTGACCGTAGAGAAATCGGTAAGTGGCGTCATTCACTCCAGCCTCGCGGCCAGCATGCATGCGCTCGGCATGCCTGCCGAGCTTACTAACCGGTTCGTCGATGTCTTCGGTTGGCAGGTCGACTTTGAACGTTTGCAGCGCGGCGATAAATTCAAGCTTGTTTACGAAGAGCGCCTGGTAGAAGGAAAAAGCATCGGAATTGGTAGCATCAATGCCATTTACTTCGAACACTTCGGACAACCGTATTATGCGTTTCCTTTCGATCAGGGCGAAGGAGTGGACTATTTTGATGAAGACGGCAAGAGCCTTCGCAAGGCCCTGCTGAAATACCCTATCCAGTATACCCGGATCAGTTCGCGTTACACCAAAGCCCGTTTCCATCCGGTTCAAAAGCGCTGGAAACCCCATCTCGGAACGGATTTCGCCGCGCCCACAGGGACTCCGATCCGCTCGGTTGGGGATGGTATCGTCGTGGAAGCCAAGTACACGTCGAACAACGGAAACTATGTGAAGATCCGCCATAATGCTACCTACACCACGCAATATCTCCATATGTCGAAGATCGCCAGCGGAATTCGCGCGGGTGTCAAAGTGAAACAGGAGCAGGTTATCGGATATGTCGGAAGTACGGGACTTGCAACCGGACCCCATCTGTGCTACCGTTTCTGGAAGAACGGGGTACAGGTCGACGCTCTTCGTGTAGAGTTACCGCCGTCACAACCCATTAAGGACGAGTATCGTGCGCAGTTTGAATCGGAGCGCGATTCCTGGATTGCCCGGCTGGAAGCAATTCCCTTCAATGAAGAGGGTGATACGTTCGCATCGGCACGTTAACGACATTCCCGTCGCTCGTCGTTAGGATCAGCAATATTCTTTCACTTTTTTTGTTAAATGATGAAGGAATGCTGATCCTCGTCTATGACGCGAATTGCCCTCATTCTTCTTCTCTTCTTTTCCCTTCCCTCTCTCCCTGTTCGGGGTCAGAGTGTTGGTCTCGTCCTGAGTGGTGGCGCAGCCAAGGGGTTGGCTCACATCGGGGTCCTCAAAGCGCTTGAAGAAAACGGGGTTCCGGTCGACTATATCGTCGGCACCTCCATGGGCGGGATCATCGGCGCTTGCTATGCCGCGGGAATGAGCCCTCAGGAAATCGAAGCCATGGCTTTGTCCGAGCATTTCCTACGTCTGGTCAACGGGCTGCCCGAGCAGGGCCTCAACTATTATTATCATGAAAGCAGCCCCCACCCACATTTCCTCAAACTGAATTTATCGCTCGATTCCATCCTCAATCTGCAGTTGAATACAAGCATCGCGAGCGATGTGTCGATAAACTATGCTTTTGCCGAGATGTTTGGCCGCGCCTCAGCGGTGTGCAAAGACAATTTTGACAGCTTGTTCGTCCCCTTGCGCATGGTGGCCGCCGACATCTTCACCCAGAACCAGGTGATCCTCAAGGACGGAATACTCAGCGACGCCGTCCGCGCAACCCAGACCGTGCCCTATTTTTACAATCCCATCCGCATCGAGGGAAAATACCTCTTCGACGGTGGGGTTTACAACAACTTTCCTGTCGACGTTGCGCAGCAGGAGTTTGAGCCGGATGTGATCATCGGAGTAAATGTCTCGGCGAAAGTTTACAATGACTATCCCTATAGTCTGGACGAAAAGTTAATCGCAAACTCATTGCTTTTCCTCCTCCTCGACAAGTCGGACCCCGGCCGGGTACCCGACAACGGCGTCTATATTCAGCCTAACCTGACGGGCTATACAGCCTTTGATTTCAACCGCGCCCGCGCCCTTATCGACAGCGGGTATGTCCAGACCCTTCGTCAGATGGACGATATCAAAAGGAAGACAGTCCGCCAGGTACCCGCTGACGATTTGCGCACAAAACGCGAGCATTTCCTGAACAGCGCCCCGGAAATGAACTTCAACGCCGTTCGCTTTGAAGGATTCAACACTAACCAACGCAAGTATATCCAGCGCATCTTTCGTTACAATGAGAAGAAGCGCGATTCGATGAGTCTGGCGCTTATTAAACGGGGCTACTTCCGACTGGTCTCCGAAGACTATTTCAATAATGTCTATCCCAACATCCTTTTTGACACAACCACGAACCGCTACGCATTTAAGCTCACACGACGCCCGCAGAAAAATTTCCAGGTCGACTTCGGTGGTGTAATTGCTTCGCGAAACATCAGCAACATCTACCTTGGCCTTAACCTCTTCAGCTTTAATCGCCAACTCCTCCACCTTTACAGCGGATTTCAGACAGGCAATTTCTACAAGTCGGCTAACCTCCGCGCGCGAATAGACTATCCCTTTCAATTTTATTTTGAGCCCTATCTCGGGTTCCACCGATGGGACTATCTGGAGGGAGGAGACCTGTTATATGAAACAGAGCGCCCTACCGTTTTGCGGCGGGTAAACCGCAAACTTGGTTTTGACATCGGGATGCCTCTTGGGAGCCAGTTCAAAGGAATTGTACGGGCTGAAGGGTTCAATAACCTCGACCGATATGTAAACGACAACGTTTTCGTCAGCTCCGACACGCTCGATCGCCTCACTACAAAAGGGTTTAAGACCGAACTGATCGTATCGTCCAGCAGCCTCAATCGCAAGCAGTACGCCAACAGCGGAGAGGCGTTGGAAATCGCCTTCCAATACTTCAACCTTGACGAAAATTTGATCCCTGGCAACACCTCTATCGAACCCGGGCCGGTAAAACAACACCATCAGTGGTTCCGGCTGAAGGTCACGGGGGAAAAGTACTTCCGCGCAGGATGGTATCGGCCGGGTATTTATGCGAAGGCGGTTTTTTCAAATCAGCCCTTCTTCCGGAACTACTATGGCACACTGGTAAACGCCCCTGACTTCAGCCCTATTCAGGACAGCCCTACCCTTTTGCTCGACAGGTTCCGGGCATTTAACTTTATCGCTGGCGGTTTCCGAAATGTGTTTACCTTGCGAAACCGTATCGACTTCCGCCTTGAAGCGTATGCCTTCAAACCTCTCGAAACCCTCCAGGAGGGCGCGAATCAGGAGGCTTTTGTTTCGGATCGCCTGGCTGATGTAAGCATCGCGGGAACAGCCGGGCTGGTTATGCATTCACCTATCGGACCGGTGTCGATGAGCGTCAACTATTATGACGATCGCGAAAACCGATTTGGGTTCCTGCTACACGTAGGATTTCTGCTTTTCGACAAGCACTCTCTCCAGTAAAAGATAAAAGTCGGCCCCACTCGTTAAGTATACATTTCAGGCCGTGAAAAATTTTGCTAAGTTTATCCTCCAATTTTAAACTCCTACGTAGCAAACATGAAAAAACCGCTACTCTCCGCTCTCCTGACTGTTGGTTTTGTAGCAGGCGCGGTCGCGCAGGAAGTCCAATGGGCTTCCGAGGTCCTCGAGTTCTCTTCCGAACTCACCCCCGTTCAATACTCAGCCCGACAAATTCTCGGTAAACCAAACGTCCTTCCTGCCGGAGGACAAAGTCCAAATGCATGGGCTCCTGACAGGCCTAAGCGGAAGGAGTTCGTCAAAGTGGGCTTTGAAAGGCCAATGAAGATCCAGCAAATCGCGATCGCCGAATCTCATAACCCCGGAGCTATTTACCGCGTCCTGGTTTATGATGAGGCGGGCCGGGAATATCTGGTTAATACACTCAATCCGCGACCCATCCCCCTGAAGGGCCGGATGCTCAACCTGTTTATGGATGAGACCCCCTACAAGGTAGCTGCGGTGAAAGTGGAATTCGACGGCGGCGCGTTGCCCGATTACTTTGGCATTGATGCGATTGCGATCGCGAACGCCAACTATCCGATCATTGCCGACATCCCGACCCTGCAACTGCTGCGGTCAGGGTTGATTGTAGAAGCTCTGGACGAAAACGTCAACAGCGAGTACGCCGAACTGAACCCCCTTCTGTCTCCCGATGGGAAAACCTTGTACTTCAGTCGTCGAAACCACCCCGAAAATACCGGAGGTACGAACGACCGGGAAGATATCTGGTACTCGGAACTAGACGCTAACGGAAACTGGTCACTGGCGAAAAATATGGGTCCTGAGTTCAATAACAACGACCCGAACTTCATTAACAGTATCCAATCTGTGACGCCGGATGGCCGCACCGCGGTCATGCTTCTTGGAAACAAGTACCTCCCGAACGGGAAAATGCAGGCCGGCGTCTCGATCAGCACCAACACGGGCGGCGCGTGGTCGAAGCCTAAGCCACTCAAAATCGAAAACGACTACAACTTCAACGAGAAAGCTAACTACTTCCTCTCGAATACCCGGAACGTTTTGATCATGTCGGTCGAGCGGGAAGATTCTTACGGAGATCGTGACCTTTATGTGTCGTTTATGAAGCCCGACAGCTCCTGGACGGAACCCCTCAACCTCGGTGATGTCATCAACACCGCAGCAGTTGAATCAGCCCCCTTCCTGGCCGCCGATGGTAAGACGCTTTATTTCTCATCCGATGGGTTTAGTGGATATGGCGGTAGCGATATCTACGCTTCAACGCGTCTGGATGATACGTGGACGAACTGGTCGGACCCCGAGAACCTCGGTCCCGAGATCAACTCTCCGATGGAGGATCTCTTTTTCAATATCCCTGCAGCCAGCGAGTACGCTTACTACTCTCGCGGAGTTAGCGAAACCGACATGGATATCTACCGCGTGAAGCTGCCTATTCAAGGCAGCGTCGATCCTTGGGTTGTCGTAAAAGGAAAGGTTGTCGACGAGTCTGGCAATCCCCTTCAAGCTCGTATCGTCTACGAAAGGCTTGAAGACGGCCGCGAACTTGGCGTTGCCGAGTCCGATCCCGAGACCGGTGAATACCAAATCCGCGTCCCCGGAGGCCAACTCTACGGGGTACACGCTGAATCGACGAACCGTATCTCAGAAAATCAGAATCTCGACCTGCGCAACATCACGTACGATGAAGTCATCGAAAACTCAGTTCTCAAACTTGAGCCGATCAAGCTGGCAACTGTCGAAGAAAACGTCAGCATCGTCCTGAACAACATCTTCTTTGACTTTGACAAGGCTACGCTGAAACAGGAGTCTTTCTCGGAACTCAACCGGATCGTATCCCTTCTGAAAGAGCGTGAGGGTATGGAGATTGAGATCTCGGGACATACTGATGCCACCGGTCCTGAGCAATACAACCTTGTTTTGTCAGAGCGTCGCGCAGCATCTGTGGTACAGTATCTGCTTGACAAGGGAATAGACAAGAATCGTATTTCCGTAGTGTTCTATGGCGAGACCAAGCCAATCGCACCGAACTCTACACTTGAAGGACGCCGGAAGAACAGAAGGGTGGAATTCAAAATCCAAAAGCTCTAAGAAATGAACATCAGGTATTCGCTTCTGACCCTGCTGAGCGCGTGCGTCTTCTCGACGCACGCTCAGGAGGTCGACTCGCTTGTGTATGCCGAAGGCAGAATCGTCAACGCAGAAACGCGTGAGCCCGTCGTAGCGAGAATTGTCTACGAGAGCGTTCCTTATGGCAGCCGCATTGGCGTTATTAACAATTCTCAGTATTCATTCCCCATGTTCGCCGAGGAGCGATACTCCTTGACGGTAGAAGCCTCGGGCTTCGTCCCCGTCAAGTTTCTTCTCGACCCGAGCACAGCGAACGACCATGGCCGTGTAGTAAAGGATATCGAGCTGACAACGGGTGAACGCAAGCCAACACATACCGCTGGACAGGTCTTGCGCCTTGACAATCTGATTTTTGAGGTTGGGAAAGCAAAGATCGAACCTGCCTCCTATGATGAACTCGATGTGCTGGTGAAACTCATGAGCGAAAACCCGAACATGGTTATTCAGCTTGAAGGACACACGGACTACCTCGGAGATCCGCGCGCCAATATGCGCCTGTCCCAGCAACGTGTGGAGGCGGTCCGAGACTATCTGGTCGGCCAGGGTGTGAGCAAAAACCGCCTGCGTACAAAAGCGTACGGCGGATCAAAACCGCTATCACGCGATAGTACACCTGAAGCCCACCGCTTGAATCGTCGGGTTGAGGTAAGGATCCTTCAGAACTAATCGCCACGGAACAAGGTTTCATAGGAATCCTAACGTTCTGGACTTGACAGCCACTACTTCGCTCCAACAAACCTTCGATCGCTGCCGCAGTAGCGTAACCTCCCTGCGAAGTGAAAAACTGGCTGCACGGAAGAAACGTCTCAGGGATCTCCGTCGTTGGATCAAAGACAACAGAAGCCGAATTCAACACGCAGTCTACGCCGATCTGGGAAAACCGGCGCCCGAAGTAGACGCTACAGAAATATTCCCGGTACTTAGTGAAATCAGACTGGCCCTCGATTCTCTCGACGACTGGGCAGCACCAGCAAAGGTCGATGCCCCGCTCTATATGGCGGGCACACGATCCTGGATTTACAAGGAACCTCGCGGAGCCTGTCTGATTATTTCACCGTGGAATTATCCCTTCAACCTTGCCGCTGGTCCCCTCGTGCCCGCCCTTGCTGCTGGTAACAGTGTTATTCTCAAACCCTCGGAGATGACCCCTAATACCTCGCAGCTCATAGCGGAGATGTGCGCGGCGGTATTCGACCCCGCCATCGTCTCGGTATGTGAAGGTGGCGTCGAAGTATCGGAAACGCTGCTGTCTTTCCCATTTGATCACATCTTCTTTACAGGAAGTCCGACGGTCGGAAAAATCGTCATGAAAGCAGCCGCCGATCATTTGTCGTCGGTCACGCTGGAACTCGGCGGAAAATCCCCTGCGATTGTTTCCTCTTCGGCCAATATCCGGGAAACCGCCCGGCGTATCGCAGTCGCCAAACTGATAAACTGCGGACAAACGTGTATAGCGCCGGACTACATATTGGTACACCGCGAGAATGCCGATCCGTTGATCGAAGCCCTTATTGCAGAAGCGGGAAATATGTTTGGTCGGGATGGCGGACTCATCGAATCGCCAGACTACGGACGGGTGGTCAGTTCCAGGCATTTCGAACGCCTCAGTACGCTGGTCGAGCAAACTGTTGCCGCCGGCGCGAAGGTCGCCTGGGACGGAAAGCATAACGGTCAGCAGCGATTTTTTCACCCTGTCGTTCTACGGGATGTTCCCCTTGACAGCCCGGTGATGCAAGAAGAAATATTCGGCCCGATACTACCTGTTCTAAGTTACGACACCCCGGAAGAGGCGATATCCATTGTCAATGCCCGTCCCAAACCGCTTGCCCTTTATCTTTTTGGCTTCTCCAGCGCTGACCGGCGACCGTTTCTCACCGAAATTTCTTCCGGAACCGTGTGTATCAACGACTGCGCTATACAGTTCCTGCACAACGGACTTCCCTTCGGAGGGGTAAATCACAGCGGTTTCGGAAAATCTCACGGCTACCACGGGTTTATCGCCTTCTCACACGAAAAGGCGGTACTCAGGCAAAAATCGGGGTTTACCGCCGTCCAAACCTTCTACCCGCCCTATTCGCGTATTACCAGACGTCTGATGGATTGGTTTTTGCGGATGTTTTAGGCTTGAAAAACGAGGCCGGTGTGTGAAATCTTCCAGACTTTACGCCGTTTTGTAACTTGCGTTTCCTCAGTTTAACGATTAGTATATGAACAAAGTACTGAAGTGGTTTTTGATTGTTGTTGGCTCTTTTGCCGTTCTCTTTCTGGCGGCTGCCATCATTGTACCCGCCCTGTTTAAGGACGATATAAAAACGGCTATTGAAAAAGAAGTCGCGAAGTCAGTGAACGCTGACGTCATGTTCGACGATTTTAGCCTGTCGTTCTTTTCCAACTTCCCCAACATCACCGCGGGCCTTAAGAAGCTGGGTGTGATTAACCGCGCTCCGTTCGAAGGCGAAGTTCTTTTCGCTACAGAAAGCTTTGAGGTCGAAGTAAATCTCGCCGACCTTCTCTTCGGCGATGGTATCCGCGTGAAGGGTATCTCGGTTGTACGTCCCGTGGTTAATGTGCTGGTTCTCGAAGACGGACGGGCGAACTATGACATTGCTCTTCCTTCCGAGGATACCACCACCGTTGACGAACCGAGCGAGTTTTCCTTTGGGATAGATCGATGGGAAGTCATCGATGGCACCGTGCTGTATGACGACGCCTCCCTGAAATTTATGCTCAGCCTTAACGGCCTGAACCACTCGGGTAGTGGCGACTTCACCCAGGATGAATTCGATATGAAAACCCGCACAATCGCCGACGGTGTTACAACACGGTACGACGGCGTCGAATACCTGACAAACAAGAAGGTCGAAATCGACGCGATCCTCAATATCAGCGAAGATTACTCACGCTATACTTTCAAAGACAACACAGCGCGGGTAAACGACTTCGCCTTCCAGGCAGATGGATGGCTTAAACTCAACGAAGAGGATATGGAGATGGACCTCACGTTCGATACGCCGGAAAATTCATTCAAGAGTCTGTTGTCGCTCGTACCCGGTGTCTACAAAGAAGGGTTCGAGAATATCCGTACTGAAGGCGAGCTGGCGTTCAGCGGAGCTGTTAAGGGAACTTACAGCGAAACAACCATGCCCGCTTTCAACCTCATTCTCCAGGTAAAGGATGCAATGTTTCAGTACCCGGACCTTCCTACGGCAATCTCTAATATCAACGTCGATCTCGCGGTCGATAACAAGGATGGCGTGATAGAAAATACCGTTCTCAATCTGAAAAATTTTCATCTCGATCTTGGGTCTAATCCCATTGACGCCCGGGCGGTGGTAACAAAGCTCTATCCGACTAATGTCGACGCAAACATATCTGCCCGGTTGAACCTCGCGGAGCTAACGCAAATGTTTCCGATGGAAGGACTTGAGATGCGCGGTCAATACGCCCTCAACCTTAGCGCCAAAGGCATCTACGATAGCCTCCGAAAAACTATTCCCACCATCGATGCGAACATGTCGCTGGCGAACGGTTATGTGAAGTCCGCGGAGTTTCCTATCCCCATGGATAAAATGCGCTTTACGTCGTCTATCACGAGCCCTTCAGGCAAGATGTCGGAGACGGTTATCCGTGTGAACGACTTCTCGATGGTAATGGACGGAGAGCAGTTTGCCGCCGATCTCCTGCTGCGGAATCTTGATAACTACACGTGGGATCTGAAGGTTAACGGAGGAATCGATCTGGAGAAGGTGACCAAAGTCTTTCCGCTGGAAGGTATGACCCTTGCAGGAAAAGTGAAAGCCAACCTCGAGACAAAGGGCAACTATGCGGATGTAGAAGCTGAGCGCTATGACCGGCTTCCTACAAGCGGAACCGCATCGCTCGAGAATTTCCGATACGTCACCGCCGATCTTCCTGAAGTGACTATCAGTCGCGCGGCTATGTCATTTGATCCCCGTCAGATCAGCCTTCAGGAAATGAAGGGCACGGTGGGCAAGAGCGACTTCGATGTAAAAGGGGCCGTAACCAACTACCTTGGGTACGTCTTCCGCGAGAACGAAGTCATAAAGGGAAAAGTAACCTTCAACTCAAATCTCTTCGACTTGAATGAATTCATGACGGACGAAGAAGAAGTGGTAGCGGAGGATACGAGCACTTACTCAACTATTCCGGTGCCCCGCAACATTGATTTCGTCCTTGAGTCGAACGTTCGCACTGTTAAGATGATGGATTTCACCATGAACAATGCCGCTGGTGAAATCGTAGTTCGCGATGGGGTTGCCGATCTTCGCGGGCTTCGTTTCGAAATGCTCGGCGGACGTTTTGTTGTCAATGGTTCGTACGATACTCGTGATATAAGCCATCCGAAGTACGACTTCGCTTTGGGCATCAACGGTATGTCTATTCAACAGGCAGCAAACTCTTTCTCAATCGTAAAGACCTACGCTCCTGTGGCTGGCCTCGTTTCAGGGAACTTCTCGACCGACTTCAAAATCAGTGGTGAGTTGCTCGGCAATATGATGCCCAATCTCCGAACGGTAAACGGTGCCGGTATCATCAATATCGCTCAGGCTGCGCTCACCGACTCGAAGATTGTCTCGAGTATCACAAGCCTCACACGCCTTGACGACACGAACGATGTGAAGCTTAAAGACGTGTTGATGTCGGCGACAATTCAGGACGGACGCCTCAGCGTCAAGCCTTTCGATGTAAATATCGGTAACTACAAGACAACAGTCGCCGGTGCGACCCTGCTCGACGGCACCATTGACTACAATCTCAAGATGGATGTTCCTGCAGGTAAACTGGGCTCCCAATTCAATTCGCTCGTTGCCCGCTACTCAGGCCAGAAAGCAGACCCGAGTGGGACAATTCCTCTGACGATTGCACTCGGCGGCACCTTTACCAACCCGAAACCAACATTGGTTATGGACGAGCAGGCTGAGCAGGTTAAGGATGCGGTGACTGAGGCTGCGCGTGAAGAAGGCACAAAGGCCATCCAAAAGGCGGTAAAAGGCACTGAGGCCGAAAAGATAGTGGGCTCGATCCTTGGCGGTCGCAAAGACAGCACACAGGCGGGAGGCGATTCAGTACAGGCGACGCCTAAAGAGGCCGTTCAGCAAAAGATCGAGGAAGAGAAGAAAAAGGTTGAAGAAGAAGCTCGTCAGAAGATTCAGAATCTCCTCAATCGCAAGAAAAATTAAATCCACGTAACCGGGCATTACAGTCGTTGGTCGTCTCCTGAAGCGTCACAACGGTTGTAATGCCCGCTTACTTTTTCGGGTAATTAAAAGCGGCTGAACTCGTGTATATAGAGCATCCAAACGAGATGCCGTATGAAACGCCTGTTGCTCCGAAGCATGCTACTATTGCTGCCCCTGATTTATTCCATCCTCCCGTGGTCACAACCCGAACCTGAGCCTCCTGCCAACACTCCGACGTTTGTCTCAGAGGACGCCCCCGAAGTAATCGGCTAAAGAATGTAACTGTCAACCTGTGACATGGGGCCGGCCGTTGTACGTCGGCCTTTTTTTGTGAGCGAAGAGAACATTAAAAGCAGAAAGCCGGCATAAGCCGGCTTTCTCTAGTTTGTCAGTTGAATTTCTTCTCCCTCTCTATTGAGGAATTTGTATTCCGTAATGGCTAGAGACGTGTCTACGATGAGCGACACCCATCGCTTGTATTTGAAATACCATTTCATGCGTGGCGAAGGAAATCCCCGCGTGAAGTACGCATGCAGGTAAGGGTGAACCGCAAGAACCAGGTTGCGTTCGTTCTGTTTGACAAACAAGTGCTCGAGATTCTTCTCAATGAGATCGGATGTCAGGATAGAGGCCGTGATCTTACCCGTGCCGTTGCATGTCGGGCACGTTTCCTTTGTGATGATGTTCATCTGCGGCCTGACGCGCTCACGAGTAATTTGCATCAAGCCAAACTTGGAAAGCGGAAGAACTGTGGACTTCGCTTTATCGTCCATCATCGCCTCCTTCATCACCTTATGAATGAGCTTCTTGTTCTCGACACTCTTCATATCGATGAAGTCGATGACGATAATGCCTCCCATATCGCGAAGGCGCAGCTGACGCGCAATTTCCTTTGCCGCCTCCACATTGACTGACAACGCCGTCGTCTCCTGGTTTTCTTCCCGATTGGATTTGTTGCCGCTGTTTACGTCGATGACGTGCAGGGCCTCCGTGTGCTCGATAATGAGATAGCCTCCATTGCGGAGACTCACGGTTGTCCCAAAGGCCGACTTAATCTGGCGTTCAATTCCGAAATGCTCAAAGATCTTGGCGCGGCCATTGTAGAGCCGTACGATCTTTTCCTTTTCGGGAGCAATCGTTCGGATATAGGCCTTGATCTCCTCGTACATTTTACGATCGTCGAGCTGAACGCTGTCGAAAGATTCGTTCAGCAGATCGCGAAGCAGTGAAGAAGTCTTGTCGAGCTCACCAATGATCTTGTCTCGAGGTTGGGCAACGGCAAGGCGTGCCATACCTTCTTCCCAGGTAGTAACCAGGCCGCGGAGATCGCGATCAAGTTCCGCTACTTCTTTGTTCTCGGCGACCGTTCGGATAATGACACCGAACTTATCAGGTTTGATCGATTGGATCAGGCGAAGAAGTCGTTTGCGTTCTTCGCTGCTGGTGATCTTTTTCGAAACACTGACCGTGTTAGAGAAGGGCACCAATACAAGGTACCTGCCGGCCAGCGATAACTCACAGGATAGTCGTGGGCCCTTTGTTGATATCGGCTCTTTGACGATCTGGACCGGGATTAACTGATTCTTCGAAAGCTGCTGGACAATTTTTCCATGCTTATCGATGTCCGGTTCAGAATTAAATTTATCAAGCCTTCCACCATTAATTTTCTTGGCCCGAACCAGTTTGGTAAACTTCTGGAGCGAACTGAACTGGGGGCCGAGGTCAAGGTAGTGCAGGAAAGCGTCTTTATCATATCCTACGTCGATAAAGGCGGCATTCAAACCGGGGACAACTTTCTTAACAATCCCCAGATAAATATCTCCTACGGTAAACTTGTTCTCTGCTGATTCCTGGTGGAATTCTACAAGCGTCTTATCTTTTAGAAGGGCTATACGACATCCGTCTTGAGTTGCACTAATAATTAGTTCGTTACTCAAAACACAAATGGTTTGTTCAGAATGTTGTATAGGCGTGAAAAAACAGTCGCAAAGAAAAGTATCCTGTCAGGCAGGATTACTTCTTCTTATGCCTGTTCTTTCTGAGGCGCTTCTTACGCTTGTGAGTGGCCATTTTGTGCTTCTTTCTTTTCTTTCCGCTTGGCATATCGAATGTTTTAATTTTTTTACCCGACTAATCGGGCGGTGTTTATTTTACTTGCTGCAGATATGAATCGACCGTAGCATGTACCGCGGGGTCGTCACTCATCTGCTTTACTTTTTCCAACTGCACAGCCGCTGCTTCATTATCACCCTTGCTCAGCAATGAGACGCCAAGCAATAGTTGTCCCTGAATATGATCGGGATTTACAGCGAGCAGTTCTTTAAACCGGTCTATTGCACGATCGTATTGACCCGATTGATACGAAAGCATGCCCATATTAAAGAGGGCATTTTCATTTTGCGGGTCGACCGCCAGTACTTCACGCAACATCGTGATCCCCTGCATAGGATTCGACGAAGTGATATAGGTCATCGCCATATTCGTCTTGGCCTCGAGGTCCTCGGGGTCAGCGTCAATAACCTTTTTGTAGTACTCCTGTGCCTTGCCCGCCATCATTGTCTGCTTATCCTGGCTTAGCGCCAGGGTGTAAGCTTGATAATAATTGTCGGCGGTTTTGCGCCAGCTTTCCGTGGTGTTAAAGAACTCCGATGCTCTCTCGGCGTACCATGCTGCGCTATCAAACTGATTCGCAGCCTTGTACAGGTTTGCCAAAGAGTCGGCAAAGATAGCATTTTTTTCTTTTTCCGAGGTTTCGACAAGACTCTTCTTCACAGCGGTAATCGCTTCGCGAACCTCAGCGGGAGTTGCTACGTGGGCTTCCAGGTTGGCCGCTATACTGTCCTGTACATTAGCCGTGGCCAATCGGCCCTCATTGTCAACAACAACTTTGGGGAGTTGAAAGATCAGCCAAACCAAAATGGCGCAAACCGCAAAAAGTAGGATACGTGTTTTCAACATAATACTGATGTACATCACGCCACGCGCGGCGTGGACACCTTAATTTATTTCTCCTCAGCCATTTGCTTGACCTTCTCACTGTTCTTGATCTTATTAACAAAGATCTTGGCCGGCTTGAAAGCGGGGATAAAGTGTTCATCGATCACCAGCGCGGTGTTGCGCGAAATGTTGCGCGCGATCTTTCTCTTGCGCTTTTTGTTGACGAAGCTTCCAAAGCCACGGATATAGATATTGTGGCCATTTGCCATTGAATTCCTCACCACACTGAAAAATGCCTCAATCGACGCTGTAACATCCGCCTTGTCCACTCCGGTCTTCTCAGCGATTTCGTTGATTACATCTGCTTTCGTCACTTTGTATAATTTTAAGTCTTGAATTTTTCGGGAGGCCAAATTTAACGGGCCCGGAGCGATTTAAAAATGAATATTGAAAAAATTGATTATCAAGGGGATGGCCGCGCGTTATTTCTCAAAAAAAATCGTTAAATGGTATCAGGCGAACCTGCGGCAACTCCCCTGGCGACAGACGACCGACCCTTACCGGATCTGGTTGTCAGAAGTCATTCTCCAACAGACCCGCGTGGCTCAGGGCCTTCCCTACTACCTTCGTTTTGTTGAAACATTCCCAACAATTCGATCGCTTGCCTCCGCTCCGGAACAAAAGGTCCTGCGGCTTTGGCAAGGTCTCGGCTACTATTCCCGCGCGCGTAACCTCCACAAGTGTGCGAAAATCGTGAGCGCGGAACACGACGGTAAGTTCCCCCGGTCGTCGAAGGAGTTACAAAAGTTACCGGGAATAGGTTCCTATACAGCTGCTGCAATTGCTTCACTAGCATTCGGAGAAAGAATCGCGGTCGTTGACGGCAACGTATTTCGTGTACTTTCCCGGGTTTTTGCCGTCGACACACCAATTAATTCCCCCGCCGGTCAAAAGACCTTCACCGAACTGGCCAACAGCCTGCTTGCAGATGCTCGTCCCGATCTTTTCAACCAGGCTATGATGGAGTTCGGAGCCACGTGGTGTACGCCACGCAATCCAAAGTGTGACGAATGCCCTTTCAAAGACGAATGCCTGGCCTTGCAGGCGGGGGTCGTCGACCGCCTTCCGGTAAAAACGGCAGCCGCACCTCCCCGTCGGCGCTACTTCGCCTATCTGGTGGTGGAGCGCAACAACTCCTTATTAATGAAGCAACGCACGCAAAAGGATATCTGGCGCGGCCTTTACGATTTCGCCCTTATTGAGAAGAGCCGCCCTTTTAAAGCCGACAAGCTCGCGACAGACGAAAAGTACCACCATTGGTTCACAGAAGCGCAAACGGTCAGTATCTCGCGACCGTATCGCCATATCCTTTCGCACCAGGAAATTCACTGCACCTTTATCCATATTCAGGCGAAAAGATCGTTCAGCGTCGAAGATCCCGACCTCACCTTTTACACCACCCGACAAGTCGCCCAGCTGCCGAAACCTGCCCTGATCACCCGATTTCTGGCCGAACAATTCCCCGCTGAATGAGATAAATTTGGTACTTTTGAATTCCCTTTGAATATTAGACCCTTCAACGAAAACAGAAGCCCAAGTTTATGTCTGGAGTAAATAAAGTGATATTGATCGGCCGCCTCGGTAAAGATCCTGAAGTTCGCAACCTTGAAAACGGCGTCTCCGTTGCCAATTTTACAATGGCAACATCGGAAACCTACCGCGACAGAAACACGGGGGAGAAAAAGGAAGTAACCGAGTGGCACAACATTGTTCTTTGGAGAGGCCTCGCCGAGATTTCTCAGAAGTATCTCCACAAGGGCGATATGGTATATATTGAAGGAAAACTCCGGACCCGCTCATGGGAGAAAGAAGGAGTTACCCGGTACATCACAGAAGTGGTGGCAGAAAATATGACTATGCTAGGCGGCCGTGGCTCAGGGGGTTCCGGCAGCGGTAGCAACTATCAGTCTGATTACGGCTCCCGGCCGGCTGAAAAACCTGCTGAGTCTTACGGGGGCAGCCATGATGCTACAGATGACCTTCCGTTCTAACGGAAGGCTGGTTCAACTAAAATTGTAACGGCTTGGACGAGCCTCCCAGTTATACGTTTCTATTTCTGACGCTGGAGCCCGGCGTTCTCTACATCTTTCTGGCAGCACTCCTTATATTTTTCACGTCGCTGACCTCGGCGGCTGAAGCTGCTTTTTTCTCGCTGCGCGCCGACGACCTCGACCGGCTCAGGGATAGTAGTGAACCAGCCGGAAAAAAGGTTGCCGAACTTCAAACCAACCCTCGTCTCCTGCTCACTACCTTTAGCGCATGTAAGTATACGCTCATTTCAGGCGCCGCTGTTCTCTTTGTGTTCTTCCTCCTCAGTGAGCAATATCCATACGGTCGACCTGCGATTATTACCGGGACCGTTCTCTTCACAGCGGGCTTTGTTTTCCTTGGGGTGATCGTTCCGAAGACGTATGGGCGCGCTAATAACTACCGCGTTGCCAAGTCAGCCGCAGGCATCGTCCGGGGTCTCGTTTACCTCTACCGTCCGCTTGTCAACCCTCTCTTCCGCGCATCGAACAAGGTCGAAGTAAAACTGGAAGAGGTCATGGAACAGCGGCAGGCAGAAGAATTTACGCAGGCGATACAACAGGCCAGCGCAAGCGTCGACACTTCTGAAAGCGAACGCGAAATTCTTCAGGGAATCGTCAACTTTGGTACTCTGACCGTCCGACAGGTGATGCGTCTGCGAAGTGAGATATCCTACGTCGAAGCCTCTATGAACTTCGATGCCGTTATCGAACAAATTCGACGGTCGGGTTACTCCCGTATTCCGGTCTGCAGAAAAAATCTCGATACCATCGAAGGGGTCCTCTATGCAAAAGACCTTCTGCCCTACATTTATGAGAACTCCGACTTCAAATGGCAAGAGTTGATAAGGCCGGCGTACTACGCTCTGGACTCACGCAAGATTGATCATCTGCTCAAAGATTTCCAGGAAAAACGAGTACACCTGGCGCTGGTTGTCGATGAATATGGAACACTGATCGGACTGATAAGTCTTGAGGATATCATCGAAGAAATCATCGGCGACATCAACGATGAGTTCGATGAAATTTCGTCCCACTATCAGAAAATCGATAGCAAGACGTTCTTATTTGACGGGAAGACGTCAATGCATGATTTTTGCAAAGTCATGCAGGCAGAGGGCCCGGTCTTTGATCGGGCAAAAGAAGCCAACAAATCAATCGGAGGAATGCTACGCCAAATCCGCGGTCCGATCCTAAAGCCAGGTGAACCTCTCGTTATCCGACCGTTTACTTTCACGATTGAAAAAATGGACAACCGAAGAATCAGGAAAGTACGGGTACAGATCAACGATTGAACATCTCCCATGCAAACTATACCACCAACAAAATTGAAGTATTTCTCTATTGGTATGTTGGCCCTGTTGCTGACATTGTCGTCTTGCGACCAGTCATATCTTCCGAAACCTCTCGGTTACAACCGCCTTGACCTGCCCGAACCCGCATACCGGCCATTACCCGACACATTACCCTACTTCTTTGAGTACTCGACACATGCCCGGCTGCTTGACGACACGTCGTGGGTAAGCGAACGATATTGGGTCGAGATATATTACCCCTCGCTAAATTCAACGGTCCATATCACCTACAAAAACCTCAACAACGATGAACGACTGCTTCGCGAGTACATCGACGATGCTTATACCCTGACCGCAAAACACCAGATCAAAGCATATGCCATCGATGAAGTGATCCAGCAAACTCCGTCGGGAAAAACGGCCGTCATTGCGGAAATTGAGGGAGAAGTTCCAAGTCAATTTCAGTTCACCGTGACTGATTCGAGCCGCAACTTCCTCCGCGGCGCCCTCTACTTCAATACACGCGTACACAATGACTCACTCGCACCTGCCATTGACTACATGAAGCAGGAGATGATGCACATCATAAATACGCTTGAATGGAAGTCGCCCGGATAATATGTTGGCTGTCCGCCCTTGCGTTTCTGACCGGATGCAACGGTCAACATAAACGCCCTGGTCATGCCACGCACGACTCCACCTCCGCGTTTGCCGAATACTGGGCGAGCGGAAAACTCGAACTCTCCTCCTACCGCCTGAATCAATCGCCTCACGACAACGAGGTGCATAAGCGCAGTGCTGTGCTGGTCTATAATACGACCGACTTCTCGAAAAAGAAACAGGTTGAAGTTGACAATCAATCATCGGCCGGCCGGATCCAGGTTCTCAGACTCAACTTCTCCACCGGACTCTACACCGGAGCTACATCGACTTCACAGATGCTTTCGGTTTTCACGCCGGTTCAACTTCAGCACGATCCTGCAACCCTGAAAGTCAGCATGTCATCCCAAAACTTGGCCGGCCACATTTATACGCAACTAAACCTACGGGGAAACCGATACGTGATTAAGTCGCACTCTTATTCAGATGACGAAACTGATGAGCAGTTTTCGCTCCGTCAGGCGTTTCTGGAAGACGAAATATGGACGCGAATTCGACTCGATCCAAAAACTCTTCCTGTTGGAGATGTTGAGATGGTTCCTGGTCTCTTTCATCTGCGATCGAACCGTTTGACCATACGTCCACAGCAGGCTATCGCGGAACGAAACGACACCGATAGCTCATTTGTGTACACCGTTGTGTTTCCTTCATTGCAGCGAAGCTTGTCTATATCATTCGAAAAGGCATTCCCCCATCGCATCCTGGGATGGCGCGAGCGCTGGAAAGAAGGCGGCGAATTCCGTTTGACTACAGCGCTCCTTGACCGTACCCTTCATACCGATCACATTAAAAGCAGCGAATCATCGTATTATTTGCGAGATTCGCTGAACCTCCCCAACCCCTATTACTAATGCTTTCCTGCAAGTACGCCAGATTTTCCCTCCCCAAGAAGATTACTTATCTGAACTGCGCCTATATGGCACCGTTGTTAAAATCCGTTGAGAAAGCGGGTATTCGCGGTGTGCGACTGAAGCGCAATCCCATCAACATTTCACCCGGTGATTTTTTTACAACGACTCGACTATTGCGCGAAGCTTTCGCTCAGCTTATAAATGCGAACGATGCTGACAGAATAGCGATCATTCCGTCGGCCTCATACGGAATCTCGACAGTAGCCCACAACCTTCACCTTGAAAAAGGGGACGAGATAATCGTCGCAGCTGAACAATTCCCCAGCAACTACTATGCGTGGGAACGACGTTGCAGTGAAGTGGGCGCCACGCTGAGGATGATCTCTCCAGGTGAGGGAAGCGAGCCACGAGGAAAGCGATGGAACCAGCGCATTCTGGAAAGTATTGGTCCGCGAACACGAGCCGTTGCCATCGCGAACGTACACTGGGCAGACGGAACCCTTTTCGACCTTCAAGCCATTCGGTCTCGCACACATGAGGTAAATGCCAGGCTCATCATCGACGGCACACAATCAGTTGGCGCCTATCCGTTCGATGTGGAGAAAATCCAGCCCGATGCCCTGGTATGCGCGTCGTACAAATGGCTGCTCGGACCCTATTCCCTGGGACTCGCATGGTACGGGGAATGGATGGACGAAGGAAAACCAATCGAAGAGAACTGGATCAATCGCAGAGACAGCGACAACTTTTCGGCGCTAATCAACTACACCGTCGACTATATGCCTGGAGCGCAACGCTATAGCGTCGGTGAGCAAAGCAACTTCATTCTCGTGCCGATGGCATTGAAAGCTATTCAGCAAATTAACCGTTGGGGAGTCGACAATATACAGGAGTACTGTCGCAACATAACAAGCGCCGCTATTGATACGCTACGGGAGAAGGGCTTTGAAATAGAAGAATTACCCTTCCGGGCTTCTCATTTGTTCGGTATCAGACACCCCGCGATAAAAGACGTCGACGCACTTAAACACCAGCTCCTGGCAGCTAACATTCATGTGTCGGCCCGGGGAACGGCCGTGCGTGTGTCACCACACGTTTACAACGATGAAGAAGATCTTCAAAAGCTGGTACGCGTATTATTTAAGAGTATAGGATAATCGGCCATGAGGTTCGCAAGTCTGACAGGGTTCTTGCTACTTTTCTTGCTTAATGCCTCCGGGCAGCCAAAGACTTATAGCATTATTTTTCTGGACCCCAGACACGATGCGCTGCCTCTCGACGCCACGGCAGCGGAAGAGCTTCGAAACGACCACCTCGAAAACATCATCCGGCTGTCTGACGAAGGTAAACTCCTCATCGCCGGTCCCTTCCGCGGAGGCGGAGAATTTATTGTGATGAATACCTCCTCGACCGACGAAGCGCTTACCTGGATGGAAAACGATCCCACTCTGCGCGCTGATCGATGGCGGGTCGAGGCGCTGCCGTTCACTCCGCGTATTGGCTCTATTTGTCCGGTGAGAGGTGAAGTCAATTACGTAGAGTACGCGTTTGTGCGATTCAATGCCATCGTTGAAAAGTTCAATGCATCGTCGTACCCGAACCTCATTCGCGAACATGAGAAGTTCATCTCTTCGAATTTCGATCGGCAAGACATTGTTGCGGAAGGTGTCTTCGGTCCGAACGAAGGAGGGATACTCGTGCTTCGGACAGCCGTCTCGAACGACACGTTCCTACCCGATCCAGCTGTTCAGCAAGGGTTGATTGACGTTGACATTAAAGTTATTCACATCGCCCGATCAAGCTTCTGCGAGCCGTAACCACTCACCCTTCCGTCGTTGAAAGGTCCGGGTTCACCTCTGCAGAATACGAAGATTCAAGTACGAATTCTTTATAACTCTCCCACATCCGACCGTTATGTTTCAGTAGTATTATCCGGTCAGCAATAAACTCTGCTTTAAACTCTCGTTCCTGAAACTCGTCCCACGCCCGTGCAAACTGTTCCTTTCGGAGGTCGCGAAACGCCAGAGTAAGGTGGGGATGGAATGGCCGGTCCTGATAATTCGCGTTGAAAAGGTTAAGCTTCTGCTTCATGAACTTGTGGAGTGAATGCTGAAGGGCGGTCAGCGCCTCGCTCTCTGCAACGTCGAGGAAAATGACTCTGGGCCTGAAGCATGAAAATCCGTCAAGACAGATCTTCACCGGTCCATTGTCACCGGCGAACCGCGATAGTGCGTGAGTAAGCCGATCCTCCCGGGATTCCTTCCATAAGAAAGGCATATGTAGAGTGATGTGCGGTGGAGAATTCAGAGCGGCTTTGCTGCCGTATGAATCGCGGAAATACTCCTTCAGCCGCTGTGCGTCATCGTATACGGGTTGCGGTGGAACAACAGCGATAAAATACTGCTTTCCTCCTTCATCTTTTGAAGCCATAGCTACACATTCAGGAAGCAGCGAAAAAAGCCGCGCCACTTCCTGTTGTCTTTACAAATTCTCTTCCACAAAACGCAGCATAAGACTGTACAGGTGGTGACGAGTATCTCTGCCGGAAATGCCGTGATGCTTGTCGGGATAAAAGAACGAATCGAATGTCTTCCCAGCATCGATAAGTGCCTGTTGAAACACGATCGCGTTCTGAACATGGACGTTGTCATCACCGGTTCCGTGAATAAGCAAAAACTTGCCTTCGAGCTTATCAGCGTATTGTAAGGGCGAGTTCATATCGTAACCTTCCGGGTTCAACTGAGGCGTCTGCAGATAACGCTCCGTATAGATGGTATCGTAGAACCTCCAATTCGTTACAGGAGCGACCGCAATACCCAGCTTGAAAAGACCTGCCCCCCGTGTCATTGCCAGTGACGACATGTAACCGCCATAACTCCAGCCCCAGATCCCCATCCGTTCCTCGTCAATAAAGTCAAGGGAAGCCAGATAACGCGCTCCCGCCAGATGGTCTTCGAGTTCGTACTTGCCAAGTTGCTTGTAGGTGACTTTCTTGAATGCCTCACCACGAGCGCCTGTACCCCGCGGATCAATAAATGCTACAATAAAACCACGCTGTGCCAACAATTGGTGGAAATAGAAGTGTCCTCCGCCCCAGGCATTTTGAACGGTCTGCGAACCGGGACCACTGTATTGAAAAACTACCACCGGATACTTCCGGGCCGGATCAAAATCTTCGGGCTTTAGCATGAAACCGTTTAAGGTCGTGCCTTCATCGTTCTTGAACGTAAAAAATTCCTTCGGTACAATGCCATAGGCCTTCACTTTCTCCACAAGCGCTTGATTGTCTTCCAAAACTTTTAGCGCCGTCCTGTTCCGCGTGTTGTAAAGTGTTGCTACGGTTGGGCTATGTGCGTCGCTGTGATGGTCGATGTAAAATTGAAAGTCCGGACTCATGTTAACGTCATGGACGCCAGCCGCCTCAGAAAGCTTCGTTTTCTTCTTCCCGTTTGTTCCTACCGAATAAAGGTGACGCTCAAGCGGCGACACTTCAGCCGAAACGAAATAGAGTGTTTTTCGCGCTTCGTCAAGGCCGATGAATTCCGTCACATCGAAATTTCCGGAAGTAAGCTGTCTTAGTTCACGCCCCGACATTTCATGCAGGTAAAGATGCATGTATCCGTCTTTCTCGCTCATGCGGATAAACTCGCGCCCATTAGCCAGGTAAGTGAGATCGAGAACTTCTATGTCGAAATAGGTCTCCGTCATCTCATCTAGAATAACCTTTGCCTCACCCGACCGGGCATCGACATGAAGCAACCGCATATGGTTCTGCAACCGGTTGAGCGTTGTAACCGATAACGTATTCGCATCCTGCGTCCATTGGATCCGCGGAATGTACATGTCCGACTCACTTCCTGTATCAGCCTTCAATCTACTTCCTGAGCTCAAATCATAGATCCAGATTTGGACAACAGCATTCGATTCCCCTGCTTTCGGATACTTGTAGCGATAATCGATCGGATAAAGGGAATTACCCCAGTATTGAAGGTTATACTCCCGGACGTCCGACTCATCGAAGCGGTAGTAGGCCAGTTTTGCACCGTCGGGTGACCAGGCAAAGCCCACAACAAAACTGAATTCCTCTTCATAAACCCAGTCGGTGGTACCGTTTATGATGGAGTTGAACTTTCCGTCGTTAGTAACCTGTTGTTCTTTCATATCAGCCAGGGTGACGTAAAACAGATTGTTCTGCCGTACAAAAGCGACTTTGGTGCCGTCGGGCGAAAACGTTGCATACGACTGAGCTCCTGATTCCGACAACGGCCGAAGCGAACGGTTGCGCAGGTCGTAGACAAAATACTGGCCGACAAACGAGCGTCGATAAATACTTTGCCTTTCGGTGAGAAGAAGCATACGACTCTCGTCAGCGCTAAAAGAGTAACCCTCAATCCTCAGCGGCGTCTCCAACGAGGATCCGTCGACAATTGTCTCAACTGCCTGACCCGTCGTAATATCGTAGCGAACAACCTTGTTCCCGGCAAGTGCCGTATAGAACTTCCCGTTGTTCATCCAGTTGATACCGGTAACCCACTTTTCAGAAAAAGTACCCTTGCGAGTGAAATCATCAACGGAGACTTTCTGTTGTGCTGAAAGAGAAAAGCCCGCAAGAACAAGCAGAACATGCAGGCTGATAGCGATGGAATGTCGAATCATAAATGAGAGGTGCTGTTTACTGAGCCCTCAATTTTTGCAATATTGCTGAATAATCAAACCGCGCGTTCGATAAAGAATGAAGGATTATGATATGATAATTGTCGGGGGTGGCCCGATTGGTCTTGCCTGTGGCATTGAAGCGCAACGCGCCGGGTTATCGTACCTGATACTGGAAAAGGGCTGCCTGGTAAACTCTCTGTACAACTATCCGTTGAACATGACGTTTTTCTCTACCTCTGAGCGGCTGGAAATTGGTGGCGTCCCTTTTATATCACACGGACATAAACCAAACCGGTTTGAAGCCCTTGAGTACTATCGGCGTGTTTGCATGGCGTGGGACCTTAATATTCACCTTTACGAGGAGGTGCTTGCTGCACACCAGGAAGGAAACGTTCACGTTGTCCGCACAGCGAAAGGTACTTACCGGTCAGACGTAGTCGTCCTGGCTCTCGGATTTTATGACCTGCCCTTCCTGCTGAATGTCCCGGGTGAAGATCTTCCGAAGGTAAAACACTACTACGATGAGCCTCATCCCTATTTTGGCCAGCGGGTGGTCGTCGTAGGTGCTTCCAACTCAGCCGTCGACGTCGCCCTCGAAACATGGCGTAAAGGCGCCGATGTTACCATGGTGATTAAGGGATCAACCATCGGCGACAACGTTAAATATTGGGTGCGGCCGGATATTGAAAACCGCCTCAAGGAAGGGTCGATCAAATCCTTCTTCAATTCACAGGTATTGGAAATCACGCAAGACGCGGTAGTTATCCAAACGCCGGAGGGCCGCAGGACAATTGAGAACGACTTTGTGCTTGCCATGACGGGATATCAGCCTCCGTTCGCGTTTATGGAAGCCATGGGTATTGCGTTCAAAGATGACGTTGATCACACGCCGGTCTATGATGAAGAAACAATGGAAACCAATGTTTCCAACCTATACCTGGCTGGCGTTGTGTGCGGAGGATTGAAGACAAATAAATGGTTTATCGAAAACTCGCGGGTACACGCCGAGATGATAGTTCGCGATATAATGCGCAAGAAAGAAGTCAGTGTGCAATGATCTATAGAAATCGCCGTAGCAAGGCGAGCAGTTGATTTCTGTAACCTGCTCCGAAAAGGTTTACGTGGACCAGAAGCGGATATAGGTTATAGAGATCCAGCCGTTCTTCATAACCCGGCGCAAGGGGATAACACTTGTTATAGTATTCGAGCCAACGCCCATCAAATCCGCCGAATAGTCGTGTCATCGCTATGTCTACTTCCCGGTGTCCATAGTAGACCGCTGGATCGATGAGACATGGCAGGCCCTGCTCGTCGGTCATAAGATTCCCGCTCCATAGATCGCCGTGGAGGAGCGACATTGGTTCCTCAGGAATAATATCGTTCAGTTTCCTATAAAGGTCTTCAAAGAACCGCGCTTCCCCCACCTCGAGAGCGCGGTTGTCAACGGCTTGGCTCACCAACGGTTGGAGCCTGTACTCAACAAAGAAGTCAATCCAAGACGGCAACTGTTTGTTTTTTTGAGGTAGCGATCCAATGTAGTTGTCGTGGTCGAGACCGCTGTGAGAATGTGGCTCTTTGTGAATTGATGCCAAGCCCTCGGCGAAATGTTTCCAGTAGGTCTGGGTACGGCGTCCCTCAACGATGAATTCCAGCAGCAAGTATTGGAATTCCCCTACCTCACCCATTTCATGAACGTTCGGAATTCGTATTGAACCCACGTTGCGCAAAAGGGAGAGTCCCTTTGCTTCCGCTTCAAACATACCCGGGAGAGATTTAGCATCATTCCACTTCAAAAAGAACTCTCCGCGAAGGGTCGTGAGCCTTCCTCCGTGATTTATACATCCTCCTCCCAGTCTTGAAAATGATCGAATCTCAGTACCTAAGCGCTCGGCGATATCTCGTTCAATAACTTGTGGAATTCCGCTACTCATGTATTTCATTAGTCCGCCTTGGTTCACTCCAGCGATCACCAACTCCCTGATTCGTCATTCGTAAATCGTACTTCACCGCTGGCCGAGCGTATACAGCACTCCGGCGTAATAATTTCGCGGGCGGGCGGCGTTGTAGTAGCGGCCGCCGAAAGCATTGAGGTCATTTCCAAGGCTGTACCGCTCGTCCAAAAGATTGTCGGCTCCGCCAAATATCCGAATGTGTGACTTGCCTCCAGCACTCAGGTTGCAATCGAACCGCAGCCCAACCAATGTATAGCTGTCGGCATACTCCGTGTTCCTGTCATTCAGTGGAATTTCATCGACGTAATTCACGGTAAGGTGGGCTTCGAAATACCGCGCAAACCGCGCGTCTACCCCTCCCGACAGCATGTTGGGGGCTATGCCTGTCAGTTCATTGCCCGAGAAATCTTCATCCTGCACGACGTAATCCTTATACCGGTAATGTTGATGACCATAGCTCAGCCATACCTTTAGCGGTGATCTGTCAACTGCGCCGAAGTTGTACGAAACAAGGGCTTCAACTCCAATTTGCGCCGTCTTTCCCGCGTTAATAAACCAATCGGCTCCGTCAACGCTTCGTTGAACGACTAGAGTATTACGCATGGAGAAATCATAGCCCACCAGGTCAAACCCTACGCGTTCGCCGACATTACCCCGCACACCCAGCTCAACGTTGTTTCCCCTTTCCGCTTTCAAGCTTCGGTTAAAGACGTTGGTGGATGGACGAACCTCGGCGAGCGTTGGAGGTGAAAACCCGTTACTGTAGCTAGCAAAGACGGAAACATCGTCGGAGAACTTCTTGAGCACGGCCAGGCGCGGAGAGAATACGGCGTTGAAGTTCTTGCTGTGCGTTACGCGTGGAGCGGGGTCGTTGCGCAGAAAATCATAGCCAAGAAAGTTCACGCTTCCTCCCAATGTCACAAAAAATCCTTTTGAAAATTCCAGGTCGGCCTGCGCGAAAACGAGTCCTGCTCTCGAGGTCAGATCATCGCTTACCTGAAGGGTGTCCTGTTTTCCCTCCTTATTACCATAAACCCTTATGGGAGATATAAAGTGTTGGTATTCCGCGCCGAATGCAATTTTGCCGTTCAAGCCCGTTTTATCGACCAGCTTGCGAGCGGTTGTCGTTCGCAGGCCAAAGTTCGTTTCTTCGCGCGCTTCGTAATTCCGAATGGACGGATTATCGAAGTCGGTATACGCCGCGTATATGCCCGTGGTTGTCGTCCACAGATTACTCCAGTCGTGGTCGTAAACTACGCCTCCATAGCCTGTGTTGTTGGTAATTGCAGCCCGTGCATCGACTGCACCGAGGGCACCCGGAGGGCCAGACCGGGCCTGCGACGGATTGTCTTTGTATTGCTGGAGCGTTAAGCCTCCGGGTGTTTGGTAATAGACGTCGGAGTACACCAGCATCGCCGTGATCGACCCGCGACTGCCTGCTCTCGTGGTGACTTCCGCATTCAGAGCAGTCCTTTCAAACTCCGTTTGTTCCCGATAGCCGTCCGATCGATGGTGTACGAGTTGGACATTCGCCGTGGCCTCATCGCCGCGAATCTGTCCACCAGCTTGATACCGTTGCAGTCCATAACTTCCAAATGTTATTCCGGCCTGCAGATTGGATTCATTTACCTGCGGACTCTTCAACAGTAACACGCCACCCGTTCCGGCACCATAGAGACTACCTCCCGGGCCTTTGATGACTTCAATACTTCCTACAGATGAAAAGTCGAGTAGATTGAGGTAGGTGTTTCCGCCCCCGTCCGTAAAAGGCAGCCCATTCCAATATACTTTTACATTCCTTACCCCAAAGGGAGATCGTAGCGAACTACCCCGAATGGAGAATCTGTAGCTACCCGGTGAGCGCTCTTCCATCCGCACTCCGGGAAGGGTATTTACCGCAGAAAGAAGCGACGCATTCGTAAACCGATCAAGTTCGGTTTTTCTCAGAATACCGATTGACGCCGGTACTTCCTGCAGTCGGCGGTTGGTTTCAAACGCGTCAATGACGACTTCCTGCAGCATTCGTGTAGAATCCACTTGTGCTGACACAGTCGCCACAGACAGCATCATCAATAAAAAGAATGAAAGTCTCATACTGCAATAGTATACAAAAATTGCTGAGACCCGGTTGTACTTTTACATGACTACTGTTTCCATTCTTCCAGGAGTTGCTCCACCCGTCTGGAAGACGGGAAAAACTCAAGCAAGCGCAGCAACACGCGGTCGATCAACGTGTCGGGGCATGATGCTCCGCTGGTCAGTACGATGCGAACGGGATCTTTCTCCGGCAGGAAATCGTGTGAAACGAGATGACGTTTATTCGGGTAGTCAAAGTGGTGGATTTCCTTCGCCGACTTGATCTCAGTATCGGAATTTATGAAATAGGTCGGGAACTTGCGCGCGCAGAGCTCGACGATGTGCGAGGTGTTTGAGCTGTTATAGCCTCCCACAACTATGGCCAGGTCGGCGTCTTGTTCGAGCAGTTGATACGTGGCGTCCTGATTGTCGTTCGTCGCATAACAAAGCGTATCGCGGGTGTCGGCAATGTGAGCCTTTATGTTTTCAGCCCCGTATTTTTCGATCATTACTCCGCGGAAATAATCAGCAATGGCCTGCGTTTCTGTGGCAAGCATTGTCGTTTGATTCACCACGCCGACACGTGACAGGTCCCGATCGGGATCAAATCCCGGCGACATCTTCTCTGCGAAGAAATCGAAGAATGCTTCGCGCGACAGCCTCCCCAATATATAAGCTCCGACGCGTTCGGCATCGCTCATGTCCCGGACAATAATAGCGGGCGCTGCCTGGGCGCTGTGCGAGAACGTGGCCCTTGTCTCTTCATGGCGTGGCTTGCCGTGGATAATCACGGTATATGATTCCCCGCCAAGCTTTTGAGCTCGCTTCCAGACTTTTTCAACAAATGGACAGGTAGTGTTGTATTTCTGAACCTCGACGCCCTTGTCAAGCAACAAATTCTCTATTTCTACAGTAGTTCCGAAAGCGGGAATTATCACGACATCGTCAGAATGGATGTCATCCCAGGGGATCAACTGTTGCCCGTCGGTATCCATGATGAACTGAATTCCTCTTTCGAGCAAATCATTGTTGACCTCCTGATTGTGGATCATCTGACTGAGCAGAAAAACGCGCTTATCGCCGTTCTCTTCCAGAGCGCGATAACTGATTTCAATAGCGTTTTCTACGCCATAGCAAAAGCCGAAGTGCCGTGCGAGAAAAAAAACAACCGGGCCGAAATCAAGAACGGAAGGGGCAAAATCCTGTTTACGATGGTCCTTTAACCTTCGTAACTCCTTGATTCTCCCCGTCAGACCCGAGCGGTAGTATAAGGGTATGTCAAACTTTTTGATGGCCGTACTTTAACAATCCTAACCGCAAAGATAGGCGCTTTGTTCGATCAGCGGGGTAAATTGATAGAATGTATGCGGCCGTAGAGGCCACATACACTATGCAGCTTTATGAAGCTTATCCTCTCTGATGGTATTGATCCGAGGCTCCTTCTTTTCAAGGTCAAACCACATCACTTCCACCAGATTCTTCTTGATGTACTTAAGTACTTCCATCACTTTTCCGTCTTTACTGCGGACATGGTCTCCTTTTCTAAACAATCTTCTCATATATCAACCAATTGTCATAAGTTCTACTTTCTGAACGCGTAATTATATTCCGCCCGAGGATTGTTGCGATACGTTCCGGAAAGAATCACGAGCTCGCCGGTTTTGATGTTGCCGAGGATCGAATTAAACTCCTTGACAGATTTCACCGGCTTGTCATTTACCCGCGTGATGATAAATCCATCGCGGATGTCAGTGTACCGCGCAAGCTTTCCGTTACCCACCGACTTGACCAACACACCGTGATCCAGTCCCATACTTTTCAACGCCTCGGAACTAAGGTCCTCTACAGCGAAGCCAGCGTCAGCCAACGCTTTGGGTTCTTCGGCGCGGACAGGGCCAACGCGACCATCGCGGGTCTTCAGCACCACAGGGATTGTAACTTCTTTACCTTTCCTATTGACTGTGATATCGACCTTGTCGCCGGGGCGGCGGGTACCAATATACTCAATTAGTTGAGTATTTGAACGAATCGGACGATCATCTATGCGGACGACTACGTCTCCCTCTTTCAATCCTGCCTCCCGGGCCGAGCTGTTCTCTGCAAATCCCGAGATGTAGGCTCCAGCATTCACCTCCAAATCCCGTTCCTGGGCCAGTTGCGTATTGACGCTTGTAATTGACACGCCGAGCCATCCGCGCTGAACCACTCCATATTCAATAAGATCCTCAACCACCTTGCTGACAATATTCGAAGGAACGGCGAACCCGTACCCTGAGTAAGATCCGGTGGGGCTGGCAATCGCGGTATTAATACCCAGAAGCCCCCCCTGGAGGTTCACCAGCGCTCCGCCACTATTGCCTGGATTGATCGCAGCATCAGTCTGAATAAACGATTCGATCGCCGTGCTTCCTTGTTCCGTCTGACGGCTGAGGATATTAATGTTTCGCCCTTTGGCACTAATAATACCCGCGGTCACCGTAGAGGTTAGATTAAAGGGGTTTCCAACGGCGAGTACCCATTCGCCCACACGTGCATTGTTAGAGTCCACAAAAGAAAGGAACGGAAGGTCCTTCTCCTCGATTTTAATCACTGCCAAATCGGTATCGGGATCCGTACCAACCAGCTGTGCCGTGTACGTGCGATTGTCATACAGAGCCACCTGGATCTCATCGGCATCGCGTACCACGTGGTTGTTAGTCACAATGTAACCTTCTGAATTGATGATAACGCCGGAACCAGCACTTTGAGATTCTCGCGGGCTCTGCGGAATCATCGGCCCAAAGAAGTCGCGGAAGGCCTCCGGAAGCTCATAGTAAGGTCGCTGAGATCCCCTATAGGTAGAGCGGATATGCACTACAGCCGGCATTACTTTTTCAGCGGCAACCGTAAAGTCAAGTGGGACCGCCTTGCCACTGTCATCGACGGCATAGGCAACGCGACTCAGAGGTACGCTCGACGTATAATTCATGACAACCTTGTTGTCACCGCCCGAACCCTTCTGAGTAAATTCAAATGTCGCTACTGTACAAAGACTGCCGAGAACGGCAGCGACGAAAAGTGTTGCAAGTCGCTTCATAGTAAGGCTATTTTCTCTGAAATTCTGTCAGTTCCTGATTTCACAACCTAAAACACGCGAAAAACGTGCCGAAACAATTCTTTCTGCGGCTGTGGGCTTTTTTACTACGAAAACTAAGGTGGAGAGGTTGCCGGGAGACTCTCCCGGGAGCGCGGCGGATGGCACAACTGTCACCCTTAGTGCGGTATTTTTGAACCGGCCGAACAACTTTTTGGCCGGAGTGTGCATCCTGCCAGGTAGGAATGGAGTACTTCCTATGACAAGGATGACATGGACAACTATTACGATATTCTCGACGGCAGAAGAATGGACGAAGAATACAGGCGTTCCTTCGATCGCACCCTCCGGCGCCTGCGCCTGGCCCTCCGAATCTGGCTTATTTCCCTCCTTGCGACAATGATCTGGTTTTCCTTCTCCTGTTAATTCTCCGACTAACGGCGCGACGAGGGGACACCCTGGGCTCCATAGTCAAGAGTGAGATGCAAAAAGGCCTTTACACCTGTAATAAAGGCGCTTTCATCAATCATAAAGTCGGGGGTGTGGTGCGATGGTGCGTTGGCCGCATCCACGTGAGGCGGTCGGGCTCCGACGAAGAAATACAAACCCGGGATCTCCTGCTGGAAAAAGGCAAAGTCTTCAGCACCCGTGTGCGGAGGTGTAATTGCTACTTTGTCTTCACCGGCTGCGCGCCGCAGTGAAGGCAACATGCGCTCGGTAAGAGCCGGATCATTGTAGGTTACGGGATAGCGTGCGCTGAACGGAATTTCAACTTCGACGGTGGCGCCGTGTGCCTCCGCTGTCTTCTCGGCGATTTGCTTTATCCGCATCTTCAGAAATTTCTCGTCCTCTGCGCTCAACGCCCTGACCGTGCCGAGCATCTCCACCTGTTCAGGGATAATGTTGGAACGCACGCCGCCGTGAATCGCCCCTACAGTAACGACGCCGGCGTTCTGTGTCAAGTCGAGGTTGCGGCTGACAATTGTTTGCAGGTTGTTAATAATCTGGGCTGAGACCACAATAGGATCAACTGAGGACCAGGGTGCTGCCCCGTGTGCCTGACGGCCCTTTACCACAATCCGCATGTCATTTACACTGGCCATAATACCCCCCGGACGATAGGTGATTTGTCCCAGGTCGGTGTTGGCGCTAATGTGAAGGCCAAAAATGACGTCGGGACGAGGATTTTCGAGAACGCCCTCTTTTACCATAAGCTCGGCTCCCCCTTCCTCTCCTTTCGGAGCCCCTTCCTCAGCCGGCTGAAAAATGAACTTTACAGTACCTCTTAGTTCACTCTTTATACTTGTCAGGACTTCTGCCACGCCCATAAGTATGGCCATGTGCGAGTCATGGCCGCAGGCGTGCATAACACCAACTTCCTGACCGTTGAATTCCGCGCGCACTTTTGAGGCAAAAGGCAAATCATTACGTTCAGTGACAGGTAGCGCGTCCATGTCTGCCCGCAGGGCAATTACTGGTCCGGGCTTCCCCCCTCTTAGCAAAGCAACCACACCGGTATGCGCCACGCCCGTCTGGACCTCCAAACCAAGGGAGCGGAGATGCTCCGCGATCCTCTCCGCCGTTTTTGTCTCGCGATTCGACAACTCGGGATACTGATGGAAGTGGCGGCGCCACTCTATTACCTTTGGCTCAATTTTCCTGGCTAGTTGATCGATCCGGGCCTGGTTCTTCGTCGATGATTGCGCATAGCCAGCAATGGCAAGTACAAATGCGAAAACAGTCAGTAGTCCTTTCTTCATTGTCATATGGCGATATGTGGGTCGGGCGGAAATCACCGCCCTTGGACATCAAGTTATATAAAACCGTGGCGTCTCAAAATGCCGGAGACACATCTTTTGACAATTCATACTACTTGCGGTGTGATCAAGGTTGCCGAAACGATATGTTGATATTTCCCAGGGCACGCATCCGGCTCCATAATTTTTCGGATATTTCCGTCTGTTCTTTCAACTCTGCGCTGCCACAATAGACGGAGTTGTGGTTCGTTGAGCATACTAAAAACAGCACTGCGTGAGGTCTCTGGTCGTCCTTCTCTTTGTCGCATTGTCGGGTCATGCACAAATCCCGGTCGGCACCGATGCGCTGCTGTCAAGGCTTGTCGCTGGAAAAACCCTTCCCGAAAAGTTACTCAGCACCCGATCAGTGGCCTTTTATCCTCACACTATGACGACGAAGGAGTTGGAAAAGGCCCAGGAATCGTTCGCGCGTTCGGGTATCGATGTCGTCCTTTATCTTGATAGCGACTTGCTCGCCGCCGGACGGGATCCGTCTGTAGCGCTGGCCCAGTATCTCAACGGGCGGGAAATTGAAAGTCTTCTCATTTTTCGAAAGAGAAACAGTCAGTATTCACTTTATGTCGTGCCGTACAACCGCATGGCCGACTTCTTTCCCGAAGGCCAGGTATCATGGTATGCGGAACATGTCCGCCTTGACCCCTTGCTTCATCAGCTCTATCTGGCTACAAACAGCGCTGGCCTCAAACGGACCAACATGCTGATTAACGAAAGCCCCGAGCTCGCTATGCCTGTTAACATTTTCCGACGGAACCGGTCGGAGTTTTTTGCGATAGATCTTAAAGTCGACCCCCTGGCAGCGCCGTTGTTTGGCAATCCAGTTATGGATAGCGCATTGGTCGATATCATGAAGATGTATCCCTACAAACTGAAGTTTACGGACTCGGGACTCGCCGAAGGTCAGATCCGTCGCGACGGCTCTTACTACGTCCTGCGGTTCATTTACGCACGCGCACGACTGGCATATCAACTCATGGGCTACGGGAACGCACCGGGTGGCAACGCTATCGTGTCTGTCGCCTGGAATGGCGACAATCCCGAACTGAACAGCATCGCTGACGACGCCTATGTCTACAAGTTCTACTTCAAGCACATCGACTCCGGCAACATCTTCCTGGGGACAAAGTGGGATGCTGATGAATCCTGGGAGCAAGCGCTAATCAACCAGCTAAAGGCTTTTCGAGCGGAGTTGAGAATAAATTAAAAGTGACGGAACCTGCTGACATAGTGTTGTCAGTCGCCATGTTTTCTTTTGTCAGGTTCTTATCCCTCACGTCATGTCTGAAACAGTCTATACTCCGTCATTCTTCGACGTCTTGTGCCCAATCCTTAAACAGCACCTTCCGCATTTTGAGGAGTTCGAATTTATTGTCCGTGTCTTTAACAACGCGTGGCCGGATTTGCCTTTTCACGAGCGAGCAGACCAGGTAGCCCGCAGTCTCCATCCATTTATGCCCGGCAACTTTCAAGACGCGGCCAACATCCTTCTGGCGATCGCTCAGCAGCTTTTTGGAGCTGAGGGCCGTCCGACGCCGGAGGGCGAGTTTCTTCGCGCCTACGTTCTCCGCTATGGAGGGGCTTATCGCGACGTTATTTCCAAGGTCCTGGAGGAATTGTCGTCGTTAATCGAAAGGAATGAATTTTCTCCTGCCGCTGTAGCTTGAACGATAACCGTTAGTCAAATACCCGGTAATCGCCTTCTTTCATCACAATAAATTCTTCGTCCGGAACTCCCAGAGTCTCCAATGCCGACCTCAAATCGTTTACCGGGTCTTCGGCACCATCATCTGCCAGCGGAAAAGTACCAAAATGGATGGCGATAGTATTTTTTGCGCGGAGGTCTTTGTGAATTCTCACGGCTTCAAGAGGTGAGGTGTGGATAGGAGACATAAACCACTCCGGTTTATAGGCACCAATAGGGAGCATGGCAACATGTATTTCTCCTGCCTCAGTCGCTATATCGCGGAACATGCGCTCATTGTAGCCTGTGTCGCCCGCAAAGTAGATGTTGCCGGCACTGGTTCGAAGGAGGAACCCACACCACAAGGTGGCGTCGCGGTCAAACATTCCCCGCCCGGAGAAGTGCTGCGCGGGCACGGCCTGGATCGTAACCCCATTGCCGAGGTCTTGTTTCTGCCACCAGTCGAGCTCAGCTACGTTGATGAATCCGCGTTTATCGAGAAAAGCTTTCACCCCCAACGGTACTACAAAGGCCGGATGATGGCCCCCCGCAAGCCATCGCAGGGTGTTTTCGTCGAGGTGGTCATAGTGATTATGACTGATCGCTACAACGTGGATAGGGGGTAGATCTTCAAACCTGATTCCGGGCATTCGCATCCTCCGAGGCCCTGCCCAGGAAACCGGGCTGACACGTTTTGACCAGACAGGATCTGTGAGGATATTGATCCCGTCGACCTGAATCAGAAATGTCGAATGGTTAACAAACGTGATACGAAGGCCTTCTTTGAAATGACTCAACGGGTGCTTGCCGTAGTTTTCAACCGTATCCTCCTGCCAGGTCCCAGGCTGGCGGTCCATTGCCCAGCGCAACACAGCACCGAAACCCTTTGATTTTACCCCGTCATAGTTGCTGAACACTTTGCCGTTGAAATGATCGGACGCGGGGCCTCGATAGCCCGGGGCAGTAAAAATCGCTCCCAGCGTCAACACGGTGAGAACAGCGGCAATGACAAAGACACCTAAGAACCCTGCGACGGTATACATATCTTATAATAAAAAAGGAGTCGTAAGAGACTCCCTTTTATTGTAGTTCGACAAATATCACTGAACGAGCTTTGTAATCTCTGCAACGGGAATGGTATTGGCCAATTTGATGACTTCATCCTCCGTGGTGTTAGGAGCGGTAAACGTAAGCAACGTACTGCCCAGCGGAACCTGGAGGGTATAATCCGTTACTTTGCGTTCTTCGTCGACCGACTTCTGCAGCATGGCCTTGTAGCCACTTATGCGGACCACCTTTTGAGTGCCGTCACCCGAGTTTGCCACAAACGGAAGTGACAGGAAGGCATTAATGGTGGCGACCATCGGTGAGTTTCCGATGAGGTCCAGATTATAAAGCTTCTCGCCTGAACCGTATTCCCGATGGATCATGACACCCGCAAAGCCTGCGTTGGCCGTGACGTTGTCATTCGCCACGTTCGCATTGTGGGCCCCCATTTTAGTTGGCAGCACTTTCAACACTTCCTGTCCGATCATCATATCGATATCAGTAAGCATTTGTTGCATGGCAAAGCGAGCTTCTTCAAGATTTCCCGACGCGTAAGCTGTCTGCGCTGTAGACAGATTCTTATCAAAATCCTGCGCCTGGGCGCCAAGAAAAATTACGGAGAGAACAATAAGAGTGAATATCTTTTTCATGTGTGTTCTGTTTAGAAGCATTTCCGGGGACTTACTTTTCACCCAGCATTTTCATGATACCATCGATGTCGAACGCTTCCGCTGCCGACATCATTTCCTGTTCGCTGGCGAAGTTAATACCTTCCCATACGAGAAGCGACGTCTGTCCCAACGGCACACTGAGTTTGTATCCGCTCGAGTCGTCGTACTCAATGATACCACGATGTCCCTTTACTTTGGTGTGCTTCCAGTTTTGTTGACCATTGGTGGTCTGCGCATAACCTCCGCTAGCGAGGTACATGTTAACCGCAGCCATCATCATTGAGTTGTTGGCGACCATTGCACGAAGCTCCTGGTCTCCTTTTGCGTACTCTCGCTGAATGGTCAATCCGGCCCAGCCATAACCTGTACTCGTCACCTGATCAGACTC
The DNA here is from genome assembly GCA_964532595.1 of uncultured Roseivirgaceae bacterium. GTDB lineage: Bacteria > Bacteroidota > Bacteroidia > Cytophagales > Cyclobacteriaceae > Chryseosolibacter. The sequence goes on from CAZHIQ010000005.1 coordinate 58,479, forward strand.
TGCGATTCTATCAAGCCCCTTAACAGACGCAGGCATAGTAGCGAGCACCTTTTGTCCTATTTCCATTTCCACTCCAAGCATCGCCTGCTGAATCGCATAACGAGCCTGGCCGTAGCTTTTGGATTTGAATGACTTGTCGGCGTCGGCAAGATTGCTTTTTACATCCGGAGGTGTGCTCACCAGTCCGCCTCCCGTTTTGTTTTGGGCACGACTGCGGCTTTCCGATGTTCCGGAGTTAGTCGAGGAAGATGGCGTCGACTCAGATGGCTGGCCGTCGTCAATGCCAATTTTCTCATCCACTTTTTTTTCCAATGCCTTGGAGGCAGCTTCGTTGGCCTTTTGTTTAAGTTTTCCCACAAGACCCTGTGCGTTGGCAGGGGTGCTTAAAGCGACAACTGCCAGGCATACGACTAGAAATTTGTATTTCATAAAATCATGCGTGATTATCTTGCCAAAATACGCATTTATACGATCGCGTATTCGATTGAAGAAAAATTTACCTGACAATGGAAGGCGGTTGCCAGCCCCTCCCCGACGTACAGGATAAGAGCGTTATACGACTTTCCGGCCGTCAGGGATTCACTAACACATAAGACGCGTAGTAATATTTTTGTAGCAATGGGATCGGAAAAGAAAATGCCGTTCGCGTTTGTGCTTGACTACCTCCACACGCGGGAGCCAATCGTCCGGCCAATGTTTGGATCGTTCGCCGTCTACATACAGGATAAACTCGTGCTGGTACTCCGGAAACGGACAACGCACCCCCGCGACAACGGCGTTTGGCTGGCTACGTCGCACGAACACCATGAAAGTTTGCATTCGATTTTTCCGTACCTCCGTCCGGTCTTCCTTTTGGGCAATAAGCCATCGGCGTGGCGTAACATCCCCGACGATGCTCCGGATTTTGAGGAAGCTGTAATAATGGCCTGTGAGCTAATCGGCCAAAACGATCCCAGGATTGGGGTTTTTCCGCGAAAACGCTCTAGGAAGCGCTAAAGACCACCTGAATTTTTCTAAGAAAGACTGTGGTTGTAGCCCGGGCGTTAGAATCTATCCCGACCACCAACCATATATCACCGTGATTGTTGGTTCGCGCCACATACCTCGAGTTGGCCATCGTGTTATTGAGGTTGAGCAAGAGGTAATTGTTGGCTTTCATGCCTTCGAAGATGTCGCCCAGCAAAATCATGTCCTCCCCCGACTGATTGTATTCGCCCTTGTCAATGTTCAGACGATAATACCCATCTTCTATGACGCTCTTCGGCTCGGTGTGGGTAGCCCCTGCTTTTAAGAAGACCGACCCCGAGGCCTGTCTCATGTCAAGTTGCGAGGCCAGGTCAACATTGAACGTCACCGTATAATTCGTGTTGGCTTTAAGTCCGGTGACCTTTCTTTTGACGTACATAAACAGCTCCCCGCTAATATTGTTGCCCGAAAGCATATACGAGCGCCTGCTGATTACCGACTCCTCTGAAAGATCATCGGTGTAGGCGGCGTTCACCTGGAACTCATCCGCTTTCCCCTCGTCAGCCGGAAGTTCAGCAAAATCCGCAATCCAGCCATGATCGCTATCGCTAAAATCGTATTCGTGCACCAACAGCGACAGAGGCACTTCTGCTTCCTGTTTCACACAACCGGCCAGCACCAGACTAAGAACTACGACAACAACACTCGCGGGCTTCATAACATATTGGCTTACTTCTCTATAGACACGTTCGCCGTCTGTTTGGTTGCAACGCCCGAGGCAAGGTTATTCGATAACCTCCTCGATTGCATCCATCTTAGTCGGCGTGTATTTTCCAGAAGTAGCGTACACAATCTTTCCGTCGCCATCGAGAACAAAGAAATAGGGTATATCCTTCTTCTCGAAATCGAGCGCCTGCTTGTACGGCTTCAGGTCGCCCTTATAAAACAGAACGTAGGGAAGCAGCTTCGGATCAATGTTCTTGGCTGCCTTCCGCTTGGCTGTTCCGGTCGCGGCCGCATTTACCCCGGTAAACATTGGAATGAAGTAGACGTTAACATCGTAGGCAAATCCCGAGAAAAGTCCCCCTTCCGGTTTCTGAATGAACTTGCTGTATACGGGTTGAAACCACGTATTTAGCTCTCCTTCCGACTTTTTGGAGTAGGCAAGACCGATGAGCGTGTATTTGCCCCGGGTGTGATCAGGGATGACTACCTTTTCATCATCGACAGTCTCCGCTGTCATTTCGGGGAACGTTTTTCCGGTTACCTGTGCCCATACTGCCGCGTGAAGGGCCGCTACAAGCGACAGGGTTATCATTGCATTCTTGATCATTATTCTATGTTTATATCTGTTCGTCCGTTGTGATCCAGTGGCTTATTTCATCGATCGGCTTCCGCTTTGGCGTAATTTCGTCTCTTTTGCGCGGCACGCCAAGATGGAAGAATCCGATCAGCGTATCGTCTTCTTCCAGGCCGAAAAATTCCTTCGCTTCTTCGTAATACGTAATACCGCCAGTACTCAAATATCCGCCTACTCCATACGCCGTAGCGGTCAGGTACATATTCTGAACAGCACAAAACACCGCCCCGACCTCTTCTATCGCCGGAACGCTCTTGTTTTTGTCGCGCATCATTAGCACAGCTATAATATGGGATGAAAGGAGCGGCTTCCGCAAAAGTTTGTCATAGGTGGCCTGATTAAATGTTCCGGCTGCCTCGTTAACCTTTTTGTACAATTCTGCCTGGGAACGGGCAAAAGCCTTCAGACCATCCCCTGTGAAAACCAAAAACCGCCACGGTTGTGTCATTTTGTGGGTAGGAGCCCAGCGGGCATTGTCAATGATGCGTCTGACGATTTCATCGTCGATGCGCTCTCCGGTGTAGTCACCGCTAAAAACGGAGCGCCGCTTTTGCAGCAGTGTGTTCACCTGCTCGGGGGTCGGAAATTGACTCATTTTCTTGTTTTTATAGCCCCTCGGACGGAAAAAGTGTCTTGTCAATTCCCGGAATGATCTTCAGGGCGTTCTTGAAATAGATTTTCTTTAATACCTCGTCGGGCAAATCGAGACCGTACATCCTCCAAAACGCATGATAGCGCTTGTGGTACGGGAAATAGTCATCAGCCGTCTCAAGCACCCGGAAATAGGTCCCATATTCTTCGGGGACCCAACTGTCTTTTCCAAACAATACGCGATCCTGATAGTTAATCATAAACTGCCTTCCATATCGCGGTTGACGACCCAACTCCGCAATTACTGCTCCAATTTCGGTGTACATATTCGGGAACGCATCCAGTAGCTCCCCAAGCTTTCGAAGGTCATTGCCATACCAGCCCAGATGCGCATTGATAAAAATGGTGCGGGGATGCCGTTTGAAAACGTTGTGCTGTTCACTGATGATCGTCTCCCATGACACCTCGTCGCCATGCCGACGGCGACGGTCATGAATTTTCAGCTCAAGCCACCGCTCATTGTTCTCGTCCATAGGTTGCCAAAACTGGCGGGGGTCGGCTGAGTGAATAAGGACGGGAATCCCCAACTCCGCGCATTTGTCCCAAATCGGAGCAATCCTCAAGTCGTCAACGGGCACGCGCCGACCTTTGCTGTCACGTACTGTCATCCCCAAATTCTTGAAGATCTTCAGTCCACTTGCCCCCATCTTCACATCCTGCTCGAGTTGAGCAAGCGCGCGGGCTGTCCAATCGGGATCATCAATACCGGAGAAGTCAATATTCGTGAATACAACGAATCGGCGGGCATCGTACTTCCTGACATTGCGCAGCGCGCCCTCCAGGTGAGCATCGCTTCCACGCCCCCGTCCACTCAAATTGACCATTACCGCCATGTTGAGTTCATCCATCTGCGACAGCAGTCCACGCAGGTCTGCGGTAGGCATAGAATACTGATGATTGTGCACATCAATAAACGGATACTTCGCCCTGGCGATCTTATTCTCCGGGACCACCAGCGTAGACGGAGGATCATATCTTTCGAAATCCATCTGCTGTACTTCTCCCGTTTGGGCCATCGAAAAAGTCGACACCATCAGGCCCGTAAGCGCCAGTAGATAAGGGAATCTGTTCATCAGGAAATTTTTTCCAAGATACGCGTTATCACCCTAACCGGACAACGATACACGGGCTGAATCCCCCCGTGATTAATTCCAGCCGAATTGTATAAATTGCTCTCAAATGTATTCTATGCGAGTTTCCTTCACCTTTCTTACAGTGCTCCTGGCCGTCGTGTTCTCGTCCGTCACAGCACAAGATCTGTCACAGGCAGAGCAGTTCCTTCAGGCAGGCGATTTCCGTAAAGCTAACACCCTCCTCAGTCAAGCCCTGAAGACCAACCCTCAGGACAAGCACGCGCTTTTTCTACGTGGACGAGCACGGGCAGGCCTCGGCGACTTCTATGGTGCCATCAGCGATTTTACACACTCCCTTGAAGCGGATTCCACACAAGCAGAGGTCTACAATCAACGCGGTCTTGCCAAGGTAAACCTTGGAGATGATGAAGGCGGTATCGAAGATTTTGACAAGGCGATAAAACTGAACAGCCGTCTTTCTACCGCATACACCAACCGCGGTCTGGCTAAATACAATATTGAAGACCTTCAGGGGGCATACTTCGATTTTTCCAGAGCATTGGAACTGGGGCCTGCTGATGCCGATGCGTACTTCAACCGCGGCGTTGTCAAAGCCGAGCTCGGTGAGTTTGTAAGCGCTATCGATGACTACTCAAAAGCCATCGAACTCGAAAAGAATGACGCAACGCTGTACAACTATCGGGGTATTGCTCACTACAGTGTCGGAAACCTCGAACAAGCCATCGCGGATTACAACGAAGCCATCAGACTGGATCCCGAAGACCCCATCAAGTATGAGAATCGAGCACTTGCCAATAGCGACCTCGACAATTTTGAAGACGCTATTGCAGACTTCACCAAGTCCATCGAGCTCAATGATGAGGATCCTGAAACTTATTATCTCCGAGGGGTGATTTATTTCTATCTCGAAGACTACGACAATGCGATTGCCGATTTTACCGAGGCTATCGCACTCGATGATACAAATCCTGTTTATTACGACAACCGCGCTCTAAGCCGCGCCGAAAAGCAGGATTATACTGGTGCGCTGGAAGACTACTCTCAGTCGATTGCTCTTTATCCCAACGATCCGGAAACCTACTACCAACGCGCCCTGGTCAAAATCAGTATGAATAACAAATACGACGCCTGTCTTGATCTGAAGCGCGCAGAAGAACTTGGCTCCGAAGAAGCACGGGCTCAGATTCGAAAGCATTGTAAATAATTGGCGCATGAAGACGACGTCCACACTCCTGGCGCTGGCCATTGCGCTACCCGCGCTCGCTCAGAATAGCTTGAAAAGCCCCGCCGAATTCCTCGGCTATGAAGCTGGCGAACAATTTACGATGCACCATCGGGTGATCGACTACTTCACGCACATCGACGAAGAGGTTTCCAACGCCCAACTAACGCACTATGGTCGGACCTACGAGGGGCGACCGCTCGTGTATCTCGCCATCACGTCTCCGGCTAATTTTGACCGGCTCGACGAAATTCGTCGTGACAATCTGAGACGGGCCGGAGAGCTTCCGGGTTCTCCGACCACTAACATCCCGATCATCTGGATGAGCTACAATGTCCACGGCAATGAAGCCAGCTCAACAGAAGCGGCGATGGAAACGGCTTACGCACTTGCAAAACCAACGGAAGAAGTAACTGCGTGGCTTGAGCGCGTTGTTGTAATTATTGATCCCTGCCTCAACCCCGACGGGCGAGATCGGTATGCAACGTTCTATCGACAGTTTGGTAACGCTCCTCCCAACGCCAGTTACGATGCTGTTGAACACCAGGAGCCGTGGCCAGGCGGACGTTCCAATCACTATCTCTTCGACCTTAATCGCGACTGGGCATGGCTGACACAAAAGGAGTCGGCCCAGCGGATTGCCGTTTACAACCAATGGCTTCCCCACATTCACATAGATTTTCACGAGCAGGGATTTAATAACCCCTACTACTTTGCCCCCGCCGCGGAACCGATTCACCACGTGATCACTCCCTGGCAACGTGACTTCCAGCGCACAATTGGTCGAAACAACGCACGCTACTTCGATAAGCACGGTTGGCTTTATTTCACCCGGGAAGTGTTTGACCTCTATTACCCAAGCTACGGCGATACCTATCCCACCTACAACGGAGCCATCGGCATGACCTACGAACAGGCCGGGGGCGGTGCGGGTGGAAAATCCGTTATGACCGATAGCGGCGAACCTCTCACCCTGGCCGAGCGCATTGAGCATCACTATACCTCGGGAATGGCTACAATAGAAGTCACAGCCCGTCACGCTGACCGGTTGATCGAAGAGTTTCGTCGGTACTTCTCTGAAAACCTCAACAGCCCAACGGGGCAGTATAAAACCTATCTCGTAAAAGGCGGAAACCAGCGTGACCACATGGAGAAACTTACCCATTGGTTGAATGCTCACAACATTCGCTACGGACACCCCGCTCCACGCCGGTCGCTGAACGGATTTCAGTTCCTGACTCAAACTTCCGGGAAGGTTGACGTTTCTCCCGGCGATCTGGTCATCAACGTATATCAACCGCGCAGCCGATTTATCACCGCCATCTTCGAGCCTCAACCTCCACTGCCTGATTCGCTGACCTATGACATCACCGCGTGGAATCCCTTCTACGCCATGGGACTGGACGCCTGGGCTTTGCAGGACCGGGTCGACGTTGTTAAACCCTGGAGTCCGCAAATCAACGTGTCGCCTGAAAAGAACTCCGAACCCTACGCTTACATTTTTCGATATAGGAGCCTGACGGATGTTGCCTTTCTAAGCAAACTCATCAACGCTGGTTTCACAGTGCGCTCAGCCGTAGAAAGTTTCTCCCTGAACGGCGAATCATTTGAGCCCGGCACCCTCGTTGTAACTCGTAGAAACAATGAAGCCCTTACCGATTTCGATGCTACCGTCCAGGAACTTGCCCGTGAGATGAATCGAGTTATCTATCCTTCGACAACCGGCCTCGTCGAGTCGGGTGCCGACTTTGGATCGCGACAGCTTCGACTTCTCCATCCTCCCCGCATCGCAACCGCATTTGGCGATGAGACCTCATCGCTCTCGTCGGGAGAAGTATGGCACTTCTTTGAACAACAAATAGGTTATCCCGTGACGCAAATACGGACGCGCTATCTGCAAAGGGCGCGACTGGAAAATTATGATGTGCTTGTGGTGCCCGAGGGTTACTACACTATTTTTGATGATGCTCTCCTCGAGAAAATTCTCGTCTGGGTTCGGGACGGTGGCAGGCTCGTGGTTATTGGCAACGCCATGAATGCGTTCGTGGAGAAAACCGGCTATGGACTGACGCGATTTGCTAACGACGAGGAGCGAAAGCAGCTCGAATATTCGAACACGAGCCAAACCGTTGCGCAGTACCGGGAACGCGAACGTCGTCAAGTATCCGAAACGATTTCAGGGGCGGTGTACAAGGTCGATCTCGACTCGTCTCATCCGCTGAGCTTCGGAGTCGGCGACAATTACTATACATTGAAAACACATGGTCGCCGATTCGCGCCGCTTGATCATGGCTGGAATGTTTCTCGCTTCGGGTCCGAGGTCAAGCCCATACAGGGCTTCGCCGGATACTTTGCCAACCAACGCCTGAAAAATAGTCTGCAGTTAGGTGTTTACGAACACGGCAGGGGCCACATTGTGTACTTTGTTGACAATCCCTTGTTCAGAGGTTTTTGGGAGAACGGGAAAATGCTCTTTTCGAACGCTCTGTTTATGATTGCTGACGATTAAATACATTATCTGTTGCCTTCGCCGGCAATAGACTGCCCGTGAAGGTCCATCAGATAAAAGTGGTCGCAGGAAAAGTGTCCGGTCTTTCCCAACGGCCCGGGTATACGAAAAAAGCCCAGTCGTTCGTACAGCTTCATCGCCGCTGCCATGGTGTTGAATGTCTCGATATAGCAGTACCGGTAACCCATGACCGCGGCCTCGCGCAGGCAATGGCGGAGAAGAGTTTCTCCCAACCCACGACCGCGGCCCTCCGGAAGTATATACATCTTCCTCAGCTCGCAGGTATCGGCATCGCCCCCCTTTAGCGGAGCAACCCCTGCTCCTCCAAGAATCCTTTCATCTTCTTCACACACAAAATACTTCGCCTTTGGGCCAAGGTAAGCTTCCGCCATCTGAGCAACTTCATCGTCGTGAATTGCAAATCCTTGTCCGCTGGCTCCGAATTCCGTCATAACCGAACGAATGATGTTTTCCATTGCGGAATTGTCGGTGGGACGGATGTCTCTTATCGAAATGGCCATGATCGGTAATCGTTGTCTTTGATACCTCGAGGAAGGTTAAAAGCAAACTATTGTTTTTTCTTTTTCTTACCAGGCGAGGGCTGTTCTTCCTGAATGTTCTGGTTCACATCGCGCACAGCTTCTATCGCGTCGTTGAGCGACATCTTCAACGAGCGGATTTCCTGGTGAAGACGTTCGGTCGCGTCGGGAGCGTACAGTCTTTGTTTCAGTGCAATGATACGGCGAAAGCTTTCGTCTATTCGCTCCCGCGAAATTGTACCCGACTCCACCATGCCGCGAATTATGGCGTGCACCTTGTCGACTGTTCGTTCAGCGCTACCGGAGATGTTGTTTGAAAATGTCATGATATCAACTCCAGCCAGTATGGCGAGACGGATCGCTTCCTCCAGACCGAAATGTCGGGCAATAGCATGCATCTGCATATCATCGGAGAATATGACGCCATCGTAGCCCAGGCGTTCGCGGAGGATACCGTGCAGAATGTGATGCGACAGCGTCCCCGGCCGGCCCTCCGGGTCGAGATTTCGGTTCACAATGTGAGCCGTCATGATCGCATCAACCAACCCAGAGTCAATCAACAGCCGATACGGCTTGAGCTCGCGTTCCTCCCATTGTTGTGTGACATCTGCCATACCCAGGTGAGTATCTGCCTGGGAGCTCCCATGTCCCGGAAAGTGTTTTGGAGAGGTGAGAACATTGAATTTCCGATGTGCACGGATAAACTCTGCCGCGAGAAGCGCCACCGAATCTTCGTCAGCGCTAAACGCCCGACCATAGCGGGCGATAATGGGATTGTCTGGATTTGAGGCAAGGTCCACGACCGGAGCAAAGTTGAGGTTTATACCCAAACCGGCAAGTGTCGCAGCCGTTGCCTCTGCATAGAAGCGCACCGAGTCAAGGGTGTTTGCCTTCCCCATCGCTTCGGCAGTAATGGAACGCGGAAATCCGTATTTGTCTTTCAACCGGTTTACGCGACCTCCCTCCTGATCAATCGCTATGAAGAGAGGAATCGGTGCTGCCTGTTGATAAGTCCACACGATCTTCTTGAGATTGACAAAAGAGTTTGTCCGGGGGATGTTCTTCTCAAAGATGATGATGGAGCCCACCTTTCCGCGGCGAACTTCCTCGAGCACCAGATTGTCAACTTTGGGCCCGGGAAATCCTATCAACAGCATTTGTCCGATCTTAATATCAAGGCTGTCGGCCTCCTGCGCCTTGCCCGACCAGGGAAATAGCATTGTGACCAATGCCAGGCTCAACCAACTGTTTCTGCTCCTCCTCATGTCAATAGTGTTCGTGAATGTCTCGCAAGATCCGCTCCATGTTTTGCCGTATGGCTGTTCCCGACCGGACGTAATTGCTGTTCATAAAAGAAAAGATCAGCACCTTTCCTTTTCGGGTGATCAGAAAACCGCTCAAGCAATGGTTATTGCTAAGTGTCCCGGTCTTTCCGAAGATAAAAGGCGTTTCGCCCCGGTACCAATTTCGAAGTGTGCCGCTGACTCCGCCCGTCGCGAGTAACGGAAACAGGCGATCCCGCGGGATCGTTGCATCAATTTTCTGCCACAACTGAACGATGGACCGCGGGGTAAAGAGATTATAGCGGGAAAGACCCGATCCATCGACCCATACGGGCTCATCGACCAGGTCATTAAGAAAATGCTTCTTCACATAATCAATCGCTATTTCCGTTTTTAAAGAATCCGTTAGCACCTGAGCGCACAGCAGCAACAATTGTTCGGCGATGAAATTATCGCTTTCCTGCATCATTACTTTGTAAAGGCTGTCGACGTGAACACTGTAAAGAGTATTTCGCCGTTGCGGAAGTGGCTCGTTCGCGTGAAGTACCGGGCGGCCAAGGGTATCTGACAGAAGTTTGACGATAGTTGTTGAGTCGGCCCGGAAGGGTACATTTAGCTCGCGCACAGTTGTGATGCGATCCGCAGGATACGCGGTAAACTCATTCTTAAACTCGCTGCGATCAATGCGCGCCCTTTCGCGCGGCGCGCCGGTGATAAAATCCGGCGCCAGCGTCTTTGGTCTGATGTCCAGAATTTCATGGTCGGCGATTACCGTGACCAGATTTCCATACATCGGAAAGGGTGATCGCTCCGGTGAATAGCGAGAGTTATAATCATCCCAGGCCCAACCGCTGCCAAATCGTGTGGTATGGAAGTTTGTCTGGGAGAAGTAAAGGTCCTGCGGCGCATTCACCAGAAAATGGTAAACGGTTGAATCGCCCGTCACCTCGCTGTACAGGAAAGAGGGATCACCCGTGCCCCAGAAGATCAACGAATCACCTTTCTGGGAGTAGTGGACGGCGGGAACCGAATCCCCCAGGATGCGAAGGGAGGCAAACAGTGTAAAGATTTTCGTGTTCGACGCCGGCGTGAAATAGCGGTCTCCGTTGAACTCAACTATTGTTTTCCCCTTCTCCGGATCGTAGAGAACAAATCCGGTATGATCCTGGAACTGCCTCTCCGTGGCCTCCAAAGATTTCTGCAGGCGCGCAGGCGTTACGGGAGAACACGCATAAAGGAATATGATCAGGGCCGCGACTGCCGACGATCGCATGATCAGGTGTTGAGGTAGCGTTCGTTCAATATTCGATAGTGATGAAGTTCATGCCCCGCAATGATATATCCGATAGTGAGAACGGATATCTTCTTTCCGCTGGCAGTTCCTTCACGCGAGAGCATATCGGGGGTAAAACTTGCAAACAGATCGATGGTACTATCCCGGAGCCGCTTCATCTCACGGGCGAGTTCCTGCACACTACGCGCATGGGCATTGGCCTGTGTTGCGTAGAGGTTCTCGTCGAAGGCAGCTAGCGGCGTTTGATCATTTCGCGCAAAGCGCAATGCCCGGTAGGCGAACACCCGCTCCGCATCCTGAAGATGACAAATCACTTCCTTTATCGTCCACTTTCCCTCCGCATAGCGAAAGGCTCCCTTCTCTTCCGGCACATAAGGAACGATTTGCTGCGCGCGACGTCCGGCATGTCGCAAGGCATCAAGAACGTCCATATCCTGAACGATCTCAACATAGCCCCGATAAAAATCCGGAACCGATTCGAGGTTGGGTCTGGTCATCTCCTGCTGATAATACTGATGGGTCGTGGCCCCAAATTAGCGAAGGTGCGACTTATTTGAAATGCTTCAATCTGATTATTTCCTCGCGTGTGAGGAATCGCCATTGTCCGCGTTTGAGGTCTTTTTTGGTTAGCCCCGCGTAGGTGGTACGGTCAAGTTTAAGAACTTCGTAACCGAGGGCTTCAAAAATCCTCCGAACAACCCGGTTCCATCCGATGTGCAGTTCTATGCCCACAGTCCGGTTGTCGTCCGATACGATAGCCAGGTCGTCGACGACGGCCCTTCCTTCCTCGAGTTGTACACCTTCTACAATTTTCTGATAGTCGGCACGCGTAAGCGGTTTGTCAAGCTCAACCTTATAGATTTTCTTGACATCAAACGACGGGTGCATGAGGCGATCCGCGAGATCACCGTCATTGGTCAGCAAAAGAAGACCGGTAGTGTTTCGGTCGAGCCGACCGACGGGGTAAATTCTCTCCCTTACCTTTGGGCCGATCAATTGCATGACCGTCTTCCGCTCCTGAGGATCGTCGGTTGTCGTGATGTAACCTTTCGGTTTGTTAAGGAGGATGTACACCGGTTTTTCTGCACGCAGCACACGCGACTCATAGCGCACAACGTCTCCGGGATTCACTTTGAAACCCAATTCGGTAACCACTTTTCCGTTAACCGAGATGAGTCCCATCTTGATTAGTTCATCCGCTTCGCGGCGAGATGAAACGCCACTGGTTGCGATGTACTTGTTCAATCGGATTTTATCATCCGTTTTTGCCGGACGCGTTGGCGGTGCTGTCTTACGACGCGGTGCCGGGCGGGTAGACTTGCCGCGAGGGGGTATAGGCGCACCGCCGTCGGTTGATTTCCTGCGATGAGGTACCGGCGTGCTGCCGTCGGTTGATCTCCTGCGACGGGCTACCGGCGTACTGTCGTTGGTTGATTTCCTGCGACGGGCTACCGGCGTGCTGTCGTCGGTTGATTTCCTGCGGCGGGCTGGCGGCGTTGAGCCCGGACGCCTTGATGGTGACTCGTCTCGTTTGCCACGCGGCGTCCGATCGTCGTTACGACCTTTGCGGGGATTACGTCCTGCCGGTCGCGAACCGGATTTTCGGGGTGAGCGGTTAGATTCAGGCTTGGGCATCTGTCTCGGTTGATTCCGTGGTTGTATCCGGATTTTCACCGATGGTGTTCGCCTCCGCGGTAAAATCTTTCGGTGTGGGAAGTTCGGAGAGCTCGCTGATGCCAAAGTACTCCATGAACTTCGACGTCGTGCCGTAAAGCATAGGTCTTCCGATTGTTTCTGCTTTGCCGGTAATCTCGATCAAGCCTTTGTCCAGGAGCTTCTGAACAGCATAATCGCAATTCACACCGCGAATGTTCTCGATTTCAGTTTTTGATATCGGCTGTTTGTAGGCAACAATAGCAAGGGTTTCCATCGCCGAGGTCGACAGTCGCTTCTTCGACTGTTGTTTCAGCAAAATGCTGATACTTGCCTGGTAGGCAGGCTTCGTAAGAAACTGGTAACCGCCTGCAGCCTTGAACAACTGGAAGGCATATTCCTCGGCGCTGTATTTTTCTTCCAGCCGTTGAATTGCTCCCAGGATGTCTTCCTCCGGAATTTCCGCATTGAACATCTCGGAGAGGCAGGCTTTGATCTCCCCTATTCTGATGGGGCTTGGTGAGCAAAAGATCAGTGCCTCAATATGGTTTTGCAGAAAATCCATTCTCTTCTCGTTTAAAGTCTCGTTCCCGCCGTTGCGATCAGGGAGCACCAGGTTTAATCCTGCTGCATCAATTTCGCCTCAATGGATTGTGTAGTATGAGGTACAGCGATGAGCCGTTCCTTGGAAATCAGTTTGCCCGTCACCGAACAGATTCCGTATGTACCGTTCTTGATCCGCACAAGTGCATTTTCAAGATTGGTGATGTACTTCTGCTGACGCGCCGCCAGCTGACTCAAGTTTTCTTTCTCCGCTGTCTCAGCCCCGTCTTCAAGAACCTTCGTGTTCCCGCCCGATGTCGCATCGGTTCCTTCGTCATTCGTCCGGTTCAACGTGTCTTTGAGAATCTTATATTCTTCGCGGGCTTTCTCCAGCTTGCGCAGGATCAGCTCCTCGAATTCTTTCAATTCCTCCTCGGTATAGCGGGTTTTGTCTTCCGGAACTGTAGTCGGCCGCGCAGGCTTGTGTGCCATCGGTCGTTGATTCGGCATCTGAAAAAAGTTCAGTTGAGCGGAAGCCGCTACTTTAGCTGCAGCTGTCGCCTGCTGTGTTGCTGCTGCGGGAGTTGTGGGCTCGATTGTCACCGTTTTTGTCTGCGTCGGCTTCGCTGCCGTCACCTTTTTAGGCGCTACTTTCTTGGGTGCTGCCTTTGCAGTGGTTTTCTTAGGAGCGGCCTTCTTCGACGGAGCGGCTTTCTTTGCGGCTACTTTCTTAGCAGTCGCTTTTTTCGCGGTCGTTTTCTTAGCGGCGGCTTTTTTCGCAACAGCCTTCTTAGGTGCCTTGGCAACCTTCTTGGCAGCTGCCTTCTTCACCTTAGCGACTTTCTTCGCAGGCTTGCTTTTTTTGGCCACCGTCTTTTTCGCTTTCGCGCCAGACTTGGCGGCTTTGGCGGCCGGCCTCGAATTTTTCGCTTTTTTCGCTGCCTTGGCGACAGTTTTCTTCGTCTTGGCCATTTTTCAGTCCTCCGTTTGGTAAAAGATTCGCAAAATTATAGGATGGCTACTAAAACAAAAAATATAAAGGGAAAAACGCGATTTTCAAGCTGTATCTTTTGCCTTAGTTAGCAACCATCCGAAGCAATTTCTTTATGAAGCTCACTCTTGCCAGTCTAATCACACTTCTGATTGCGTGTTATCCGGTGAAGATCAACAATCAAAACGACAATGCCAAAACGCCGGTCGCGATCGTCATCCACGGAGGCGCGGGTACGATCCTCAAAGCGAACATGACTCCGGAAAAGGAAGAGCAATACCGCGCTTCGTTGAAACAAGCCCTCCAGAAGGGCTACGCCGTGCTCGAAAAAGGAGGTACAAGTGTCGAAGCCGTGCTGGCGGCCATAACCGTTCTCGAGGATGATCCTCTTTTCAACGCAGGGAAGGGAGCTGTGTTTACCTACTCCGGCGAAGTTGAACTCGACGCCTCCATCATGGACGGGAGCAACCTTCAGGCGGGGGCCGTGGCCGGCGCAAAGACAATTCGAAATCCGATTCTCGCGGCACATGCCGTCATGACAAAATCACCTCACGTCATGCTGGCCGGATCCGGGGCCGAGGAATTTGCCCGACTTCAAAATCTCGCCATTGTGCCACAATCGTATTTTATCGACAGTGCCCGTTATGAGCAACACTTTCGCCGAAAGAAAGCGAGGGAAGCAACCCCCTCTAAACACGGAACAGTCGGGGCCGTCGCACTCGACAGGTTTGGAAACATCGCCGCAGGTACATCAACCGGCGGGATGATGGACAAACGCTGGGGTCGGATCGGCGACTCTCCGGTTATCGGCGCAGGTACCTGGGCCCAGAATAAGACGTGCGGAATTTCTTCAACCGGATGGGGAGAGTATTTTATTCGCCTGGGTGTTGCACACGACATTTCCGCGATGATGGAGTACGGCGGACTTTCTCTGCAGGAAGCTGCAGACAGCGTCATCATGAAAAAGCTGACACGACTCGGCGGAACCGGAGGAGTGATTGGCCTCGATCAGCAAAGCAACATAACGATGACCTTTAACACCGCGGGGATGTATCGGGGATACGTTCGCGAAGGAGAAGAATCCCGGGTTTTTCTGTTTGGTCGGGACGAAGAGGAATGACCCGGTCCCGGCATCGCCGATTTCAGTTGATCGGCGCCGGAATTTCATTAACGAAGTCGCCGCGAAGGGTTCGAAACCTCTTTCTCGCTTCGGCCGCATAAACACTCCCCGGATAACGTGTCAGGAATTCCCGATACGATTCCATCGCTTTGTCCTTGTCCTT
Source organism: uncultured Roseivirgaceae bacterium (assembly GCA_964532595.1). Classification (GTDB taxonomy): domain Bacteria; phylum Bacteroidota; class Bacteroidia; order Cytophagales; family Cyclobacteriaceae; genus Chryseosolibacter. The sequence goes on from CAZHIQ010000005.1 coordinate 73,867, forward strand.
GAGATGACGTTCATAAATTTCACCCTGTAGGAAGAACGCATCGTCGGCGAGAATATCTTGCGGATACTCATCGAGCACGCGCTGAAGAAGCGCGATCGCCTTTTCGAACTCGCCCCGCTTCAATCGAATATTTGCCTCCAGCCAATATACATCGTCCAGGATCGTCCGATTCGAAAAGGCTACACTGTCGACAATCCCTTGCTTGAGCAATTCCATTCGATGAAGGGCAGAGTCGATGCGGTTTTGATATAGCAGTAGCTCGATGAGCGCATAGTGTTTGAGGGCCTCGCCTGTTGAATCAAAGGCTATGTTTTCCTTGATCCGCATGCTTAGATCCATCGCATCGTTAGCTATCTCACGGGTTGTCGCTTCTTTGAGAATGTCAAGGTGCTCTTGCGCCAAACGAAAATTGCCGCGATAATACGAGAGTTTGGCATTTCTCAGTTTAGCTTCGTAACCCACTGGATTCTCTTTCTGCGTTTTTTCAACCTGCGAATAGAGCAAGGTTGATTCCCAGGGTTCTCCTTTCAGAAGGTAGATGTCGCCGAGGTCGAGCTTTGCCTGGGACTTCAGGTAGAGGGTAGCGCGAGGATTGGCGATCAGTTTGTCAAGAATTCCAATAGCCTCGTCGTTACGATTGAGGTACGTTGCGTAGAGGAGAGCCTGATTACGCGCTGCTTCCATTGAATTTGGATTCGTCGGATATTCGCTGATGAATCTCTCGTAGTCTCCTATCAGCACCTGCACCGAATCGCGATTCACGGGGAACGTCTGCTTAATTCTAGCCTCCCGGGTTCGTATCAAACCGAGACGGGCAAGAAGGTGACTGCCGGTGCCTGGATACTCCCGGATGACATACCGGTAGATGCGTGACGCATTGTCGAAGTCTTCGTTGGCTAACGCAACCTGGGCAACTTCGAGCGACTTTTCTCCTTCGCGCTTATAACGCTTGTCATACGCCCTCGCCTGCACAAACGAAGCATAGAAATTTTTCTGTTGCATGGTTACCCAGATAAGCAGATCCGAGTACACCTCTACATCGGGATGGCGTTGAATCTTGTCGTATAGCAGGCGCTCGAGACTTTGAAGTTCTTCCGGCTTGGTAAGCAACGCCTGCATTACATTCTTGACGTACTGAATATTCGCCGAACTTTGGGTTACATAATTCAGGTACTCCTGCACCATCTTGTCCTGCTGGCCTTGTATCCGATAGAGCATCGCCAACTCGAGGCAGAAGAGTTGCGGGTTCCCGAGATGATTCCGACATTCCGTCAGTGTCATCACTGCATACTCGGGAAGGGAGCGCGCCGCCAGATAATCAGACATCATTTTCGCGCGCTGCATGTTGGAGCGCACCTCACTGCTCAAATCCTTAAAGTGGCGATCCGCTTTCGACACGTCACCCGATCGAACATAGACAAGGCCCACATCCAGCTTGTATTGCATGTTCTGCGGGTCGCGACGAAGTATTCGTTTCAAATAATCCTGCGCCTCGTCGAATGCCCCAACTTCCATCATCAAATTCAAATAGTTGGTGTGGATCAGAGGAATATTCACGTCTGACCGGCTAAGATCTTTGTAAAGATCCAGCGCCTTTTTTTTATCTCCTTGAACCAGGTACTCGTTGGCAAGTTGTATGTCGGCATGATTTTGTGCTAATGCTGGAAGGGTGAGCAGAAGTGATGCTATCCAGAAAACAAGATGCCTTTTTATTAATATAAAGTATATTATATAATAGTTATCATTAGTCATGTTGATTCGTGGATAAATATCGTTCCGCTTTTATGTGGAATGTATGTTTATGTTTTGTTTCCGACAAGTTTTTAAGGATCAAGTTGTTATGACGTTTTCCACACGATTTTTCTGTGTGGATAGATTTGTTGTGCATAATCTGGCTTGTGAACAGGTGTGGGTAACTCTTGATTGATCAACAATGTGGGATTGTGTTTTATTGTGTTTCGGGTTTCCCCCATGTTTGTTGATTATCGATAAAGTTGTCCACACGGTTGCTACCAGGTTATCAACATTTCCCCTTCCGTTCCGATTTCCCAGTTGGCTTTGACTCCTTTGATGTTTTGTGATCCATCTGGAGCGAGATAGTAGACAATGGGTTCGGGTTCTATCCGTTTTTCGTAGTTGCCTGGATCCCATCGGCCATTCTGATTTCGGTCGATGATAAGCCTGATTTTGTAGTCGCCGGGCTGTACATCGGTAAATCTCACGCGGTGTTGATTTCTGACGAACTGAATGATTTCGTTTCGGTTGTTAAGTAGCTGTACTATGAAGTCAGGTTCGTTGGTCTCGATGTTGATGTTTATGATAGCGAGGTCCTTTTCATAAAGGGGCTTTATCGTTTGGGTGTTGTGAGCTGATGTGTCGCCCTCGATGCTGAGGAAGGCTGCTTTGGCGAAGCGCAACTCATTGATCGGTTTGGGGGCAGCAGGCTGGTTTTGATCCTGGACTGGCGCTGACCGAGGACCGGCTAAACGTTCGGGGGCAGGGAAGATGTTGGAATTGAAACTTGACTGTAGTTCAAGTTTTCGCGTGTCGGGATGCCAGGTAAAGTCGCTTAACTGAAATTTTATGGTCTGAGTGGAGTCTACTAGATAGTATATGCTGTCAAGCGCTATATGAGCGATGGGTTTGGTGAATTGTAGTGTTGCGCGTAGTATACCCCGGTGAGCAAGCACGGAGGTGTTGGTGACTGAGAAAGAGAAGTTTTCGGGTGTAACCTTACGGTCAAGAAATTTTGCATATAGTGTGGTATCGATAGCGTTTTGGAGACTGTCTATTCCTTTGAAGTGAATTAGGAGACTGTCTGCAGAGAATGTGTCGTAGATGCGGATGTTTGCCTGGTCTTCTCCGTAGGTGGATGTTAGTTGAGTACTGTCAGGAGCGGATACGGTATAGGACTGGAGGGCTTTTGATGTTCTGATGTTGAAGTAGGTGTTATAAGGACGAGCGCTGACGAGGCGCAGGGGTCCTGCGTCGATTCGTTGCAATCCGAGTCTTATGCTGTCTACGTTCTTGGTGAGTTTTATTTCTTCGGCGAGGAATCCGAAGGATTCGGTTCTGCTGTTGACGACGAGATTTCTGTTTTTGTCTTCGAAGGTGTACAGAAAGTATTCACCTGGTTTCAGGTGGCTTATTTTGAAATTCCCCTTTGTATCGGTTTTGGTGAAGTACGGTGCGGGGTGTTGGAAGATGTTGAAAGTGTCGTTCTTGGGATGGAGTGCGACGGTTGCTTCTTTTGGTATTGTGCCGGCGAGGATGTTGTGGACGTTGCCAGTGATTTGCAGGGAGTCGATATAGGTACCGGTACTATAGGCGATGAAGAGATTTCGCACTGGATTTTTTTCGGTGATGTCGGCGATGGCATCTCGGAAGTTGAAGGTGTACGTGGTGTTAGAGTCAAGGGGTTCTGCGAGTTCGAGGGTGGCAAGGTTTCTTCTGTAGGTGAGTTTATAGTCTTTGCTGATGTTTGGCGTGACGATGAGTTGATCTTTAGGATTGTTGAGTATTATGTGTTCACTGAACTCGAGTTCAATTTTCTTCGCATTGAAGTTGACGGTTTCGTGCGCGGGATTGACACGAACGAGTTGTGGGGGTATTGTGTCTTTGGGTCCGCCGGTAGGGGCGCTTTGGCGAGCACAGGCGCCAAGGAGAAAGATGCTGCAGATGATCCAGTTAAAGTATTTTGTCATGACAGTTTTGTGGCAATATAGATTAGGCTGGAATATTCGGAAGTTTTGGATGCATTACGGTTTGAGATCCATCCTTTTCTGATAGCGCGGATGATGCCGGGTATTGTATGACTTCCCCGGCGATATTTTTCGCTAAGGAGTGAAACATAGTAGGCATCGAGTGGCATGGGTAGTACGGCTTTTATTGTGAGATGGTTTTGTTCAAGGAGTCGTTTCATCGTTGAGCGAGAAAAGTGCCAGAGATGGCGGGGCACATCATAGGCAGCCCAGTAGTCTTGGTAATCTTGTGCATCCCGGCTGTTATGGTTAGGAACCGCGATTACGAGCGTGCCGTGCGGGTTGAGTTTTCCTGAGAGATCTTGGATGGTCTGGTGGAGATTGTGGACGTGTTCGAGTACGTGCCAAAGGGTTATGATATCTGAGGGTTGTTTTATTTCATTGATGTCGGAGTAGATGTTATTGCCAACCTGGCGGGCAGCTTCAGCGCGGGCCTGGGGATTTGGTTCGACCCCGCTTACGGTCAGTCCGTGTTCTTTGCAATAGGCGAGAAAGTATCCGGTGCCGCAGCCATAGTCGAGGAGAGTGGCAGGTTTGGGAGAGGCATGGTGAAGGACGAGTTTGTATTTCCAGCGGAGGGTGAATGTTCGGGCCAGCTTATAGATCTTGTCAATGAGGTTGGCTGAAGTATTTGAGTGGGAGATATAGGAGGGCGAGTCATAGTACCTCTGGAGTTCGTCGGCCAGCGGTCTGGGATTGGTGAGATGGAATCCGCAGTGGGAGCAAGCCTGGATATTGAAGGTTTCGCCGGAGGCGGTATAGTCACGGCACGACAATGTGGTTCGCAGATCTGATTGATTGCAGATCGGGCATGTTTCGAGCATTTCCATTACTTGCCGAGGTATACAGTCAGGATAGAGATATCGGAGGGCGAGACGCCGCTGATGCGGGAAGCTTGTCCGATTGTTTGAGGTCGTATCTTTTTGAGTTTCTCCCTTCCCTCTGCTGATAGTGCTTTTACCCGGTCGTAGTCGAAGTCGCCTCTGATATGATAGTTCTCCAGGCTTTCGATCTTACGGGCGAGTTCTTCTTCCCGATTGATATAGGCTTCGTATTTGACGAATATTTCTACTTGTTCGAGGACTTCCGCCGAGTATTTTCCCAGGAGTTCGTTGAGGCGGTTATCGATTTTGCGGAGTTCGGGCATGCCGATATGGGGTCTACGCAAGAGATTGACAACGGGGACCTTCTCACGAAGTGTGGCGGTATTGAGTGCTGAGAGGTCGGCATTTACCGTTTCGGGTTCCAGTTTTATGGTTTGGAGGGTTTTTAGCAGTTCTTCGATATCGGCTTTTTTGTCGAGGAGGGCTTTCATTCGTTCATCTGAGGCCAGGCCGAGGCGGTGTCCTTTTTCCGTGAGACGAAGGTCGGCATTATCCTGACGTAGGAGTATGCGATATTCTGCGCGCGAGGTGAACATCCTATAGGGTTCCTGAGTGCCTTTGTTAACCAGGTCATCGATGAGAACGCCGATATAGGCTTCGGAGCGTTTGAGGATGAACGGATCCTGTTCGTGAACTTTATTGTGGGCATTGATTCCGGCCATCAGACCCTGACAGGCGGCTTCTTCGTAGCCAGTGGTGCCGTTGATTTGTCCTGCGAAGAAGAGGTTTTCAACGAGTTTGGTCTCAAGTGTGAGTTTGAGCTGTGTGGGTGGAAAATAGTCGTATTCGATGGCGTATCCGGGGCGGAACATCTTGGCATTCTCAAATCCTGGAATTTTTCGGAGCGCGCGATACTGGACGTCTTCCGGAAGCGAGGTAGAGAAGCCGTTTACGTAGATTTCGATTGTCTCCCACCCTTCCGGCTCGACGAATATCTGATGGCGGTCGCGCTCAGCGAAGCGGTTGATTTTATCTTCGATTGATGGGCAATAGCGGGGGCCGAGGCCTTTAATGCGGCCCTGGAACATGGGGGAATCGTCGAAACCTTTCTCCAACTCCTGGTGAACGTCCTTATTTGTGTAGGTAATCCAGCAGCTGAGTTGTCGTTTGAGCGGTTTTGTATCAGTGTAAGAGAACTTGCCGGGGTTTTCATCTCCTGGTTGTTCTTCCATCTTTGAATAGTCGAGTGAACGGCCGTCGATCCGGGGTGGCGTACCGGTTTTCATACGTCCCGCTTCAAAGCCGAGTTGGATGAGCTGTTCCGTGATTCCCTTCGCTGCACGTTCCGCAGTGCGTCCCCCGCCGAAGTTCTTCGTCCCGATGTGAATAAGCCCGTTGAGGAAGGTCCCATTTGTCAGAACCACGGCCTTACCCTCGATTTCGAGGCCGAGGCTCGTCCTCACTCCTGCTACCCGACCGTTCTTAACGATGAGACCGGTAACCATTTCCTGCCAGAAGTCAACGTTCGGTAAGCGCTCTAATTGGAGGCGCCACTCCTCGGCAAAGCGCATACGGTCGTTTTGAGCCCGGGGACTCCACATAGCAGGTCCTTTGGACCGGTTGAGCATGCGGAACTGGAGCATGGACTTATCTGTGACGATTCCCGACAGACCGCCGAGCGCGTCGACCTCGCGGACAATCTGACCCTTGGCAACACCACCCATCGCGGGATTGCAGGACATTTGAGCGATCGTGGACATGTTCATGGTGGCCAGGAGCACCCGCGAGCCCATTTTTGCAGCCGCTGCAGCCGCCTCACAGCCGGCGTGGCCGGCCCCGACTACTATTACATCGTAAGAAGGAAACATATCGTTATTTCTGTATAATCTTTAGCACACCGGGGGGACAATGGTTCCACGTGGAACATTGCTGCTTTACTCCCGCGAAATACGGAATCGCCGCTTCACATGTTCCACGTGGAACACCCGTTTTAGTCCCGGACTTGGCGCAAAGATAGACAAGCATCTTCTTTTTTGCGCATGGCCGATTTCTCAGCTGGGGTCTTGTCCCCGTACCCCAGAAGGTGCAAGACCCCGTGTATAATCACACGGTGGAGTTCGTCATCGAAGGGCACTCCCAGCTTTTCTGCGTTTTCCTTAATGCGGTCAATGCTAATAAAGATATCGCCTTCGATGGCCCCGTCGCTCTCCCTGTTGTCGAACGTAATGATGTCGGTATAGGTGTTGTGGTTGAGGTATTGCTGATTAATAGTCAGCAGGTAGGTGTCGGAACAAAAGATGAAGTTCAGGTGTGCGAGTTCCTGGTTCTCGGAGTGAATAACCTTTTTTATCCAAGCGCGGGTCTTACCAGGATGTTTGAGCTTGAACGAGATGTCTTGCTCGAAAAAGGATATAGTCGGCATTAGTTGTTCATATAGAAGCTGAGTTCAACAATGCGGCCATTGTCTTTGAACTCGACTTCGTCTGACAAATGCTTCATGAGGAAGATTCCCCTGCCGCCGGGCTTTTCCAGGTTCTCGGGCGCCGTGGGATCGGGAAGGGATTCGTAATTGAAGCCGACGCCCTCGTCCTTAATGATGAATCGGATCATGCTCTCTTCTAACGACAAGCTCAAATACACGTTCTTGGCCTTGTTGCCACTGTTGCCGTGCTTGATAGCGTTGTTGACGGCTTCCGTCACCGCAATCATGATGTTGCCGTATATGTCATCGTCCAACTCAAACTTCTCTTTAGCATTGTCGATGAAACTCTCAATCATGCGGATGTTTTCCATTATCGACGGAACCTGAATACTGATCGTCTTCATGAATACTCTTATCGTTTCATTTTGTGGTGCCCATGCGTTTGAAATACTCGTTGACCTCCCGCTTGTAATATGGATACAACTTCGGCGGTACCGTCTTTAGCAATTCTACCTCTTTTTCCTTGAGGCGCAAATATTCTTCAAAAGCCTTCGGAATTTCTTTCTCATATTCTTTCGCCGTCTCCCCTTTCCGCTCTTCATCCATGTCCTGCTCCCTCATCGACTTCTCCGCATCAAGGAGTCGCGTAAGAATCTGACGCTGCCGCTCAATCATTTGATCACTCAAACGCTTGTTTACGAGATCCATCTCCGTCTGCTCCATCTGACTCGGTAACTCACCGCCGGGCATCTGCCCCTCCTCCTTCATCTTCTCCTGCATCTCTTGAAGCGCCCGGCGAATACGCTCCTGTTCAGCAGCCATCTCCGCTAACTCCTCCGAAAGCTCCCGCCCGCTCTTGCCACTGTTCTTTAACTCCTCGATCCGACGATTTAACTGCTGCTGCATCTGACTCAAATTCGGCTTCTGTCCCTTCTTGCTCGAATTCTTCATAGACGGTTGCGCATTAGCCATCATCTGCATCATCATGTCAAAATGATTGTCGAGCATCAACGCCAGATTGTTGATCGAGGTCATCGTCAATTGCATCCCGCTAGAAGCCTGGGGGCGTCGCCGCTCCTTGTTCGATTCAATCACGCGGTTCATGTGATTGTTCAACTCATTGACTTCTCGGGTGATATACGAACCCATCATCGGATCCTTCTTTCCAAGCGCTAAGAGACTGTCCTCCAGAACTTTAGCGTCATCCTTCAGTTTGAGCTGAAGCTGAGCCAGCGTGTTGAAACGCGGATCGTTCTGCTGAAGCGCATTGAAATCCTTCATCAAAGACTCCTGGTCAAACGAGAGCTTAACCAACCCATGGATAATCTGACGTAGTGACTCGAGGTTTTGCATCTCCATCTCCATCATCATCGAACTCTGCATACCCTCCATCTGCTGCTGCATCTCCTTCATCTTATCCAACGCCTTCTGCTGGGGCTCTTTCGCTTTCGACGGACTATTTTGTTCGAGCATTTCCTGGCTCTGCTGCTGCTCGTCCCCGATCTCCTGCGACTGCTGCTCGTCGGGGAATTCTCCACGCTTGTTCAGTTCTTTGCCAAGCTCTTCCAACTCCTTAAGTTTCTCAACGGTCTCCTGGAAACGCTCCTTCACCTGCTGCTGGCGCCGAGCAAGATCCTCGCTACTGCGCGGTTGCTTGCTTTCGTCATTTCCCGCTGCATCATCTCCCTTTTCCTCTTCCCCGTCGCTCTCCTTTGAATCACTACTCTCCGCAAGGTCTTTCTCGTCGCGACGGCTGTCTTCTTTAGCATCCTTTTTGCGATCGCGCTTGCTTCTCGAAAGCTCCTCGGTCTGTTTCAGCAATTCTTCCTGCTTCTGAATGTGACTCCTAAGTTCATTCAGAGCAAGGTCCAGCTTAAAGTCAAATTGGAGTTGCTTGAAAAGCTCCAGCGTCCGGCTTAGCTCCTTCTCCAGATTGTCGGTGTTCTGATTCATCTTTTGCAGCAACTTCTGAATCTCCGACATGTCGGTCTTGTCGTGCAATAACTTCTTCAATTCATCAAACAGTCGTTTCGTCTCCTCATCAAGGAGCTCATCCATCAATTTCTGGATCTGCTCAGCTTTTTCGCGAATTCGCTCGTTCTGCTCCGTAAACGCATTTTTCTTTTCATCCAGTAGTTTGTTTTGCTCGCGAAGCTTTTCGATCATCTGATCAAGACCTTCCTTCTGCTGAATGATATCCTCCAGCATTTTCTTATCCTGCCAATCCAGTGATTGTTTGCCCTTCAGCCTCTGATGTGCCTGGTCGATTTGCTTCTTTAGTTCATCAGCGCGCGTAGCCGTCTTACCTATCTGACTTTCAGTGCTTTGCTGGGATTTGCTGATTTCTGTTACCAGGCTTTCCGCCGACGGAACGTTAAAAGTGTACTTCGCTGACCGAGTCGATTTCCAGCCGTTGACGCCGTCGTTGTCCCAGACCTGTAGATAGTACTCCAACTGTTCGCCAGGTTTGAGGCGGAGCGAATCAACCGACCAGTTGTAGAAAAAGCTTTGCTGAAGCTGGTTCTTCGCAATTGGAATTGTAAACGATCCCCGACGAAGTTCGTCCCGTTCTTCGTCGGTCACCCGGAAGTGAAGTTTCAGCTGCGTGACACCATGGTCATCACTGACAACGCCCCCGAGGAGGACGCGCTGGAACAAAACGGTGTCGCGAAGGTTGTTGACGGAAATCTGCGGATGCTGGTCTTTGACGACGTGAACGGTATAAGCGATGCGCTCCCGGTTGCGACTATGCTCGTTCTGCAGCCCGATTTCATAAAAGTCGTCGTCGGCAAAAGTCCGGGCAAATTGAAAGGTGTTTCCAGAACGCGCGAGTTGAATTTGTGTACTGTCGGACGCAAACGAAATAGTTGCGGAGTCAGCAAAAGCGGTGTTAATGTTCCAGCGGACGTTGGTACCCTCGGGTACTTCGAGAGTGCCGGCGTTCGTGAGTTTTTCATTGCTGCGCTGCAGGTACCGGGGAAATTCCAGCTCTACATTAAAACGGGTGAGTTCCGGGCGACGTACAACTTTTAGATGGGCCGGCTCTGAGTAAAAGCCCGCAGCTTCAACCTGGAAATCGAAGGGCTGCTGAATCCGGTCAAACGTATAGGAAAACTTTCCCGGCGCGACGGGGCTCAATTTCAGACGCTGATTTCTTGAAACAAGATATGCGCTTTGGGGCAAAGCTTTTCCCTGAAGTTCGACGTCCAACGTGAAGTTTTCATTGTAGAAGGCAGTCAAATTCTGGCCTATGATAAAGGCGAAAGGCGCTTCGGGCGTGTAGGCGCGATTGAAATGGACAATTCGCTCAGTGCTTCGAGTGAGGATTTCTTTGTTGAAGACCAGGATGATCAGCACCAGAAGGACCGGAACAGCGAGATAGCGCAGGTGTTTACGGTTCTCTCCCAGATCGATGACGGAATCGAAAGCGATCGGTTCAAACTCACGCGCTTTTTGTTGCACACTGGCCATAGTCAGATCTGTGGGCCGCGGTGCCCGGTCGAGCTGGATGAAGTTTACAAGGCGATCGTCAATTCCGGGGAGATACTTTCCGATGAGCCTCGCGCTGTCTTCTTCATTGAGACCCTTCCGCGCAAGCCAATAAGCCAGCGGTTCCCGGAGAAACCGCGCGACGCAGAACGCCGCTACACCGAAGAAGAAAAGAAAAATGAGAAAGCGTGCCCATTGACTGAGCCATAGAGTGTGTTCAAGGAGGGAAGCGATGACAAGATAGCCGAGAACGATGGAGAATGTCAGGATCGCACCCCGGATAAAAAGGTTGAGATAATACTTCCTTTGAAAAGACCTTATCTTTTCCCGAATGCGTCTTGTTCCGTCGCTCATCATCCAGACCGTTTAAGTAGAAAACGCAGGTTTCTTCGCAGGGTTTAACTTCCTAAAATTAATCAAAACCTAGCAGTGCTTTCAACCCTGGTCGCCGGCCATATGGCCGTTTTCAGGCAGTGACCAGTCGTACTCCTTTTCAAAGTATTCAAGCACGTGCATCTTCAGTAGCCTTTCCTGCTCGAGTAAATCAAAATGGGGAAGTTTCTTTACCAGCGTCCAGTGCGGCCAGCCATCCTTATCCAGCCCCTCCAACTCATAGTATCCCGAGAGACTCAGCACCTTGCATATACCGATATGCATAAGGTCTTGTTTCTCTTCCTTGGAGAAAATTTTGGTGCCGTGGCCGAGCTCCTGAACCCCGATAAGGAACAGGACACCATTCAGGTCTTTGGGGCGTTTGCCTATAATGTTTTGGAGATCGCCCATGAGGGCACTCCACTTACGTTCAAGTTCGAGGTCGCGTTTAAACATGATTCAATTCCTCCCAGTATTCAAATCCCCGGCGCAAATGCGGAATTACAATGGTACCTCCAACAAGGGTGGCAAGTCCCATCGCCTCGTGTACCTGTTCGGTGCTAAGACCAGCTTCGTGGCATTTTCCGAGGTGATATCGGACGCAGTCGTCGCATCGCAAGACAAGCGAACAGGTCAGACCAATAAGCTCCTTCGTGCGGACGTCGAGGCGCCCTTCTGTGTATGCATTCGTGTCGAGGTTAAAGATCCGTTTAATAAGCAGATTATCCGAACTCAGAACCTTTTCGTTCATCCGGCTGCGATATGCATTGAAGTCTTCTACCTGTCCCATGGCATTTTGAGCTTAACCTCATTAAATTAGAATAAGTTTGGCAACAAAGATACTCCCGGTGGCCAATTCAACAGGCAACTCCGTTCTGGAGGATTTTCTTTCGCTGATTTACCCGCGCTATTGCCGCGGGTGTTACGGCAGTCTTGTCAAGGGCGAAGAGTACATCTGCAGTCAGTGCCTGCTTGAGATGCCCCGTTCCTATTACCATCTTCATCGGGAGAATCCCTTTTACCAGCGCCTGAGGGGGCGCTTGCCGGTCAGTCGCGTAATGACGTTGTACAAGTTTGTGAAGGAGAGCCGCGTGCAGCACATCTTGCATGCGCTCAAGTACAAGCAGCAGCCCGAACTGGGCGAGTTCCTGGGAAGAGTCTATGGCAAGGACCTGGCGGAGGCCGATTTTATGGATCAGTTTGATCTTGTTGTTCCCGTTCCTCTTCATATCACCCGCCGACGAATACGCGGATATAATCAGAGTGAGACGTTTGGTCGTGGGTTGGCGGATATCCTGGCCATTTCATGTGACGACACTACCATGCAGCGGCTATCGGCAAGTGATACACAAACCCGCAAAAGCCGGCTGAGTCGCTGGGCGAATGTCAGCCAGATCTTTTCAGTGGTCAAGCCGGAACGGGTCGAGGGAAAACGGGTTCTATTAGTGGATGATGTTGTGACGACCGGCGCGACATTGGAGGCCTGCGGCGTTTCCCTGCTTGAGGCCGGATGTGCCGAACTGAGTATGGCCTGCATCGCTGCCACGCAGTAGGGCAAAAAAAAGCCCCGCATTGCGGGGCTCGATTAATCTTAACTTTCTTAGTAGTTCGCTCCGGCGCGGATCATGGCACAGCGGAAGCCGATGGTTGCTGTTGCAGAATCCTGGTCCAGATAGCGACGGGTACCCGGCGACATCCAGTAGGCGACGTCCTTCCAGGAACCTCCTTTGTATACGCGAGCTCTGTCGGTAATCAGTGAGGTAAATCCTTCGGGATTATTTTCGTAGTCGCTGTTGTAATTGCGTTGGTCATCAAGGAAACCATCGCGGCGGATCGGGTTGAGGTCGTCGAAGTCCTGATAGGACATCGGGCGATATACGTCTTGTACCCACTCGCTTACGTTACCGGCCATGTTGTAGAGACCGTAATCGTTCGGGGGAAACTCGTAGATATAAGAAGTAATCAGCGCGCCATCGTTCAGACGTCCGGCGATACCGGCATAATCACCACGGCCGCGCTTGAAGTTAGCGAGCATATATCCCATTTGTTTTCCATAGGGGTTCCGAACGGCGTGGCCGTCCCAAGGGTATATGCGCTGGTGGGTTTGCATTTCTTCCAGCCACTGCGTTCCGATAAGGGCCTGGGCTGCATATTCCCATTCCGCTTCCGTGGGGAGGCGATAAGCGGGTACGACAATACCCGACTCGAGCGGAATTCGTCCATCGCTTTCGGCGAACTCTTCACCCGCTTCCTGCGCGAATTTGATGTTCACTGCACGCGTACGCCATACAGAGTAGGCGTTTGCCTGGGTCCACGACACTCCGACAACGGGGAAATAGCGGAAGCCGGGATAGCGGAAGTAGTGATCTACATACGGATCGTTGAAGGCGAGTTTTCCTACCCAAACGGTAGTGTCAGGCAGGGCGGCCAGATACGCTTCCTGCGAAGAGTCTTTCGCCAGGTAGTGAATGTATTCTAACCAATGGATGTTGGCGATCTCCGTCTCATCCATATAGAAGGAGGCAACGGAGACGGTTCTTTCCAGATTGTCTCGGCGCGTCAGGACGTCTTCCTCAAAGGAACCCATTACGGCGCGGCCGCCTTCAATGAAGACCATGTTGGGTGCCGGCGGTTGACCTTCGTAGGGCTTTACCATGAATCCGCCCGCGTCTTCATCATTGTATGCCAGTCCGGTAGCTGTGCTGAAAGCACCAGGGTTGGAGGCGTTGGGCTTCCCTCCCCCGCCGATCAGGGAGCAAGATGAAAAAGCAACGGATCCTCCGATGACCCACAAAAGAACTTTCAATGAATGATTCATTTTCATTTGGTCTTAGAAATAGATGCTAATATAAGGAGATCGTCATGTTTTTTCCAAACGCCTGCTTTTGACGTGTTTGTTGTTTTTTCTCCGGGCGCGGTAGGTTTTTGCGCATATAAACCCAAAACTTGTTCTCTGATTCCTGCTAACTGCGTTTACCTTTGAATGCTGATAGCGATAAAACGCCGGATTTCCCTGTGTATTGTATTGGGAAATTTCGATCCGGAATGGGACGTGAGGCGGCAGGGAAATCACAAAAAGGGCTCTTAAATCGTCCTTGTAAGGATTTTCGGGATTGGCCCCATTTTTCGCCTTTCACAAGTCCTATTTTTACCTCGCTTATGACCACGTTACAGGATTTCAGAATTATGCCTTTTGAAAAGAAGTGTGACCACATCACCTTCAAGGGCAATTTTTTGACACAGAGGACTTTAGGTGATTGCAAGGTCTTTTTGTACCATACGAGCCAGTTTTTCGTCGAAGTGTTCTACTCTCCCCGTCATCAGAAAGTCTTGATGATTAATGCGTTCGACAAGGTCACCGGGCTAGAGCCTTATCTCGAAAGAATTTCACTGGCCGGTCTGGAAGTTTGAGGATGCATTTGCCCGAGGACGGCGATGGCTGAATCTACTGAAGTAATATCTTCGATTACAAGCATTGCCTTTCCGGCGACATCCTTGAGTTTGCAGCGGCGAGCGTTCGCCTTTACAAAACCCAGAATATTTCCAAACGTCTCCGACGAGAAATACTGATCGTTGTTGGTGACGAAGTAGGCTCTCACCTTTCCGTTCTTGAGACTGATCTTCTCAAAGCCAAGGCGTTCGCCATGCCAGCGCAAGCGAACGGAGTTGATGAGCTCCTCGACCGGTTGCGGAGTGGGACCAAATCGGTCTCTGACTTCCTGCGAGAACTGTTCCAATTGGTCCTCATCTTTGAGGTTGTCGAGCCGCGAATAGAGTTGGAGGCGTTCACTGATGTTTCCGACGTAAGTGTCGGGGATCAGAATCTCGAGGTCGGTTTCAATAACACAATCCTGTGAGATCAATTTGGCTTTCTCCGCCAGCTCGGAAGCGAACAGGTCTTTGAATTCGGTTTCCTTCAAATCCTGGATAGCTTCATCGAGAATTTTATGATACGTGTCGAATCCCAGGTCGGTGATAAATCCGCTTTGTTCGGCACCCAGTAGATTCCCGGCGCCGCGGATATCGAGATCCCGCATCGCTACCTTGAATCCATCACCGAGTTCTGAAAACTCTTCCAATGCGGCGAGGCGCTTCCGCGAGTCGGCTGATAATGCCGAGGCGGGAGGCGTCAGCAAATAGCAAAACGCTTTCTTATTGGAGCGCCCTACCCGACCACGCATCTGATGTAAGTCGGAGAGCCCGAACATGTGGGCCTGGTTGATGATGATGGTATTGGCGTTCGGGATATCAAGCCCCGACTCTATAATATTAGTCGACACCAGCACATCGTAGTCACCGTCAATAAATTTCACCATTACTTTTTCCAGGCGGTCGCCTTCCATCTGGCCGTGGGCCACGCCGATACGGGCGTCGGGCACCAGGCGATAAATAGTGTTTCCGATCGACTCAATATCGCTTACCCGGTTGTGTACAAAAAAGACCTGCCCTCCTCGCCGAAGTTCGAAGCTGATAGCATCGCGCACGATCTCCTCGTTGAAGGTGTGCAACTCGGTGGTGACCGGTTGACGGTTAGGCGGTGGTGTTGAAATGATGCTCAGGTCGCGGGCTCCCATCAAGGAAAAATGGAGCGTTCGTGGTATGGGTGTCGCGGTAAGCGTAAGGACGTCGACATTGACTTTTAACTCCTTAAGCTTGTCCTTCACCTTGACGCCGAATTTTTGTTCCTCATCGACGATAAGGAGCCCAAGGTCTTTAAACGAAACGTCTTTACTCACAATCCGATGTGTACCGATCAGAATATTAACGTTGCCGTTCTTTACCTCCGCGAGCGTTGCCTTCACGTCTTTATCAGACTTGAACCGCGAGATGTACTCGATACGGACGGGGAAATTTGACAGTCGTTCGCTGAAGGTGCGATGGTGTTGCATAGCCAGGATTGTCGTGGGCACGAGAACGGCTACCTGCCTTCCTTCCGTTACTGCTTTGAAGGCAGCGCGAACCGCTACCTCTGTCTTCCCGAAGCCAACATCACCGCAGACAAGTCTGTCCATAGGATGGGGTGCTTCCATATCTTTCTTGACATCTTCGGTTGCCTTAGCCTGGTCGGGTGTGTCTTCGTAAATGAAAGAAGATTCCAGTTCGGCCTGAAGAAATCCGTCTGGCGCGTACGCATGGCCCGGTGCCGACTTCCGCTTGGCGTACAGCTCGATCAGCTCCTTGGCTATGTCCTTGACTCGATTCCGGGCCTTGGTCTTCTTGTTCTCCCACTCCTGTGTGCCAAGCTTGCTCATCACGGGGGGAGCGCCTTCTTTCCCCGAGTATTTCGAAATCTTGTGGAGGGAGTGAATGCTCACATAGAGCAAGTCATCATCGCGATAGACAAGACGAATTGCCTCCTGCTCATGGCCGTTTACGATCTTCTTCTCGAGACCTGCAAACTTGGCGATACCATAATCGATGTGTGTGACAAAATCGCCGGGTTGCAACGTGTGCAATTCGCGGAGGGTGAGCGCCTTCGATTTGGAAAAACGCTCGCGCGCGCGATGCCGGTGGAAGCGCTCGAAGATTTGATGATCGGTATAACAAACAATCTTCAGGGTGTGGTCGATAAAGCCCTGGCGTAAGGCGAACTCTAGTGGCTGAAATTTCACCTGAGGATCAATCTCTCCAAAGATTCCGTGAAGACGCTCCAGTTGGCGCGGCATATCCGCGGCAATGAAATTCTGATAGCCTTTCAGTTGTTGATCCGCCAGATTGTTGGTCAGCAGTGCAAAATCTTTGTTGAACGATGGTTGCCCGGCCGAAGACAATTCGAACACCTGAGCTCCCGAAAGCGCTGATCGACTCCCGAACTCGACGCGGGTGAACCGCGACGCATGGGCCGAGAAGGTGTCCGCATGCTCGAAAAGCTCCTCTGGCGAAGAGACTATTTTTGTATTGCCGCTTTCTTTTAACAACCGATCGAACGACCCTTCGACCTTTTCAAAACTCTTTGCAATGGTGTCAAGCGTTTGCTGGTAGTCTTTGAACCACAACCGGGTATCTTCGTTGATGAACTCCAGCAACGATTGTCGCTTTTCCTGAATGAGCTTGGTTTGAACGTTCGGTATGATCGAGACCGAATCATGCTTATCAACCGACAGCTGCGATCCGGGTTCGAACGTTCGGATACTGTCCACCTCGTCGCCAAACAGTTCGATGCGAAAAGGCAATTCGTAGGCAAAGGAGAAGACGTCAATAATTCCCCCCCGAACAGCGAACTGACCTGCCTCATACACAAAGTCGGTCTTCTCAAAGTCATAGCTGTGGAGAAAGTCCTCGAGAAATGCCATATCAA
Source organism: uncultured Roseivirgaceae bacterium (assembly GCA_964532595.1). Lineage (GTDB taxonomy): Bacteria > Bacteroidota > Bacteroidia > Cytophagales > Cyclobacteriaceae > Chryseosolibacter. The sequence goes on from CAZHIQ010000005.1 coordinate 91,033, forward strand.
GCTTTTCTCCCATGCTCACTTTGAAGGTGTTGTTGGCCAGTGAGCGTTTGTTGATAACTTTTTCGCTCAGGGCCTCCGGGTAGGTAACGATAACTTCCGGATGGCGCTTTGTCGACAGCCGGTTAAGCACCTCTGCGCGCATCAGAATGTTGGCGTTTTCTACCTCATGAATTTCATAAGGGCGCTTGTAAGACATCGGGAAGGTCAGGACCTCCTTGCCTAACAGGTTCTGAAGATCATTGGCAAAATAGGCCGCTTCCTCACGGTCGTGTAAAACGACCAGATGGTCGGTGTTGCCCAGGCGAAACGAAGCGGCGACGACCACCGCATCGAGGCTGCCCGAAAGGCCCTTCAGACGTATAGCGGCAGGTGCGGGCGCAGCTATCCCTGCGGTTACGGTCTTGATAAGGCCATCCGCGGTATAGATACTTAAGAAGTCACTCGCCGTCACTATCCAAGAGATCGTTTTCTCGTTCTGAACGAGAGGGGCGCAAATATAGTTTTCACAGGCCGGAATGCCAGAAGACACCGGGTTTTTCTGTTACTTTGACGGTATGGAATTCGTAGCACGGGTCCTGTTGTTTTCCAGTTATGTCACCATCGCTCTGCTCTTGTTCGGCATGTACAAACCCTGGGTTGTTGTCTGGTGGGAGGACAAACAGAACCGCAAGAAGGTCATTTTGATTTACGGAGTGGCTACGGCAATTTTATTGTCAGGTTGGTGGATCATAACCTTAATCAAGGACGCATATGAGTAGAAAGTGGTTTCTTCTGGCACTGATCATTGCAACGGGATGCGCATCCAGCCCTGAGACGACAAGTGAGACCCCTGCCGCGGTTGAACAGGTGAATGATTATCCCGATATCCAGCTTGTCTTACAGAATGGAGAAGCGATTGATGCCCGGAACCTGGAGGGCAACAACATTCTGATGTTTTTCAGTCCGGATTGCATACACTGTCACAATGAGGCCCGCGAAATTCGGCAGAATATCGAGCAGTTTGAAAACTACACGCTCTGGTTTGTTTCGTCGCGCGAAATGGCCGAGATCATGGAGTTCGCTACGAGGTATGAGCTGCAGGATCGCGATAATGTCCGGTTCGCCTGGTCGTCGACGGATGGTGTGCTGAACTTCTACGGACCTATCCGAATACCTTCGGCTTACATCTATTCAGGGGGAAGACTTCGGAAATCCTTTGACGGCCCGACGCCTGTCGACAGCCTTTTGCAAGCACTATAACTTCACGGCGGCGGCGAGCGTCTTCTTTTCTTCGGAAGTGAAGCCAAGCAGGAACTTGTCGCCCCCGTCTTTCAACTTTAACTTCTTTTTAAGCTCGTCTGGCCCGAGGGGGTAGTTGCGTGTCAATACGTTGGCCTTGCCGTCGGGGAAGTGTTGCTTCAGCTCTTCCGATGTTCCCCTGATAATACCGTCAACCCGAAAGGTGCGTCCGGGGAAGTCGGCAATTAATTCATTGCTGGTATAGAGATGCGTGTTCTTATGCAGTTTTTCCAAATTATACCGGGAGGCGACTATCCGGAATGCCCCAGACTTAAGAATTGCAGCATTCGGTTCGTAAATAAACTCCTTAGGGGAAGAGATGGAGAAACGGCTATCTCGCTCGGCGGTGTACGTAAAGGAGAACGAACTCTCCAGATGCCCGTCGCTTGACAAACAGACGGCTTCAATTTCGGCTTCGTCTGCATAGTCTCGATCACACCAAAATAGCACCTCTTTACACTCGTTCTCTACGGCGACTACCGTGACCCTCGCAACCGGCGCTAGTATTGAGATTCCTGCCTGAATGTCAAACAACGGAGACGTTTTCACTAACAACATGGGAGTCAACTCAAGAATCCGGGTCTTGAGAGCAACAATGTTCGGACTGGAATGTTCCAGGGCATGGACTCGCTGCCGGTCCGTCGTTCGTCTGGACGGGTCAGCGAAAATGAGATCGAACGAATCACTCGTCTGCTGGAGGAACATTTCAGCAGTCATATTGTGATAGTGAAGGTCGCCGGCGTCCAGGAGCTTGTGGTTGTAACGGGCCAGTGATAGGAGATTGGCATCCGGCTCAATGACATGTACTTCTTCGGCTGCGCGGCGAAGGAAGTATGCGTCGATACCAAACCCCCCGGTCAGGTCGGCACACCGTTTCAACTTTCCTCGCCACTGTATTATTCGGTCGGCTTTAAATTGTGCAGTTGCTTGCGACGAGCATTGTTCCAGATTGCTCGGCGGAGGGAAAACCACGCCCGGAGTTTGGTAATAGAGAGGCAGCTTTTCTTTAGCCTTGCGGCGTGCCTGCAGCTGGTCAACAATTTGCGATGCGGGGATGCCCAGCAAATCCTTATGCTTGAGAAGGATTTGATGAACATCACTTTTTTCAAGGTCGGACAGCAGACGCTGAACAGGCCCCGACGACAGCAGGATAGTTTGCTTATCTTCCAAAATGCTGCTTTACAATGAGACGCTTAATTGTACTAATATTGGCAATTGCCAAGATTAGTGTTTCGCATGATAAATGACAATGCCACGTGTGATGTAATTGTGATTGGCGGCGGCGCAGCGGGTTTCTATTGCGCCGTCCAGCTGGCGGAAATGCAGCCACGAACTCGTATCCTTATCCTGGAAAAGTCGGGCAACCTGCTGTCAAAAGTTCGCATCTCGGGTGGAGGGCGCTGCAATGTGACTCATCATTGTTTCGACGCGGGCAAATTGTCGAAACACTATCCTCGGGGAGAAAAACAACTTCGCAAACTTTTCAAGCAGTACGGTGCAGCCGAGACGGTGGCGTGGTTCAGTCAGCAAAACGTACCGCTCAAGACTGAAGACGATGGGCGAATGTTTCCGGTGACCGACAACTCTGAGACTATTGTACAAGCGCTCCTGCAGCGTGCGCGACAACTGGGCGTTGCTATTCACACTTCCGAAGCCGTATCGGGAATTGTCGAAACCCCTGAAGGCCTAAGGGTAACGACGAGTAAAGCTGTGTATGCGGCCCGCTTTGTTGTTGTCGCGACCGGTGGTCATCCGCGCCCCGAGGCGTACGACTTCCTCGTGCGGTTGGGTCATACTCTGCGAGCCCCAATCCCGTCTCTTTTCACCTTTAATGAACCACGCCGTCACTTCGCTGATTTAATGGGTATTAGCGTACCCGAGGCGGAAGTTCGAATCACCGGTACGAAGTTCAGGCAAACCGGCCCTCTTCTTATCACACATTGGGGGTTGAGTGGCCCTGCGGTTATTCGTCTCTCGGCCTGGGCTGCCGAATATTTGCACAGTGTCAGTTATCGCTTTGACGTTCTCGTGAGCTGGATTGGCGATACAAATGAAGAACAAGTCCGGGAGTTCCTGTTTGAACAGCGAAGTACACGGGCGCGACAAAAGGTTCATAGCCACGCAGTATATGGTCTGCCCCAACGGCTATGGCTTCGTTTATGCGAGCAGGCGCAAATTGAAGAACATCGTATATGGAATGAAATGGGCAACAAGCAGATAAACCGGTTGCTTGAATGCCTTCATCGATATTCCTTTTCGATAGCCGGCAAGACAACCTTCAAGGAGGAATTTGTCACCTGTGGCGGCGTAGACCTCGCTGAGGTTGACATAAACACGATGGAAAGCAAACGAGTCAAGAACTTGTTTTTTGCAGGTGAAGTCCTGAACATTGATGGTGAAACGGGAGGGTTTAATTTCCAGGCCGCCTGGAGTACTGCATGGACATGTGCTAAGCACATCGCATCTCTCACGTAATACGGGTGAGAGCGCCGCATCTGTCGGGCAATTTTGAGTCACTCACTGCAAAGGCTTTTAAAAAAGAGTCTTAAATTTCCTGTCTGTAACTAATTAACCGTAACATGAATTTTAACAAGTACCTGAGCAGGTTAGGGCTGGCCATTACGGCGGTGCTCCTAATGGCATGTTCTCAATCGCAAGAGCCATCCGGCTTTCAGGTCCCGGTCGAGTACTATCAGCTCGACAACGGACTGAAGGTAGTATTGTCGGAGAACAAAGAGTCACCCACTGTAGTGGTGGCCGTTTATTACAACATAGGGTTTCGCATAGAGCCCCGGAACCGTACCGGTTTCGCTCACCTATTCGAACATATGATGTTCCAGGGTTCGCAAAACCTCGGCAAGATGGAGTTCATCAAACTCGTGCAGACCAATGGGGGCGTGCTGAATGGATCTACGCGCTTTGACTTTACGAACTACTTCGAGATCATGCCGGCGCACAAATTGGAAACAGCCTTGTGGGCGGAAGCGGATCGGATGCGTGGTCTCGACATCACACAGGAAAACCTTACCAATCAGCAGGGAGTCGTGAAGAACGAGGTGAAGGTCAACGTTCTCAATCAGCCCTATGGTGGATTCCCTTGGCTTGATATGCCCCAATATGCAAACGAGAACTGGTACAACGCTCACAACTTTTACGGTGACCTCGCCGATCTGGATTCAGCCCGGCTTGAAGATGTAGAGTCATTTTTTAAAACCTACTACGCACCGAACAACGCGGCTCTCGCTATTGTCGGAAACTTCGATGCGACGGAAACAAAAGCGTGGGTAGAGAAGTACTTCGGTGATATACCTTCTGCTGAGCTGCCCCCCAAGCCCGATATATCGGAGCCACGGCAAACGGAAGAGAAACGATTTACCAAGAAGGATAACCTTGCTAACAAACCGGCGCTTGCTGTCGCATACAAAATGCCCGATCGCAATACTCCGGAGTACTATGCAATGGGCCTTCTTGATCAGCTTTTAGTTCAAGGCAACGACAGCAAATTGTATCAGCGCATCGTTCAGGACAAAGGATACGCAGGGAATGTTTCCGGCGGTATCAACTTCCTTGGCAACATGTTTAACTACAACGGTCCAATGTTGTGGATGATAAGTCTTATTCACGACGACAATGTTCACCCTGATTCGATTATTCACCAATTGAACGAAGCAATTGCCGAACTCGACACATTGGATCAGCAGGCGCTTGATCACGCTATCGTTAAAATGCGTTCCGATCTATATGACAACCTCGGATCCCTGTACGGATTCGGCACCGCAGATCTGCTGGCAAGCTTCGCACTTTTTGACGACGACCCGGCGAGGATCAATACCCTTGAGGATGAGTTTCGGAAAGTAACCCCGGAGATTATTCGCAATACGGCGAAAGAATTTCTCCGACCAACAAATCGGACGATTCTTATTCTTGAACCTGGCGCTCCCGCCCTTCCTTAATTGCCATAAATAAAAAGCCATGAATAGCTTACGTTTATATACAACACTCGTCCTGGTTTGGCTCGCGGTCTTTAGCAGCCAGGCGCAAAAAGAAACACCGCCAATGGGCGGTACTCCGGTGGAGTTCAAACTTCCCAAACGGGATACGAAATCGCTCAATAACGGATTGAGAGCTACCCTTGTTCAATACGGCCTTATTCCCAAGGTTCATGTCAGTGTAATCATCAAGACGGGCAATGTCCATGAAGGTCCGGATGAGGTGTGGCTTGCCGATCTTGTAGGGGCTCTAATGGAAGAGGGCACAACCTCGATGGATGCGCGGGAAATTGCGCAGAAGGTTGCATCGATGGGGGGTTCAGTCAACATCAGCACGGGCCCTAACACGATGACGATATCCGGAAGCGTGTTGTCGGAGTACGCCGCCGATTTGGTGCGCATCCTCGCCGATATCGCGATGAACCCCTCCTTCCCTGAGGCGGAACTGGCCCGGCTTAAGAATGACATGAAGCGAAGACTTACCGTTCAAAAGAGTGTTCCCCAGGCACAGGCGCTTGAAAAGTTTCGCTCCATTGTTTACGAAGGTCATGCTTACGGCCGCGTATTTCCCACCGCGGAAATGATCGATGGCTTTACTCTTGAAAATGTGCGTGCATTCTATGACAAGAACATTGGCGCGCAACGTACCGTTGTCTATGCGGTTGGCAAGTTCAGCGATAGTGATGTCAGCAAGGCCATTGAAGAAAGCTTTGCTTCATGGAAGGAAGGACCGGAAGTGAACTACCCGCCGGCACAAGCAACCACGACTAACGAAGTCGCAATTATCGATCGGCCGGGAGCTCCCCAAACAACCATTATGCTCGGACTACCGACGGTTGACCCTTCGCACCCGGACTACGGCCCGCTTACGGTAGCGAATTCGCTTCTGGGAGGTTCGTTCGGGTCTCGGATCACTTCAAACATTCGGGAGGACAAGGGCTATACATATTCACCACGAAGTGTGGTCAACACCGGATACAAGTCGGCGTTGTGGTACGAACAAGCGGATGTGACGAGTGAGCACACGGGAGCCGCTCTTCAGGAAATAGCAAAGGAAATAAAGAAGCTGCAGGAGGAGGCTCCGGCGGAGGATGAACTTAAAGGAATCCAAAACTATGAGGCCGGTGTATTTGTCCTTCAGAACTCAACGCCTCAGGGGATCATATCGCAGCTAAATTTTATCGACTTTCACGGACTGGATGACGATTATCTCGCAAACCGTGTGAAGAATATTCATTCGGTGACTCCGGAGAAAATCCAGGAGATGGCCAAAAAGTATTTCCGATACGAAGACATGACATTGGTTCTTGTTGGCGACAAGAAACAGCTTGATCAGCAGATGAAGGCACATCTCGATGCACAGAAAGTGCGGTAATAAAAAAGAGGCGCTTATGGCGCCTCTTTCTTTTCTTTATTAGTTAGGTGTTAATACACCAGACTTTTTTCGAGCATAAACTCCGCGATCTGAACAGCATTGGTTGCAGCACCTTTCCGCAGATTGTCGGCCACAACCCACATGTTAAGGGTCTTCGGCTGCGACTCGTCGCGGCGCAAGCGACCGACGAAAACTTCATCACGACCTTTAGACAAGATGGGCATAGGATAGACGTTGTTGGCGGGATCGTCCTGTACAACAACGCCGGGAGTGTTTTCGAGCAGACTGCGCACGTCGGCTAAATCAAACTCCTCATGGAATTCTACATTCACCGCTTCGGAGTGACCACCGATTGCGGGTATACGTACCGTTGTAGACGTTACTCCGATGGATTGATCACCAAAGATTTTCCGGGTTTCGTTGACCATCTTCATCTCTTCTTTCGTGTAGCCATTGTCGAGGAAGCTGTCAATGTGCGGCAAAGCATTCATGTCGATCGCGTGAGGATAAACCTTCGGGCCATCTACACCCTGACGTTCGTCCATCATCTGCTTTACGGCATCTTTTCCTGTACCCGTGACAGATTGATAGGTTGAAACCACAATGCGCTTGATACGGTATTTGATATGCAGCGGTGCCAGCGCCAAAACCATCTGAATGGTCGAGCAGTTCGGGTTGGCGATAATGCGGTCATCAATGGTGATAACATGACCGTTGATTTCCGGAACAATCAGTTTCTTGTCGGGATCCATCCGCCATGCTGATGAGTTGTCGATCACGATTGTGCCGACCTCAGCAAATTTCGGGGCCCATTCGAGGGAAGTGCTGCCGCCAGCCGAAAAAATCGCAACGTCCGGAGCCAGCTTAACCACCTCTTCCATACCCTTTATCTTGTATTCCTTTCCCTTAAAGTTGATGGCCTGTCCGACAGAACGGGCCGAAGCCACCAGGTACAACTCAGTAAAAGGAAAGTTGCGTTCTTCCAGCACTTTCAGGATTTCCTGGCCAACCAAACCGGTGGCCCCAACAACTGCGAGTTTCATTTTTCTATAAATTAAGCTAGCAAAAGTAACCAAATACCCTCTCATATGCACTTTCCCCGCCAAATATCGCCGGGACCGGAAGCGCTATTCATACTGAAAACGTTTTCGGTCGTTGTTGCCCTCCTTTTCCCCGGAAGTCTATGCGTTCACGCACAGTTATCGGATGATTTTTCCGACCGGGAGTTTCAAAGTAATCCCCCCTGGTACGGAACGAGCGAGGATTTTATTGTCAATGCGTCCGCGGAATTGCAATTGCAGGCATCCGTAGCCGGGACTTCCTGGCTGACTACACCGTTGACCATGAACGAGGGCCATGACGTTGTGTGGACTTTCCGTCTGAAACAAGCCTTCGCACCCTCAGGGGCCAACTACAGTCGTGTCTATTTGATGAGCGATCAGCAGAATCTCTCTGCTCCACTGAATGGATACTATCTTCGATTTGGCGAGGCGGGCTCAGCCGATGCCATCACGTTGCTGCGGCAAACAGGAGGAACGTCGTCAACTGTCTGCAGGGGCACCGAAGGATACATCGCAGCTGCTTTCGATATCGTTGTACAGGTTGTTCGCACAGTGACCGGACGGTGGTTCGTCTACGCGGGCCCCGATGTCAACGCTCTTGAACTTCAGGCGGAAGGCGAGGATCTCACGCACAGCTCATCATTATGGTTCGGCTTGCGTTGTACCTACACGGTGACGAACGCCACCCGCATTTACTTCGACGACCTTGAGGTGACAGCAAGTCCCGCTTCCGATACTACACCTCCTGACCTGCTTTCCGTTGTTTCGCTGCCACCGTCAACGCTACGCCTGCAGTTTTCTGAGCCAGTTGCGGAAAGCAGTGTAACAAACCCTACACACTATCGGTTCTACCCGGGTGCGGTGCATCCCGAAACAGCCAAGCGTATTGGAGACACATGGGTTGAACTCGGGTTTGCGGCCCCTTTTCCGAATGGCACCCTGTGCACTATCGAAGTGAACGGTGTGACTGACGTGGCCGGGAATGCAGCGGAGAACATTATGACGGCGTTCTTCTACTTCCAGCCTTTGCCGGTCGCTCCCGGTGACATCGTCATTAATGAGGTGATGGCGGATCCATCACCAACGGTTGGCCTACCGGAGGAAGAGTATGTTGAGCTTTTTAACCGCAGCATCAACCCCGTAAGCCTCGAAGGATGGCTTTTTGAAGACGACAGGAGTTCGGCTCCTCTTCCTGACGTAATAATTCCGCCCGGCGACTTCCTCGTTTTGTGTCGCCCGGGAGCCGTCGCCGGATTCACGAATGGTCCCGTCTCAGGGGTTGCAAATTTTCCGGCCCTCAACAATGCGGGAGACCGACTCAGATTGATTTCGCAGGAAGGAAACGTCGTTGATTCGGTTCAATACACGAGTGCGTGGTACCGCGACAGTCAAAAAGCAGAAGGCGGATGGTCACTCGAACGTATTGATCCCGACAACCTCTGTGAAACGTCGACGAACTGGGCGGCTTCGGAGTCGCCCGACGGGGGAACGCCAGGATATCGGAATTCTGTGTTTGCTCATAAACCCGATAATCGTCCACCTTATATCACACAGGTTTATCCCGACAGCGACCGAATTGTCGTGATCACCTTCAATGAAGTCCTCGACCTGGACGCGCCCGTAAAAGCAATATTCCGCCTCTCTCCGGAAGTGGTCATTGACAACGTGTCGTTTAGGAATGCAGATCGGACTGCCCTGGAGCTTAGTCTCGCCAATCCGCTGGCCGCAGGTCAGTTGTATGAAATCGTCATTGAAGAAGTTCGCGATTGTGCGGGCAATAGAATGGATGCCTCGCCGGTTTTCACCATCCTTTTACCCCAGCCGGCCGACAAAGGCGACATCGTGGTAAACGAAGTATTATTCAACCCGCGCCCGGGGGGTGCTGACTTTGTTGAACTTTATAACACGTCAGCAAAAATCATCGATCTTCAGCATTTTTCCTGGCGCAATGTCCTTTCAACGCCCGGGCGGGCAGTTAAGATATTCCCGAGTCCCCACTTGCTTGGCCCGGGAGAGTATATTGTCCTAACGCAAAACCCGGGCGCCGTTACCGGAGCTTACGTTCACGCCCGCGCCGTTGTTCAGGCTCCATTGCCCGCTCTGAATGATGTGGAAGGTGCCCTTGCCCTTTTTACCGGGGAGACTACGATCGATTCCGTGTATTATCACGAAAACTTCCACTCGCCCTTCGTCTTTGATCCCGAAGGTGTCGCTCTTGAGCGCATTGACCCAAGTCAACCGGGATATCTCTCTTCTAACTGGCGCTCAGCCTCCTCGGCCGATAATTTTGCGACACCGGGCTATCCAAATTCAAACAGACGGAGTTCGCTTGCAGGAAAGGGTGAAGTATTCGTAGAGCCGGAACTGATCCGCTCAGGTGTTCCGGGGTTGGATTTCGCACGCGTCAGGTATGACTTTGGTCAGCAGGCGTATATGGCAACGGTTCATATCTTCGATGCGCAAGGGCGGACTGTTCGTGAACTGGCAGACAATCAGCTGATTGCCGGAGAGGGCTTCTTCCGATGGGATGGTGATTTCGATGATGGCGCAAAAGCGCGTACGGGTTACTACTTCGTTATGTTTTCCATTTTCAGGGAATCGGGCGAACGTGAAGTTTTCCGTAAAAGGGTCGCGGTTTTCTGATTAGGGTCGCCGAGAACAATTATTTGCAAAATGCTCGGCATGCATAACATTTTTTCGGTATATTCGTTTCCATCTGCAAAGACAAAATATGCGCAGGGAGGAGACGGTTGATTTTGCTATAAAAGCGGCCTGGCATGCCATCGCGCGGATGTATCATCAGCAGGCGGCGACTCATGGCACTACAATGTCAATGGGTTTTGTTTTGCTGAATATCCACTCGGAGGGAACGCCGGCGACGAAGATTGCACCTCTGATGGGATTGGAGGCGCGCAGCTTATCGCGTCTGTTGAAGAGTATGGAAGAGAAGGGGCTGATTTACCGCGAAAACGATCTTCACGATAAGAGGCTGGTGCGCATTTTCCTGACGAAAGAAGGAAAAAAAGCGCGACAGAAGGCCAAAGATACAGTTCTCCGTTTCAACGAAGCTGTACGAAAACGCATTGAACCTTCGAAGCTGGCTACATTCTTCGAAGTTGTCGATGATGTTCAGCGGTTGATTAATACGGAGCAGATATATAAGTAATAAGTCTAGAAAGTCATAACTGCCATAAGCAAGAATATGAAGCGTACCATCAAAAAAGTTGCTGTTCTGGGGTCGGGCATCATGGGCTCGCGGATCGCGTGTCACTTTGCCAACATCGGTGTCGAAGTTCTCCTGCTTGATATCGCACCGCGTGAGCTTACGGAGGAGGAGAAGCAAAAGGGACTCGCGCTCGATTCACCCGCTGTGAAGAACAGGATTGTCCGTTCCTCGTTTGAGGCGGCGGTCAAGTCTAATCCTGCCCCTTTGTTTAAGAAGGACTATGCATCCCGTATCTCGCTGGGCAATTTCTCAGACGACATGTCGCGCATTGCCGACTACGACTGGACGATTGAGGTTGTCGTCGAGAATCTGGACATCAAGCGTAAGGTGTACGATGAGGTGGAGAAATACCGCAAGCCAGGAACGCTGATCACCTCCAACACGTCCGGCATTCCCATTCACCTCATGGCGGAAGGGCGCAGTGATGATTTCCAGAAACACTTCTGTGGAACGCACTTCTTCAATCCACCGCGATACCTTCGCTTGCTGGAGATCATTCCTACTGGCAAGACTGATCCTGAAGTAGTGTCATTCCTCATGCACTATGGCGATTTGTATCTCGGAAAGACGACCGTTTTGTGTAAGGACACGCCCGCGTTTATCGCTAACCGCATAGGAATCTTTTCTATTCTGAAAGTCGTCGACTCGATGCAGAAGTACGGCTTGAACATCGATGAGGTTGACAAGCTTACCGGGCCGGTTATTGGTCGACCGAAGTCGGCCACGTTCCGCACCTCAGACGTCGTCGGTCTCGACACCCTGATCAAGGTTGCTCAGAATCTATACCAGGGGCTGCCAAATGATGAGGCTCGCGAGACATTCAAGCTACCCGAGGTTATCAACAAGCTGGAGGAAAACAAGTGGCTGGGAGATAAGACCGGGCAGGGCTTTTACAAAAAAACCAAAAATGCCAAAGGGGCAACGGAGATTCTCACCCTTGATCTCAATACCCTCGAGTACCAGCCTCGCGCCAAAGCCAGGTTTGCAACCCTGGAAACAACAAAGGGCGTCGATGATTTGCGGAAGCGATTCCGCATGTTGCTCGCTGGCCAGGACAAAGCGGGTCAATTTTACCGGGATTCGTTTTTCGCGTTGTTCCAATATGTAAGCAACCGCATCCCCGAGGTATCGGATGAACTGTATCGCATCGATGACGCGCTATGCGCTGGGTTCGGTTGGGAACTGGGTCCGTTCGCCACGTGGGACGCTCTCGGCGTTGAGAAGTCTGTTCAGGATATGGAAGCCGCGGGATATAAACCCAACCCTTGGGTTTATGACATGCTCAGTGCAGGACACGCGTCATTCTACAAAGTAGACGGGGGCAAGAGATTGTACTACGACATTCCGACGAAATCATACAAAGAGATACCGGGTCGCGACGTCTTCATCATTCTCGAAGACAAAGCGAACGACGTGGTGTGGAAGAATGCTGAATCGAAGATTACCGACATCGGTGATGGAGTAATCAACTTCTCATGGCATAGCAAGAGTTTTACTCTTGGAAGTGCCGTGATGGAAGGGTTGAACAAAGCGATCGACCTTGCTGAAAAGGAGTACGAAGGTCTGGTTGTCGGCCATCAGGGAGCAGACTTCTCACTCGGAGCTAATCTCGGTCTCGTATTCATGTACGCCATTGAGCAGGATTATGATGAACTCGATTTTATGGTTCGCTCTTTCCAGAACTCGGTGATGCGTATACGGTACTCTTCGGTTCCTGTGGCGGTATGTCCGCAGGGCCGTACGCTGGGTGGCGGTTGTGAAATGACTTTGCACGCCGACGTGGCGCAGGCTGCCGCCGAGACCTACATCGGATTGGTAGAGGTTGGCGTAGGATTGATTCCTGCCGGTGGAGGAACCAAGGAATTTACCAAGCGCGTCAGCGATAACCATCAACCTGGCGATGTAGAGTTGAACGCACTGCAGAATGCCTTTATGCACATTGCTACGGCGAAGGTTGCCACGTCAGCAGCAGAAGCTCGCGACATGAACATTCTGCGGGCATCCGATCGCATATCGATGAACCGCGACCGACAAATCATGGACGCCAAGCAGGCGGTGCTTCAATTAGCCCGCGGCGGCTACACGATGCCTCAGCAGGCGAAGAACATTAAAGTGCAGGGACGCCTTGGCCTGGCATTGTTTGCCGCCGGTGTTCACGGTATGCGCGAAGGTAGATATATCAGCGACCACGACGCGAAGATTGCCATGAAAATAGCCAACGTCATGTGCGGCGGTGACCTCACCGCCCCGCAAGAAGTAAGCGAGCAATACCTCCTCGACCTCGAACGAGAGGCCTTTGTTTCACTCTGCGGCGAGCGCAAGACCCTTGAGAGGATACAGTCGATATTGACAGGCGGGAAACCGCTGAGGAATTAATTCCGACAACTAAGCAACGAGCAACGTGGCAAGGCTCGCGCGCCTTTTCCCTGCCACTGATCGGCCTTGCCGCTTTGGAGAACGTAATTAAACCCTCTCTGATATGGCAACAGATGATTTCAGGAACATGACTGCGTACAAAAAGGCGTTCGCACTTGCCATGAGAAATTTTGAGTTAACCAAAGAGTTCCCCAAGGAGGAAAAATTCGGAATCACCGATCAAATGCGGCGCTCGTCCCGATCCGTATGTGCGTGTGTCGGGGAAGCGTACAGAAAGCGGCAGTATGAAAAGTACTTCGTCAGCAAGGCAATCGATGCAGACGGAGAGAACACGGAAACCCGTGTGTGGTTGGATTTTGCAAAGGCCTGCAATTACATTGACGAACAGACTTGGTCTACTCTCGAGCAGCAAGGTGCAGAAGTGGGAAGGTTGTTGAATCATATGATCAACAACCCTGAGAAATACCGAGGTAACGTGGCAAAGAGAAAGGTCCGCAGATAACCGGTTGCATAGTTGCCGGAATTGGAACCTTGAATAGAAAGGTTCAGAGATTCGCATTACGCAGAACCGGTTTTGACACTAAACAGATTTAAGACTAATTGACGGAATTAAGAAAATCAAAACTATGGACGCATACATCATAAAAGCATCGCGTACAGCGGTGGGCAAAGCAAAAAGAGGGGGCTTTCGCAATACACGGCCCGACGATCTGGCGGTGGAAGTGATCCGTCATCTCGTTAGTTCAGTCCCCGGTCTGGAGAATGGTATGGTTGACGATGTCATCGTCGGCAATGCTGTGCAGGAGGCTGAACAAGGGATGCAAATGGGACGTATGATCTCGTTGATGGCGTTGGGGCTCGATACGCCGGGTATGGTGATAAACCGCTACTGCGGATCGGGGCTTGAAGCGATTAATATCGCTTGCGCGCGTATCCACGCCAGACAGGCTGACGTAATTATTGCGGGAGGTACGGAGTCGATGTCGCTGGTGCCGGTGATGGGTTGGAAGACTGCCCTCAACTACACGATAGCGCGAGATTTCCCCACGTACTATACAAGCATGGGGCTTACCGCCGAAGCGGTGGCGCGCAAGTACAATGTTACGCGGGAAGACCAGGACGCGTTCGCGTACCAATCGCACATGAAGGCGGCCAAGGCTGTGGAGGCAGGGTACTTCAAAGAAGAAATTTTGCCGATTACCGTCAAGGAAGTATTTGTCGACGAGAGCGGAAAGAAGAAGTCCCGCGAGTACGTTGTTGACCAGGATGAAGGTATCCGGGCCGACACAACGCCGGAGGCTCTCGCCAAACTCAAGCCGGTTTTCGCTATGGGGGGCACTGTAACCGCGGGGAACTCGTCCCAGACATCCGACGGCGCCGCCTTTGTGATTGTGGTCTCGGAACGAATACTTAAAGAGCTCAACCTTACCCCTATCGCGCGACTGGTAAGCTATGCGGCGGGTGGCGTTGACCCGGAGATCATGGGTATGGGGCCGGTGACTGCAGTACCGAAGGCGTTGAAGCTGGCGAACATGAAACTGGATGATATCGATGTTATTGAACTGAACGAGGCGTTCGCAGCGCAATCCCTCGCGGTGGTCCGCGAACTGGGAATCGACCAGACAAAATTAAATCCTAACGGAGGAGCTATTGCTTTAGGACACCCGCTGGGATCTTCTGGAGCACGATTGTCGGTGAATATTTTCAATGAACTCCGCAGGCAGAAAAAGAAATATGGCCTTGTAACCGCCTGCGTCGGTGGAGGGCAGGGCGTTGCAGGCATCTACGAAATGTTGAACTAGACTAAAAGAACATCGTCATGGGAGAAACAAAGACAGCAATAAAGGGAGGAGAATTCCTCATTCGCGAAACGAACCCCGCTGAAATCTTCGTCCCCGAAGAGTTCAGTGAAGAACAACGGATGATTGAACAGCAATGCAAGGACTTCCTGGACAAGGAGGTTTTCCCGCGACTCGACGAAATCGACTCAATGAAGGACCCGAAACTGATGCCGGGTATTCTTGATAAAGCCGGTGAGCTCGGTCTCCTGGCGACATCGGTCCCGACCGAATACAACGGTTTCGGAATGGACTTCAATACCAGTATGCTGGTAGCCGAAGTCATTGGCGCAGGTCACTCAGTAGCTGTAGCACTTTCGGCGCATACGGGAATCGGCACGCTGCCCATCGTTTACTACGGCAATGAAGAACAAAAAGCCAAGTACCTTCCTAAACTCGCCACGGGTGAATGGAAGGCAGCCTACTGCCTTACCGAGCCCGACTCCGGTTCGGATGCCAACAGTGGAAAGACACGAGCTACACCAACGCCCGATGGTAAACATTATCTGATCAATGGTCAGAAGATGTGGATCACCAACGGTGGCTTTGCTGATGTGTTCATCGTGTTTGCCAAGATTGAAGATGACAAGAACCTCACAGCGTTTATTGTCGAACGCAGTTTTGGTGGAATTACCATGAACGAGGAGGAGCGCAAGATGGGAATCAAAGGCTCATCTACCCGCCAGATCTTCTTCAACGATTGTAAAGTACCGGCCGAAAATATGCTTTCGGAACGGCAGAACGGATTTAAGATAGCCGTGAACATCCTCAACATCGGACGCATCAAGCTGGCGGCCGCGGCTATCGGCGGAGCAAAGAAGACGATTTCCACCGCAGTTAATTATGCGAAGGAGCGCAAGCAGTTTGGAACCGCTATCGCCAACTTCGGAGCTATCAAGCACAAGATCGCAGAGATGGCAGCACGAACCTTTGCGTCGGAGTCGGCTTGCTACCGCGCGGGACAGAACATTGACGATGCGTATAGCGCGCTGGTTGAAGGCGGCATGGATTCGTCGAAAGCACGTCTGAAATCGCTGGAAGAATTCGCGATCGAGTGTGCTATTATGAAAGTCCATGGATCGGAAGTCCTCGACTTTGTTGTTGACGAAGGCGTGCAGATATACGGCGGCATGGGATTCTCCGCTGAAGGTCCGATGGACAGGGCTTACCGTGATTCTCGTATCAACAGGATTTTCGAGGGCACCAACGAGATAAACCGCATGCTCACTATCGACATGCTGTTGAAACGTGCGATGAAGGGACATCTCGATTTGATGACACCGGCAATGGCGGTTCAAAAGGAGTTGATGGCTATTCCCGATTTTGGCGGCGACAGCGACGACACATTCCTCGCGAAGGAAATGCGCGCGATACGCAATCTGAAGAAGGCAGGTCTCATGGTTGCAGGTGCTGCCGTGCAGAAGTACATGCAGAAAATTGCCGACGAACAGGAGGTGCTCATGCATCTGGCCGATATGTTGATCGAAGGTTACGCAGCGGAGTCAGCGCTTCTGCGGGTTCAGAAGTTGGCGAACCTTCGTGGAGAGAAGGAAGTGGAAATAGAGAAGGAAATGGCTATTGTCTATCTGCACAGAGCGATTGAAAAAGCAGCTTCCGCCGGCCGCGAGGCCATTTCTGCCTTTGCCCAGGGGGATGAACTCCGGCTGATGTTGCTCGGACTGAAGCGTTTTGTGAAGATAGACCCTTACAACCTTAAAGAAGCACGTCGGAAGATTGCCGATTACGTCATCGAAAAAGGGGCCTATCCCTTCTGACCGCACAGGCTGCTGTCCGTCACCGGACAGACCGGGCATCAAAAACCGTTGTTTCAGCGGTTTTGACGGCATGGAATACTATTTGCGCACAGGACGGTAAACTAAAAGGATGGAATCAAAAACACTGGCTACTGTTATCATCGTCGTCCTGTGCGTTCTCTTCTTCCCGTTCGTGATTGGTGCGGTCGCAGGATTCTTCGGACTTCTCGGGGGACTTCTCGGAGGCTTTTTCGGATTAATCGGCGGGTTGCTTGGCGCTATCTTCGGAGCACTGGCAACGCTGTTCGGTAATTTGTTGGGCTTTGTAGGCTGGCTTTTTCACGATCCGTTCGGGAGTTCGTACACTCTGTTGAACGGCAATGTGCTGACTTTTTTTGCACTGCTCGTCATTGTTGTACTTATCGCCCGTAAACGAAGAACAACGGGGCGTTGACAACCGTTGGCTATGCCGTCGGATGACGGTTGTATAGAACCGGATTGAGAAAATACTTCGAGTAGACGGGATACTTCCTTATCGCTTCAATTCGCGGGGCGCGATCCTTTTCGAAGACAACGCGATAGAAGAACTCGTAGCCTTTTTCTACCCGGATGTCTTTCCGGATGACATAGTGTTCCTTGTCAAAAGGATTAAGCACTCTGACTTCGACGTGGAAAAGGCCGGGGTGACTCTTTATGCGAACAAAGTTTCCGGGTTCCTTATTGAACAGTTTGCCATTAACATATACTTGCATGTTCGCATGTTTCTCGGTGAGAATGGCAATGCCGGAAATATACGCTTGAGCGGAAAATGAAATGACTACGAACAGTCCCGCGAATAACAATCTCTTCATCATAATAACCCTTCAGATCCTATTACAAAAAACACAAGCTCTGTGCCAAAACGCAACGGAGAAAAGATCAATCTATCACGGAGTGAGATATCGGATGAAAGACAATTGGAAATTTGGCTCGTTTATACCTTGGTAAAGAATGACGGGCCGAACCGAAACAAGAAAGCCGGTTGTCTGTGATTGGACCACGGGACGATTGCGGAGGCATTTATGCCGTTTACGCGTCAGAGAGAAAAGGACAGGTTTCCGATAAAACCTTACACCTCCGCGCTGGTAGGATAGCACAGGCGCGCTCCCTTGTCCCCAACTTCGAGGATCCCTTTCGCCCCATGCATCCAGGCGAGGTTAGGATTTTCGTGGCCCGAAGGAAAACCGAAGGCAACGGGAAATTCACATCCATGAAGGGCATCCGTGACAATTTCCTGTATAGATTCTGCGAAGGCGAGGTCTGAGTTTTTCATGTCCGTCATATGGCCGACGACAAGCCCTGCCAGCCGCGAAAGTTTGCCACTGCGACGCAGCTGTCTGAACATTCGATCGACCTTGTAATAGTACTCATCGATTTCTTCGATAATCAGAATGGCGTCGGTTGTATCCGGATCGCTCGCCGTGCCGATGGCATCGACGACAAGAGACAAGTTGCCTCCAAGAACACGACCGCTGGCCACCCCGGCGCGGTTGCCCGGGCGTGCAGGAGCGGAAATTTCAACGCGACCCCCGAAGAGCAGTTGACGGAGACTCTCGACGGAGTTTTGGGCTTCGGCCTGGCCAAAAAACAGGGGCATGGTTGCGTGAGCGGAGGCTATTCCTATCCGCGCCAACGCCAGGTGGATAGCGGTGATATCACTGAACCCGATGATCCATTTGGGATGGTGGCGGAGTGCCGTGAAATCCAGGTCGTCGAGTATTCGTGTACTCCCATATCCGCCGCGAGCGCAGAAAATCGCTTTGATGGAAGCATCGTCGAGGAACCGCTGGAGGTCGCTGCGCCGTTCATCGTCGGTTCCGGCCAGATAGGAGTGTTGTTCTGAAAAGAGACCGGGCGCCAGGACGGGCTCGAGTCCCCAGCCCCGGAGAACGTCCGTTGCCGGGGTTATTTGTTCAGGGGAGACTTTACGCGCAGGAGCAACTATTCCCACTGCATCGCCGGCTACCAGTTTCGGAGGTAAGATCATGGTTCAATATAGCAGGGGGCAAAGAAAAAAGCCTTCCCAAAGGAAGGCTTTTAGTATCGTGACTAGCCGTTGACCGTTTAGTTCTGGCCTGCGGGCTTAGGCGTTACACCCATTTTCTTTAGTACGAGATCGGAGACGTTGTTCGACTCGTCGCCGTAAAGAATTACATCCAATCCGCCAATCTGCTGGTTGAGGATGTAGGAATAGCCGTTCTCTTTGGCAACATCTTCGATTGCCTTGCCGACTTTGACGTAGACGGGTTCCATCAGTTGGTTGCGCTTGTTCTCGATCGTTACCTGGGCATCTTGCTGGAGTTGCTGCAGGTTTTCCTGGAGCTGAGCCAGTTCGCGTTCCGTGTTGCGACGAACGGCCTCCATCATGTTGTTGATGTTCGCCTGATAGTCAGCCAGCTTTGTCTGAAACTCTTTGTATTTCTGATCGATCTGGTTGCGCAGTTGATTTTGGGTAGACTGAAGTTCGGTCTCGATT
This sequence comes from uncultured Roseivirgaceae bacterium, assembly GCA_964532595.1. Lineage (GTDB taxonomy): Bacteria > Bacteroidota > Bacteroidia > Cytophagales > Cyclobacteriaceae > Chryseosolibacter. Next base: position 110,445 of record CAZHIQ010000005.1, read on the forward strand.
TGTTTTGCCTCGGGCATCTGGCTAAAGATGTAGTCGACGTCGGCAAAACCTATCTTCTGGGGCGCCGATTGTGCGTGTGCTGCGATAATTCCGAAGGCAAAGACAAAAAGTAATGCAAGCTTTTTCATGGAGTTTAGTTCAGTTTAGTTTCTTAAGTTATCGTTAGGGTCACCGAGACCGAGTTCGTCGAGGACGAAATCAGTGTAATCGAACCGCGGATCGGTATAGATCATCACCAGGTCTCCAGCTTTGTCAAATACAATAGCGAGGTTATTTTGTTTAGCCACTTTATCGACGGCGTCCCAGACTTTATCCTGGACGGGTTTCATAAGTTCCTGTTGCTTGAGGAAATAGAGGCCTTCAAATCCGAACACCTTCTTTTGATATTCCTTCATCTCGTCCTCCTTCTTCCGGATGGCATCTCTTCGTTCATTCCTCATTTCGTCGGTAAGGAGGACTTGTTCAGCTTCCAGAGCGGCGTACATGGATTGGATTTCCTTATTCATGTCGTCGACCTCTTTCGACCAAGCTGCGGCCAACTGAGCGACTTCGTCCTTTGCCTTCTTGTACTCAGGCATTTTATTCAGGATAAAGTCGGTATCAATGTAGCCGAACCTCTGACCATTGGCAAAATCCAGGCCGAAAATGAGGAAAAAAACTGGAATAAGGTAGAACCTCATAACTATCTGATTTGCTGTCCGATAGTGAAGTGGAAGTGCGATCCGCTTCGCTCGGTAGCGAACGGCAGACGGTCAAATCCGTAGGCCCAGTTAAGTCCGATGAGTCCAAACGCCGGCATGAAGATGCGGGCGCCAAAGCCAGCTGACTTGTACAGTTCGAACGGGTTAAAATTCTCGTAACTACCCCAGTTGTTTCCGCCTTCTACAAAACCGAATCCGTAAATCGTCGCAGCGCTTCCCGTTGTCACCGGGTAGCGAAGTTCGAGCCCCAACTTATCATAAACGATACCTCCCTGTACGGTATTGCCGAGGCTTACACTTCCGTATCGATCGAAGTGAGGGGGCGTAACCTTGTTGTTTTCATACCCACGCAGACCGATGATTTCCTGGCCGAGGAGGAAAGCGTTAAACCCGCCAGCAAGGCCGTCGCCACCGAGGAAGAAACGCTCAAACGGTCCTATACCCGACTTACTGGTATAAGATCCAATAAAGCCGAAGTGTGCTTTTGCCTCAAGAACAAGCTTGTTGTTGTTATCCAACGGCACATAATACTTGGCGTCGAACATCCACTTGTGATATTCGGTCCACTTGAATTTCTCCGCGTTTGAAACAGTAGCGTAGTCAATATCCCGCCACAGCGAGTGCGGAGGCGTAAGCGTGAGACTCAACGATATTTCCGATCCTTGCGAGGGATACATGATCTCGTTCACGCTACGACGCGAAAGGGTTGTGTTAAATGTAACGCTGTTTGAATAGCCGTCTTCAAAACCAAGTCCACCCGAATACCAGTTGTTGAGCGTATAGCGCAGTATCGACACTGAATTGGTAAGCGTGAAGTAGTTGTCGGGCCATTCGAGTCGACGCCCCAGCCCTACCGTTACAGAGTTCACTTTCAGGGTAGGTGTTTCATCGGTGATATCAGGGGCGGTGGTGCTGTAGTAGAAGTTGAACAGCGAGCGCTGCACCGAGCTGTTAAGGCTTACCGTGAGCGATTGCGGTTTGCGACCGCCAAGCCACGGCTCGGTAAACGAGAAACTGTAACTCTGATACTGGCGTCCATTAGCCTGTACCCTTAACTGGAGGCGCTGGCCGTCGCCAACGGGTAGAGGCTTCCAGTTTTCAAAGTTGGGGATGTTGCGCAGCGAGAAGTTGTTGAACGTAAGACCAAGCGTTCCGACGAATCCGTAGTAGCCACCCCAGCCTCCGGAAAGTTCTATCTGGTCGTTCGATTGCTCTTCTACGAGCCATTGAATGTCGACGGTTCCCTTTTCGGGATTCGGCGAAAGGTTGGGCGTTACTTTCTCAGGCGCAAAGTAGCCCAGCTGGCTAAGGCTTTGTTGTGTGCGTATAATGTCGGAGCGACGGAATTTGTCGCCGGGTATGGTCATCAGTTCTCGCCGGATCACGTGATCGCTCGTACGTTCATTGCCGGCGATGGTTACTTCATCGATAGTAGCCTGCTCCCCTTCCCTGATTCGCATCTCCACGTCGATGCTATCGCCGGCCACGGCGATCTCTACGTCTTTGACATCGAAAAAGAGATACCCGTCGTCCATGTAAAGTCCGCTGACGTCAAGTCCCTTGGGGTTGAAGCGAAGTTTCCGTTGGATGAGTTCCTTGTTGTAAACGTCGCCCTTGCTAATGCCAAGAACCGCTGACAACTGACGGTCCGTGTAGACATAGTTCCCAGTCCAGATAATATCGCGGAAGTAGTACTTCGGACCTTCGTAAACACGCAGGTCGATGTTGATTGTGCGGTCGTTGTGATTGTAAACAGTGTCGGCAATGATCTCGGCGTCGCGGTAGCCGCGTGAGTTGTAAAAGTTGATTACGTTTTGTTTGTCCGCTTCAAACTCGGCGCTGATAAACTTTGAGCTTGCGAAGATGTTAGGCTTTACGTTGGCCCCCAGCCATTCTTTGACCTCGTGCCAGCTTACCGGGTACTTTTCGCCAAGGTAGTTCTTGGGTTTCAGTGCGTTGGTCAGGAGTGTGCGGTGCAGGACGAAACGGGGGTGTTCTTTGGTCTTCTTCATCCGCTTCTTAAGGGCGCCGTCGGGAATATCCTCATTGCCGACAAAAGAGATGCGGTTGATTTTTACCTTCGACTTGGGGTCAACCGCGATTCTGAGCCGGATACCGTCGCGGTTCAGTGTATCCGATTCCTGGACTACCTTGACCTCGGTATTGAGGAAACCTTTCTTGACGAAGTATTTCTTGACAGCCAGTTCGGTGTTTCTAATCATGGCGTCGTTTACGATCTTACCGCGGATAAGGTCGAGTTCGTCTTTTAGACTCGATTCTTGTCCTTTTCCTATTCCGGTGAAGTAGTAGCCCGTCAGACGGGAGCGTTCGGCCAGCTCAATAACAAGAAAGACATTCTCTCCCTCGAAACGGTCGACGCTGATCGAAATATCGCCTACAAGACCGTACTTCCATATTTTCCGGATGGCGTTTGAAATGGCATCTCCGGGGATCTTGACTTTATCTCCAACCCGCAGACCGGAAATAGAGATCATTGCATTTTTGTCGAGGATCTCCAGGCCGGTTACTTCAATGCCTCCAATGGTGTATTCGCGCGGACTCGCATAGTTAAGTGCCGGTTCCTGGCCTACGCCGGTGTCGCGTTCCCGGGTTCGTCTGAATTGTGCCCAGGTGTCAACCGCCACGCACATCAGCACGGCTATCAAGAGAAATCTTTTCATTAATTAACCGGATTCAGTTGTTCACTTGTTTTTCCGAACCTTCTTTCTCGCTGCTGGTAGGAGCAAATCGCCTCATACAAGTCTTCCTTCCTGAAGTCGGGCCAGAGTGTCGGCGTAATATAGAGCTCAGTATAGGCAATCTGCCACAGCAGGAAGTTGCTTATGCGAAGTTCACCGCTGGTACGAATTAACAGTTCAGGGTCGGGAATTCCCGCTGTATTCAGATAACCAGCGAATTTGGCCTCGCTAATGTCTTCGGCTTTCAGTTGCCCTGATTGCGCCTCGGCGACCATCTTCCTGACCGCCTCGAGAATCTCCCAACGGCCGCTGTAACTCAGCGCAAGCAGCAGCGTGAGGCCGCTGTTTTCCCTTGTCTGGTCAATCGCCCATTGCAGATTTTTCTGACAATTGGCGGGCAAGTGGGATGTGTCGCCGATCGTCATCAGCTTAACCTGATTCTCCATCAGCGTCCCAATTTCCTGCTTAATTGTGTTTACCAGCAGCTCCATCAGGCCGTCGACTTCTTCTTTCGGCCGCGACCAGTTTTCAGTGGAAAACGCATAAAGCGTAAGATATTTTACCCCGAGTTCGGCACAGCATTCCGTTACGTCGCGTACCGCTTGAACAGCATTGCGGTGTCCAAAAATGCGACGGGCTCCCTTCTTCTTCGCCCACCGGCCGTTGCCGTCCATGATCACGGCAATATGCTTAGGCAGGTTGTTGAAGTCGATATTGTCTTTGAATGATCCCACGGGGTCGCAAAATTAGGGTAAAAAAGGCAAAGGTAATTTGTTAAACAACAGATACCTTACTCATAGATGCAAAAAGTTTGGGCTCTAGTATGGACTGCGCGGGCAGGGAATCTCATAAAAAGTACGGGTGATGCTCAATCCGACAAAGTAGTAGACGTCCGAATCATGCGGATTGCCGTACTGATAGTTCTTTACCAGCTGGTTGCTGCCTACAGAGACGTTATCCAGGTAGTCAAAGAAGGTTTTGCGGGCACCGGCTTCCAGCGAAACATACCATTTTGGGTTGATTACATACTTCATTCCAAGGCCAAAAGGTATGGCTACCTGCACATTGCTGTATGCCTCCGGTTTATTCTGTTCGCCAGAAATGCTAAAGAGAGCCAGGCCCCCAAAAAGATAGGGGGTAAACCGAAGCATCCGGCGGTCGTCGCGCCAGTTCATGAAATGGTACTCGGCAGTCAACGCCGCTTCAAGAAGAAAGAGGCTGAAGGAAGCGTCGCGCTGCTCCGCAAAAGCGTCAATCGGACGCCGGTCGCTTGCTGCAATGTTCCCTGCGGTCACGCCGGTCCGAATACTGGCCACTTTGCTCAGATTGGCGCGGTAGAAAACGGTGGCCGCTGGCCTCGAATTCCGCAGATCGTACGTCCGGGCGAGATCGCCTGTATAGTTGAAGGTTCCCAGACCAAATCCCACTTCTGATCGTTGTGCTGCAAGCGGAAGCGAAAGGAGTATTAAGCCTACAAGGCACGGGAGTCTCATGTAACGGGTAGTAAAAAATCTTAAGTTGTGACCGTATAATATCGTTATGTCTGGCTGATCCCCGGTTGTTTGACGAATTCTCCGGCCCACAGCCTGTTATTAAGTCCATAAGTAACGGTAACCGTATATCGCGGAACATCTACGCCCAGCGCGTTACCCCGATCGGACAAAGCTCTTGCCAACTCCGAGTCGGGAGCGCCAGGATCGGCGTAACTGCGGCTAACATCGTCGATATAGACGGCAAATAAATACCGGAAAGCTCTTTCAGCAGAGGCGTTGACCGAATCACTTAACTTGAAACGAACTCCTGCTCCGAATGGTATAGCAGTCTGAATTAAATTATGAGGCGTGATTCCCCGGCAGGGCATGAGTCGCTTGTTGGTCTTGCGAGTTACGCCGCCGTACAAAGACACCGTGCCGAGGCATAGGATGAAAAGAAAAAAACCGAAGAAGGCTCTTTTCACAATACGTGGGGTACTCAAAAAAATCTCAACCAAAAATACGCAGATTTAATTACGAATATCCAGTCCCCACATCAGCTTCTGCCGAAGGGTTTTGAAATAATGCTGGCCTTCCAGTTGAACGAGGTTGACATGAAATCCCGCCTTTCGCACCGTGAGTCTAACCCTGTTATCCACGGTGGCCACACGTGAGTCGAGGGTTACCAGAAACTTCCGACTGCGCCCTTCTACCTGGAAAGAAATCTCGGAGGTGTCGGCAACGATGATGGGTCGTACGGTGAGATTGTGAGGGCTCACCGGCGTGAGCACAAAGTTTCCTGAACGCGGTGAGATGAGGGGGCCACCACAACTCAGCGAGTATCCGGTGGAACCGGTAGGCGTTGAGACAATGACGCCATCGGCCCAGTAAGAATTTAAGAACTCTCCATCAACAAATGTGTGAATGGTGATCATCGCCGATGAATCTTTCTTGACGACCGTACAGTCATTCAAAGCAAAGTTGAGATTGCCAAATATCTGTGGATCGGAATCGAGCTGAAGCAAACTTCTGCGGTCGAGCCGGAACGACTTCGTCATCACCTGCTCAAGGGCAGCCTCTGTTTCGTCGCGGCTGATGGTAGCAAGGAACCCAAGACGTCCTGTATTGATACCGAGTACCGGAATCTCCGTACTTCCGATGTGAGTGACCGACTCAAGTAATGTTCCGTCTCCTCCAATACTGATTAACAGATCGAGTGACGCGAGTGTGTCGCCGGGGTCATAGGTATGCCAGCGGAATTCCTTGAAGATCGATTGCTTGAGGAATCCGGAGAACTTTGATGAAACATACAGATCGGCGCCGTGATGCCGGAGCACTTCAAAAATGCGATGGATAAAGGAGGCTGACTGGCGTGGAAATTCCTTGCCATGGACACCGATTTTCATCTACCAACCTGGGTTTGGAGAACAATAACCAAACATTAAAGATAAGCAGGGAATTGGAAGGCGGAAAATGACCTGTCAAATATCGAGGAACCGCAGAAGCATGTCAATGCGTTCCTTTTCGTTTTCAATGGGCCGCGATTCCTGGTAGCGGCCGATCACTTTGTAACGGAAACGTTCCAATGTCGCGACCGTACGTGAAATGTCGGACTGGTTAATCTTGAGCGTCAGACGAATCTTTCCCGGATCCAGGGGATCTTCCTTGATGATGCTGCTGAGAATCTTTGCGTGGTTCTCTTCTACAAGGCGACTGATTTCCGCCAGGGAATAGTCGGCAAAGTTCATCGAGAGGACGAGGATGGACCCCGGCATTTGTACAGCCGCTGTCTGGGCGAAGGAGGTAAGGGTGTCCTGAACGGTGATGACTCCGCAGTATTGTTGGTCCTCATTAAGCACTGCCACCATCTGAAGTTTGCTGTCAGTGGCCACTTTCAGGATATCATAAAAGTGAGTATCCAGATGAACGTAGCTGGTCTGGCCCACCAGGGTAAAGTCACCGACCTGCTTGTCGATATCGTTAGTCTCCAGAATTATTTCTTCGGAGATGAAGCCGAGAAGAAGGCCGTCCTCGACTACAGGAAGATGGTTGCACCGGAATTCTTCCATCCATACGATCGCCTTGTGGGCATCGTCTGATCCTTTCAGGGGAGGGATCATGTGGTTTATCAAATCCTCGGCGATCATAAGACCTTAGTTTACCCGCTGGCGGCCGGTGCCAAATCTTCTTCCAGGAAGTCTTCGACCAACTGGTTGAATTTGTCAGGATGTTCCATCATCGGGGCATGACAACACTTGTCTATAAATTTTAATTCCGAGTTAGGGAGCAGACGGTTGAATTCATGCGCCACTATCGGTGGAGTAATTGTATCGTTTAATCCCCAAATCAGCAAGGTTGGTGCCGTAATATTTGGTATCTGCTCCGCCATATTATGACGTTGTGCTGATTTGGCAATGGCCACGATACGCATGCACTTCGGAATACTCTTGGTTGTCTCGAAGACTTCATCTACCAGTTCCTTGGTGGCTACGGACGGGTCGTAGAAGGTGTACGCGACCCGTTCACGGATGTACTCGTAATTCCCGCGTTTGGGATACGACCCACCCATTGAATCTTCAAACAACCCGGAGCTCCCGGTCAGCACCAGTTTTCTGACCTTGTCTTTATTGCGCAGGGTATACATCAGGGCTACATGCCCCCCCAAGCTGTTTCCCATAATGATGAGGTCATCCAGCCCTTTAAAGGCTACGAATTCCTCAAGGAATTTCTCCAGGCCTTCAAGGCCGGCCTCCCGGATCGGCATCTCGTAAATGGGAAGCATGGGAATTACGACACGGAACTTTCCGGAGAACCGGTTCACGACGCCTTCCCAGTTGCTCAGTGCCCCGAATAAACCATGAAGTAGAAGGAGAACGCGACCCTGACCCTCATCTACAAACTTAAACTTGTCTTCCTCTCTAACCTTGACAGGCATGTAACTACTTTTAATCGCGATAAGTACGGCAAAAATAAATCACCATAAAAATATTATATCGTCCGGAACGTTACGTAAACACATCGTTGAAAAACGGGACATAATCACCGATCCACGATGCGACTAAAGGGGCAAACGCTTCAACATACGGGAGCAACCACGACTCCTCCGCCCAGCTCTCAGGCAACCGGATTTCAAACAACTGCATGATCCACAGCACTACACTGAGCAGAAAGGCGGCCTTGAGTATTCCGAGAATACTTCCGGCGGCCTGGTCGATGCTGCCCAGAAAAGTGCGATCGATCGAAATCTTGATGATTTTGCCCAACAACGTTACGCCAATGAGAATGGCGATGAACACAAAGGCAAAGGCTACGTAAGGAAGAATGCTCTCATTGATCTCGAACTGCGATGACAGCCAGACCATGGCGGTACCCAGCAACTTGAAGGCTCCGATGATCCCCAGAACCAGCGCGGCGAGGGAAAAAAGAGCCATAAGAAACCCCTGCCGGTATCCTGATACGGCTCCGACCACGAAAATTACCAGCAGCGCAATGTCGGCCGAACTCAAGGGGTTAGCAATTTCTTGACGAGAGCCGAGATGGTTTTTCCATCGGCCTGCCCCGCCAACTTCTTGGTGATCACCCCCATAACCCGCCCCATATCCTGCGGGCCCTGAGCACCGACTTCGGCGATTACCGCACGTACAACTTCTTCGATCTCCTGCTCGCTCAATTGCTTGGGCAGGTAGCGTTCAATCACTTCCAGCTGAAGCAGCTCGCGTTCGGCCAGGTCTTCGCGGCCCTGTTGTTTGAATATTTCCGCCGACTCCCTGCGTTGCTTGGCTCCCTTCATCAGAAGCCGGGTTTCAGCCTCAGTATTTAGTTCAGCGGGGCCTCCTTTCTCTGTTTCGGCAAGCAGGATCAGCGATTTGATGCTTCGCAGCGCTTCAAGCTCTTCTTTGTTCCGGGCCATCATCGCCTTCTTAATATCGGCATCAATCTGCTCCTTGAGGCTCATGTTTTTTGTGATTCGGTTTTTTCGAACAAAATTTGCTTCGTTTGGGTTATTTGCAAAAATTTTACCCGTGACAAGACTTAGCGTCAATATTAATAAAATCGCCACACTCCGAAACGCGAGAGGGGGAAATAATCCCGACGTGGTGAAAACCGCCATCGATTGTGAACGCTTTGGCGCGCAAGGCATAACCGTACATCCGCGTCCGGACGAAAGACATATCCGCTATCAGGATGTCATCGACCTCAAAGGAGTGGTAAAAACGGAGTTCAACATCGAAGGATATCCGGATGACCGTTACCTGAAAATCATCCGCGAAACCCTCCCGGCACAAGCGACCCTGGTGCCCGACGCGCCCGATGCCCTGACTTCCAACGCGGGATGGGATACCCTGAATCATTCGGGACTGCTGAAGGAGGTTGTTTCGGAAATACGCGCGCTTGGTGTGCGGGTATCGATCTTCGTGGATCCGGCGCCCCGCATGGTTGAAGGTGCGGCAGAAATCGGCGCTGACCGCGTAGAATTATACACTGAACCCTACGCCCGAGAGTTTCTCGTGTCGCCCGAAGTAGCGATCAAACCTTATATCGAGAGCGCAAAGGTGGCGCGGGAACTGGGTCTGGGCGTCAACGCGGGTCATGACCTGGACCTTAACAATTTGCGGTTCCTCCACCAGCACATCCCCCACCTCGATGAGGTTTCCATTGGCCACGCTCTTATTTGCGACGCCCTCTATCTCGGACTCGAAAACACCATTCAACGCTACCTGGCGCAACTGCAGTAGAACCTTGCTTGGTTTTCTGCAACCGATCTGGGAGCGTTAATTTTTACTATCAATATGAAACGCGACGCATGAATCTCAGGCAACGATTTACGGAAGAAGATCTTGGCAGAATCAGAGCCGCGGTAAAGGAAGCCGAGGATAAGATATCGGGGGAGATTGTTCCTTTCTTTGTTGAACGCAGCGGCGTATATACCATCGCTCATTACAAAGCGAGCCTGATTGCCGGAACCTTCTTTTTTGTCGCGATGATCTTCCTTGACCGCTATTGGATCGAGGACGCAACCCACACTCTATACTACGACCCGCTTTTCATATTTTTTGTTGTGATAGCAGGGGCGGGTCTCGGCGCACTCCTTTCCTACTTTTTCGACCCCGTCAGACGATGGTTGATACCGCGCGACTATCAGGACGCCTGTTGCCGCCAGGCGGCAGAGAACGCTTTTCTCGAAGAGGAGGTTTTTAGTACACGTCAGCGCACTGGAATTTTAATCTTCGTCAGCTTTTTTGAGCATGAGGTTGTGGTGATGGCCGACAAGGGGATTAGTAGCGTGGTCGATCAGCATGAATGGGATGAGGTTGTCAATATTCTGATATCGCGAATCCGCCAGGGAAAACTTGTGGAAGGAATAGTGGAAGGGATAAAGAAGTGTGGCGAGATTTTGTTTGAAAAAGGGTTCGTCAAGACCCCTGACGACGTGAATGAACTTGGAGATGATCTGCGAATAAACTGACGGTAATGAAAAGGTACGCAGTTCTCTTTCTCATCGCCGCACCTTTCTGGACTTTCGCTCAGAAAAATATACCGGAATTGTGGGGTACGCGTGTTCATGACCAGGCGAAAGTTCTCGACCCGGCGTTTGTGCAGAGGCTTGATCATCAGTTGAAGCTATACGAAGATTCTACGTCTAACCAGATCGTTGTGCTTGTTGTGAAATCACTTGAGGGCATCCCGATCGAGGACTTTTCCCATCAGGTGGCCGAAAGATCAAAGATAGGTCAGGCCAACAAGGACAATGGCGTATTGCTGTTGCTGTCAATGGGAGATCGCCGGGTGAGGATTGAGGTCGGCGAAGGGCTTGAGGGTGCACTTCCCGACGTGGTTTGCAGTCAGATTATTCGCAATGAATTCGCTCCGCGATTTCGACAGCGACAATATGAGGCAGGGATACAGGCCTCCGTGATGGCGATTACGCAGGCTATAGGCGGGGAGTATGTAGCCGATGCGCCGAAGGTGCGGGATGATCGGAAAGGCGGGTCGTTGTGGGGAACTATCATCGTCCTCATTATTATCATCTTAATCAGTCGAATGTCGAACGGAGGGGGCAGAAATCGGGGTCGCGGTTGGAGTTCGGGGCGCGGTTGGTACATGGGAGGTTTCGGAGGTGGCTTCGGCAGTGGTGGATTTGGCGGGGGAGGCGGTTTCGGCGGTGGCTTCAGAGGAGGAGGAGGCGGATTCAGCGGTGGAGGAGCCAGCGGCTCGTGGTAAATTCGGGCGTTTTTCTTTCGCTATTGGGATTTAGGTATTATCTCACCATTTTTGCGACTCTTTTAAAAACCGTTCATGAAAAAGGATAAAGTAATCTTTGACCTTATCGAGAAGGAAAAGGCTCGCCAACAGAACGGGATTGAACTGATAGCCTCCGAAAATTTTACCTCTACCCAGGTAATGAAAGCTATGGGAACGGTCCTGACCAACAAGTATGCGGAGGGTCTTCCTGGAAAGCGCTATTATGGTGGCTGTGAGGTAGTTGATGAAATCGAACAGCTGGCTATTGATCGCGCATGCGAACTCTTTGGCGCCGAATGGGCGAATGTACAGCCGCATTCAGGTGCTCAGGCCAACGCCGCGGTAATGCTGGCTTGTCTGAAGCCTGGCGACAAGATCCTCGGCTTCGACCTTTCCCATGGGGGTCATCTCACCCATGGTTCGCCGGTTAACTTCTCCGGAAAGCTTTACCAGCCGGTATTTTATGGCGTCGAGAAAGAAACGGGGACCATCGATTTCGACAAAGTGGTTGAAACAGCTCAACGCGAAAAACCCCGGATGATCATCTGTGGAGCTTCTGCTTATAGCCGCGACTGGGACTACAAGAAACTTCGTGAAGCCGCTGACAGCGTTGGGGCCATATTACTGGCCGACATCGCCCACCCGGCGGGACTTATTGCCCGCGGTCTGCTGAATGATCCGATGGAGTATTGCCATGTGGTCACAACCACTACGCACAAAACCCTTCGCGGTCCGCGCGGTGGAATGATCATGATCGGTAAGAACATTGATAACCCCTGGGGGCTAAAGACACCGAAAGGTGAGATCAGAAAGCTGAGCTCAATACTGGACTCGGGCGTTTTCCCCGGAACACAAGGGGGTCCGCTCGAACATGTAATCGCGGCCAAGGCTGTGGCTTTCTACGAAGCACTCAGCGACCAATACATGCACTACGTCATTCAGGTGGCGAAGAACGCTAAAGCGATGGCGGCCGCCTTTATCGAAAGAGGGTACGAGGTTATTTCGGGAGGTACTGACAACCACCTCATGCTCATTGACCTTCGCTCGAAGAAACTCACGGGTAAGCAGGCCGAGGAGGCTCTGATTGTGGCCGACATTACGATCAACAAGAACATGGTGCCCTTCGATACCCAGTCGCCTTTTGTCACTTCGGGAATGCGCATAGGCGCCCCCGCGATAACAACGCGCGGAATGGTCGAGAAGGACGTCGTAAAAGTTGTTGATCTGATCGACGAAGCCCTTCAAAAGCCGGAGGATACCAAGCACCTCAAAAGCGTCAAACGTAAAGTAAACCGTTTCATGCAAAAGTTTCCGCTGTATTAGTCGGCAGGAACACAAACTTAGCCTAACAGAATGCCCCTAGATCAGGAACCACTTCAGGAGAAGGAGATGAGCTTCCTCGAACACCTCGAGGAATTGCGGTGGCATGTGGTCCGATCATTGGTGGCCGTGCTTGTATTCACTATTGCTGCGTTTATTACCGCGCCATGGATTTTTCAGAACATCATCTTTGCGCCGGCACGCGTAGATTTCCCCACGTTCGTCTGGCTTTGCAAGCTGGGTGAGTTCTTCGGCATGGCCGACTCTTTGTGCGTCCAGGAAATCCCCCTGAAGATTCAGAGCAGGTTCATGACCGGGCAGTTCCAGATGCACATCATCTCCTCGTTTGTGATGGGGATTATTGTTGCATTCCCGTATATCACCTGGGAGATTTGGCGATTCATTAAGCCGGGATTATATCCAACTGAAAAACGATACTCACGCGGGGCCGTCGCGTCCATTTCCTTTCTGTTTGCCGCTGGCGTAGCGTTTGGCTATTACATCATGTCGCCTGTGATGATTTCCTTCCTCGCTAATTATCAGATCAGTGATATGATTGTGAATGAGTTCGACATCACTTCGTATGTAGGTACGATTGTCGGTGTCGTCCTCGGGAGTGGCCTCCTTTTCCAGCTGCCAGTGGTGATGTTCTTTCTTACCCGGATAGGAATCGTCACACCGGCTTTTCTCCGGAAGTATCGCAAGCACGCAATTGTAATAATTTTAATCGTGGCGGCAATTGTAACACCGACGGCCGATCCGCTCAGCCAGTCACTTATCTCGCTGCCCTTGTACCTCCTTTATGAAATCAGTATTTTGATTTCAGCAACCGTGCTCCGCGCGAAAGCAAAGCAGGAAGCTGAAGAAGCCTTAAACGAAGAAACCCCGTCATGATGCCCAAGATAGCCCTAGGCGGCGACCACGCCGGATTTGAATTCAAAGACAAACTCATCGCATGGCTGAACAAGAACGGCTATGAAACTCATGACTTTGGTACTTATAGCAGTGAATCGGCGGATTATCCCGACTTTGCACACCAGGTAGCCGAAGCTGTGGAGAAAAAAGAATACGATCTGGGGATCCTCATCTGTGGTAGCGCCAACGGAGTAGCGATGACAGCCAACAAACACCAGGGTATTCGCGCGGCAATATGCTGGAACGAAGATCTCGCTGTTCTGGCCCGGACCCACAACGATGCAAATGTGTTATGCCTCCCGGCGCGATTCGTACCCTACGAGACAGCGGAGAAAATTGCAGACCGCTTCCTTCGTGAAAGCTTCGAAGGCGGTCGTCATAGCCGCCGCGTGGGAAAAATCAGTTGTTGATTCTGATATAGCGCGTGCCCCTGCGCGTGTAAGCTTGCTCGATTTGCGGCATTCTGCGCAAGAAAGGAGCCAGCAAGTTATGGGGATCAAGAACCACTTCCGGAGGGTCGTTCGTGAAAGCTTCATAAACAAGCGTGACGTTCTCGTAATATTCGGGATGACGGAAGATCGGCTCGCTTAATCGCCATTCCAGAAATGGTGTGGCAAGCTGGTTGCGATAGTATGCATCAATAGACTTGTCGAGAACCAGTAGTCTCTTGCCGTTGAACTCGTCAACGGATGTATCAATCCACATCGTCGAATAGTTTACGGCGTGGATCTTGCCGAATCGGGCAAGGTAGGAGATGCTGATAATGCCAAGAAAGAATACCCAGGCATTGATGCGAATAAATCTCACCCTGCGGATTACGAGGAAGAAGTGTGTAAACAGGAAAGACAGTGCCGGGAAGAACACGATGAGCGACTGAGGTCTCAAATCCCGAGCCGACAGAAGGAAAAAAACCGACACGATTAACCAGATCATCGTCGCCTGTAGTATTTGCGACTGGTACTTGCTGAGGCGAGCATCCCGATTCAGCATGATCATCGATACAACGAAATAGAATATTGGAACAGCCGCCAGGGTGAGTAGTGAACGGGTGTCCATTAGTGCGGTCCGGGCAAAAGACAAATTGGCGAGATAGAAATTCTCCCAGATTGCTGCGGTCGATCCGTTTACAAAATAGACACTCAGCGTCAGAAGATGAGGTAACAGAAAGCTGAAGATCAAAAGAACGAACCGGCGGGCGTCGCTTCTGGTAAAGAGCACCAGAATGACAATTGCGGCGACGATGTAGACGGCGAATGAAAATGCGAAGAGAGAGGCGATGCTGATTGAAAGGCCTACCCCCAGAATTCCTTCATCGCTTTCGTGACGGAACTCGATTTCCCTGAATAGATTGAGCAGCCCCAAAAGAAGAAATACTGAACCCATCAACTCGTTGGAAAGAACGAAATTGTCGTACGAGGTCAGAAAGAGGAGGCCGCAAAGAAAAGAAGGAACATAGGTGCTTTCGGTAAAGACGCGCCGGGAGATAAAGATCAATCCAACGTAGGCGCATTGAAGGAAAATCACAATAAAGGCCAGAACGTGTCGAGCGGCAGTCGACCTGCCAAAAAGGGTGTCGAAAACCTCGTGGGCCCAGGCGGCGAGCGGCCCGGTGTCGTCAATAACACCCTGGTACATACGAAACCCTTCGTTGAGTTTTTCGCCGAGTAGAAGGTTTCTCAGTTCCGGAATCGTGACCGTGTCGCCGAAAAGAGCGAACGGCAGGTACAAAACAAGTAGCAGTATGAACAACCCTACCAGACGGTAAGGGTCGTTGATGCGGAAATAGCCAATCAATTTTGGGCGCGTTTAAGACCAGCCTGAAAATTAGAGCAGCCAAGGGGAAGTTTAAAGCGGAATCTATTGTTTTTTAGTTGTGTTCCTTATTCATTCGTAAAAGTAATAAAACGGCCATGGCATCAGTCCGACAACAGAAATATGCGCGGTTCATTCAGAAAGAATTAAGTGACATCTTTCAGCGCGATAAGCGGGGAATTCTTGAGAACAACCTGGTGACCATTTCCGATGTTGAGGTTAGTGCAGACCTCGGGGTCGCCAAAATCTATATCAGCATGATGCTGATTAAGGACAAGGACAAGGTATTGGAGAAACTCAACCGCGGCAAGAGTGAAATCAGACGGGAACTGGGAGACCGGATCCGCAATCAGGTGCGTATTATTCCGGAACTGATCTTCATCATTGACGAAACCGAAGAACGCGCCTTCCGCATTGAGGAAATTCTGAAGAACCTTAACATACCCCCGGCCGACAAAGAATAGGAGAAATTACTGCTGCCCTTGAACCTACCGTTTTTCATAGCTCGCAGGTACCTTGTATCAAAGCGCAAGGCGAACTTTATCAATATCATCTCCATTCTTTCGATCGTTGGAATCGCCTTTAGCACGGGTGCGCTGATTATTGTTTTGTCGATTTTTAACGGACTCGAGGACTTACTGCGCTCGCTGAACAATTCGTTTGACCCGGAAATTCGCATTGAGGCCGCACAAGGGAAGACGTTTGAAGTATCACCTGAGCTACTGGAGAAAGTAAAGTCGGTTGCCGGTGTCGAGGTTGTTACCGAGGTTATTCAAGACTATGCTTATCTTCGTTATCGCGATGCGAACCAGGTCGTAATTGTCAAGGGTGTGAGCGAAAACTTCCTGAATCAGGAACGCATTCCCGATGAGAATATCGTGGAGGGTGAGCTGAAGCTAACCGAAGGTCCGCTTAATTATGCTATCGTCGGGCAGGGTATCCGTTACAGCTTGTCAATCGCTGTGAACGATCCGCTCTACCCCCTTCAGGTTTATTACATCAAGAATGTGAGTGGTGCGGCCGGCCTCGATCCGTCCCGACTTTACTCACGCAAAAACATAATACCAGGAGGCGTCTTTTCGATAGTCCAGAATTTTGATGAGAACTACGTAATCGTCCCGCTGCGCTTTACACAAGAGCTGTTTGAGTTTGGGAACAAACGAACTTCTCTTGAAGTGAAGACCTCTCCCAGGGCAGATATCGCCCTAATAGAAAGGAACCTCCAGGCTGTTTTGGGTGACGCCTTTAATGTGCTTAATCATGAAGAGCAACATCAAGACTTGTATAAGCTTCTTAAGATGGAAAAGCTGTTCACCTTCCTTGCACTTTCATTACTGCTGCTGATAGGATCGATCAACATTTTCTTTAGCCTGATGATGCTTGTCCTGGATAAGAAGAAGGACATCGCAATCCTGAAGTCAATGGGAGCAAGCGAAACTCAGGTGCGCAGCATTTTTCTCGCCGAAGGCATCCTCATTGCATTTATCGGCGCAGTCATCGGGCTTGGTATCGGAATACTTTTCTATGTCCTTCAACAGGAGTACGGTATAATATCCATGGGTATGGAGACGTCGATCACGCAGGGGTACCCGATAAAGATCCAGGGTATCGACTTTGTGGTTACCCTCCTTGTTGTCGCCTTCATCACCATGCTTATCTCCCTTCACCCCGCCAGGATTGCCGGCCGAATAGCTGCTTCGCCAAACTTATAACGTCGATTCGGGGCTGTAAGTTCGGTGTACTATCTGTCCGAAAAATGCGACTTTTTTCATCCTTTTATTTTTAATTTAGAGGTTCTGTATCCTGAAAAGGCCCGTGTTTAGATGAAAGTATCTGCCTCGCAGCCATTCCAGATCATTTATTCGTTGTATCAACACGAATACCTGGGCTTTCTGTTTGAAACTTACATCGTTCATCTGGACGATAAAGGGAAGCTTACGTACCAGCATCAAAATATCTCTTCCAAGAATGCACGCGAGTTTCAGCGGGGGCTGGATGACCGGGACTTCGAACTGATTGAAGCGATTGATTCGATGCATCAGGATGCGGTCGTAAAGAGGTTCTCGCCAAAGATGGTCAAGCCGGAGGAGTTTCTTGTCAAGGTATATGACAAGGCAAAGGGTAATACGGCGTTGCAGGTGGAGATAGAAGATTACCTCGAAAGTCGACGGGCAAGAGTTCTGGAGAAGATGAAGGGTAAGATGCTCTTCGAAATGGGAAACGACGGCGAGCCGACCTGGCGCAAGATAGAAATCATGGAAGGGCGTGCGTCAATTCAATTTCATTTCAGACGGACACCCGAGCACACTAACTACTATCCGACGCTGTCCTATTATGGCAAGAAGCTGGAGATCCCGAACGAGACCGCTTATCTGATTTGTAAGTCGCCCGCGTGGATGGTACTAAATGGTAAGCTTTATGGTTTCGAGAAACATGTCGATGGCAAAAAGCTTATCCCTTTTCTTACCAAGAAGTACGTAGTCATTCCGAAGAACGTTGAGGAAACATACTACAACAAGTTTATAGCTCCGTTAATCGCTTCGTTCGATGAGGTTGAAGCCAGCGGATTTGAAATCAATAAGAGCGACTACGACCCGTCTCCAGTACTTACACTGTCAGAGCTGCACACAGCCCAAACGATAAACGCACCTTCGCTGTTTGAAGCAGGAAAGGCCGCTGACGTACCGACCGATGAGGCAGGAAAGATTGTGTTTGACCTTTCTTTCAAGTACGGGAAACATCGCTTTCGCGGGGATAACATCGGCCCCGTTAGTGTGACGGTAGAGAAGCGTCCCGACGGATATGTTTTTCATCGCGTAACACGCAAGACCGATGTTGAGAAGAACTTTCTCCAGACGCTTCAAAAGCTGGGCTTGCCCATGAAGTCGTTCCGGGTTGCCGTTCCAAAGTCGGAGGCCTTCTCGTGGCTCAATGAAAACCGCGTTAATCTTCTAAACCTTGGCTTTGAAGTAAGTCAACCTGAAAGCCGAGACAAGAAATACTTTGTTGGCAAGGCGG
Source organism: uncultured Roseivirgaceae bacterium (assembly GCA_964532595.1). Taxonomy (GTDB): domain Bacteria; phylum Bacteroidota; class Bacteroidia; order Cytophagales; family Cyclobacteriaceae; genus Chryseosolibacter. The sequence goes on from CAZHIQ010000005.1 coordinate 128,625, forward strand.
TTATCGAGGTTGAAGTAAAGGAAAGTATCGACTGGTTCGATATTCACGCGCGCATACGTTTTGGGGAGTTCGAAATACCCTTTAAGGACCTCCGGAAGCTTATCCTGAAGAAGAAGGTCGAATTCAAATTGCCTAATGGTGAAATAGCCATTATCCCGGAGATATGGCTGACGAAGTATGCAGATTTGTTTGCGTTAAGTGAAACGGAGGGTTCACACGAGAAGCCCGTTCTCAGAAAGCATCACCTCAACCTTGTAAAGGAACTGGAGGAAGGCAATCTTGCACGCGTCCATTTGAGTGATAAGCTGAGAAACCTAAGCTCTTTTAGCGGCATCAAAGACTACCCTGTGCCGCAGTCGTTCAAGGGAGAACTTCGTCCCTATCAGAAAGCAGGATATAACTGGCTGCGGTTCTTGAATGAGTATCGTCTTGGCGGTTGCCTGGCCGATGATATGGGGTTGGGTAAAACGGTGCAAACCCTCGCCTTGCTGTTGTCGGAAAAGGAAGCCGGAGCGGGAACTTCCCTGTTGGTCATGCCTACTTCGCTTATCTACAACTGGGAGATGGAAGCTAGTCGGTTCACTCCCGGACTGAAGGTACTTACTTACACCGGGACCCTCCGCAACAAAGATATTGCCCGCTTTAAGAATTATGACCTGGTGCTGACGTCGTACGGAATTACGCGTTTGGATGTAGACCTGCTGAAGGGCTTTTATTTCAATTACATCATCCTGGACGAATCTCAGGTAATTAAGAATCCGGCATCGAATATCGCCAAGGCGGTCCGTGAATTAAAATCCAGGCATAAGCTCGTACTGACCGGTACACCGATTGAGAACACAACGCTCGACTTGTGGTCTCAAATGTCATTCATAAACCCCGGCATTCTTGGTTCTCAAACTTACTTCCGGAATGAGTTTCAGTTTCCCATTGAGAAGAAGGCTGATGAAACTAAGTCGAAGAAACTGGGAGCTGTCATTAAACCCTTTATCCTGCGACGTCACAAGTCGCAGGTAGCTACTGAGCTGCCGGAGAAGGTGGAGTATGTGCAGTACTCAGTGATGAGCAGTGAGCAGGAGAAGCGATATGAAGAGGTTAAGGCTCACTATCGAGAAAAAATATTCAAGCTTATTGATGCAGAAGGCCTTGGCAATAGTCGCTTCATGATTCTTGAGGGTCTGACGAAGCTAAGGCAACTGGCCAACCATCCCCGCATGGTGGAACCCGGTTATGCCGGGGATTCGGGAAAGCTCGAGGACATTACTCACATGCTCGAGAACGCTATTTCGGAAGGGCACAAGGTGCTTGTCTTTAGTCAATTCGTAAAACACCTGGATTTAGTCAGAGAATACCTGAAGACCCATAAAACAGATTTCGCTTACCTCGATGGTTCAAGCACAGATCGAAAACAACAGGTGGAACGGTTCAACCGTGACAAAAACTTGAAAGTGTTTCTGATTTCCATCAAGGCTGGCGGGTTAGGGCTTAACCTGACGGAAGCTGATTACGTCTTTATCCTCGACCCCTGGTGGAACCCTGCTGTAGAAGCTCAGGCTGTCGACCGCGCTCACCGTATCGGACAGAAACGCAAGGTCTTTACCTATAAGTTCATTACACGTAATTCGGTCGAAGAAAAGATTTTGCTATTGCAACAGAAGAAGTTGAAGTTAACCAATGAGTTGATAACGACCGAAGAAAGTTTTGTCAAACAATTGACACGCGACGACATTGCACAGATGCTCGCGTAAGTTATTTCAAGGTGGTACTTCTAACTACCTGGCCTTCGCTAAGGTGTCTTTTCTTCCATCGGTTGTGAGACCATAACCAGCCATCGGGATATTTGCAGATTGTCTCTTCAACAAGACGGATGTAGTTGTCGAGTGGGACGGTCGACTCCCTGTCATAGGGTGGTTCGGCAACAACAATTGGCTCGGCCGTGTAATAGCCACGGCGAATTCTCACACACCGATAATAGACTACGGGATATTGCGACAGTATCGCCATCTGGTTGGTACCGAGAAAAAATGCTGTCTCCTGATTGAGGAACCTGGCCACGTACTTCTTGTCACGACCGTATCCCGGATATTGGTCGGCGACGGTAGCAACCATGCGTACAATTTCGCGGCGCTTTGCCAGTTCGCGTGCGACCTGATCGCGACGGATGGGGTATGCGCCAAAGCGACTTCTTACACGTAGCGACAGATCGTTAAAGAATTTGTTTTTCACCTTTTGATACACAAAGTCTGCCGGCATCGGATGTTGCAAACTGGCGGCCACGAGGAGCCATTCCCAATTGAACTGATGTGAAGCGAGGACAATTACCGGTTGCTGTGCTGCCTTGAATCGCTCCATAACTTCCAGATTCCGAAACTGCATTCTTCGGGTTAACTCCTCGGCAGGCATGGAAACCAGTCGCAGCATCTCCATGGCATAATCACATAGGTTGCGATAGAACGATCGCTGAATACGAGCTAGTTCTTCAGCCGGCTTGTCGGGAAAGGAATTACGAAGGTTCTGCCATACGATTTTCCGCCGATAGCGAATAACGTAGTAGGTAAGGACGAACAGAACATCCGAAAAGACGTAGAGTACGGAGAGAGGCAACGATGAGATCAGCCTGACAAAAAACATGGGTTGGTGTTCCGGCGCAAGTTAAGCAAGTATTGTTATTTTTGGCCCATGAAAGACAAAGTTGTGGTGATAACAGGAGGCACGTCGGGGATCGGACGTGCTCTGGCATTTGCCTTCGGTAATCGGGGTTCAAAGATTGTTATCACCGGCCGCAACGAGGCGGCTCTTCAGGAGACAGCAAACACGCTGAAAGACGCAGGAATAGAAACGTTAGCACTCCAGGCTGACGTCACCTCGGAAGCTGACAACAGACGGATGGCCGAAGAGGCCGTCCGGGCATTTGGAAAAATTGATGTCCTTATCAACAACGCTGGCATATCGATGCGCGCCATCTTTGAGGAGGCCGACCCGGAGGTGATCCGACAGGTGATGGACATTAACTTTTTTGGAGCAGTGTATGCGACCAAACACTGCCTGCCTGAAATATTAAGAAACAGGGGTAGTGTAATCGGCATCTCTTCTATCGCCGGTTTTCGCGGATTGCCCGCGCGCACCGGCTACTCTGCTTCGAAGTTTGCGTTGAACGGATTCCTGGAAGCTCTTCGTACAGAGCTATTGAACTCCGGCGTCCACGTGCTCACCGCATGCCCGGGATTTACGGCGTCGAATATTCGCAAGCGTTCACTTACGGCTGATGGAGGTGCTCAGGGAGAGTCGCCTCGTGAAGAAGAGAAGATGATGACCGCGGAGGAATGCGCCGATCATATCTACCGTGCGACCGTCAGACGCAAGCGTACACTCGTACTCACGTTTCAAGGAAAAGCTGCTGTCTTTCTCAACAAATGGTGGCCCCGTCTTGCCGATCGGTTAGTCTATAATACGATGAAGAAAGAGGCGGACTCCCCTATTCGCTAGGTTCGGGTCATAAAAACTACTTTGGTGTTGTCGGCCTTGCTGATTTCACGGAAGAAGTCGACAAACTCCTGATAGGTTTCGGGAGGGAATGTCCCCTCATGCATAATGAGCTCGCGGGTGTAGACGAACTCCCCCTGATCAGCGCGGAAAGTTGCACGATATTCTCCATAGCGGCTTGTGATGTTGACATCCGGAGGAATAAACTCCGGATAAATGCTTTCGGGGATCGAGTACCGAATCGTGTCATTGTCAGTATAGGCAAAGGTTCGCACCACTTCGGTCTTGCGCTCTTTAAGCGTTCGCGGGACGGAAGTGTGTCGGTTCATAAGATTGGGTGTCAGGAAAAGCCGCTTGCCGCTTACGCTGGCTAACCGGGGCACGTCGAGATTGGCGGAAACAATTGCCGACGGTATCATCGTAGGGACGTTCTCCATGGAGAAACTTCGCACAGTGAAACTCGGAATATCAATCGCGCGTTCGAGCCATTTCTTTTGATCATCGGGCGAACCCGAGAGAAGGAAGTTGAGGTTTCCATTTTCATATTGCAATCCCGTAAGAACCTGTTTTACCTCTGCGGTTGCCGTGCCATTGTCCGTCAGTTGTACGTGCGCGGTAGTGTTCTGTCTGTTGACGTCGGCCGGATAGCGAAGTGTTTTGGCAATAGCGGCACCGTTGTCGGTAATCAACAGTGCCTCGCGATTACCGGTGAAGCTCCCCTGATATCCGAAGGGGTTCGTCTGGCTAGTACATTCAAGCCAGAGGGTGTCGGCGCCGTTAGGCACGGCGACGATGGCGTGATTAAACTGATTGCTGGGAAAGTCGATGTCCATACGAGACTCACCCTCGCCGGCCCGGATTAGGACGTAGTGCCCTTTGATACCCACGATGTCGAGAAGAGCGAGCATGTAATTGGATAGCGCCTTACAATCACCGTAACCGTTCTTGTCGACGAAGGCAGCCTCGAAGGGTTGGTAGCCACCGATGCCTAGTTGGATGCTGACATATCGGGTCTTGTTTTGCAGATAGTGGTAGAGAGCTTTGACCTTTTCTTCGCGGGTTTCGTGCCTCTCGGCGAGTTGAAGGATATGAGCTCGTGTGGCCTCCGGCAGAACGTTGCGTCCCTTGTTTAGCGATGCAATCCACTGACCAAAACCATCCCACGTTTCCATCGATCCAGCATATCCTGAAAACTCGAAAGTAGTCGGGGCAACTGAAATGGAAATAATTTGCTTTTGCCGGTCGGAGTAGGGTTCGAACACCGGGGGTTGAATATGACTAACCCGCCATTGCAGCGAAGTGGTGTTGCCGTCCCGGATCTCGTCGGGCGCCTTGTCCAGCCGGGAAGTCTTGTACCGCGGTCTGAGATCTTCCGGAAAAGTTAATGTGTATGAACCGTTCTGCAGGGAAACGCCTTCGTATTGATTGAACGCTGATCCCGGGATGGTATAGAGATAGCTGTACGCTACTTCGTATTCGAATTCTACTGTATAGGGATAGGTGGCTTGCGCAAGGTCGACATACTTGATTCGAGTATCGTCAACAAGTCCATCGTATGCGCTTTGGTCACGGATCTCGCTATTCTTGAGCTTCTTAATGAGCTTGCCCGAAGCATCAAAGACCTGGCCTTTGAAGGAATTCACTTTTCGCAGCTTGCTGTACCACAGGCCATGCTCAGCAAACTTTCGACCCTTCTCCTGGAAGATGGTCACGACAATGTGAGTCCGAAGCGTTGCCGTGCTCTTGGAATGAATGGTGAAGCTCATATGATCCTCACGGATCACGGCATAGGCATTCTCAATGAGTTCTTTTGGGATATCCTTCACCGGATACTGCGGCGAGTTTTTGCTCGCGACGGAGGAAGCCGATAGCGAAAAGAGGAGGCCGAGAAGAAGGTAGCGCATCAGTCTTGTCTTTTTAGTACAATCTGTTCAGCCTGCTTGGCAACTATCTGACTGTAAAACTCCCGCAGATAGGGATAGTCAAGTTGCGAAAACAGGCTGCGGTTTACTTGAAACATACTCGTCAGGATAATCTCATTCCCCTGATGAGCCAAATTGTAGATGTAGCGGGCGGAGTTTTCAGGCATTGAAATGACTTTGCTTTCAGGCATTTCATCAATCACATAGCCATCGGGGATAGTAAACCGCAAAGAAAACGTGACATCGAAAGGGCTCCCAAAGTCGACCGGATACTCCCGCTTTTCAGATTTAAAGGGGTTTTCCGGGAGGTTGTTGATCAGGAATGGATCCAGGTACAGGGTTTCACCGGTGCTCATGATCTTGTCATTCACGGTTAACTCGTGCGTACCAATAAAGTTTGCCGCAATGTCCCTGGCGTTCTCGACTGTGGTGGATTTGACGTTCCACTGGTGGGAGCCTACAAAATCGCGCACAAACTTTTCCTCGCCTTCGTTTAGATACTTCTTGCGTCGGCGGAGCGCCTCGTACCCATTGCAGGTCACCGATAGTGTACCATCGAGATAGCCCTCGGGAGTGATAACCATTTGAGCAGCCGTCACCGTACGTGTCTTCATGTGCAAGTCGAGGTCTACCCAATGTGGTCCGGCTGTCGAAATGGCAAGTCCCTTTCCGTTGAGGCATCGCTCAGGAACGACACCGACAGGGAGTAGCGGTTCGGTTGCGTCGAGGAGGAGCGATCTCTCCCCCGCGCGAGCCAATACGATAACATAATTGAACTGGCCCAGAACGGGGGTTGCTATTCGCAGCAGACCGTTATCCCGGGTACTCAGAATAACGGGTTGGACGTCGATGCCGGCTTTCTCCAGCATCGATGCCAGGAGTAGGTTGACGTCTGCCGAATGGCCTTTCCGTTCGTCAAGAACTTTGCGCATCGATTGAGATGCAAAGAGTCGTTTCCGTCCATCCCACAACACGTTGTTCTTAACGTAAGTGGTTATCGCAATGATTTTCTCTTCCGGGCTGGTTGCGCTTCCGGCAACATCTTCCACGACCTTTTTGAGAAAGTTGTTTCCGGTGACGACTGATCCGAAGGACTCAAATTCCGAGAGCGTTTTGTTGAGGTCTTCCCAGGTCCCCAGGATTTTCTTAATAGGCTGGTTCGGGTATTTGAGAGAGGCTAGTTCGAAGTTAATTGCACCGATATAGTCATGGACGCTTGTCATATAAGGTTCCGGCTTGAAAGCGGGAACGTCCGTGGCAACCCATCGATATTTGTGGTCCTGGTAGTCGACCTGGCTTACGTTAGGGGTGCTCTGCACATTATAAGTTCCGCTGCGCTCGAACGATGTGAACTTGATACTGTTCGGTTGCTGTGTGTGTTCATTGATAGCCAGGGGGACGTAGCCCTGTGTGTATCGGTCAAAGTGATAATACTCAGGAATTTGTGTGCGATATTCGCTGTAGACGACCGGGATCGTACTTTGAAACGTCCAGTCGCGCAACCATCCAACATAGGGAGAATTTATCTTATAGGAGATTTCAACGACCGATCCTTCGCGTACGTTGGGGCAGGTGACTTTCACGATGTCGCGATTTTCATTGTAGGCTTCGTTGAAGATGCCGTCGTTCCGGAGCTTTGATTCCACGACCTTCCCCCCTTCCAGATTGTAGGTGACGGCCTTGACGCTGATAATCTTTTCACGGTCAGTGTTGTTTTTGTAGAGCGGGATCTCAAAGTTTCCCCAGGAAAGACCGTCTTTCGTTAGAATCTTAATGCGCGTGATTCGCTCAAAGTCAACGGTGAATCCAACATTTTGACGATAAGAGACCCATGACAAACCATAGTCGGCGAGGACCACCGCTTCTGCTATCGGGTCTTTGTCATAAGTTGTCATGGAAACTTCTTCCTTTGTGACATCGCCGAACTTGATTGGCGGTTTCTGAGCGACGACGTGCAGAACGGACAGCGTTATTAACGCCGTGGTGAAGAGGGACTTCATGATTGGAGGGTTTGATTAACTTGAAGATAGGAAATTTAAGAGGAGCCTGAAAGGAATTTGCCGTTGGTTTGGTAATGTCGAAACCCCTAAGGGATCATTTTCTCGAAAACGGTGTAGTTTTGTCATCGCATGCGATTATTTGTGAACTGAGCACAGCCTGGGTGTTATGGCCAAATCAAAAACCGTTTTTTATTGTCAGAGCTGTGGATATGAATCAGCCAAGTGGCTGGGTAAGTGTCCGGCATGCGGATCATGGAATACCTTTGCTGAGGAAGTACGAACCCCTGAGACGCAACCGCGCAACGAATGGAGGCAGGAGAGTGAGCGGGTGCGGACGAAGCCTCGTACACTAAGCGATATTGAAACCACGGGGGATATACGATGGCCTTCGGCCGATCAGGAACTTGACCGGGTGCTTGGAGGTGGGATCGTTCCTGGATCTCTCGTGCTCATCGGGGGCGAGCCGGGTATCGGGAAGTCTACGTTGATGCTCCAGGTCGGACTTAAACTGAAAGGCCGTACGGTTCTCTATGTATCGGGGGAAGAAAGTGAACAACAGATCAAGATGCGGGCCGAACGCCTTCGCGACAGCTCCGAGTCGTTTTATATCCTCACAGAAACAAATACGCGCAACATCTTTCAAGCTATCGAGTCGCTCGCGCCGGACGTGGTGATTATCGACTCCATTCAAACATTGCACTCGGCGCAGCTTGAATCAACACCGGGTAGCGTAGGTCAGGTGCGTCAGTGCGCAGGCGAACTGATGAAGTTCTGCAAAGAAACCGGGACGCCTGTGTTTATCATCGGTCATATTACAAAGGATGGCCTTCTCGCCGGCCCGAAGGTTCTTGAACACATGGTAGATACGGTCTTACAATTCGAAGGAGACCGACATCTGACCTACCGCATCCTTCGCACCACAAAAAATCGTTTTGGCTCCACCTCCGAGATTGGAATATACGAGATGTTGGGAACGGGATTGCGGGAAGTATCGAATCCGTCGGAGATTCTTATTTCACAAAAGGATTCGCAGCTAAGTGGAATTACGATCGGGGCTACGCTTGAAGGCAACAGGCCGTTGCTGATTGAGATCCAGGCCTTGGTAAGTGCGGCTTCTTATGGCACGCCGCAACGAAGCTCTACAGGGTTTGATCACAAGCGACTTAATATGTTGCTCGCGGTACTTGAACGGCGATGTGGATTCCGGATGGGTACGCAGGATGTGTTTCTTAACATGGCCGGTGGAGTTAAGGTCGAAGATCCGGCGATCGATCTTGCCATTTGTGTCGCCATTATATCATCGATGAACGAAATTCCGGTATCAGATAAGATCTGCTTTGCTGCCGAAGTGGGACTTGGCGGCGAACTGCGCGCGGTTAACCGGGTCGACCAGCGGATCAGTGAGGCGGAAAAGTTGGGTTTCGAGGAAATTTACATTTCCAAGTACAGCAAGAAGTCACTTGATCTCTCGAAAGTGCGCATAGCAGTAAAGACGTTTGGAAAGCTGACGGAGGTCGTACAGGAACTGTTTGGGTGATACAGGGCAGGAACGAATTCTGCAGTTAAATAGTCGCAATGCATAAACGCATATGATCTAATGGAGAATTTCTTTACCGAGACACTGGGTATTCCCGGTGACCTTTTTAGTTTCCTTGTTTTGCCGCTCCTGATCTTCCTGGCGCGGATTCTTGATGTTTCTATCAACACAGTCAGAATCATCTATGTCCTTGGTGGGAGAAGGCTTACCTCGACGCTGCTCGGCTTTTTTGAAGCGTTCATATGGCTGATGGCTATCCGCCAGATTTTTGAACACCTGGACAATTGGATGTGCTATGTTGCTTACCCGGCAGGATTCGCCGCCGGTATTTTTGTCGGGATGATCATCGAGGAAAGAATTGCCTACGGCAAGGTGATCGTCAGGATTATCACCAGAAAAGATGTGGGTGATTTAATTCAGCATCTTCGGGGTGAAAACTTCCGGTACACGCATGTAAACGCCGTCGGGCCCGATGGACATGAAAATCTTGTCTTTACCGTACTGCCGCGTGAAGATCTGGAGGACCTCCTCGACAAACTGAAGGAGATACTTCCAACGGCGTTCTTTACGGTGGAGAAAGTTAACCGGGCTGCGGAGAGTGGTTCGATTGTCGAACAACCGGCCCGCAGGAGCTTTGCTTCCTGGTTTAGCAATATACGCAAGTAGATCAGGCCGAGCGTTGCGCAAGCATACCCAGTATGTCATCGACATACTCCCGCGTGTTAAATAGTCGGGGCACCTTGTTCTGACCGCCCAGCTTTCCGCGTTTCTTCATCCACTCGTAGAAGGTACCGGCGGGCACCGCATTTACTTTTGGTGCTACCAGCGCCAGGTCGGCCTGTCGCTTAGCGTCGTAATCCGAGTTGATTTCGCGCAAACTCTCATCGAGGGTTCGCGTGAAGAGTTCAAAATCGTGCGGGGCAGTTTTGAACTCAACAATCCACTCGTGTCCGCCTCTTTTACCCTTCTCCAGAAAAACCGGCGCGGCTGTGAAATTGTCAATAACGGCGTGAGTTGCCTGGCAGGCTTTGCGAATGGCAGTCTCGGCATTTTCTACAATCACTTCTTCGCCAAATGCGTTGATAAAGTGGCGGGTGCGCCCGGAAATACGGATGCGGTAAGGAGAGACGGAAGTAAACCGCACGGTATCGCCGATATTATAGCGCCAAAGCCCGGCGTTTGTAGAAATAACTACAGCGTAGTTCTTCCCCACCTCTACCTGATCGAGACCGATGGTCTTAGGGTTTTCCGTGCCGAACTCATCCATTGGAATAAATTCGTAATAGACCCCGTAGTCAAGCATCAGCAGCATTTCATCCGAGTCACGCTGATCCTGGATACCGAAGAATCCTTCGCTGGCGTTGTAGATCTCGACGTACCGCATGTCTGAACGCGGAATCAGCGATTGGAACAGCCGCCGGTAAGGATGGAAAGAAACAGCTCCGTGGAAAAAGACTTCGAGGTTCGGCCAGACATCCAGGATGCTGTCTTTCTTCTGGAGTTCAACAATCCGCTGAATCAAAAGAGCGGTCCAGGTAGGTACGCCCGACAAGTTCGTGACATTGACGGAGGCCGTTTCGGTTGCCATCTTTTCAATTTTTTCCTCCCAGTTGCTCATGAGGGCGGTCTCTAAACTCGGAGTGCGTATAAATTGAGCCCACGGTGGCAGGTTCTGCATGATCACCGCTGAAACATCGCCGTAAAAAGACGATGCGCTCGAATCATATTCATTGATCTGGTGTGATCCCCCAATGGCCAACCCCTTGCCGTCAAATAGCCGTGTTTCGGGGTAGTTGTTTACATAAATGGAAATGAGGTCTTTCCCTCCCTTGAAATGGCATTCCTCAAGGGCCTCCTGAGTAACGGGGATAAACTTGCTCCGCTGGTTGGTCGTTCCCGATGACTTTGAAAACCACGTCACTTCAGACGGCCAGAGGATATTCTGCTCGCCCTGCATGAGCCGCTTGATGTAAGGGAAAAGTTCTTCATAACTGTGAACCGGCACGCGTTCCCGGAATTGCTCCGGAGTCTCGATGTCGGAAAATCCGTACCTTTTCCCGAACTCTGTTGTACTGGCTTCGCTAACGAGTCTGCGAAACAGCTCTTCCTGCACGTCGTGGGGATACTTCATGAAGAGCTCAATCTGATGAATACGCTTCTTCATCACCCACGTCAATATCGAATTTAGCAGTCCCATCAATGCCTCCGTTAAAAGGGCCTCAAAAATAGTCGAACTAACCGAATAGCGTAAAAAACTTCTGCCTGTGCAGCACCCTTGCTTATCTGAGCGTCGGTGAGTCCAGCGGAACGACGAAGGTCTTGCTCATTGTTTCTTGGGCATCTGGCTGAAGAACAGTGCTGACATAATGCCAGTCAGCCCGGGCGTGATCGTCGAAAAGGGTCAGGATCACGTACCCGTGATCGCGCTGGTTGACATACTTCAGGTGGGGATTGGTTTCCATGTACCGCTGCTCGCGAACCATTACGGTGTCGTCGGGTGCAGACTCGTTGGCGTTCGTCGACGAAACGCTTGGAGTGCCAAACTCAACAGCGATGGGTTTGTAGTTAGGCGGGACAGGAACGGATAAAGGATCAGCCACTACTTCGAAGGCCCACGAGGCGTGAGTGTCGCCTGTGAGAAAAATCACGTTGCGGACTTCGTGGTCACGGATGACACGTGCCACGCGCGACTTTTCGGCCGGGTACCCATCCCAGCTATCCATATTGCGAGGGTTCTTCGGAACAACGGCTGTTCGATCAAGGTCTGAAAATACAACCTGGTTGCCTATCACCTTCCACTTCGCCGAGCTGCCACGCAATTCCTGCTCAAACCATCC
>CAZHIQ010000006.1:0-19722 GCA_964532595.1 uncultured Roseivirgaceae bacterium
GCATGAGTGCATGCAAGACGCTTAAGATCAAACTACCCGCTATTAATGTAACCATATCAGTGCTTTATGTACGATTTCATCAATTCCTTTGACTATTCAGGACTAAACTGAGCCAGTGATTCCGGAGTAAACTGAGCCACCCATTCCGGGCCAAAGTGAGCCACTGATTCTGGATGAAAGTGAGCCACTTTAGAAGATTTCGCAAGAATTTTAGCTGCCATTCTGGCACAAAGTGAGCCACCCTGATTTGCAACTTTATCTTCCGGGCTTTCTAAAAGCTTGAGAAGATATGGCTATTCTCCTGGCGGTGATCACCTCATCGTTCTCCAGCAGCTTATTGTAGATCTTGTTAAGCTTGAGGATAGTGTTGTCCAGTAGCGTATTGATCTGTTTCGCATCTTCCTTATTGCCCCGCACCCGGTTCGCGGCTGGGTCCCAACGGTCGCGGTCAATAGTCCGTTTGATGGATATTTCCGCGCGCTCACCATTTACCGTTATTCTCAAATAGATCAAGGCATTGTTGCCATCGGCAGCGTTGCTTTTTATAAAAGTTGATATACTATATGTCGCTTCCATTTTGATTCAATTTTAAGGAACCTGTATAGGTTCGATTTCACGAAATTTTTAGATTGGAATTCCCAAGTTGTTACCAAGTAGGGAATTAAAAATCAGGTGGTTACGGCCAGATAGGTTCCTTCCTGGCCGTTCGTGCGGGAAGGAACCGAATAACGAACCTGATATTTGAGAATCAATGGAAGATTTAGGGGGGTATAAAAACAAAAACCTTCGAAATCTTTACGATTACGAAGGTTTGATGCCATTTGTACTGGCAATAGTGGAGCCGCAGAGAATCGAACTCTGGTCCAGAGAAGATAACGTCGTACTTTCTACATGCTTAGTCGTTGTTCATTGTCGGGAAAAGCAAGGACAACGACACCCTAAACTCTTCCTTAGTTGCTATGTCTTAGCCGCGCTTAGCAACATCACGCGGAGCAATCCTGCATTACGACACCGCTGACCAGCACCTGCAAGATGACAATGCTGAGCGATGATGGCTTTCCCGATCTTATCGGGACGAGGCTAATCTATCCTTGGGACAGATTAAGCAGCCATGGCGTAGTTAGACTCGCCAAGTATGGTTCAGGACTATCTTTCAAGGCTCTCATCCCATGAGCCTGCATGCTTACATACGCCATTACGCATCCTGTCAAAACCGGTCGGCCCCGGTGGAAATCAGTAGACAGTCGACAGACGGCAGCTGACAGTTTCGGTATCTACCGAAAGAGTGCTAAGTGCTGAGCTTGTTCGAATCTGCCCCGGGCCAGGAAACTGGCGTGCTAATACCTTACAAAAATACAATTAAAATCGTTCCGTTTTTGCCGCTGCCAGGCGCTCAGCGTGTGCGGAGCCGAACCGCTCAAGCGAAAGGTAATTACCTGTCAGATTCTCAACCTCTTACGGTATTGAAGAAATATCGCAGATCCCTTGCTGCCCACTGTTCTTTGTTAGCTGCAAACTTTTCCCACCCCCCTCTTCCCCCCTTGGCCGGTATGTTTTATCTTGCACGCCGGATGGAAAATTTTGTTGTTTCGGCGCGGAAATACAGACCCTCAGGGTTCGATGAGGTGGTTGGTCAGGAGCATATCACAACCACGCTCAAAAACGCTATCGACAATAACAAACTCGCACAGGCACTTCTGTTCTGTGGACCCCGTGGGGTGGGAAAAACCACCTGCGCGCGGATCGTCGCTCGACTTATCAATGGTTTTGAAGAACGATCGGAGCAAAACTCGCTCAACATTTTTGAGCTCGACGCCGCTTCAAACAACTCCGTCGAAGACATCCGAAACCTGATAGACCAGGTACGCTATCCTCCGCAGTTTGGAAAATTCAAGGTCTACATCATCGACGAGGTTCACATGCTGTCGAACGCAGCTTTCAACGCGTTTCTCAAGACGCTGGAAGAACCGCCGTCGTACGCCATCTTCATCCTTGCAACCACCGAGAAGCATAAGGTCATCCCGACAATCCTGTCGCGTTGCCAAATCTTTGACTTCAACCGAATTCAAATCAGCGATATCGCCAACCACCTCAAGCGAATCGCACAGCAAGAGAATATCCCGGCGGAAGACGAAGCGCTCCATTTGATCGCTCAGAAAGCTGACGGAGCCCTGCGTGACGCACTTTCGATTTTCGACCTCATGGTGACATACGCCTCAGGAAAGGGCGTCACTTTCAAGGATACACTTCGCAACCTCCACATCCTCGATTACGACTATTATTTCGAGGTAGTTGATGCGCTCCTTACGGGCAACCATACAAAGCCCCTGCTGCTTTTCGACGAAATCCTGAAGAAAGGTTTCGACGGACACAACTTTATCGTTGGCCTTGCCGAACACCTCAGAAACGTACTTGTAGCCCAGGACGGCCGAACGGTGCAGCTGATGGAGGTGCCTGAAAATATCAAACAGAAGTACGCGGATCAGGCCAGGGCTACGAAGGCTTCAACTGCCCTGACTTGGCTTAACATCGCCAATCAGTGCGATATAAATTACAAGAGCGCCAAAAATCAGCGCCTTTCCGTGGAACTGGCGCTCATGAAAATGGCGCACGTCAATCACCTTCTTAGCGCCGACCAGGTCAACGGTGCCTCCGCTGCTTCCCATGCGGATGCCTTAAAAAAAAAATTAGTTTAGACGCTGAGCCGACCGGGTCGCCGGCTTCCATCGTCGAAAAATCCGACGACACTCCCCCACTGCCGGACGAGAGCAATGATCCCCTGCGACGGGAATCAATCCCTGCCGTACGCCCTGTCGAAACGCCGCGACTAAAAACGGCACCGCGGACTCCCCAACTGGCCAGCCTCCTCAAAGGGGGCAGTGCGCAAAACGAAAACGACGCACCTGCCCAGGAAGTCACGCTGAATGAGCCCTACACAACGGAGCAACTCCAGGAAGCATGGAATACCTATGCGGAACAACGCCGACGCTTCCAGGCGGAATACCAGATGCTTACACAACCCTACACAGTTGATAATCACGTCATCACGGTTAATCTGCTCAGCCCGGTCCATGAGACTATGCTGAACAATATCAAATCGGAGATGACGGCCTATCTGCGCGAGCGTCTGAAAAATCACAACATTCAGGTAACCGGGACCGTCGTAGAGCCTGATGATCCCAAAAAGGTCATTTACACAAACAGAGAGAAATTTGAATATCTCGTTGAGAAGAACCCGATACTCAAAGAATTGAAAGACCGCCTGGGACTGGATACCGACTTCTAACGCTCACTCTGTGGCGACGTCAGAAGGGCCCTGTTACTCAGCGTAATTCTGGAAGGTATAGGCGAAACCGATCGAGAAAACCTGGCTGAACTGTGCGCCGGAATCCTGGTCGTAGTCGTAAAGGAGTATTCCTCCAAGTCCGACATTGATGTACTTGCCAAATTTCGCCATCAGGTCAAGGTCGAACCGGTGGTCGATGCGGCGAGGCTCAAGGGTCTCGTAGTTAGCAAACGTGACATATCGCCACTTCAGGTTTATGTTTTCCGCAAGTTCTTTGTTGAACTCAGCCAGAAGTTGAAACCCAAACCACTCCCAACGCACATTATCCGGAAGCACAACACCATACGGCTCGGGACCTACTGAGTTCACGAACCGTTCAGGGTCATTGACAATGGTGATTCGCGGCGAGAAAGGTGAAATCCGCAATTTGAAATAATCGACCGGCGTGTATTCGAAACCAAGCGCCCCTGTAATAAACGCAGGCGCAAAAACACCGGACACAAGTGACGCTTCGTCGTCAGTGTATTTGTACCCCTTTGCAAACTGACTCAGAAAGCTCAGCGAACTGAACAGATTCCAATGGCTTCCGATATCGTAGCCGTACTTCGTATCAAGGAAAATCCTGTCGACCGTCTTGCGATAACCCTGGCCTGCGTTGTTGACAAAACCGAATGCAAGATCAATGTTATTGTCCCAGGTACTTCGTTTGTTCTGGTAATTAGCCCTGTAGTTAAACAGCGAATTAAAACCGAACGAGTTGATACCCCCAGCCTTCCAGTTAGAAGTAAACGACGCCTGATTCAGATTGATCGCGAAATTGAGTTTCTTTTTCCACCGAAGAGTGTCCGGCATAGTGGACTCTACATCCTGACCAAGTGCTGTGAGTGAAGTAAACAGCACAACCAGAGCGCTTACCAGTAATCTTGCATTCATCGCTGTCAGAATTTGATGCGTCGGGCGAATTTTAGATGTTGTTCAGTTTGATCTCGTCAAGCGCAACCTCCGTCAGCGGCTTCGTAATGAATTTGATTACGTGATTGTTATTCACAATCTTATCGATGTCGCGCTTGTTATCGGAACTGGAGAGGATAATTACCTTACACTTATTCCGAACGAGCTCGTTAAACTTCTCGAACTCGTACAGGAACACAAACCCGTCGACGATGGGCATATTAATGTCCAGAAAAATGAGACTGGGAAGGTTCTCCGGCGTATCCTGATTCTCCCGCAAGTAATCGAGCGCTGCTTTTCCGGAACCCTTAACCTCGACACGGGTGGCGAACTTCGTTATCTCGATGATACGCTTACTGATAAAATTATCAGTATCATTATCATCGACTAACATCACAAGATCGATCGCTTTCGTAGCTGTTTGCATCAACTTCAGTTAATCAGTCACAGGGAAGACACCACAAAAATATTGCTTTTTCGCACATATCGTAATGCACGACGCAAAAACGAGGTTGGCCGCGTAATAAAAAGTGCTGAAATCAACAGAAATAGATCAGGGGCTTTTCAGGATTTTGAGCTTTTCGCCGACGGAAAGAGTGAAATCCTTTTTCCCGTTCCAGTCCATGATATCTTTGATCGTGACGCTGTACTTACGGGCAATGCTATAAAGCGTATCAGATACTTTCACCTCGTGATAAAATCCTTCGCCGGTGAAGGATGCGGTTACGTCAGGCGATTCCGTATCGCGTCTCACCAGACTGATGGTTTGACCAGGCTTGATGCCCGTTTCCAGTGAAAGGTCATTCCAGGAGATCAGATCCATCACATTCAAACCATACATGCGGGCTATACCGTAGAGCGTCTCTCCGGGCTGCACAACGTGTTGCCTATTTCCCGGCAAGGCGTAAATCTTCTCCACGATCTCGGGCGTGTTGGCGCCAACAGTATCTGGATTCTCAATCAGCTCTTCGTTGGTAATCTCCGCGGCAGCAGAAACGGTATCGGACAACTCGTAAGGCTCCTCAGCCTGCCCTTCAACCCCGGAGTCGGTCACCGGAGAATCCGAAACCTTATCGGAGGGGATAATAGTTATCGGGGGGGTAGGTACCGGAGGGGTAGCTACCGCCTCAGGGTCAATAGCCCAGGCGAAAGTCGCACCTGCATCTACTTCAACGGGATTGTCAACGGGGGTCATTACCTCCACCTCCTTAGGCTTCCGGGAGGCCAGATAAAGCATGGTCCCTGCCTCCGGAAGGCGCTCACCCAGTCTGTTGTATCGTTTTAGACGATTCAACCGTAACCCATACCGCTGGCTGACGATCCACAATGACTCGCCGGTCGCGAGTTTATGAAAGTTTTCGGAGCCTTTTAACCGTTTTTTAGCAAGGAAATAGGTTTGTCCTGGTACGACCACATGCTGAGGCGTAAGATCATTCCATTTCAGGAACTTACGATAATCAACCCCTGCCCTTGCAACGAGCCTCCGAAGGTCGTCGCCTTCAACAGCCTGAATAGTCTTAACTCCGTTTACCTTTCCAAAAATCGCAGGTGACGAGGGTTGTACCCGGGCAACGGTACGAACATCTTCGACCGGGTTATCAGCTGCAAGCGCCGATGTTGCCGGCTGTACCGGAAGGAGGACTACATAAGCGCGATCGTCCGGAATGTTACCGGACCGGGTCCACTTATTCAGTTCACGCAAAGCGTCCTCTTCGACGCCCGTCTCGCGGGCAAGGTGCCCCAGCGAGTTGCGCCGCCTGTTTTCAAAAACTACCAGCTGGGTTGGCGCGCTACCCTTGACGCTTCCTTCAAAAGCGATCTTATGCGCAAGGAACTTCTTAACATACCAGTAAGTTTTGCCGGTAATTTCCATTCGCCGCGCATTCGGTTCCGTGTCTTTTACCGCGCGCATCACCCCTCCCGCACCCATCTGATACGCCTGCAGGGCGTACAACCAGTTATTGAAATACTGATAGTTCTTTTTCAGATAGCGCGCTGCTGCACGTGTCGACGAAACGATATTCATGCGCTCGTCGATATCTTTGTCGACGCGCAATCCCATCTCAATTGCCGTAAAATCTTTGAACTGCCAGAACCCGACGGCGTTGGAAGTAGACACGGCGTCAGGGATAAGCGCACTCTCCTGGAGGACCAGGTACTTGAAGTCGTCGTACAGCCCCTCTTCCTGGAAGATTTTTTCGATGATAGGGAAATAGGTGCGGGCGCGGTCAACCTTTATCTGAAAGTGCCGGGGTGACGCTGTCAGGGCATCAACATCTTTCTGGATTTCCCTTCGGGCGTCTTCGCGGATAATTAACGTCATATCCGCAAACTCCATTTTGGCCGGGACCTCGACCTTCTGCGCAACTGCCGGAACCGTGGCAGCGAAAAATAGCGCAAACAGTATTCGCATAACCGTAAAAAGTTTCTAACAGTCTAGGTCGGGCAATCGCCTCTCGACATTACTTTACTTTACGCATCAGCATAATGCCATCGCGAATAGGCAGCAGGACGTTTTCGACCCGCGGACTGTTGTTGACCATCGCGTTGAAGTCAACAATCGCCCGGGTATCCTTGTCGAGCGTGGTGTTCAGCACCTTTCCACTCCACAGCACATTATCGGCAAGAATGTACCCGTTCAAATTTACATGATCTATAACCAATTCGAAGTAACGCGTGTAATTTTCTTTATCTGCATCTATAAACACAAGATCATAACGTTCATTTAGCGTCGGAATTATCGCGGCTGCATCGCCGATGCGATAATCTATGCGATCCTGGACCCCAGCCTCGACAAACGACGCACTTACCCGGTCGAATAGCTCCTCGTTTATATCAATCGTAATGAGCTTTCCCCCTGGCTGAAGGCCTTCAACCAGACACAGTGCGGAATATCCCGTATATGTACCGATCTCAAGGATTGTCCGTGGCCGGATCATATGGCTGATCATCGACAACAGGCGACCCTGAAAGTGTCCTGACAGCATGCGCGGCATCAACACGTTTGCATGCGTATCCCTGTTAATCCGTTGCAGCAGCGGTGGTTCTTCCGTGGTATGTCGCTCGACATACGCCTGGATATCCTTATTGATGATGTCCATTACTTTGAAAATCCGGTTGCATGATGAGATAACTGAGCTTTTGCTCGTCGAATATATCCTGTGCCACTTCCTGTAATTTCACTGCATCGATTTCGTCGATACGGCGATAGATTTCTTCGAGGGATGGCACCCGGCCTAGGTCAAGAACGCTCCTGCCGATCGAAAGCATAAGCCCCAGGTTGTTTTCCTCCCCGATAGCGAGTTGTCCCTTGATCTGTTCTTTGGCGGCCGCGAGCTGTCTTTTTGTGAGTGGCTTTTCACAAAAGCGGTCGAGTTCTTTCCTGACGAGGGAAATACAGCGGTCCAGCTGTCGCGGTTCAGTACCGAAGAAAACTGCAAACATTCCCGTGTCTGTATAGGGAATGTAATGAGCGTCGATTGAATATACGTAGCCGTGGCGTTCCCGGAGGGCCAGATTAAGCCGTGAATTCATACCGGGTCCGCCAAGCATATTGACGAGCAAATACAGCGGCACACGGTTCTCATGCCCGATGGGATAGGCATCCCGTCCAATGGCGCACTTCGCCTGCTTCACAGGCCGGGAAATGATCTGCTGCTGAGGCCGGTAAAGCCTGAACTTCTTACGCCGTGCTTTCGCCCGCATCCGCGATATTCCCTCAAGATACTTGCGGGCTACCCGCTCCACCTCGTCATGCGAAATATTCCCTACACACGAAAAGACGATCTTACTGGTTGACAAATGCTCGGCAAAGAAGTTGAGAAAGTCGGGCTTGGTAAAAGAGTTCACCGTCTCGGGCTTCCCCAGAATATTCATTCCCATGGGATGATCCTTGTAGACGATGGACTCAAACTCATCCTGCAGCGAATCATCTGGGCTGTCCAGGTACATGGCCATTTCCTCGAGAATCACGCCACGTTCCTTTTCTATCTGGTTATCGGGAAA
This sequence comes from uncultured Roseivirgaceae bacterium, assembly GCA_964532595.1. GTDB lineage: Bacteria > Bacteroidota > Bacteroidia > Cytophagales > Cyclobacteriaceae > Chryseosolibacter. The sequence goes on from CAZHIQ010000006.1 coordinate 8,243, forward strand.
AACGGAATGGAACGTTATATCGCTCAACAGGTCAACCGCGCGCTCAAAGTGTTCGTCCCGTACCGACGCATAGAAAACTACGCGTTCCTTGTCTGTGTACGCATTAAGCTCGCCCCCTACCGAATCGAGACTATTAATAATATGGTAAGCCCGACGCCGCTCCGTTCCCTTAAATGCCATATGCTCCCAAAAGTGGGCAATACCCTGGTTGGTGGTATTCTCGTCGCGGCTTCCAATGTCCAGCAATATCCCGCAGTGCACGATCTTCGTCGTCTCCAATGCGTGATGCACCACGCGAATACCATTCGACAATTTGAATATCCTAACGTTTCTCATTTCGACCTAACACATAGTTATTGTAGCACTTCCGAACAGTTTTGACCGAATACGGGCGTCCGGCCGGGTCAATGGCTACTTTTCGAGGCCAAAAACCGGATCAACAACTGGCATATCGATTGCAAAATGATCCATGTCATGGAGACACGCAAAGTAAAAACCTGTTTTACGCTCACCTTTACCCAAGAGCAATACGATCGTGCCCGGCTGTATGTCGAGGATATGAAAAGACATCCCAATCGGGTCTTTTGGATCGGAAAAGAGGGGAAATCGGATGAAGAACTCGTGATCGAGCAAATCGCCCACCGAATTCTGTCAGGTTTTTACAATGACGACCCCATCACAGCAGGAAAACAGATTATTCGCATGGATAGTGCCGTTAACGAATGAAACTATTGCATAGGACTCTTTTTTCAGTCAAAACCAAATAACACCCTACCCTTCCATACAAACTCAATACAATCTTCCGAAATCGATATAACTTGCAGCGGCGGGCATTATTTCCCCATACCGCTGGTTAGATTCGATCGAGAACCTTCGTTATTAAGCCCTCAACAATGACATTCGGGTCTTTCGAAAACTGATTTGTCACACGGTTTCCGATAATCGCATTCACGCTGACGACCTCGTGACCGAGCAGTCTTCCCAAGCCGTAATAACCGGCGGTTTCCATTTCGAAGTTCGTCAGCCAGAAATCCTCGCCACGGTGGTGGAAGGCTGTCAAATCATCCAACAGCCGGGGGTATCGCAAGGGCAGCCGCAAAGCACGACCCTGCGGCGCATAAAAACCGGGGGCCGTCACGGTATTACCTGCCACCATGCCCTCGCCAATCATTTTGCGGAGCGTTTCCGATCCTCGGACAAGGTAAGGCTTAAATGGCAGGCCAGTACTTTGCTGAATTTGCCCGGCGATTTCGTTTTCAATTTCCGATTGCTCGAAATGGTAGAACGACATGAGATTGTCGAACCCGACGGCATAATCTGAAACCAGATGACTGCCTACAGGAATATCCGCTTGAAGAGCTCCCGACGTACCGATCCTTACCACCTTGAGCTTTCGTCTTCGCGGCTTGGGTTCGCGCGTCTTTAGATCAATATTGACCAGCGCATCAAGTTCATTAAAGAATATCTCAACGTTGTCCGTCCCAATTCCCGTGCTGATAACTGTCAGTCGCTTTCCGCGATAAGTCCCAACCTGAGTTATAAACTCCCGACGATTAACTTCATATTCAATTGAATCAAAGTGCTGCCCGACCATATTCACCCGACTGGGATCACCCACAGTGATAATCGTATCGGAAACATGGCGGGGCAGAAGGCAGAGGTGATAGACGCTGCCATCGGCATTCAATACAAGATCTGCTTCTCCGATGCGCGCCATACCTATGCGTTAACGGAACTTGCGGGATTTCCAAAAACGGTTTCACCAGGCTTGACCGGCCCGATCACAACGGAACCCGCCCCCACCCGGGCCCCTTTGCCGATGGTCACACCCGACACGATCACCACGCCGGAGCCGATGAAGGCTTCATCTTCGATCACTACCCCTGGATTGATCGTGCTTGATGCTCCAATCTGAACAAAGTCGCCTATCTGTACCTCCGCATTTACAACGACATTGGAATGGATGAGGCAGTGATTCTTTATCTCTGCGCCGGCGCCGATATGTGCTCCAGCATCAATGAAATTTCCGTGGCCGATTGCAGCGGAGGCAGCCAGATTCGCCTTGGGGTGAACCGCGTTCACGGGCTGCATCTTGCGTACCTCATGCAGCATCTTCACAAGCGACTTTCGGAGTTTGTTGTCGTCAACCGCTACAAACGCTTCGCACTTCCGGCCAATGAGTTTAAGGAAACCGTCATCATCCGTACGACCCAGTACCACAACGTTGTCCAATTCAGTATTGTGAAGCTCCTTGTTGTCGTCAAGAAAGCCGTAAACAACATTCCCATTGCTTTCAAAAATTTCCTTTGCAGAACGTCCCAGGTAGTTGGCACCGAAGATAATAACAGGATTCTCCATAGCGATCAAAATTGGTTAGTAAAGGTATGCTGCTCATGGGTGTGGCGCAAGCGTTCTTCCGACCCGACGCAGGAAAGCAACGCCCGGGTTGTCTGCCAACACCAGCAACAGAAAGAAACCGATGTAGCCGACCCGGTACTACACTCTGGGCGAAGCGGCTCCCGGTCGTAATAAAGAGAACCCGATATTGCAATCCAAACACCGGCGTCGAGAACAAAACGTATTGTGCAACTCGATTAATCCCTGAGAATCGAAAGCACTTTGGCATTCCCAGCCGATATCTTTCATCGACCGGATGATGTTGTTATCCTCCGCCGGAGTATCCTGAAGTAGCTGCACGGCCTGACGGGTAAAGCTGTCGTCACCATGCGCTTTTCCATACGCCGCCAGCAACGGCGCCAGAGTATTGATCAGAATATTCTCAATACTGGATCGTCCCAGAGAACCGGCGGCTTTGGCCTGTTCCCTGAAAAAACGATAGTGATGTAACCAGTATTCCGATGGTCTGACCGCGAAGACCAACTGCAGGTCGCGCAGTGATCGGACACCGAATGCCGAAGCAAAAAGATTTTTCTGACGAAAGAGCAATGACGCAAGCTGCGCCATCCTCACCGTCGGGAAATTCGCCGGACGCATCCGCAGAAATCGCCACTGAACGCGACGCATTTGCGACCGGGCCAGACCGTACTTCTTTTGAAGCAAACGATATTCCCGGCGAAGATGCGTATAGTATTCGTCACTAACAGGTTCTTCAAGAAAGCCAGCCTGTCCAAAAATGAGGGCTTCTATCTGATCAAGTCGATCGCCGTGCTTTCGTACTACCTTGTACGGCAATGCCTGCGCTAATTGAAGGAAGGGGTCGGCGTTGACGTTAAAGCCAAACGTACGACAGAGAATCTGGTAAGTGGTTTCCTCCCAGTCGCCGTTGTTTCGCAGCAAACATTCCAGCACGATACCTGCCTTTTTTTCAAGACGGGCCACAACAGCCTTGTCGAGCATTGATAGCCTGACCAGGCTACTCACCTCCTCTAACCTACCCGCACACGGGATCTTATGGCGACTGTGAACGATGCGTTTATAACGCAACAGTAAGTCCTTTGACACACGGCTCTGGAGTACCAGCGTGGGAAGTGGCGTACCGTCAGACCGCAGGATGATCTCGTCTTCATTCCAGACAACATGGAGTACCACGTTTTCATAAGCGGGATCTTCATGATGACGGTGTTCCCGCCACCCGGACGACTGGATGTGGATTTCCACACTCCCGGCCCACGAGATGGAACCGAGCTTAAGCTTAGCGTTATAGAAGTCCGGACCGGAGTGAGTATTCTTGTAGCCCGGATCAAAAATACTGATGGCATCTCCCAAGGTACATCGCAAATCGTCTTTGTCGAAGTACTGGAACTGCCACACGAAGTGGAGAAATGATTCGTTCATGATGAGAGGGTCTTGGCATCATGAACCGAATTTACAAATACTGTTGCAGATATTGATCCATTTCCTGTTGCACTTTCTGCGCCTCGTTTCCGGCCGCGACGGCAAAGTCAGTACCCGATGAGGCGTAGATAATCGCCCGCGAAGAATTTACGAGAAGCCCGCACTGAGCATTCATTCCCTTCTCCGACACGGCCCGAAGATCCCCGCCCTGGGCGCCGATGCCGGGCACCAGGAAAAAGTGATCGGGAACCAGTTTCCGGATAGAAGCAATCTTGTCGGCTTGAGTCGCACCGACGACATACATCATCCGATCGGGGCCGGACCATTGCTGTGAGCGAATCAACACCTCCTCGTAGAGTTTGCGACCGCTTCCGGATTCCAGCAACTGAAAATCCTGACTCCCCTCGTTGGATGTATGAGCAAGCAGAATCACCCACTTGCCTTCGTAGGCAAGAAAAGGTGTAACCGAATCGGCCCCCATGTACGGAGCAACCGTAACCGCATCGAAGTTCAGGTATTCAAAGAATGTACGCGCATATAATCCCGATGTATTACCGATATCACCGCGTTTCGCATCGGCAATGGTAAAGATATCTTGCGGAATATAGTTCAGGGTTTTTTCCAAGCTCTCCCAGCCGCGCGGACCCATCGCTTCATAGAAAGCGATGTTGGGCTTATAAGCCACGCAAAAGGGAGCGGTCGCATCAATAATAGCCTTATTAAAGGCAAACACGGGATCGGGCTCGGACCGGAGATGAGACGGAATCTTGTTGATATCCGTATCCAGGCCGACGCAAAGATAGGAACGCTTCTTCCGTATCTGCTCCAGGAGTTCGTTAGAGGTCATCTATCGATCGAAGTGAACGCGTGTCGTCCGGCAACCGTTATCGCAGGTCAATCACATCGACCCCAGGGTATTTACTAACGTCGAAGGTGAAATAACTGTCGGGGATATTGGCGTTGGGGACAAACCGGGAAATAGTGTATTTGTACCGATTACCGCCCTTGTCGAACATGGTCAAGCTCTGAATTACCTTTTCCTTCTTCTTGATCAAGAGCTTTATCTTAAAGTACTGAGCATCTTTCTTCTCAGGCACCAGGTCCACTTCTTCACATACCACACCGTTTTCGGTGCGATCCTGGATATAGAGGTACTTAAAGCCCTCCTGATAGATTTCGTAGATCTTCAGCGGATTGATGTCGCCAGAGTTCTTGTCGTAGTTGTCAATATTAACCTCTTTCACCTCTGGAAGATACGTCCAGACCGTAACGCCGTCGTTAATTACTTCCTGCTCAGGCAGGGAGATACGATACTTCTCGTTCTTGACCGTTAGTTTCCCTTTAAACTCCTCCTTGATATTCTCGACATCATTGGTCAGGGCGTATGTAAAGTTCGCTTCATAAGCCGCCAGTGTTTTGTACTTCTCGCCCATCGCCTCCAGTATTTCCAACGCCTTCGGATCGTACTGTGCAAAAGAGAATTTGGCGAGGAGCAAAAGAGCAGCGGCTAAAAACGTTTTTTTCATTGCGATAAGAGATGAATAGAATTATGACTGACTGTGTTTTTCGCGCAAAGTATTCAATAATTGTTCCAAACTATATTCATCCTTGATTAAAACCTCCCGGGCTTTACTCCCTTCAAACGGCCCAACCACCCCAGCGGCCTCCAACTGATCGATTAGTCGTCCTGCCCGATTGTAGCCGAGTTTCAGTTTACGCTGAATCAGCGACGTGCTGCCCTGCTGGTGGTTGACGATTACCCGGGCGGCATCTTCAAAGAGGGAGTCGCGCTCGGAAAGGTCGACGGCGGCTGCACCTCCCTCGTCTTCGCCCTCATACTCAGGCAGTAAATACGCGGAGTCGTACCCGCGCTGGGCTCCAATGTACTCGCACACCCGCTCAATCTCCGGAGTATCCACAAACGGGCACTGAAGCCGAATCGTGTCCGATCCCGAACTCAGAAGCATGTCACCCATTCCCACGAGTTGATCCGCGCCGCCGGTATCAAGGATGGTGCGGGAGTCAACTTTAGAGGTAACGCGGAAAGAAAGCCGCGCAGGGAAATTCGCCTTGATTACGCCGGTAATGACGTTTACAGATGGACGTTGGGTTGCTACGACAAGATGTATCCCAATCGCCCGCGCCAGCTGGGCAAGACGTGCAATAGGAGTTTCTACCTCCTTACCGGCAGTCATCATCAGATCGGCTAGCTCATCAATAACCAGAACAATATAAGGAAGGAATCGATGCCCTTCCTTGGGATTAAGTTTCCGCGCAACAAACTTGGCGTTGTACTCCTTGAGGTTCCGCGATCCGGCATCCTTAAGTATTTCATACCGATTCTCCATCTCAATGCAGAGCGAATTCAGCGTATGAACCACTTTCCGAGTGTCGGTAATGATCGCTTCCTCGGCATTTGGCAGCTTGGCGAGGTAGTGTCGCTCTAGCTTCGAGTAGAGAGACATCTCTACTTTCTTCGGATCGACAAGAACGAACTTAAGTTGCGAAGGATGTCGCTTATAAATCAGCGACGTCAGTATCACGTTGAGTCCGACCGACTTCCCCTGACCGGTGGCCCCCGCCACTAAAAGGTGGGGCATCTTAGCCAGATCGATCACAAACGCTTCGTTGCTGATCGTCTTACCTAAAGCTATGGGAAGCTCCTTATCCGATTTGGCAAAAGCCGGGGTCGCCAGCATCGACCGAATGCTCACCATTTCCCGGTTTTTGTTCGGAACTTCAATTCCGATCGTTCCTTTACCGGGAATGGGGGCAATAATCCGAATACCCAGCGCCGAAAGACTCAGCGCGATATCGTCTTCAAGGTTCTTAATCCGGGAAATCTTTATCCCCGCATCCGGAACAATCTCGTACAAGGTAACGGTAGGGCCAATGGTCGCCTTGATGCTTTGGATACCAATCTTGAAATTGACCAGCGTCTCGACGATCCGGTCTTTATTCTGGTTGAGCTCCTCCTGGGTAACTCCCACTTTACCGGTATCGTATTCGTTGAGAAGGTCGAGCGTGGGGAACTTGTAGCTTCCCAGCTCCAGTGTGGGATCGTACTCACCGTGTTCTTCGACAAGCTCCTCTGCTATCGCATCCGTCTCAAGCCTCTCTTCCACGGTAAACTCCGGCTCCGTACGCGCGGAGTCCTTGCGAGGGGGTGGCTGGACATTATTAAGTTCCAGGTCGAGGGTGCCTCCGGAGGGTGCTGGCTCCGGTTCAGGCTCGTGCCCGGCCACAGCCACTGACTCCGGTTCAGTAACCGGTTCTTCCGTTGGCCCTTCCGCGCCGATCCACTGGTCCTGCTCATCAATATAGCCCGAGAATTGCAATTCGTCCTCGGCTTGCTTTTCGCCCGCGGCAATTGCATCCGAGCCCATAGGCTTCGGATTTTCAGGTTGGAACGCCGGGATTGAAGTGACGTTGAAATAAAAAATTATAAATACAAAGAGTGAGAGAATCAGCAGAAGAATGGTTCCCCACCCGAACATGCCATAGCTTAATTCAGCCAGCAGAAGGCCAAGACCACCCCCCAGAATCTGCCAGGTATGGCCTCCTTCGTTGATTTCCACCATGTAACCAAGCATCAGACAAAGCCACAGAATGGAGAACACCGCGAAAATGGTATACGACGAGAGTCTGACGATGTCCCGCTGAAACACGAAGCGAAAGCCGAGAAAGAACAAAAGGGGTGGCAGGAGAAACGAGCTGATTCCGAACCACCTGAAAATGAACACATGGGAAACAACAGCGCCGTACAAGCCCAGCCAGTTTTCAATATCTTTCTCGCGCAGCGATTGAAAAATATGGCTGACCGTCTGATGGTTACCCACTTCGCTGAAGTCGGCCTGTCCTGTAAACATATACGAGATGAAGGCGAAGAACATCGAAATGCCTGCGAACATCAGGAAAAATCCGGCCGTGAGTTTGAAACGGGGATCCTTCAGGAATGCCAGACTGAATCCCGACCCCGACTTGCTGCGCTTGCCCTTCTCCGACTTACGGAACGTATTGGATTTATAGCTGTTTTTTGCCATCTCTGAAGCTGTAAAACTAATCAAAATCATCGAAAAGCGCTGCTTAAGCCCCTCCGTTTTACTTCGCGACCTTTAACGCTGATTTAAGAGTTATATTTGTTACTTTCCACAGCTTATGAAAAAAATCAACCTTCTCCCCCTCCTGGCATTCGCATGGGCCGGATGCACCGTCGACGGCGGAAACAAGCGTGAAATCGCTCCGCCCATTGCCGAAAAAATCCCTCACGAACTCACGGCACATGACATGACCCGTGTCGACAACTATTACTGGATGCGCCTGAGTGAAGAGCAAAAAAACGCAACGGAAAAAGACGAGCAGACAAAGAAGGTCTTCAGTTACCTGGAAGCTGAAAACGCCTACCTAACCGAAGTTCTTCGTCCAACTGAATCGTTGCAGGAAGAGCTTTTCCAGGAAATCACAGGACGCATCAAACAAGACGACGCCTCCGTTCCCTACCAGGACAATGGGTATTGGTACTATACCCGTTACGAGGCAGGAAAAGAATATCCGGTTTATTGCAGACGCAAAGGATCAATGGATGCTCCGGAAGAAGTACTCCTCAATGTTAACGCATTGGCTGAGGGACATGCCTACTATCAGGTACGTGGCCTGCGAGTCAGCGAAGACAACAGACTTCTCGCCTATGGTGTCGACACCGTGAGCCGCCGACGCTACACCCTATACATCAAAGACCTGACGACAGGTGAGATTATTGACAAACCCGTTCCGAATACCGAAGGATACGTGGTATGGGCAAACGACAACAAGACGTTCTTCTATTCCAAGAAAGATCCCGCAACCTTGCGGTCGGATAAGATTTATCGTCATCGTCTAGGCACCGACCCGGAGAATGACCCACTTGTCTACTGGGAAAAGGACGAAACTTTCTATACCGGTATCACCAAAACAAAGTCGAGAAAGTATCTAATCATCTGGTCAGGCAGCACGTTGACCAACGACTACCAGATTCTTGACGCCAATACTCCCGAAAAGCCTTTCAAATCTTTCTCCCCGCGGGAACGCGGTCTTGAGTACAACATCGATCACTATAACGACAAATTTTATATCGTTACCAACCTCGACGCTCCCAACTTCCGGCTAATGGAAACTCCCGAAAAGCGGACGTCACGCACCAACTGGAAGGAAAAGATTCCGGAACGCCGTGACACCCTGCTGGAGAACATTGAGATTTTCAATGACTACCTCGTTGTCCGCGAACGCGCCCATGCCAGCAACCTGATGCGAATAATCGATCAACGAACAAACACAAAACACTATCTCGAACTTGATGAAGAGGCCTATACGTTGCTCCCCTCTGTAAACATCGATTTCGATACGGAGCTTCTCCGCTTCCGTTATTCTTCGCTGACAACCCCCAACTCGACCTACGAATACAACATGCGCACCCGCGAAAAAACGTTGCTAAAGCAGGACGAGGTTGTCGGCGGACATAATCCCGACGATTACCAATCGGAACGGTTATGGGTGACGGCGCGTGACGGGGTAAGGATACCGATTTCCGTTGTCTACCGAAAAGATACGCCCCGAAGCGCGGACACTCCAACGCTTTTGTACGGGTACGGTTCGTATGGCTACAGCATCGACCCCTCCTTCTCTATCGCACGACTCAGCCTTCTTGACCGTGGTTTCGTGTACGTCATCGCACACATTCGCGGCGGACAGGAGATGGGACGCCACTGGTATGAAGATGGAAAGATGTTCAAGAAGAAGAACACCTTCTATGATTTTATCGACTGCGCGAAATTTCTCATCGATCAGGGTTACACCTCTCCGGAGAAACTGTTCGCTATGGGCGGTAGTGCGGGCGGACTTCTCATGGGAGCGGTCATCAACGAAGCGCCCGAACTCTTCAAAGGAGTTGTTGCGCATGTTCCGTTTGTTGACGTCGTTACTACTATGCTCGATAAAAGCATACCGTTGACGACAGGAGAATTCGACGAGTGGGGAAACCCGGATAGCCTCGCTTCATACCAATATATGCTGGAGTATTCACCATACGACCAGGTGAAAGCACAGAACTATCCTCATATGCTGGTAACAACCGGCATACACGATTCGCAAGTGCAATATTGGGAACCAGCGAAGTGGGTTGCCAAGCTCCGCGAAGTAAAAACTGACAACAATCTCCTGCTCCTGCGAACCAATATGGAGACTGGACACGGAGGGGCTAGTGGTCGATTCAGAGTGTATAGGGAAGTAGCTCAGGAATACGCGTTCCTTCTGGACCTTGCCGGTCCGGCAAAAATTCTCAACTAAACATCCCCGATTCTCCCCGTTTACCGATACAGTGACGGGGAGAATCGCTTTCCCTTGCACCGACCACGTAGTAACGTCACGGCCTTTTAGCGATGATAGGTTTGAAGGATTTTCTCGTGGATACGGCCGATTAACGCCGGCCCTTCATAGATAAAGCCTGTATACAGTTGAATCAGGTCCGCACCAGCCTGTAGCTTTTCAATGGCATCATCGGCAGTCATGATACCCCCGACGCCGATAATTGGAAAATCCGGTCCGAGTTTTTCCCTGAGATAGCGAATCACTTCCGTCGATCTTTTCCGTAACGGCCTGCCGCTAAGTCCGCCCGCACCAATTCGTAATACTTCGTCGTCGGGCGTCTCCAACCCTTCGCGTGAGATGGTGGTATTCGTTGCAATCACACCGTCGATTCCGGTACCTTTCAACAGATCAACAATATCGTCAAGTTGACCATCCGTCAGGTCGGGGGCAATCTTCAACAATACAGGTTTCGGAGATGCCAAAGATTCGCTACGTGATTTGACCACCCGCAATAGCTGCTCAAGTGGTTCCTTCTCCTGCAGCGCACGCAAGCCTGGAGTATTGGGCGAGCTTACGTTCAACACAAAATAATCGACGTAGGCATGAAGCGCATCGAAACACTTCAGGTAATCGTCTATAGCCGATTCATTTGGCGTATCCTTGTTCTTTCCGATATTACCTCCCACCACGACTTTTGATTTCCGTCGCGCAAGTCTCTCAACCGCTCGCTCCACGCCTTCGTTGTTAAAGCCCATTCGGTTAATGAGTGCTTCATCACGACGGAGTCGAAACAACCGCGGCTTCGGATTACCGGGTTGCGGGCGCGGCGTAAGTGTTCCAATCTCGATGAAGCCGAAGCCGAGGTCTCCGAGGCCATCAATCATCCGGGCGTCTTTATCAAAGCCCGCTGCCATCCCTACAGGATTGGAAAATTCAACTCCGAACAACGTCTTCTTTAGGCGCTTATCATTCTTCCGAAATGAAGCAGCAATAACACGGGAAAAGAAACGGAAACGAAGCATTGCTGCTACCCATCCATGAATTCTCTCGGGTTCTATCAGAAATAAAACGGATCTAAACAATCTGTACATCACCGCAAATTTAATCGGAAGTACTATACTTAACCTGAATATCTTTTTTATATCGTTTTTTCCTATTTTTGCCACACCTAAAACAAAACAATCCATGAAAAACATTTTCAAGTTCTTGTGTGTGATCGTGCTGGTGTTCAGTGCGACGTGTGTTTCGGCGCAGGGTCGTTATTCGAAGGGCGATGTTCTCCTGAATGCGGGCATTGGCCTTGGGTATTACTATGCAGGGGGAGTTCCGCTCCAGGTGTCAGC
>CAZHIQ010000006.1:19822-120333 GCA_964532595.1 uncultured Roseivirgaceae bacterium
CGGGCATTGGCCTTGGGTATTACTATGCAGGGGGAGTTCCGCTCCAGGTGTCAGCTGAATGGGCAGTTAACGATCTTATCTCCGTTGGTCCTTATTTTGGATACACGTCGTACAGCTACAACTGGGCTTTCGACCGTCGTCGGAGATTTTCCTTTATCGACATTGGGGTGAGAGGTTCTTATCACTTCAATGATATATTTGAGATTACGAACGAACAAGTCGACGTCTATGGTGGCGTTTTTCTCGGATATTCTGTCTCAAGCTCTTCGGGTGATGATTTCTTTGGAGTATCGAATCCGTATCCCAGTCGTGTTGTCGGCGGAATCCACATCGGTGCCCGGTACTACTTCACCGAGAAGGTTGCCGGTTTTGCCGAGCTCGGTTACGGTCTTGCTCCTCTCGCAATCGGCGCAACATTCAAGCTTTAAAGGTGTTTTGACTTAACCTAAACTGTAAGATCTTGAGCGCCGGACTTCCGGCGCTCTTTTTTTTAGCTTCTTGGGTGGAACTCCGTGATGACCTGCCGGAGGTAGTCGCGATCAAGGTGCGTGTAAATCTCGGTAGTGGTTATTGATTCATGCCCTAACATTTCCTGTACAGCACGCAAGTCTGCTCCCCCTTCAATGAGATGTGTCGCAAAGGAATGGCGAAAGGTGTGGGGACTTACTTTCTTGGTGATCCCTGCCTTCCGCGCCAAGTTGCGGATGATGGTAAATATCATAACCCGTGTGAGCTTCCGGCCGTTACGGTTGAGAAATACATAAATTTCATGTCCTCGTTGCGGCCCCTTATGCGGCGCCTGACCGCGAATTTGTTTAACGTAAATTCTTACGTACTTGAGGGCGTCCCTTCCAATGGGAACAAGTCTCTCTTTATTCCCCTTGCCGGTTACCCGGATAAATCCCTCCTCGTCGTAAAGATTATTCAATTTGAGGTCAACAAGCTCCGATACCCTGAGCCCCGAACTATAGAGAACTTCGACAATAGCCCGATTCCGCGCACCCTCAGCAGTCGACAGGTCATTAGCATCAAGCAACTTAACAATCTCATGGTAAGAGAGAGTATCCGGAAGCTTTCGACCCAGTTTCGGCGCTTCGAGTAAGGCGGTAGGATCGGAATCAATCTCCTTATCGTAGACCAGGTATTTATAAAAGCTTTTTAATCCCGAAAGAATCCGGGCCTGACTGTGCGCACTCATTCCCAGTTCGGAGACATAGACGAGGAAATCGCGCAGTTGTACAACCGTAACCCCTGCCGGCGGTGTGCCCGGTGAACACATCTCGATATACTGCCCAAGCTTGCGCGCATCGGCGACATAAGCATCGACGGAGTTATCCGACAGGGATCGCTCAAGCTTCAGGTAATGACGAAAGTTTCGAAGCGTTGATTCCCACATGCGACAAAGATAGATCAAAAAAAAGGGGATGGTAAGCGGCTCGTTTTCCTATTTGCTATCTTTCGGTTATGAAAATCCAGATTATCAACGGGCCGAATCTGAACCTTCTCGGGAAGCGCGAACCCGGCATTTACGGCAACCAATCATTTGACGAGTTCTTTATCACGCTTAAGGAGCGTTTCCCCGAAGCCGACCTTCATTACTATCAGTCGAATATTGAAGGGGAGATGGTTAACAAGCTACACGAGGTAGGCTTCGACTTCGACGGCATTATACTCAACGCAGGGGCATATACGCACACTTCTGTCGCCTTACACGACGCCATTGCTGCCATCAAAACCCCGGTTATTGAAGTCCACATCTCGAACGTTTACGGTCGCGAGGAGTTCAGGCACAAAAGTCTTATCACTTCCAAGTGTGTTGGCTTGCTTACCGGTTTCGGAATGGAAGGCTATGCGATGGCCCTTTCATGGTTTCTAAGCCAAAAGAAGTAATGGTTGTCGAGTGTTGATCAGCCAAGTCTAAATTGAGTCAAGAGATGCTGTCGTTCTACCCAGGCCCTTCCCGAGTTTATGACGAAATACCGAGGTACGTGCGAGATGCTCACCGGTCGGGTCTGCTCGGGATGAACCACCGCAGCCCTGAATTTGTACAGCTTTCCGCCCAAACAATCTCCTTACTGAAAGACAAGCTCGAAATTCCCGCCGGCTACACAATCTTTTTCACATCGTCGGCAACGGAATGCTGGGAGATAATCGCGCAATCGCTCGTCGACCAGGCCAGCTACCACATCTTCAATGGCGCCTTTGGAGCCAAGTGGTTCGAATACACCCGACGAATCCGGCCGGGCGCGCGATCCCTGGTTTTTGAAAGAGAATCGGAAGTTGTAGTAGACGAACTCGAAGAGGCCCAGGACGCTGAGGTAATCTGCCTTACTCAGAACGAAACGTCAAATGGGACGGAGGTCAGCAATGAAACTCTCCGCCGCATCCGCAGGCGCTTTCCAAATCATCTGCTTGCTATCGATGCCACTTCGAGTATGGCGGGCATCTTTCTCGACTTCGCAGCCGCCGACATCTGGTTCGCTTCTGTCCAGAAATGCTTTGGCCTTCCGGCAGGGCTCGCGCTTCTGATTTGCTCGCCTGCGGCCATTAAGCGCGCCCAACAACTGGATGAACGTGATCACTACAACAGTCTGGTTTTCATGGCGGACATGATGGCGAAATGGCAGACGACCCATACACCTAACGTCCTCAACATCTATCTATTGAACCGTGTAATGGAAGCTGCGCCTCCCATCCGGACAGTTGATCGCAAAACGAGAAGTCGTTACCGGCAATGGATGAGTTTTCTGAAGGATCGAACAACGATACAACATCTTATTGCCAATCAGAGCGTACATTCGCTTACCGTGCTGCCCATTCGCGCCGACACCGATCGGGTAAACCGTATAAAGGAGGACGCAAAAACGAAAGGCATTCTGCTCGGCGAAGGATATGGCGACCTGAAAGCAACAACATTTCGGATCGCGAACTTCCCCGCCATTCGGGATAGTGAAATCCGCGCCCTGAAATCTTTCCTTTCCGACTATCAATAGTCAGACAACGAATTCACTATTTTTGCACATGTCCGCATTCGACCTTAAGGAAATATTGTCAATCACGCTGATTCTCTTCTCGGTGATCGACATCCTCGGTTCTATCCCGTTCATTATACTTATCCGCAAACGCGAAGGAGGCATTCAGGCAGGCAAAGCAACACTCATCGCCGCAGGGTTGATGATCGTCTTTATGTATCTCGGAAACAGCGTCTTAATGTTGTTCGGCCTGGATATCGCTTCGTTTGCTATTGCCGGGGCCATCGTAATATTTATAGTGGCGATGGAAATGATTCTCGGTATCACCTTGATTAAGGACGATCCAAGCGCCAAAGGTTCAGGATCCGTTGTCCCGCTCGCCTTTCCCCTGATTGCTGGAGCCGGAACATTGACTACCATTCTCTCGCTGCGATCAGTTTACCAGGAGATAAACATCCTCATCGGAATCATCCTCAACATCGCTATTGTTTATATCGTATTGCGTTCAAGTGCATGGCTTGAACGGGTCATCGGCGAGTCCGGTTTTTCGGTTTTACGAAGAGTCTTTGGCGTCATTCTATTGGCCATTGCCGTCAAGATCTTCAAGTCCAACGTTGTTCTTCAATGATAAACATATATACTGACGGGGCAGCTCAGGGCAACCCGGGCCCTGGAGGATACGGGGTCATTCTCAAATTCGGTTCACACGTAAAGGAACTTTCACAGGGATTCAGGTTAACGACGAATAACCGGATGGAACTTCTTGCTGTCATCGCCGGACTCGAAGCTATTCGCAGAGAAGGGATCCCCGTAACCATCTACTCCGACTCCGAGTACGTTGTCAATGCAGTAGAAAAAGGTTGGCTATGGAACTGGGAAAGGAAGAATTTTTCCGGTAAGAAGAATGCTGACCTTTGGAAGCGGTATATACCGCTTCACCGAAAGTACAACCCTAAGTTCAGATGGATCCGAGGACACGCCGGGCATCCTGAGAACGAGCGATGTGACGTCTTAGCGGTGAGTGCCGCACGGAGTTCCAACCTGCTCATCGACGAAGTATACGAAGCCGAACGCTAATCCTATCGTATTTGAGTTTCCTTCAACTCGATACCCAGCGTCGAAAGTTCGGCCAGGATGGGCTCGTAAAATTCACGTGTGGTCGGTATGCAAACGCCGCGCCTCTCAATTTTTCCGATCGCTAACAAGCGGGTGGCAATAGCCAAAGGAAGGCCCACTGTACGCGCCATGGCGGTAAAGACCTGGTCGTGACCGGTCGTTACCAGAGACGCCTGGATCTCATGATCTTCACCGTCATGCGTATAGCGAAAGCGATGCCACATCACAATTTCATCGAGATCTTCCGGACAAAGCGCCCACCGCTTGTTGAGAATATGTTCAAGAATAGAGGCCGGGGTACCTGACGGGAGCCCAACGGGCGTCTCATCAAAAAATCCCGACCACCGCAACATCTCAATTTCAGGAGCATCGGGTGTCAGGCCGAGGGCAGCCGACAGCCTACCCGCAATATCGCCAGCGCCCGCGGCAGGAGGCAAGAACGCATCGAGAAATCCGGCGTGTGTCAGATGCTGTACATCAGCCATCGGATAGCTATCATCACAGCATCCCAACTGGACAAAGACATTCCATGCTCCGCAAAACCCCTTGTGACGAAGCGTTCCCCGCAGCATCGTTGAAATGCCGCGAAGGCCATACAAATCGATATACTTGAGCGAATCGCGATTGGCGTAACCTTCATAGTCTCCATGGCCGGGAACATGCACCGGTGTAATGCGTTGAAATACCTGCTGATAAGGAATATACTTCGAGCGTCCATCCTGGAGATAGCGCGCCGTGCCCTGTCCCGCGGTGACTACATTTCGGGGATTCCAGGTAAACTTGTATCGCCAGGGGTTCCCTGGGTCTGTTTGAGGCGCAATAAGCCCCCCCGTGAACGATTCAAACGATGTGATCGCACCTCCGTTGAGTCGGATGTGATCAATCACCTTCATAGCACTCAAATGATCGATCCCCGGATCAAGCCCACACTCGTTCAAAAACAACAGTCCCTTCCGTTGTGCCTCTTCATTAAAGGAAAGCAGCTCATCGGTTACATAACTCGCCGTCAGGAAATGCTTGCCTTCGCTCAGGCAGCTCTTCGCAACGAGTGCATGAAACTTTGGAGGGAGGAGCGACACAACGATATCAGCGTCGGCGATTGCCTGGCGCGACTCTTCTTGCTGCTCAATATCGAAACGCACCGCCGTGGCGAAAGGGGAATCACCGGTCCTGGCGCGCGCCGCATCGGGTGAAAAATCACCTACAGTTATCTTCCACTCGTAAGCGGGAGCCTGCTCAATCAGGTATCGGATGAGCGCCGATGACGATCGTCCGGCACCAAGGACAAGGATGCGTTTCATGTCGCAAAGTAATTCAATCAGCATCAAAATTACACCGAAAATTGGGTAACTTCGAAAGTCCTAGCAAACATGGAAACATCCCCATTTATCGTCGTCAGCAGCCGCGAAGAACTCGATAGCGAATCAAGACTTATTGTTGATCAGGCGGAGCAGGTCTCCCGGGGTGCCTATGCCCCCTATTCGCGTTTTCAGGTCGGCTCAGCGATATTACTGGAAGACGGCACCATTGTCAGCGGGTCGAACCAGGAGAATGCGGCACACCCTGCGGGCATGTGTGCTGAGCGAGTCGCCCTTTACACAGCAGCTTCCCATCATCCCCAGGCCTTCATCAGGAAAATCGCGGTTGTCGCCCGGCATTGGAACGGACATCAACTCGTTCCCGTGACGCCTTGCGGACAATGCCGGCAAGTCTTGCTTGAATTCGAAGAGCGACAACAACGCCCGATCGAAGTCATCATGCAGACCCACGATTATCAATGGGTCAAGGCGCCGTCATCGGCTTCGCTCCTGCCTTTTGCCTTCACCTCCGCGGCACTTGAACGTAGGTAATAGATGTATTCCAAAACCATTTTTTTGATAAATTGTTCAGCGATACCTGGCGATCCCCGGTCATCAACGAGTCCCTTATCGGGATTCGACCAACCGTAACGACAACAACTATGGAAGCACTCCGATTGCCCGGAACAGACGAAACTCCGCAGGTGATTCTTGACCAGAAAGAAGGGATCTTTGAGTTGTCGGGACGCTCATTGCCCTATGACGCCGCAGAGTGGTTCAAACCTGTTAGTCAATGGTTGGAGACATACGCCCAAAACCCCAACCCATCTACCACGTTTGCTTTCAAGCTTGAATACTTTAACACCGCATCATCAAAGGCATTGATCGATCTACTGTACATTCTGGCTGCCATCCCCGGAACAAAGGTCGAATGGTATTTTCAGGATGAAGACGAAGACATGGAAGAGGCGGGCGAGGAATTCGCCGAACTGGTAAACATTCCTTTTACTTTTATCGCACTCGATTGACTCAACGAAGCGGTTACTAAAGGACGAAAAAGACGATACATAAGACGGCAACTTCCTAAGGGAGACCCGTTTCGAACACCTGTAGTCCGATATTTGCGGGCAGGTAACATTTTGGGAGGGAATGCCAAATTTTTAAGTTTGTATCCTAATAATTTTACTGCCATATGAGAATCCTCATTATAGGGTTGATCGCACTGTCACTCGCCGCCTGCAGTTCTGGAAATAAGACTGAGGACCAGGCCTTCATCGACGCGCTTGACGGGGCCGGCCTCGAAAGCCAGATCGTATCCGAAGAAGTGAAGGACATTCTGGAGCGGATTCCCAGCCCCCTGGAGATTTCTGTACTGCTCAAGCAGACCGAAAACAAGTACGATCCTTCTCTGCTGAACGCTGCGGATCGGATAGCGCGGTACAGTACCAATTACCAGAAGGCACTTAACCTCGGTATCTATGGAACTGATCTCGGCTACACGAATGTCTATCAACGCAGTCAGGACGGTATTCGCTACATGACAGCAATCACCAGCCTGGCGCGGGAGCTCAATATCGGACAGTTTTTTGAGGCCGAAACTATGGGCAGACTAGTCTCCAATAGCGAGAACATGGATTCGCTGCTGCTCATTACCACCCAGAACTTCAATCGTATAAACCAGTATCTGTTGTCTCAAAACCGAGGTCACCTAAGTGTGCTACTCCTGACAGGGGGCTGGCTTGAGGCGTTGCACATTACCTGCAAAGTTGCCCAGCAGTTTCCCGACAACGAACAGCTCCAGGAAACGATCGGTAGTCAAAAGGTCATCCTGGATAACCTGATGCACCTCCTCACGTACTTCAAGGACAACGACAAAAGCATACCGGAATTTCTGGCCGATTTGCAACCACTAAAAGAAGCCTTCGATGGCGTAACCATCACGACCGTTTATCAGCCGTCAACCTACGAAATTGTCGATGGCGTCATGGTAGTGCGTGACAACAGTTCAAGCTCGATTGACATCGATTCATTGGATATCGAAAAGATACGTACATCAACCGAACGCATACGCAAAAAGATTATTAGCTAATACGCGAGAACGACCCTATGAAAAAGTTTATCGTATTTGTAATCCCTGTTCTATTGTTTGGAGGCATCCGTGCAAACGCGCAATGCAACTCAGAGGTTCTCAGTTCGCAATGCATCCCCAAACTTGCCACGGGATACAACTTCGTTAAGAGTTATAAAGTTGAAAAGTCAGGAAAAGATTTTGTTGAATATTCGTACTTCTTCACCAAGGGTACGGAGTACATGATTAATGTCTGTGCCGGCGATCAAAACCCCCAGGGAATTGTCGTGACCTTGTACGATTCAAAGCGTAACCAGGTTGCCTCGAATAAAGCTGGCGATCAGTACGCGAACGCTATTGTATACCGATGCAACGCACCGGGTATCTATTATATTCAGTACACGTTTGATCAAAACTCCCCTCATTGCGGGGGCAGTGCATTGGGCTTCAAGCGTTAACAAACAAGGGACTCTTTATGAGTCCCTTTTCACTACCGTGCTACTCGCCTGGTCTTTCGGGAAGACCACGATGTCAGCAAGGACTACGTGATCCGGCGCCGAAAGCACGTAGTAAATAATATCCGCTATATCTTCTCCGACAAGGGGGTTGACTCCCCGATACACGGAGGCAGCTCGTTCAGTATCCCCTTTGAAGCGAACAACCGAAAATTCCGTCTCCACCATTCCCGGATGGATTCCGGTGACCTTTATCCCATAGGGGTTGAGATCCATTCGCATTCCGCGGGTAAGAGCATCAACAGCAAATTTACTGGCGCAGTAAACATTTCCATTAGGATATACTTCCTTTCCCGCGATAGATCCGATATTGATCACGTGCCCTTTGCCACGTTCCACCATTCCGGGCGTCACTTCGCGTGAGACGTACAGGAGCCCTTTCACGTTAATATCCATCATCGCGTCCCAGTCATCCACACTTCCCTTATGAATAGGATCAAGTCCGTGGGCGTTCCCGGCGTTGTTGATCAGGACGTCGATAGCCTTCCAGTTTCCGGAAAGAGACTGCAATGCGGAAGTCACCGCCTCGCGGTCACGAATATCAAACGACAAAATCTGAACTGTATCAGCGCCCAACTCCTCGCGAAGGCGTTCAAGTCGTTCCCGCCGACGCCCGCAAAGGATGAGTCGATACTGGTGACGAGCAAGCAAGCGGGCGGTAGCCTCTCCAATTCCGGAGGTGGCGCCCGTGATCAGGGCGATTCTCTGCGTCATTATTGAAACAGAAGGTATAGGGTGATCGTATTCGTATTCAGCCTGCTCAAGGGCTGGCCATACTTGTTGGTCGTATTATCAAGGATATCCACCACGCCGCGCGAGAATCTGAGCTCAGGAGAGAATTTGAACAATGGATAATAAAGGTCGAACCCAAACCCAACGTCGAGACTAAGGTTCATTTTTGTGATCCCCACGGCGTTAGCTGCGTTCTCCTGATTCTTTTTTCCGGATGCTTCAAGTCCCGGCTTAACCCCGCCAACCATATACATACGTATGTTACCCCGTCGTTCAGACTTATACTTCAACAACAGAGGCAGCTCGACCATAGTGGTTTCCACAAGTTTTTCCTCGTTAGGCGTATCATCGGTGTAGCGATAAAGGAGCGTATTTTCGTAGAAGGCAACCTTCGGTGTAACCCGGAAGTCGAGCAAATCGGCAAGCCGGTAATTGACGATAAAACCCAACGAAAACCCGGGCGACCAGCCCGGTTCCACGGAATAAACAGTGTCGAGAGAGGGCGTAACAAACTGATCAGAGTATTTCAATTGATACGCCGTGGTGTGAAGTCCTATAAGAAAACCGTAACTGATCTTCCGGTTGTCATAATTTGGATTGTTCTGATTCACCCAGCGGTACTGCTGGGCAAGTCCCGGCGTCACGGTTGCCAGGCAAACAATCAGTACCGGGGCTATTTTCTTGCTATATAGATAGAGCTTATGCCAAAGGTAAGCGGTCTGCATGCGGTTTCTTTAAATCCAACAGTCTTGAGGATATTTTCAAAATCTGTACCGTCGGGAAATGCCTCAACCGATTCAGGGAGATAAGTATAGGCCGACTGGTCTTTAGAGATTAAACGTCCTACTCCCGGTAATATGTTTTTGAAATAGAAATTATATAGCTGTCGCATCGGAAACGCCCGTGGGCGCGAAAACTCAAGCACGACCAGTACGCCGTTGGGCTTAAGCACCCTATAGATCTCCGACAGTCCCTTCTCCAGGTTTTCGAAATTCCGAACACCGAACCCTACTGTTACCGCGTCAAAGTCGCCATCGGCAAATCGCAGATCCTCGGAATCACCGTATGCCAGCGATATCTTCCCGGAAAGCCCCAGTTTTTCGACTTTTCGACGCCCAATCTCCAACATCCCTTCCGAGATATCGACGCCCGTAACGTGGGTAGCGCCGGTCTTCAACCCCTGAATCGCAAAATCGCCGGTACCCGTAGCGACATCGAGAATGGTGTCAGGACGATAGGCCTTCAACATTTTTACAGCCGTTTTCCGCCACAGCCGATCGATGCCCAAACTGAGAAAGTGGTTCAGGAAGTCGTAGCGGTGACTGATGTTATTGAACATCTTCGCCACCTGCTCTTTTTTTCCTGCATTCTCGTCCTTATAGGGTAAAACAGCCATCCGAACCTGATTAAAACCGGTCCGAAGGTAGGGGTTTAGCACTAGAAATGAAATCAGTTTTGCAGCACGACGAACTCAACCCGGCGATTCAGTTCCCGTCCGTCCTTTTCGTCATCGTTGGAAGCAATCGGCCTGCTTTCACCATAGCCAACGGCACGGATACGACGAGGATCAACGCCTTTGCCTGTAAGAAAATCCTTAACGGCCTCCGCGCGGCGCTGAGAAAGCTCGCGATTATAACGCCAGTGTCCCCAGTTATCCGTATGTCCTGAAATCTCAACCTTAACGGACGGATTCTGACGGAGCATCGCCAACAGTTTATTGAGTTCCGTATAAGATTCCGTTCTGAACGTCGCCTTATCGTAGTCGAAATAAATGTTTCGCAAAATTGATCTCGTGCCGACGTTGAGGGGTTGCATCGCTATCGTACGTGCGCGAATCTCCTGTCCGGAAGATGTGCCGGGTAGATTGATTTGTTGATTAACGAAAACAAAGCCTTCCTTTTCTACCGAAAGCCGGTAATCTTTTGCCTCCGGATGAGTAATGGTGAATTCGTAAACACCCGGGCTGGTTTGTCTCGACCCTACGACAACATTATCGCGAAGCCCTTGCAAACCCACTTTCGCCGACACAGGTGACTGCGATTTTCCGTCAACAACCGTAACCACAAACCGAAGCGGCTTGCGCTCTTCGACGGCGGCGACACGTTCGGGTTCAGGTTCGGGCTCCGGACCGGGGTCCATTTGAGGATCTACCTCTTCGGCCGCGAGCGCCTCTGTTTCCTGATCCTTCATTCCCTCAGGAGTTGTAATCAGGTATATATCGGTGTACCCCAGACCATCTTCCCGAACAGACGAATAGTAAGCACGCTTTCCATCTGCCGACGTTATATAAAAGATATCATCGTCCGGTGTGTTAATGGGATATCCCAGGTTCTCAGCCGGGCTCCACTTCCCTTCCTTCGGATCATACACTGAGCGGAAGATATCATACCCCCCCATGTTTTTATGACCTTTACTACTAAAGTAAAGGGTAACCATATCGTATCCGATAAAAGGCCCTTCCTCATCAAAAGGAGTATTGATACGAGGTCCCAGATTTTTGATGTTAGTCCACGCCCCTGACGCGTCCTGTGTCGCCTGGTATATATCCGTGCCGCCTAGCCCTCCCGGTCGGTTACTGGAGAAATACAACGTCTTTCCATCCTTGGAGATTGAGACAGACTTTTCTTCAAAAGAAGAGTTAACCTTCCCCGGAAGCGGGAGAGCCGCTCCCCACGACCCGTCGGGTAACTGCTTACAATAGTAAATATCGCCGTTACCTTCGTCCTTCAAGATATACAATGTCTTACCATCGGCAGAGAGTGCCAAATTTGAATCGTGAAATTCGGTATTGACGTGTGACCCAATGTTGGAAGCATACTCCCATACGCCATCCTTCTTTCGGGCGATGAAAATGTCTTCGAAGGGTTTGTTGTCGTCCGCCACGTTCTGATTCAGGTTGCCATCGCGTCGCCGCGAAGTAAAGATGATTTCATCTTCGGCCTCATTCAATACCGGTGCATAATCTTCATACTCGGAGTTGATCTCCCTACCAATGTTGACAATCGAAAAATTACCCGGGTTTGCAACCAGTTCTTTTCCGTTCATGCATTCAACGATGCTCTTGTCAACAACTTCCATGGGAATCAGATCAGCGCCCTGATAATTGCTTCGTCCCTCAAGTTTTCGTTTGTAGAGGTCGTAGAATTTCATGGCGTTGTCGAAATCGAGTCCGAACTGATAGCTCTTACCAATCCAGTACTCAAGGTCGAAACGGTAATTCGGGTTCTGGCGATAGACACGCAGGAAGTATTTCACAGCGAGATCTTTGCCAATGGTGAGCAAGTGCAGATACCCCGCGTCAAAGTTCGCCTTCAGATAGGTAGTGTCAAGATCGGCGGCTAATACCACGAGACCACGCGCGTCGTCAAGCGCCTGGGATCCCTGAATCATCTCTTCGGCAACCTGCATGTAGTCACGCGCCGTTTGTTTCGGGTCTTGCTGGCTGAACACGTAAGCGGGAAGAGTGAGGAGCGCCAAAAAAATAAGTACGCGGCGGGTAACAAACATCTCTTCAGGGAAGTTAACTGGCAAAATACTTTTATACCAGATGCTAATATAGGAAAAACGACTGATTCTGCCGCAAGGGCGCCTCAACCGATATCGGTCACCCCGGCAAATATTTACTAACTTGGCCGCAAATCTATGGACATAACGCAGGCAGTATTCGTCTCGAGCGTCGCCGACGTCAAAAAATGCCCTCCGGGCAAGGCCGATTTCGCCTTTATCGGGCGGTCAAATGTAGGGAAATCGTCCCTCCTGAACATGCTCACAAACCGGAAACACCTCGCAAAAACGTCGGGCACCCCCGGGAAAACTCAGACCATCAACCATTTTTTGGCAAACAACGCTTTCTTTCTTGTCGACCTCCCGGGCTACGGCTATGCGCGAGTGAGCAGGGAAAAACGGGCCGGATTCGGGCAAATCATTGAAGATTACGTGCGATACCGCGAAAACCTGTACTGCCTTTTTGTTCTCATCGATGTCAGGCTCGAACCCCAAAAGATTGACCTTGAATTCATTCAGTGGTCGGGCGAACAGGGAGTCCCCCTGGCAATTGTCTTTACGAAGGCCGACAAGCTAACGCGCAACCAGCTAACCCGCTCGGTTAATATCTATAAGTCTACGTTGCTGCAGAGTTGGGAGGAACTCCCGCCGATCTTTATCACGTCATCGACCGACCGTCTGGGCAGGAAAGAACTCCTCGCATTTATCGGCGACGCACTGGCCGGAAAGAAATGAAAATGATTAGTTTTGTCGCCGTTAAATCTTTTGCGCAATGACAATAGCCGACATAGCAACTGTATCTGGTAAAGGAGGCTTGTTCAAAGTGGTAGCCCCCACGAAATCGGGAGTGATTCTCGAGTCGCTCGACGAGTCAAAGACGAAAATGGTAGCCACGACCAATCATCGGCTGTCTTTGCTAAATGAAATTTCGATATACACAGTGAACAAAGAGGGCAATGTTCCTCTTGAAGATGTATTGAGAAAAATTCAGAATGAATTCGGAGATGACCCCGGCGTAGACGGAAACTCCGACGCTTCCGAGCTTCGTGCTTTCATGAAAGCCGTCCTCCCTGAGTTCGACGAAAACCGTGTATATACCTCCGATATAAAAAAGCTGGTAAGGTGGTACGCCATTATCCGGAAATATGCTCCGGAAGCACTCGAAGAGAAAAGCGAGGATGAGGCCGAAAACACTGAAGAGGCCTCGTAAGCCGGCTTGCTTAATAGTTTTCTGACGGCAGTGGCTCCGCTGCTTCCTCCCGGATAAAGGCCTCGGCCACCTCAACCATGTTGCGGGATCCAACAAAAAATGGAGTTCGTTGATGTAGTTCCGTGGGTAGAATGTCGAGAACACGCCGATGCCCGTCGCTCGCCTTACCGCCAGCCTGCTCTACCAGAAATGCCAGGGCATTACACTCGAACATCAAGCGAAGTTTTCCCTGAGGCGACTTACGTGTAGCCGGATAGATGTAAATACCCCCCTTCAATAAATTCCGGTGAAAGTCGGCAACGAGGGAGCCGACATAGCGGGCCGTATATTCATTACTGTGACAATGTCGCAAGTATGCCCGCAGCGATGGCTCAAAGGTATCGCACAAACCTTCGTTGATGGAGTAAATCTTTCCGTCATCAGGGATTCTCATTTCCGGATGCGACAGAAAATACTCACCGAGGCTGGCTTCGTAAGTAAAACCGTGCACGCCATATCCGGTGGTAAGAACCAGCATCGTCGATGAACCGTACAAAACATAACCGGCAGCAACCTGCTCACTGCCCTTCTGCATAATATCTTCCTGGCTGATGGGCGTACCCACGGGAGTTTTTCGGCGATAGACTGAGAAAATTGTCCCGATCGAAACATTAACATCAATGTTGGAGCTACCGTCGAGGGGATCGATGGCGATTACATACTTTCCCTGATTCTTAAGGTCTAGAAATGTCTCCGACTCTTCCGAGATAATCGCACACGCTTCCCCTCCCTTGGTCAACGCGCGGGAAAATCGAATATTGGCAAGGACGTCCAGCTTTTGCTGTTCATCGCCTGTGAGGTTTGCCGATCCGGCTGCACCCATGATATCGATAAGTCCGGCCTTGTTTACCTCCCTGTTCACCACCTTTGAAGCCAGCGCGATGTCGCGCAGCAATTGCGAGAGCTCTCCACTGGCATAAGGAAATTGATCCTGGTTGATCTTGATAAACCGATCGAGCGCCGTGCCGATGGAGTGCGCAATTCGCGAACTCTCCACGCTTGTCGCATAAGCTTTATTCATTGATTTTTGCATAGCTTTCGCTCCAATACGTTATATAATACCCCGTACCATGAAGGTCTTCAAATTCGGTGGCGCATCCGTAAAGGATGCCGCAGGCATAGCAAACGTAGCGAGAATTCTACAGTCTTCCGACGATGAATCGCTGATTGTAGTAGTATCAGCGATGGGAAAAACAACCAACGCTCTCGAAAAGCTGCTAAGCCTAACCCGCCGAGGAGAAGACGGCTCGTCCGAGCGCAGTAGTCTGCAGCATTTTCATGCCACGATCATGCAGACGCTCTTTCCCCCTGAACACGACGTTTTCTCAGAGGTCGACACACTTTTTCAAGACCTCGATAATGCCCTCCAGGCTGAAGGGCCCTATGACAAAATTTACGATAACGTCGTAGCGTTTGGCGAGTTGATTTCTACCACTATCATCAACCATTACCTCGTCAGCCAGGGAGCCAGCAGTTTGTGGATCGATGCGCGAGACTATGTGCAGACCGACGAAACACATCGCGAAGCGAAAGTTGACTGGCAAGAAACCCGGACCCGCATGCAGGCACTCGCCGACAAGTTGCGATTCCATCGGTTCCTGATCACGCAGGGCTTTATTGGAAAATCGCCCAGCGGCGTGACCACTACCCTTGGGCGGGACGGGTCGGACTTCACAGCAGCTATCTTTGCTGCGTGCGTGGGCGCAAAATCGGTGACGATTTGGAAGGACGTACCCGGCGTCATGAACGCTGATCCCAAGAGGATTCCCACCGTTCGGGTTTTCCCCGAGCTTCCCTACCGCGAAGCGGCTGAGATGACATATTACGGTGCGTCAGTAATCCACCCCAAAACCATACAGCCCCTAGCCACGCAAGGAATACCCCTCTACGTAAAAAACTTCGACGACCCTACGCTTCCGGGTACAATGATATACGAGTGCCGGATCGATAACCTGCCTCCCCTTATTGTCTTTAAAGACAATCAATGCCTGGTATCCTGCAAGGTAACGGACTACACCTTCATCACCGAAGACCACTTGCGACTTATTTTCGCGACCCTGACCGACCTGAATATTCGCATCAATGTAATGCAGAACTCAGCGATCTCATTCTCCTTTTGTTTCGACTTTCGCGAAAGTAAACTCCGAGCCCTGGTAGCCAGGTTGCAACCCGATTTTGAAGTCTACTACAACACCGGTCTCACCCTCGTAACGATTAAGAATTACGATTCAACTACCGTCGAACTGTATCGAAAACAGTCGGTGCTAATGGAGCAATCGTCACGCACCACCTTCCAGATCCTGCTACGAGCACAGTGAAATCACTCCAGGCCGTGAAGACTCTCTGGTAATGTCTTACTGGTTTGTCGCTTTCAGGTGCTCAATGAACTTGTTAATGGATCGATCCAGGATATCAAAAACCTCCTGAAAGTCTTTTTCGCCCCCGTGATACGGATCGGGCACCTCTCCATGACCCATAGGATCGAACTCGCGCATCATTCGAATTTTGTGTTCAACCTTGCGCCCGTTCACGAGACGAAGGATGTTTTGATAGTTACTGCGATCCATCGCGAAGATGTAATCAAAGTCATCCAGATCCTGTTCGGTGAGTTGACGCGCGCAATGCTCCATTGACACTCCGTTTTTCAGGGCATTCGCACGCGTGCGCGGATCGGCATCACCGCCGATATGATAATTAGAGGTCCCGCAAGAATCAACTTCAACCCAGGACTCTATTCCGTGATCCTTGATTTTCTTCCGCAGTATAGCGGCGCCGAGGGGAGAACGGCAGATATTTCCCAAACAAACAAATAGGACTTTTACTTTTTTCATGGCGCGTAAAGATAGCCATTATCAGATATAAGGGTATTCTGCCTCAGGAAAGCGGGCGCGGAGTTTTTCAAATGTGTGACAAATCACTTCGATATGGAGCACCTTCTCGTTACGTCCCAGTATGCCCCCGCGGTTGCCCTCATCCAGATAAATCGCCCGAAAGAGCGAAATGCCCTCAATACCCTGTTAATGCAGGAGCTGCGTGATTCGCTTCATGCGCTCGATCGCGACGACGATGTACGCGCAATCATAATCACCGGGAACGAGCAGGCATTCGCGGCGGGTGCCGACATTAAACAGATGGCGAATCTGGAGGCCGTAGATATGCTGTTAGCGGATCAGTTCGCAACCTGGGATCAGATTCGAAAAACAAAGAAACCGCTGATCGCAGCCGTGTCTGGCTTTTGCCTTGGCGGTGGCTGTGAACTGGCCATGTCTTGTGATATGATTGTCGCCTCGGAGACTGCACAGTTCGGCCAACCCGAAATCAGAATTGGCGTAATACCCGGTGCCGGAGGAACTCAGCGTCTGGCCCGTGTTATAGGCAAGGCGCGTGCAATGGAACTTGTACTAACCGGAAAATTAATTACGGCCGCTGAGGCATTCTCCCGGGGAATCGTTAACAAGGTAGTTCCTATGGAAATGCTCCTTCAGGAGTCTGTCGCACTTGCGAGTGAAGTAGCATCCATGTCACCCATAGCGGTGCAACTCGCCAAAGAGGCAGTTCTTCAGGCGTTCGAAATGCCGCTCGAACAGGGGCTGCACTTCGAACGCAAGAACTTCTACCTCTGCTTCACTACTGATGACCAGAAGGAAGGTATGCACTCATTCATTGAAAAGCGCAAACCTGACTACAAAGGCCGGTAATTAACGGATTGAAATCCCAACCCCCGCGGAAATACAGTTGTATTCCTGCACTGTATAGTCAGCATGGAAGGTCAGAATCGCGAGTTTCAGCCGCATTCCGGCCGTAGCACGAAATCCGGAAGACGCTGAGCGGAGGGAAATAGGGTCTCTTTCGTGACTCTCAATCTCACCGTCGTCGTCAACATCAAAATCTCCCTTCAAAGCGAGATTAGTGTTGGCTGAATTGTAACCAACTCCTCCATACAACGTCAGAATAGAAAACTTCTTCGAGATAAGTCCCTGGACCGTCCATGCACTCGCCTCGAAGATGGCGTGCTGGCTGGGGTTCATTTCGGGATCAAAATAGGTATCGAGTTCAATTTTGGTATACCCAACGAAACCGGACAGATCGAAGGGAAGCAACTTCATACCGGGGATCCATTGCTTGATGTCGTGCATCACGCCCACCCCAAGAATTTTCAACGATCCATTATCTCCCAGATCGATAGTGGGTGTAAAACGCAGTTTGAGGTCGGTGCCTTTGATAAGGCCGATCCCGACATGGGCCATAGGCACAGGGATCCAGTTTTTTCCAATATTTCCTTCAAGATCAAGACCTCCCGGCACTTCAAAAGCCTCCGACAATCCGGAATTTTCTTCTACTATACGCAGGTAAGACTCATCTTCAGGACCAATAATGGTTGGCATTTCCGGATAATACGGTGACGACGGGTCGAGCTGCAATGTTTGCAAACCGAGGTCGCTCACATTAAAAAAGCGGTCAGCCTGCGGAACAACCATCGCGTTGCCCGTAATGGTGATATCAATGCCAGCGATTTTGTGGGGTTTGGCCGTATTGTACCATCCCTGGTTCAATCCCAGCCCGAAACTCTTCATGAAGGGATTTATGTAGGCCTCGATGAGTTTTTCACCATCTTCAACGCTTCCACTGAGGAATTTATCAAGATCATCCTGAGCAGACGCTACACTGGTAGTACCAACCACCAGCGAAAAAGCAAGGAGCATTCGTAATAAGCGATTCATAGTAGGTATAGATAAGGTAGACTTCAAAATAAACGTATTTCTTGCTGGAAAAAAATCGTTCATGGACCCCCTTTTGGTATTTTTGCGACCCATGAATGTATTCTATCGCCTTTTCATCTTTTTTTACGGTGTCGGTCTCAGGATCGCCAGTCTGTTCGATGACAAGGCTCGGGATTTCATCGCGGGCCGACGGAACATTTTTACACGCATTACCCAGGCCCTTGAGGGCAACACTCGCCGTATCATTTGGGTCCATTGCGCGTCGCTCGGCGAATTTGAGCAAGGTCGTCCTGTAATTGAGTCCCTGCGTCAGGAACTGCCCCAATACCGCATTTTTCTAACTTTCTTTTCTCCCAGCGGTTATCGCATCAGAAAAAACTACCCTGGCGCCGACGACATCTTTTACCTCCCACTCGATACCAAAAGCAACGCCCGACGGTTCGTGCGACTGGTAAACCCCAGCCTGGCAATATTTGTCAAGTACGAGTTCTGGTACTATTACACCCGACAACTCAAGGAAAGGAATATCCCTCTTCTTTCTATCTCCGCCATTTTTCGCCCCGGACAAGTGTTTTTCCGAAAATCAGGCTCCTTCAACCGGAGTATCCTGCGTAATTTTTCCCACTTTTTCGTTCAAAACCAGACCTCCGCTCAACTACTTCATTCTATTGACATCTATAATGTAACCGTATCGGGCGACACGCGTTTCGACCGCGTGACTCAAATCGTTGGTCAGGCGGCGGAAGTGGAAATTGCCAAAGCGTTCAAAGGCAAAGACCGCGTCTTTGTAGTAGGCAGTGCCTGGCCCGAAGACCTGGACGTACTTCTTCCCCTTATCAATGAAAATCGCCTAAAATTCATTGTCGCCCCTCATGAAATCAACGAACAGCAGATTTCTGAATTTGAGCGGGCACTTTCGGTTTCGTCTATCCGATATTCGCAGGCAGAAGAAGCAGATCTCGAATCTTTCTCCGTGCTGATCATCGATAACGTCGGTCTTCTCTCCCGTCTCTATCGTTACGGGGAGTTCGCGTTTGTTGGAGGCGCCTTTGGAAAGGGACTTCACAACATTCTTGAAGCCGCTTCGTACGGTATGCCGATATTGTTTGGCAACAAAAATTATGAGAAATTTCAGGAAGCACTCGACCTGATAAACCGCGGTGGCGCGTTTCCGGTAGCCGATTACCCTGATCTTAAGAAGAAATTTGAAATGCTGAATACTCCCGAGACGTTTCTTCTGGCATGTGAAGTGTGTCGGCAGTACGTGGAGGAAAGCACTGGCGCTACTACGCAAATTGTCGGCTACTGCCGGCAACTTCTTGAGAAACCGTAATACCGAAACTCCTCACGGAATTATCCGTACCACAAAACAATCATGGAAGGCATCGTACTTCGCTCTACAGGGTCATTCTATGACGTCTTAGCCGAAGACGGCAGCCGGATTATTTGCAAAGTGCGTGGCCGAATCAGGCTGGAAGGCATCCGAGAATCCAATCCTGTCGCAGTTGGCGACCGGGTCAGCTTTGAAAAAGAAGACGATGTCGGAGCTATCACTGCCATTCTACCACGTACAAATCACATCACACGGCAATCCGTAAAGAAGAAAGGTCACACTCATGTGCTGGCCGCTAACGTCGACCAGGCCTTCCTGATTGTCACCGTAGCGCTCCCTCGAACATCGACCGGATTTATAGACCGGTTTCTGGTGTCGGCAGAGTCGTTTCGAATCCCTCAAACTATTGTATTCAACAAACGCGACCTTCTCGACGACGAAGCACTGGAATTTCAGGAGGCTATAGCTGACCTCTACCACCGCATTGGTATTGCCACGTTGGCCGTATCAGCCGTTCACGACGACCTTCAAGCACTGCGACAAGCCCTGACAGGTAAGACTACATTGCTTGCCGGCCACTCAGGTGTTGGAAAATCAACCCTGCTCA
Source organism: uncultured Roseivirgaceae bacterium (assembly GCA_964532595.1). Taxonomy (GTDB): domain Bacteria; phylum Bacteroidota; class Bacteroidia; order Cytophagales; family Cyclobacteriaceae; genus Chryseosolibacter. Next base: position 39,938 of record CAZHIQ010000006.1, read on the forward strand.
ATGCCCTGAGTCCGGAGATAAACCAGAAAGTCGGCGACCTCTCGGACTTCTCACTAAAGGGGAAGCACACCACGACATTTGCTGAGATGTTCCCGCTGGATAACAATACGTTTGTCATCGACACTCCGGGAATTAAAGAGTGGGCCCCGGCCGACATGTCCGACCAGGAGCTCTCCGACTACTTCCCGGAGATGCGCATTCGCCGACAAGACTGCAAATTTGGGGCACGCTGCATCCACTACAACGAACCCGATTGCGCAGTCCTTGACGCTGTCAAGAGCGGGGAAATTTCAATCACGCGCTACGAAAGCTATCTGAGTATTCTGTCGGGAAAAGATAATCGACGTTGATTAACCCGCAGATCATAACATATACCGCTATCCTTTCCTTACGGCACTCCATTTCTTGATTTGCCAGTACACGCGTCCCGTCGTCAGGTGGTTGCCACTCGCATCGTGAACCAGCACCTGGCAGGTGGTAACAACTGCATCGCTGCTTTCGAGAGGCTGGAGAATTTCATCCCTGAGCCATTCTTCCGAGATGCGAAACGTGGCATACGCATCCGTTCTCCCTTGATAATGGTAGTCCATTTCAAGGCGCTGCATGATGAGCCGGTATTCGCGCGGATTTAGTTGTGAGATTAAGACCAGGCCCGTTGAAAACTCTGAAACCGTTGCGAGCGCACACGCGTGAAGGCCTCGTATGTGATTCAGGTTTCGCTTTCGGTAAGGCAACAGAACCTTCACCGCGTACGATTCCAACTCCACAACGCGAAAACCGTGGGGCTTATTGAACGGAACCAGACGATTGAGCGACAAGTTCAATAGGCGGCGATACCATGTCGAATGCCGGGCTTTTTCAATTATCTTCGCAGGGCTGAGCATATGCGGTGATTTAAGACATCAATTTAACAAAAGGCTTGAGCGTGTCCTAAAATCACCGCCAAACCAATAATCCAGGAAGGAGATGAAGAAGAAAATTGCTGTTTTGGGAGCAGGTCTCGTCGGAAAGGCTATCGCGCTTGACCTGGCCCGTGATTTCCAGGTTACCTCTGCCGACATTCGCGACGATTCGTTCGGAGCATTACAGGCATCAGGCGTAGGCACTGAGATTCTCGATTTCAACGACAAAGACAAGTTACGTGCATTTGTAAGCACCTTCGATCTCGTTGTAGGCGCGGTTCCCGGATTCATGGGCTTCGGCGTCGCGCAAGCAGTTGTTCAGGCCGGCAAAAACATGGTTGATATTTCCTTTTTCCCCGAAGATCCTTTCCTGCTCGACGAGGAAGCCCGCCGTAAGCAAGTTACCCTCGTCACCGACTGCGGCGTAGCTCCCGGCATGGGAAACATACTGCTGGGTTATCACAACAAGCAGATGAAGGTACTTCGCTACGAATGCCTCGTAGGTGGATTACCCGTAGCCAGGACATGGCCATGGGAATACAAGGCAGTTTTTTCACCGATTGATGTCATTGAAGAATACGTCAGGCCAGCGCGTTACGTTCAGAATGGTGCCATTGTCGTCCGGGAAGCGCTCTCCGATCCTGAGCTAATCGACTTCGAAGGAATAGGAACACTTGAGTCCTGGAATTCGGACGGATTACGGACACTAATCCAAACTATGCCGCACATTCCGGATATGATTGAAAAAACACTGCGCTACCCGGGAACCATCGAATACCTGCGACTGCTGCGCGAATCCGGCTTTTTCTCTCAGGAGCCCATTGATATCAACGGTACGTCTGTACGCCCGATTGATGTTACCGCTCGTCTTCTGTTTCCTCAATGGAAACTGAAACCGGGCGAGCGTGAATTCACGGTGATGAGGATCCAAATTTCCGGAGAACAATCCGGCGCACCCCGCACGTGGACCTATAACCTGCTCGACCACACGGATGTCAGCTCAGGCACGCTATCCATGGCTCGCACCACGGGATACACCTGTACGGCAGCCGTACACCTTGTTGCCAACGGAAGCTTTAATCGAAAGGGCGTCTGTCCACCCGAGTATCTTGGGGAAGATGAGGCTCACTACAAATTCATCCTCGATCACCTCGCACAACGCGGTGTCCGATACGACATCAAGAGCGAGTAATCGTTTGGTGTATCACTACTGAGCCCGTCCACTGTCTGCGCTATCACTTTCAGCAGCCAGCTTGCTCTTCCTGTAACCGTAGCCAAAGTAGATGACCAGTCCCAGGGCCATCCAAACAAAGAAGTACACCCAAGACTGCGCAGGAATCTCGATGAGCAGATAGGAGCAGAACAAAACTCCCATAATGGGGATCAGGGAGAAGTTGCGGATATACGTTAATACTGACAACACCAGGCCCCCCACTACAAACACCAGGAACAGGAACGTCTGAAGGTCGCCAACGTTAGTCAGCGCACCAGCAAGCTTGTCCCGGACAAGCAGTAAGTATCCCAGAAAAACAATCGGAACAATAAACCTACCGTTGATGTAGGGCAGGTGAAATTTGCGTTCCCGCTGATCGGGGGTGAGTCTGGGTAACAAAAGAACTCCCCCTGAAACCAGAACGAAAGCGAATAGGGTACCAATACTTGTAAGATCGGTCATAAGGTCGCTACCCATAAACAGAGTGGGAATTGCCACCATGACCCCTGTAACGATTGTAGAGAACCAGGGAGTCTGGTAGCGAGGGTGTACTTTGGCAAACGACCGCGGCAACAATCCATCGCGACTCATACTCATCCAAATGCGGGGCTGCCCGAGCTGAAAGACAAGGAGGACGGAAGTGGTTGCTACCACAGCACTAATGGAAACAATGTAGCTAATCCAATCCAGCCCAACACGTTCAAAGACAAAAGCTAACGGATCGGTTACTTGCAGCTCGGTATAGTGAACCATTCCGGTGAGAACGAAAGCAATGAGAATATACAACCCTGTACAAAGCAGCAGGGAATAAATCATACCGCGCGGCAAATCGCGCTGCGGGTTGCGACACTCCTCCGCAGTAGTAGATATGGCATCAAACCCGATATAAGCATAGAAGACAGCCGAGACACCGCGTAACACCCCCTCGAATCCGTTCGGCATGAAAGGATTCCAGTTCGCGGGCTCAACGTAAAAGAATCCTATACTGATCACAAACAGAATGACCAAGACCTTGAAAACGACCAGAAAATTGGTGGCTTTCTTACTCTCCCGAATACCGACAAAAGTCAGGACAGTGATAATCACTACAATCAGAAATGCCGGCACATTGATAAACAGCCGATCCCCGAAAAGCATGGGCGCAGCATGCCATGATTCCTGTATAAAGAGCAATCGATCGTCGAGCACCAACCCCTGAGCGATCGCGTTTTCGACCTGAGCGTATGCAGCCCGTGCGGCTCCGGGATCAGTGGTGAGCCACGCCGGCAGGTGAATACCAAATCCCTGTAACAAATTATTAAAGTACCCGCTCCAGGAAATAGCAACAACAATATTCCCGATCGTGTACTCAAGGACCAACGCCCATCCAATTATCCACGCTACCAGCTCTCCAAACGACACGTAAGCATAGGTGTAAGCACTTCCTGCCACGGGCACCCGACTGGCGAATTCGGCATAGCAAAGCGCTGAGAAACCGCAGGTTACTGCAGTGATGATGAAGAGTAGAGAGATGCCGGGACCACCGTTAAAGGCGGCCGTTCCGATCGTCGAAAAAATACCTGCCCCGACCACTGCCGCAATACCCATCGACACCAGATCGCGAACTCCCAGTACTTTCTTCAGGCCGCTGCCAGTGGCTTCGACCTCCCTGGTTTCTGCTATCATCCGGGATATACTCTTCTTGCGGAATAATGAATTAGCCATCCTGTGAGGTTTTGAAGCAGCCAAAATACTAAAATCCCGGAACGGTGAACGCAGAAACAATGATATGTGTTGAAGTCGTTATTCAGATGGCAGCTATCGATGCCAGCCGGAACTGACATTTAGCCTGCGACCAGACCGACGAACGAAAAAATTCCGCTATCTTGAGAACTCTTTCAAACCAAACCCCGTCGGATTTTTGATCAAACTTATTTTCAATGGATGTTGAACTCAATCAGGAGAATGGATTAAGCCCGCGGCCAGATGGAACGAGAATCAGCATAACCGCCGAAGAAATCAACAACTTACCCCTGCGTAGTTACACGGGAAAGACAAGCGTCATCAGTGATCCAGCTAAGCTCGCGCGTATCATCCGGGATATTGAAGCCTTTGATGTTATCGGATTTGATACCGAGACCCGACCGTCTTTTCGCAAAGGACAACTTTACGACGTCTCGTTGCTGCAAATTGCCACACCCGACAGAGTGTATCTGATCCGCCTCAACCATACGGGTTTGACCAACGAAATCATTGGCCTCCTCTCTAACCCAAAAATCGTCAAAGCGGGCGTAGGCATTCGCGATGATCTCAAAGCCCTTCAGAAATTGCGCAAGTTCGAGCCCGCCGGTTTTCACGACTTGTCGGTACTGGCAAAACAGGCCGGCTTGCAAGTAGAGAGCGTCAAGAAACTTACCGCTCTCCTGCTCGGATTTCGGATCTCCAAGAGCGCGCAGACGTCGAACTGGGAAGTGCGCACCTTCACGCAAAAACAAATCGAATACGCCGCCACCGACGCGTGGGTATGCCTGGAACTATTTCATAAGCTTAAGCCGGCAAGCTCAAATCTTTTCAATGGCCACCCTGTGAGCGCCGCATGAAACATCCCAAAATCATTGAAAAAAAACTACTGGCGCACAACCGCTATCGCTTGTACGAGTACACTTTTTCCATCAATGATTCAACGGGCAAACCCGTGGTACAGAAACGCGAAGCTTACGATCGCGGCGACGGCGCAACCATCTTACTCTATAATCTTGCCACCCGTACAGTCATCCTTACACGACAGTTCCGACTGCCTTCCTTCGTCAATGGAAACGATGACGGGACACTTATAGAAACGTGTGCCGGGATGCTCGATGAAGATCATCCCGATGACGCGATTCGCCGTGAGACGGAGGAGGAGACCGGATACAAAATCACCAACGTCGAAAAAGTCCTGGAAGCATATTCTTCACCCGGAGCCGTTACTGAAATCATTCACTATTACGTAGGCGAGTATACACCCGATCAAAAAATTGGTGAAGGAGGTGGTCTCGCTGCCGAACAGGAAGACATCGAAGTACTCGAACTCCAGTTTGAGCAAGCCTACAACATGATTGCCACCGGCGAGATAAAAGACGCCAAAACCATTCTCCTCTTGCAGTACGCGCGGATCAATTTCTTCAATTGAAGCGGACACCCCTTCCTTCACCGCCCCCCATCCGCCATTCACCTACCCCGCCCCTTCCCCGGCCTATTGACCGTATCCCGGCAACAAACAGTGTCGTTATCTTTGGTACACCAAACAAGAAAGATATGGAACCTACAAACCCCGATATGCAAAGAACTCGCCCCCCCCACAGCTGCGAACGCAACGGCCGCATCTGGACCGGACTTGCTATTATTATTTTCGGTGTCTTGTTGCTCGCCTACCGGGCAGGAGCGGAAATACCCCGCTGGATCTTCTCGTTCGAAATGATCCTTATCGCAGTCGGTGTCGTGATTGGAATCAGTCATCGATTCCGCGGATTTGGATGGCTTATACCCATTGCCATTGGCTCGTTTCTATTGCTCGACGATTTCTATCCCGACTTCAACATATCGCGCTATACCTGGCCGTTGGTTATCATAGGCGTCGGTCTTTTTATGGTGCTTCGTTCAGGAAAAAAAAAACATGAACGGTTCGGACAGGGAGAGGCCGAAACCGCCCACGAATCGAGCGACGACCTACTCGACTCAGTAGTCGTGTTCGGTGGAATAAAGAAAAACATCATCTCTAAGAACTTCCAGGGAGGAGAATCAGTAACCGTTTTCGGAGGCACCGAACTGAACTTCAGTCAGGCAGAGCTCAACAATACTGTTGAACTAGAACTTACACAGGTCTTCGGTGGCACGAAGCTTATTGTTCCCGCCGACTGGAAAATCAGAACGGGTGAACTCGTCGCTATTTTCGGCGGAATTGACGACAAGCGGCCTACGCGTCATATTCCTCCGGGCGAAGACGATAAGGTACTTGTTCTCAAGGGTACCTGTGTGCTCGGAGGAATAGAGATTCGCAGTTACAGCGGTGTCTAGCGAACTCTTGGTGGCAATCCTGGTCCGGGAACGAGCCCGGTTGAAATGAATAAGATGAAGGTAAGCAGGATACAGAAGGTAAGCTTTATGAACTGGTATATATCAAAGATTGTATTCAGGATTAGCACAGCGGAGGCGGTTCAACGCCCGCAATTCGACGAACAACTGCGTCTGGTGGCAGCCGCAAGCGAAGAAGAAGCCTTTCTGAAGGCACGAATGATCGGTATTCGCGAAGAGGATGCTTTTATTAATGATGCAAACAAAACAGTGCGCTGGGAATTTATCAACGTAGCCGAAGTTATTGAACTGTCGCGGCTGGAAGACGGCGTCGAGATATATTCGCAGATTCATGAGACCGACGAAGAGAAAGCCTATATTGATTGTATTCATCAAAAAGCTATCTATCTGAGGACACACGCAAAAACAGTCGAGACTCGTGACGTCGCCTGATGTATACAAGAGGATACTATGGTTCTTTCTGGCGTGGTGCGCCTGCTGGGTTTTCCTACAAGCGATAGCCGTCGAGTTAACCTTTGAGTTTGGATGGTCGATCAGTTTTGCCGATTCGGCTATCACCAACCTATTTATCGCATTTGCAGGCTATGACATGATCCTGGTGATGCGATACTACAATCCTCGACAGTCAGTACGCCTCGCCATGAGTGTCGCTCTGGCGGTCATCACCGTCCTGGCGATAAGTCACATGACTGTGTGGCTCATCGAGGCGCCCCCCTCCTATGAGGTGTTTGTAGAACAGTCGATGGTGATCCGGGGACTCTATTGCTGGATGATGATCGCGTTGATTACTCATATCGCATGGATCTGGTTTACGCTGGCCGAAACCAGAGAAGCGGAAAAAAGAACTATGACTGCCCAGGAGCTGGCCCGGGAAGCAGAACTATCCAAACTACGACAACAGCTGCAGCCACATTTTCTGTTCAACAGCCTAAATTCCATTAGCGCCCTTGCCGGAACGAGACCCGAGGAAGCACGCAAGATGATACACCAGCTGTCCGACTTTTTCAGAAGCACACTCAAAAAGGAATCACAGAAACTCATTCCCTTTTCCGAAGAACTTGAGCACCTCACGTTGTATCTCGAAATTGAGAAGGTGAGATTTGGCCACCGACTAAGAACTGACGTGACCTGCAGCAATGAAGCGCTAATGTACCGGATTCCTCCTCTCCTCCTTCAGCCCATAGTTGAAAACGCTATCAAGTTTGGACTCTACGATACGCTGGGTGAGACAATCATCCGCATTAACGCCACGGCGCAAAATGAGCACCTGGTGTTGACAGTCACCAACCCGTACGATTCCACAAGTGCACAATCGCGGGAAGGAACCGGCTTCGGACTTTCGTCCATTCGTCGGCGCCTCTATTTGCTCTATGCCCGTAACGACCTGCTCCAAACTTCCCAGACCAACAACCTATTTACCACAACACTTAAAATCCCTCAGCACCCATGATACGCACCATAATCATAGATGACGAACCCCTTGCCCGGACCATCGTTGTTGATTATCTGCGAGACCACCCCGAGGTTACGGTAGTAGCAGAATGCAATGACGGATTTGAAGGGGTAAAAGCTATCGCCGAACACAAACCTCATTTGGTATTTCTGGATATCCAAATGCCGCGTATAAACGGATTCGAAATGCTTGAACTGGTTGACGACCCCCCGTCCGTTATCTTCACCACGGCCTTTGACGAGCACGCCATCAAGGCGTTTGAGGCGAACGCCGTTGACTATCTCCTTAAGCCGTTTAGTAAAGAACGATTCGACAAGGCCATGCAAAAATGGCTTCAGCAGCGCGACACCTCCCCTGCTCCTGGCATTCAGGAATTACGCCAACCGGAAGAGGCTAATCGAATAGTCGTTCGCGAAGGGCCCAACATCAGGATCATCCCCGTCGGTGAAGTACTTTACATCGAAGCTTATGACGACTATGTGAAAATCCACACAGCATCCGAGATGTTCCTGAAAAAGAAAACGATGTCATATTACGAACGGGTACTCGACCCGAGCCGCTTTGTTCGTGTACATCGATCGTATATCATTCAGCTGGCGCAGATCACACGTATAGAACCGCTCGAAAAAGATACTCATATCGCCCTCCTGAAAACAGGATCGCGCATACCCCTCAGTAAGAGCGGGTATGCCCGACTAAAAACTGCTTTGGGAATCTAATCAGAGCTTGCGCACTTTGCCGCTGCCCGAAGTATTGCTGTTGACTCTCCTGGGATCACCCGCGTAGGAGACCGAACCGCTGCCGCCGATATCGGCTTCAAGCTCTTCTTTGGCATAAACCTGCGCATCGCCCGAGCCAGAGATTCTCACCCGGCATCGTGTCGCCTGAAGTTCGGCGGCCTGTACCTTGCCCGAGCCGCTGATGTCGGCTTTAACTTCCCGGGCTTTCCCCCGGGCGATGATTTTCCCCGAGCCCGAAAGACTCAAATCAGCTGTGCCGTAGATTTCGGCGTCAACAGTCACTTTACCTGATCCGCTGACATCCGACTCGAACTCGCGGAACTTCCCCTTGATTGTCAGACTTCCTGAACCCGAGAGGTCGGCTTCCACGTCCTCGTCGGCAACTACCTCCACGACAGCCGACCCGCTGCCACTGACTGCGACGTCAAACTCCCTCACCTTAAAGACCCCCTCGCCAATGGCGTCACCGGAGCCGCTCACGCGCAACCCTTCCAGGGTGGGAACGGTGATGTATACCGTTATGTCCGAATTGTTAAAGATCCGGTTGAACCGAGACTCCCGGCTTATAGAGAGCCGGCCACTGTTCACACGGGTTTCGACTTCCCGGATGATGTCGGGATCACCAACAAGTTCTACCCGCTGCTGACTGCCCTGCTTGATGTACAACTTTCCCGGTATTGCGAATGCAATTTTCGTAAACGGGCTAACCTCCCTGATATCACGTTGCTGACCCAGCAGCGCAACGGGAACCAAAAGAGTGAGAAGAAGAGTAAAGTAAGAGTGCTTTTTCATGGTTGAGATTATATCTATCATAGACTGACGCCAGCAAAAAAGGTTGCATTGCGCACAGGTATTCTTTTATTTGACCGCATTTTATGACCTACGCTTATCGAACCATCGAAGGCGCCTCCACCGGGCAATACAAGGAAAAAGGAAGTCGGTTTCTCTCCTTTGCCTTTCCCGTCGAGACGGAAGAATCCATTCGAACCCATCTTGAGGCGCTTCAAAAGGAGTATTTCGACGCGCGTCATCATTGCTATGCCTGGATACTAGGCACGACGCAACAGAGGTTCCGGGCCAATGACGCTGGGGAACCGAACCACTCTGCCGGAGACCCCATCCTCGGCCAGATCCGATCGCGGAATCTTACCAACGTTCTTGTCGTCGTGGTCCGGTATTTTGGAGGTATTAAGCTGGGAGTGGGCGGACTCATCACGGCGTACCGCGCGGCAGCAGAAGATGCCCTGAACAAAGCCGCCATCGTTGAGCGCGAAATCACCGGGTCAGTTGTTATCAACTACACCTACGAAGCAACTCCCGAAGTCATGCGCCTCGTCCGCGACTTCAAGCTCACCATCACCCAACAGGAGTTCCAGGACAAATGCTCGCTTACAGCCCTTTACAGCGTTCGAATCAAAAACGATCTATCCGGCAAACTGGAACTCATGCAAGCGACAGGCACCCCGCTCGAATTTCACTTTAACACACTAACACTTTAGCACTTTAACACCCCAACACTTCAACACTTTTGTATCTTTACCCCTCACCAAAAAAGAATTTACACATGACTACAGAACAGTTGAAAGACTTGAAGGCTCGCGTTGGCGCCTTGAGGAGGTATCTTTGACTACGATCGTAAGATTACCGAAGTAAGAGACGAGGAACTGATCACTCAGCAGGCCGATTTCTGGAATAACCCGAAGGAAGCTGAGGCGATGCTAAAGAATATCCGCTCCAAGAAAATATGGACGGATGCCTTTGAAAGCGTCAATAAGCTGGTGGAAGACCTCGAGGTATTGAATGAATTTCACGACGCTGGCGATGTAGACGAGGCAGAGCTGAACGCTGAGTTCGAAAAGGCTGAAAAAGCTGTAGAGGAGCTCGAGTTCAAGAAAATGCTCAGCGGTGAGGAAGATCAGTTAAGCGCCATGATCGAAATAAACCCCGGCGCTGGGGGAACCGAAAGCCAGGACTGGGCCGACATGCTCAACCGCATGTACATCATGTGGGGAGAGAAAAACGGCTATGAGGTCCGTCAGGTCGACTATCAGGCGGGAGACGTTGCCGGCATTCGGTCTGCCACCCTCGAGATCGACGGCCCCTTTGCCTATGGAAAACTGAAAGCGGAAATTGGCGTTCACCGGCTGGTGCGCATTTCACCGTATGACTCAAATGGCCGCCGCCATACTTCATTCGCTTCCGTCTTTGTATACCCCGTAGTCGACGAGTCGATCAATATTGAGATCAATCCCGCTGACATCGAGATTCAGACATCCCGTTCAGGTGGTGCGGGAGGTCAGAATGTCAACAAGGTGGAAACGAAGGTTCAGCTTACTCACAAGCCCACCGGTATCGTGATCGTATGTCAGGTAGAACGTTCGCAACACGCCAACCGGGAAAAGGCGATGCAAATGCTGAAATCCCGGCTGTACCAACTCGAGCTGGAGAAACGCAACGCTGCACGCGACAAAATAGAAGCGGGAAAAATGCGGATCGACTTCGGGTCGCAAATCCGGAACTACGTGCTCCATCCCTATAAACTGGTTAAAGATGCGCGAACGGGTGTTGAGCGAACCGACGCGCAGTCGGTACTGGACGGAGACCTCGACGACTTTATCAAAGCATTCCTCCTGGGTACTCAGGAGGCGGAGGCGGGTGCCAAACAATAAGAATTACTCTATTCTTTGCCGGCGGTCGGGAGTGTAAAAGATCGACCGCCGGTCAACCGTCATTAACCTGACGGGATGCCGGATCCGCTGCGACTTCTTCTTGATGAGCATCATCGGAATGCCGAGGGCAAGAGCTCCGGCCGACAAACGCGAAACATTATCATCGAGACCAGGCTCTCGGCCATTGACGATAACCTCGTTGAACTGATCGATGATAAAAAGTCCGCCGCCGAAAATCACAAGGGCCGATCCGATGGTATTGTAGAATTTTCGCTGCCGAAAGTAGATCCGGTCGATCATATGAAATGGTACCGTATCACGGTGCGTGATGACCGCAATTTCGGTCAGCTGGCGAACGTAAGTCTCGTGAACCCGGGTACTCCCTTTCGGTTTATAGGTAAAGGCATCACCCTCACTGAGCCGTAACAACACATTTTCGCGCTTTACGACAACCAGCTGTTTCTGTCCAAAAGCTGAGACCAATGGAGAAAGCAGAAAAAGAAGAAATAGATACCGGATCAAACGCAAGAAATTCACCTGCAAAATAAAAATTCCGTGCGCAACTCTTTCATCCTACCGGGTGTTAGGTATAAACACAGGAATGCCCTAATTTACGTGCAAAGAGCAAAAACATGATAGAGTCAGTCAATATCACTGTAAAGAAGGTCGCTCAATCACGACGATCACAAACGGATTTCAGCCATTTACCCTTTGGTAACTTCTTTACCGACCACATGTTTATGGCTGACTTCGCGGAAGGCGAGTGGAACAACCTTCGCGTCGTTCCGTACGGAAAAATCGAAGTGAGTCCGGCTACGCCCGCCATCCATTATGGACAGTCGATTTTCGAGGGCCTGAAAGCTCATCGCGGTGCTTCTGGTGAAGCTTTGGTTTTTCGACCCCTCGACAACCTCCGGCGAATGAATCGTTCTGCAGACAGAATGTGTATGCCTGCGATTCCTGAAGATGTGTTTATGGAAGGCATCAAACAACTGATAGCCCTTGATCGTCAATGGATACCGGAGGCAGACGGCTCATCGCTTTACGTTCGCCCTTTCCTGTTTTCATCCGACGAGTACATTGGAATCCGACCTTCGCTCGAGTTTACATTTATGGTCATCCTCTCGCCCGTCGGCCCTTACTATTCGGCCCCGGTGCGTGTCAAGATCGAAACACACTTCACGCGCGCCGCGCGTGGGGGCACAGGGTATGCCAAGGCAGGAGGCAACTACGGCGGGTCCATCTACCCCGCAAAGCTGGCCCAGGACCAGGGATACCATCAGCTCTTATGGACGGATGGGCAAACGCATGAGTACATTGAGGAATCGGGCACCATGAATGTTATGTTTGTCATTGATGGCAAAATCGTAACGCCTGAACTCAGCGACTCCATCCTCCCCGGTATAACCCGCGACAGCGTAATTCAACTGGCAACTGAATGGAACATCCCTGTTGAAGAGCGGGCCATTTCGGTTAGAGAAGTCATCGATGCTATAAACACGGGTGCTCTAACCGAAGCATTCGGCGTTGGTACAGCCGCAAGCATTTCCCACATCGACACCATCGGCTACAACGGTCAGGACTATACGCTACCTCCCGTCAGCGAACGCGCGATTGCAAACCGCTTGTACGATGAACTCGAAGGGATAAAACGCGGAGCGCGTGAAGACAAGCGAGGATGGATCGTCGCGATGTAAGAAACAAAGAATCATGAAGATCTATACAAAAACAGGCGATGAAGGCACGACAGCTCTCTTCGGAGGAAAGCGCGTATCCAAATCCGATTTGCGAATAGAAGCCTATGGCACTGTCGACGAACTCAACGCCTGGATGGGCGTACTGAGAGATCAGCCTGTTAACATGGAGAGGAGCGCACTGCTCACTTCCATTCAGAACTGCCTGTTTACAACGGGCTCGATGCTTGCCGCGGAACCGGGTAACACGAAAATCAAAATCCCTGAATTGACGGTCGATGATACCGCACGACTTGAACAAGCCATCGATGCTATGGACGCACAGTTGCCGCCCATGCGCTCGTTCATATTACCCGGCGGACACCCCGCCGTTTCCTTCGCCCACGTAACACGAACAGTGTGCCGCCGAGCTGAACGCCTTGTCATTGCATTGCATAAAACGGAACCTGTTCCCCAGGAAGTCTTGCGCTACCTTAATCGGTTGTCGGATTACCTGTTTATCCTGGCGCGCAAAATGGCGTACGAACTCGGCGCTGAAGAGACACCGTGGCGTTCGGGGGTTTAAGGCAGGCTGTTAATCGAGTCCCAACTGGGCGACCTGTTCCTTCGCGCGCGTCACGTTCTCGTTTCGACGATCCCACTCAATGAGACCGTCACGAAGGCGGATGATCCGGTGTGAGTAGTGGGCAATATCATCCTCGTGAGTCACCATAATGATCGTATTGCCTTTGTCATGAAGCTCTTGAAAGAGATTCATGATGTCGTAAGACGTTTTTGTATCGAGGTTACCGGTCGGTTCGTCAGCCAGAATAATAGAAGGATTGTTCACCAACGCTCGGGCGATAGCAACGCGCTGACGCTGCCCACCTGACAACTCATTCGGTCTGTGATGAGCCCGCGAAGCCAGACCAACATTATCAAGGGCGTGAAGGGCCATCTCATTTCGTTCCGCTTTACTGTAACCGGCGTAGATCAGGGGCAGAGCCACGTTCTCCAAAGCCGAAGCGCGGGGTAACAGGTTGAAAGTCTGGAATACAAAACCGATTTCCTTGTTGCGCGTCTCAGCCAATTCGTTCTCCGTCATGTCGCTAACCAGCTTACCGTTAAGCATATAGGTTCCGGAGGTCGGTGTATCCAAACATCCAATGATATTCATAAGGGTCGACTTCCCGGAACCCGATGGCCCCATGAACGCGACATATTCGCCCTTGTGAATAGTGATTGAAATCGACTGAAGGGCGTTTACCGTCTGGTTCCCCATATGGTACGCCTTGGCAATATTCTCGGTTTCAATAATCTTCATCGACCTGTTAGTTAATGGTTTCAGCAAGGAATTACAAAGATTGTCCAAAATCTCCATATATCCCCTTGTCCTTATGTCAACGACCGAAGAAAGGGGTCAATGGTCTCAAACGACGATTCAGGCACCTGGGTTCTGTTCCAGAAAAAATCGTTGGCACTCGGCAACGACCTTTGCATCCTTCAGGATCCGGGTATGCCCCAATCCGCTGGTCTTAAACAGCCGCGCCTGGGGATAGACCTCAAGGAGAGCCAATGCGTGCGACAAGCCAACCTCGCGATCATCTTCATCGTGAATGAGCAGCAAATCAACCGGGCGAGGGAGGTGCCGGACAAAGTGCAGGGCCGTCATCTCATCAAAAGGTTTCCCAATCGTTCGTTTGACATATTCCTTAAACCAACGTCCGGTTTCAGCCGACCCGTTGATGGTTGTGAGATAGGTGCGTATGATTTCATCGCCAATAGTAGGAGAAGCGATATTAATCAACTTTTTAACAGGCAGGCCATTCATGGCAGCATACAGCACCACCCCGCCACCGAAAGAATGAGCAACGAGCCCGATCGGCGTGCCTACCTGCTCGTAAAGGACGCGGAGCGTTGCATCGAACTCCTGAATACTGGTCGCTCGACCATCGGATTTGCCGTGAGCAGGCCCGTCAAAGCCGACTACACGGAACCCACGGTCGACCAACCCGGTAGTGATTTTGTAAAATTGAGTGGCGCGACCTGCCCAGCCGTGTACCAGATAAATCAATGGGCCTTCTCCCCATGAGTAACACTGAATTCGCCTGGTGCCCACCCGAATTGAAAACTTCTCCGCCCTGCGCGCAAATACTTGCTCGCGCCGGGGAACAGCGTACGACAAAGGCGAAAAGAAAATAGTCACAAAAAACCGGCGAGCTAGCGCGGGGAGCCATCGCTCCACCACTGGAAACACACGCCTGACAATGCGGAGTAAGAGAGGGATCCTACGCTTTTTCAATTTTACTTCCGGGTTTCAACAGAAATTCATACGAACGATACTCAAAATCATCCTTTTCGTGGTTATAGGTCCGTTCATTGAAGGAGACTCCGCCCTGCGAATTGACCAGAATCACTGTTGATGAACGGGTTCCATAGGTCGGAGTCTTGATAAAGGCCGCTGAAAGCAACCGCTCCCACTCCTTTCCCACGCCAGTGTCGGGTAACGCTGCATCATCGCTGATACTTCTATCCGACAACACATCGAACAACTCACCGACGCGTAACTCGGGCGACTTTAGCAGCGTTTGCAACCGGCGCTTGCCCTTCTCTACTTTCGGCCAGGGAGTTTCCAGCAGGTGATTGCTTAATCCGTAAAGGCCTTCCCCGAGGGGTGTCAACCCCGTGTCATAATTGGAAAGATACCAAAGCCGGTCGACATCACCGGCAATCAGACTAAAACCATTGTATAGATGTGCACGCCCGGAAACATCCTGAAGGCACTGCTCCCCGTCTCTGGAGTCGAGAAGGAAATTCGTCACCAACTCGCCCCGACTCGGTGCGGTAGGACGAACGTTAACAGGGTCCCGGAAATTAGTCACCATGGCGAGTCTCCCAGCCCTTGATATCCCCAACCAGGTTCCGCCAGCCACCAGGTCACGCCCCGCCAGAATAGAGGGATGGTCGCGCCAGAACATAGCGGGTGACGTGGGACGCTCGTAAAACTCGTCGCGGTTAGCTGCAACAATAAGCTTATAGTCAGGGTGTTGCCTGATGGCTACAAAAATCAAACACATGGAAACAGTTTTCTAAAGAAACAGTACAACAGCGTGCCTCACTCAAAAAGCTCCATTTGTTCCGGCAGCAGCGTGAAGGTCTTACGATGATACGGTGTAATTCCGTAAAGTCTGATTCCCTCGCGATGTTCAGCAGTAGGATAGCCGACGTTTGTTGTCCATCCATACCCTGTATACTGCTCCGCAAGCTTACACATCAATTCGTCGCGATAGGTCTTGGCGAGGATAGACGCTGCCGCGATAGACAGGTACTTGCCGTCACCTTTTACGATACACTCGTGTCGGATGTCGCGGTAAGGAACAAAACGATTCCCGTCGATAAGAAGAAGTTCGGGCTGAACCGTAAGCTTTTCGATTGCCAGGTGCATCGCCTTGAAGGAAGCTTTAAGGATGTTGATCCGGTCAATTTCCTCATGATCCACTTCTGCCACCGCCCATGCCAGCGCATCCTGTTCGATCTGAAACCGAAGTTCTTCGCGCTCCTCCTTCTTCAACTGCTTGGAATCATTGAGCTTTTTATTGCGATATCGTTTTGGCAGGATGACCGCTGCGGCTACTACCGGGCCCGCAAGGCAACCGCGTCCGGCTTCGTCACAGCCTGCTTCTATAAGATTTCGGGTAAAGGATGATCGCAACATGTCTTTTCGCCTCTAAAATTAAGACGGGGTGTCGACGGGGCAAAACTATTTGATAGTTTTGGGCAACATGCTGCTTTTTCATGGCGTAGAATTTTACACGCCATTCACCACAACCGTCCCGCTTAAGATGATAGCAGACAAGGAATCGAAAAACCCATGGACAACCCTCTCGGGGGAAGTAAAATACGACAATCCCTGGATACGTGTCACGGAATATCAGGTGATCAATCCCTCCGGAAAGCAGGGTATCTACGGTAAAGTTCACTTCAAAAATCTTGCGATTGGAATCGTAGCGCTCGACAACGATCTGAACACGTGGTTAGTAGGCCAATATCGCTTCACGTTGAACGCCTGGCATTGGGAAATTCCAGAAGGAGGAGGTCCGCTTTCCGACAACGCCTTGGATAGTGCCAAACGTGAACTTCGCGAAGAAACGGGACTCACCGCCGCGAAGTGGACCGAAATTCTTCACCTGCACACATCAAACTCCGTTACCGACGAAGAAGGTTTTGTTTTTCTTGCCGAAGACCTAACGGAAGGCGACGCGGCACTGGAGGAAACTGAAGCCGATCTCCAGGTTTGGAAACTCCCGTTGAAGGATGCCCTCGACATGGTCTTGCGAGGCGAAATCACAGACAGCATGAGCATCATGGGTATTTTGAAAGTTGCGAGGATGAAGGGCTTGTAAGCCTGCTGACGAGAAGAAGTTTCCTGGTCATCTCAAATTGCTTAGATTAGCCAGCTCGCTGAACCCCATGAAATGGCTTAAAAGGCTACATACGTTCTATGGTGCACTGGTTTTCCTTGCACTTTTCCTGGTGTTTTTCATTCCCCTTTTCATTCCGATACTATTTCCGAAGAAGTTCCGACTTGTCGGCCAACTGAATCGCTGGTGGGCGAGGTTGATGTTCATTCTGATTGGTGTACCGTACAAAGTCGAGTACCGCGAACCTCTCAATCCTCGGAGGCAGTATATCTTTTGCCCCAATCACACATCTTATCTTGATATTCCAACGCTCGGGCTGAACAAGCACGACGCTCTTTTTGTGGGAAAGAACGAACTGGCCAAAGTACCGCTCTTCGGCTTCATGTATCGTAAGCTCCACATTACTGTTGACCGATCGAAGCTGAAAAGCCGCTACATTACCCTGGTGCAGACCTTGCGTGCCCTGGATGAAGGGAAAAGCCTGGTTATATTTCCGGAAGGCGGAATCGTATCGAAGTATCCCCCCGCCCTGTCCGAATTCAAAGACGGCGCTTTTCGCGCTGCGATCGAGAAACAAATCCCCATTGTTCCGGTAACGATTCCATATAATTGGATAATTTTGCCGGATAGTGAGTTCGTTCTTCACTGGAAACCCGTAAGGGTGATCTTCCACGAGCCGATTGATCCGTCGGCATACTCGCTTGAAGACCTGCCTTTACTCAAAGCACGGGTCAGGAATATCATCGAGAACGAACTCCAGCATCATTTCGGAGAACCATGAAGATTGACCGACCATTGCTTGACAAGATAGCGCACCTCGCGCGTCTGGAGTTTGACGAAAAGGACGCTGAGAAGATGATGGAGGACATGACTTCCATCGTCGACTGGGTCG
Organism: uncultured Roseivirgaceae bacterium; assembly: GCA_964532595.1. GTDB lineage: Bacteria > Bacteroidota > Bacteroidia > Cytophagales > Cyclobacteriaceae > Chryseosolibacter. Next base: position 57,954 of record CAZHIQ010000006.1, read on the forward strand.
AAAAGCTCAAAGAGGTAGATACTGAGGGCGTCGAACCGCTCACGACCATGTCGCACGAATTGAACGCCTTCCGCGAAGATGTTGTGGGTGAGCACCTCTCCCGCGACCGTGCACTGCGCCACGCTCCCATCAAAGACGAGCAATATTTTCGAGTGCCGAAAGTGATTGAATAGTAATTTCCTGCAACTTGAAATCTCCGTTGGCTTTCCTTCTTCTCCTCTACAGGATCTGGGTGGGAATCGTTTTCATCGTCTCGATGATCTTCTATTTCCCGGGGATCGTCATTCCATTTCTGTTCGGACAACGATTCGGCTCGATCGGATATTTCTTCCTTCGGCTGTGGAGCTGGACGTTTTCCCTGCTTACTCTTATCCGATACCGCTTCTACGGTCGAGAAAATATCCGAAGAAATCAGTCCTATATCTTCGTCAGCAATCACACTTCATTTCTGGACCTGCCTGGACTAACTATGCTTATTCCAGGACAATACCGACCCCTGGCAAAAAAAGAGCTGTTGAAGATCCCGGTTTTCGGCTGGATTACCAAGTCTGCCGCCGTCGTCGTCGACCGCTCAAGCCCGGAAAGTCGCAAACGCAGTATGGATCGCCTGAAAAGCCTTCTATTGCACGGAATATCAATTCTGATTTTTCCGGAGGGAACCCAAAACCGAACGACTCAGGTTTTACAACCTTTCCGCGACGGCGCTTTTCGCATCGCTATTGATACACAACAGCCAGTTCTTCCCCTCGTGATTCTCGGCGCAGGCCCCTTGATGCCTCCCGGCACCATCAACCTCAAACCGGGTCTCATTCGCATCTACTGTGGCGAAGAAATTTCAACAACGGAACTGACGACACAAGACACGCGGGAGCTGAAAGATCGAACATTCGCAATCATGGCAGACATGATTCACAGCCAACAGGACGGCGTCAGAAAGACGACAACGCGGAATCACAGTGGCACGTAGACCACCTTCTTTGTCTCGAAGAACGGCTCCCCGAAGTATTGACTAAGCTCAAAAATCTGATGAGGTTTGCGCAGTTCTGCAAGCTCCTCATCGAGATCTCCCCCTTTAAGATAAAGGATCCCATTGTGAAGCGGATGGGTAGACTCAGACTTTGCCTTTTGGTGAACCCATTGATAAAACTCCTTGAGTCGGGTAACGGCGCGGCTGACTATAAAATCATATTTCTCCTTCACCTGCTCGGCACGGACCTGCGTCGCCCGGACATTCTTCAATCCCAACGCCTCCGCTACTGCCTTTACCACCGTAATCTTCTTTCCTATTGAGTCAACAAGATGGAATTGCGTTTCCGGAAAAAGTATAGCCAGGGGAATACCCGGAAACCCGCCCCCGGTTCCTACATCGAGCACCGCAGCACCGGGCTGAAACCCCATAACCTTTGCAATGCCCATAGAGTGCAGGACATGGTTTACGTACAGGTTGTCTACATCCTTCCTCGAAATAACATTTATTCGCGCGTTCCATTCGGTATATAACGGAGACAAAGCAGTCAGCTGCTCGCGCTGTTCAATAGTTAAATCCGGAAAATAACTGAATATGGCGTTAGCGTCTCCCACTAATCAGATGTGATCACGTTTATTTTTCACCATCTCAAACATCAACTCACGAGCACGGTGAAGTTGAGCCTTAACGGTTCCGAGAGGCGCATCAAGCTGATCAGCAATTTCCTCGTACGACAGCTCACTGAAATAGCGCAGACGAACAAGGCGCTGATACTTGGGCGGAAGTTTGTCGACAAATACCTGAACGAGCTCGGACTTCTGTGCGCGGATGGCCTCCTCCTGTGGATTGAGGTTCTCATCCTCCACATCGATTGAAACCGACTGCCCATCATCGTCGGTAAAAGTATTTTCAATACTTAATGTATTGAGCTTCTTTTTTCGGATAAAGTCGATCGTATTGTTCGTAGCAATTCTGAACAACCACGTACTGAAAGTAAAGTCCTTCTTGAAACGGTGCAGACTTCGGAAAGCCTTGGCGAACGACTCGATAGTCAGATCTTCAGCATCGTCGACATTGCGAACCATCTTAAGGATCATATGGTAGACGGGGCGCTTGTATCGCTGCAGCAGCCGGGCATAGGCCTTGTCGTCACCACCGACGGCTTCATCGATCAGGCGGAAATCTTCAACTGCCTTATCTGAAAAATCGCGCTTCAGTTCCTCCATCGAATCGTTTTACTGGTTAACGCCACCAGACCCGTTGAAAGATAGTAAAAGGTGTATATAAAATCTAAAACCGGCAACGCCCAGAGCGATAGGCGTACTGACGCCTGCCTCTTCATTACACGAAACAACAAAAGTAACAGGATCAATCTAAGTGCGAAAGCGCCCGAAACTAAATAAATCTCGACCGGGACCGACTCCGGCAAGCCGGTGTCCGCGACATTCAAGCCACATCCTGCAATCAGCACAATGACTGACAACCAGGTTAATAGCCAACTTGAAGTGAAAAGCCCCAACAGTATCCGATGGGAAAACCGGTACCGCTTCCCCACCGAAAGGTGCCTTACCTTTTGTCGGAAAAACGCCCGCCAGGAGGTTTCAGGAATCGACTGCACCTGGCTATCAGCCCCCAACTCAAGGCGGGTATTGCTCCCGCGGGCATGCAGGTTCACAAACAGGTCATCGTCACCCCCCTGCACATGCAGGAACTGGTTAAAGCCTTTCTTGTTAATGAACAACGATTTCCGATAAGCAAGGTTACGCCCTACCCCCATGTAGGGATTTCCGAGCCACCCCAAAGCAAAATATTGTATCGCCGTTAGAACAGTCTCAAACCGGATAAAGAGATTCAATAATCCTGCTCCCTTTCGGTAAGGTGAAAAGCCCAGTACAAAATCACTACTGTCAGTAAAGTGGTGACTCATCCGACGGATCCACTGCTCACTGTTCGGACGGCAGTCGGCATCCGTCAGAAGCACCCACTCGTAGCTCGCAGCCTTGATCCCCAAAGTGAGCCCGTACTTCTTGCCGTTGACGCGCTCAGGCGTCGACTGAACATCGACCATACGGAGTCGCTTATCCTTTTCCGCCCACTCGCGGAGAAAATCAAAAGTACCATCGTTCGAACGATCATTCACTATGATAACTTCGTACTCCGGATAATCCTGGGAAAGAAGAAGAGGAACAAGTTCACGCAGATTCTCCAGTTCATCGTGCGCACACACGACTACCGACACCGGAACACCAGGATGCTCATGCTCAACCTTGCGTCTTCTGAAAGCCGTAAGGAATACGATAAGAAAGAGTACTTGTATGCCGACGAAAACGAGGAAGAAAATGACGAAAAACTGCAACGCAAAATGGGTTTGACTCGCAAAGATAGGCTATATCGACCCCGACAAAAGTGTTTTCACCGAAAGGAACGTCCAAAAACATACAATACTGTGTTTTAGGAACAATTGCACCAAAACATCGAAATAGAAAAAAAGCTGCATTTTTGTCTTTCGTTGGACTTAAATTGTGCGGCTCATTGAACCCGTATGGCAACACCTGATAACGCGAGAAACGTCAGAATCAAGGACATTGCCCGCCTGGCCGGCGTGTCGGTGGGGACGGTCGACCGTGTTCTGCATAATCGCGGGCGCGTGTCTGAAGAAGCAATGCGCAAAGTATTGAAGGTTCTTGAAGAAATTGACTACAAACCTAACGTCATTGCCCGCACCTTAGGGGCCAATAAGACTTACCGTATAGCCGCGCTCCTTCCCAATCCGGCCCAGGACCCATATTGGGCCTTGACCAAAGACGGCATTGATCAGGCACAAGCCGAATGGATGCGGTATGGTGTCACTATTGAACCTCATTTCTTTGATCAATATGCCAAGGACACGCTGGCTGCGGTAGCCAGCAAGATCGTTGAGTCGCCCCCGGATGGAGTGCTCGTCGCCCCTATCTTCTATCATGAGTCGCTGCCCCACCTTAAGAGTTTTGAAGAACTCAACGTGCCTTACGTTCTCGTCAACACCCGTATTGAAAACATCGCCTCACTGAGTTTCATCGGACAAGACCTGTATCAAAGTGGCAAGTTAGGCGGCGAACTCATGCATCTCTCCCTGCGGGAAACGGAAGGTATTGTCGCAGTGCTCCACATAAACGAAGACCTTGACAACTCGATACACCTGGCCGAAAAAGAACGCGGTTTCCGTGACTACTTCCTCCAGAACGGAAACCAATTCAGTGTACGCACCGTCAACTGCTATGATCCTTCTGCTTTAACCGGCGACGACACTATAACTGGCCTGCTCAGCGATGGAGCGTTAAGAGGTGTTTTCGTGACAACCTCACATGGTACCGCACTCATGGCCGGTCTGCTCGAGCAACACGGAAAACGGGACGTCAAACTCATCGGATATGACCTCCTGACCGACAACGTACGTTTCTTAAAGAAAGGCGTCATCCGGTTCCTCATCCACCAGAACCCCAAGCGCCAGGCCTTCCTCGGCATCAACCACCTGGTTAGTCATTTGATCCTGAAAAAGCCGACCCCGTCGCAAGACCTGCTCCCGCTGGAAATAATCTCCCAGCAGAACATCAACTCGTACCTCGATTCAACGATGCCTTAAGGGGTATTAGGCAAATCACCGTGATACCGCTATTTTTGCGCCTTTATGAAATTCGACCTCATAGCACGCGACAAGCATTCTTCGGCACGTGCGGGAGTACTGACGACAGCGCACGGCGACATTGAAACGCCCATCTTTATGCCGGTAGGCACCGCAGGATCGGTCAAGGCTGTCCACCAACGCGAGCTAACCGACGATATTGGCGCCCAGATAATTCTTGGCAACACTTACCACCTTTTCCTGCGCCCCGGAATACCCTTACTGGAAAAGGTCGGTGGTCTCCACAAATTCAATGGCTGGGATGGCCCTATCCTGACCGACAGCGGAGGTTATCAGGTATATTCGCTTGCCGAGAACCGCAAGATCACCGAAGATGGCGTAGCCTTCAAGTCCCACATCGACGGCTCCCGGCACATCTTCACACCCGAAAGCGTTATAGACCTTCAACGTTCAATCGGAGCCGACATTATCATGGCATTCGACGAGTGCACACCGTACCCGTGCCCTTATGACTACGCGAAGTCAAGCCTTGACCTCACCCATCGCTGGCTCGATCGCTGCATTGCCCGAATGAACGAAACCGCTCCGCGCTACGGATACAATCAAACGCTCTTCCCAATCGTCCAGGGTAGCACATACCCTGATCTGCGGGAACGTTCAGCCGAATACATCGCTTCCAGAAATATGCCCGGCAATGCTATCGGCGGTCTCTCAGTGGGGGAGCCTCATGAAGAGATGTACGCGATGACAAGCGCGGTATGTTCTATACTGCCGGCCGACAAGCCGCGGTACCTGATGGGAGTAGGTACCCCGGAAAATATTCTGGAATGTATCGCGCTGGGTGTCGACATGTTTGATTGCGTTATGCCAACGCGCAACGCCCGCAACGGAATGTTGTTCACAACGGAGGGGATAATCAACATCAGGAACGAAAAATGGAAAGATGACCTTTCTCCCATTGACCCGGCCCTGGGTGGCTATGCCTCGACGTTTTACTCAAAGGCATACCTGAGGCATCTGATTATTAACAAGGAAATTTTAGGCGCGCAAATTGCTACCCTTCAGAACCTTACTTTCTACTTATGGCTGGTTGGCGAAGCACGCCGGCAGATCATCGCTGGCAATTTTGCCAGTTGGAAAGAAAGGATGGTTCCCATCGTAAGTCAACGACTGTAAATTTATGTTGGACTGACGTGAGCAGCACCCTGACGGACAATGAAGCTACTTGACAAGTACATACTGAAAACTTTGCTGAGCACGTTCTTCTTCGTGGTGCTGATTCTGATTGCCGTCATTACGGTGATTGATCTCACCGAGAAAATGGACAAGTTCGCGGATGCCGGCGTCACCGGCGGTGAGATCTTCAGCTACTACCTCGACTACACCTCGTGGATAGCGAGTTTCATAACGCCTATTACGATGTTTATCGCAACCGTCTATGTGTGCGCGCGCATGGCCGGGCATACCGAAATCATTGCAACGTTAAGCAGCGGCGTGAGCTTTCGACGATTTTTGGTCCCTTTCCTCGTTGGGGCAGCCTTCATAGGAACTATCAGCTTCCTGCTCAACGGCTGGGTTATTCCCGAGAGTAATAAAACCCGTGTCGCCTTTGAAGTGGCGCACGTTAAAAAGAAGTACTACTTCGATCAACGAAACATTCATATTCAGGTCGCCCCCGATGTATACCTGTACCTGCAGAGCTACAACAACCACACGCATACCGGATACCACTTTTCTTTGGAGCGTTTTGAAGACAATCGGCTAATCGAAAAGCTCACCGCCAACCGCATAGAATGGGACACCGCCAAGCGCACATGGACGTTACGTGACTATAAAATCCGGAAGATCGATCGCATTTTTGAGCTGCCGGCGCAGCATCCCGAACGCCTAATGACCGGCGACCTAAAACGAGTCGTCCAGGCCGATAGCCTCATAGAAGGACAAAAGCTGGACACTGCTCTTGTGATTCGCCCCGAAGAATTTGAAAGCGACTATCGGAAATACGAAGCCATGACCCTCGACGAACTGAACCAGTACATCAGTACCCTGCGCGCGCGGGGCTCAACAGGCGTGGAGGTTTACGAGGTTGAAAAATACACCCGCTACACAGCTCCCTTTACCATTATGATTCTGGTATTCATGGGGGTCATTGTAGCATCCAGAAAAAGTCGCGGTGGCACCGGGCTTCAGATTGCTCTTGGATTCGTACTTTCATTTATCTTCATCCTGTTCTTCACCCTCTTCAGGACCTTTGCCGAGGCCGGCTCAATGCCGCCCGCGATTTCGGTGTGGATACCCAATGTGGTATTCGCAATTATTTCACTAATGATGTACAAATACGTTCCCCGCTAATGGCCACTTCCGGTGACTACCTCAGGCTACACTTCATTGTTTTTCTTTGGGGCTTCTCAGCTATTCTCGGCAAACTGATCACACTTTCGGCTGTCGAACTGATATGGTATCGCTCGTTCTTTGCCGCCGTTGGCATGGCCCTTGTGATTATGCTCAGTCGCGGGACATTTAAAGTTTCAGGCGCTGACACCCTCCGACTCGTTGGTATCGGTACGATTGTCGCGATGCACTGGTTTTCATTCTTTGGTTCCGCGCGTCTGTCTAATGTCTCCGTTAGCCTGGTGGGCTTCGCCACCAATTCGCTGTGGGCCGCGCTGCTCGAGCCCTGGTTCAATCGCACACAAATAAAGAAGTACGAGCTATTCCTGGGCCTCGTGGTGCTAGCGGGCCTTTACATAATCTTCTCATTCGACTTCGAATACAAACTGGGACTTCTTGTAGCGGTCTTCGCAGGGTTCACCACCTCGTTATTCTCTGTATTGAATGCCCGAATGGTCAAGAGAATTCCGTCACGCACCATTAGCTTCTATCAGATGGTAAGCATCTTCGTTGTCACCGGGTTGTGTCTGCCCTTCGTTGCCGCCACAGGGACGGAGATCCACTTTCCGGTGCTGCCTACATTCATGGATTTCATCTATATCCTCTTACTAGCCGGCGCCTGCTCAGTCTATGCCTTTACGGTTGCCATCGAATTAATGAAACGTGTCTCGGTTTTTATGATTCAATTAACCCTTAACCTCGAGCCATTGTACGGAATCATAATGGCTGTGTTGATTTTCGGAGACCAGGAAAAGATGAGTACCAACTTCTATGTTGGCGCACTGATGATCATGATTGCCGTAATCGCTTATCCTTTCATGAGGAAGCGGTTTGACCGCCCGGTACTGATTAATTGATCTGCCCCGCCCAGTACGTGTAACCAGGGAACTCACCCTCGGAGTGAGGCTCGGTATCGAAGATACCATAAACCGACGAGCCCGTCCCGGTCAGGCTGGCGTACACGGCACCCAACGAATAAAGCTTCTCTTTTATGGATTCGATCTGCGGGAACCGGGCAAAAATGGGGAATTCGAAATCATTCCTCAGCACTCCCTTCCACTCTTCAACGGGATAGCGGGTTACGATACTCCGAATATCGACGTCAGGAGTTCGCGCAGTAATGCCGGAAAACGCCTCCGCCGTAGCGACATGAACGTCGGGGGTGACAATCACAAGATATCGTCCTTTGAGGCTAACCTCTACCGGATCAAGTACCTCTCCCCGACCCGAACCCAACATTGGCGAATCGTACACAAAAAAGGGACAGTCGCTACCCAGTCGCGCCGCATAGTCGACAAGCGCCTCTTCACTGAGCGACAGGTCGTAAAGTTTATTCAACACGCGAAGGGTGTAAGCGCCGTCAGACGATCCGCCGCCCAACCCTGCGCCCGTTGGGATATGTTTGAGCAGATAGATCTCAACAGGATCAATATTGAACTCCTGATTGAGCAACGCCCATGCCTTAACGCAAAGGTTGTTCTCAGGTGAACCCGGAACCGATCGCCCCTCCTGATGAAAAGAGAAAATGCCCGACGGTATCACCTCCAGCACATCGCACCAGGCCACAGGATAAAAACATGTAGCCAGGTTGTGATAACCATCGTCGCGTCGGGAGATGATATTAAGCCCGAGATTGATTTTGCAGGGAGGAAATACTACCATAAACCAACTCCCGGCGGTTACCGCAATTATTTCGTAAGCTTCTCGATCAGCTCTTCCGTCATGCCCGTTGTAGAGAACCCACCATCGTGCATGAGATTCTGCATGGTAACCATGCGCGTAAAATCAGAAAACAAGCTCACAATGTAGTTCGCACAGTCTTCCGCCGATGCATTACCAAGCGGCGACATCATTTGCGCGTAATCAAAGAAAACATCAAACCCTGCGATACCCGTACCTGCCGTTGTTTTTGTCGGAGACTGGGAAACGGTGTTAACGCGAACCTTCTTTGCGCGCCCAAGGCGGTAGCCATAGCTGCGGGCAATAGATTCCAGCAGTGATTTTGCCTCGGCCATGTCGGAGTAGTGCGGGAACACACGCTGGGCTGCGATGTATGATAACGCAACTACAGATCCCCACTCATTGAGAGCATCCGTCTTCTCTGCGGTCTGCATGACCTTGTGGAAAGACAATCCGGAAACATCCAGTGTTTTCAGGAACCACTCATAGTTGAGATCGCCGTAGCTACGGTTTTTCCGTACGTTGGGGCTCATTCCGATAGAGTGCAGAACAAAGTCGATTTTTCCGCCGAGTACTTCCATCGAACGCTTGAACAGATTCTCGAGATCCTGCTCGGAAGTCGCGTCAGCGGGGATGATTTCTGCGTCGCACGCCTGGGCCAACTCATTGATTTTACCCATTCGCATCGCGATGGGAGCGTTGGTTAGCGTGAATGATCCACCCTCTTCCTTCACTTTTAAAGCAGTTTTCCAGGCGATAGAATTCTCATCCAGGGCGCCGAAAATGATACCGCGTTTTCCTTTAAGCAGGTTATGAGCCATAATTCAGTGACATTTCGTTGGCCGCAATATTACAAATACTCCCGCAAGGGGAAAACTCCCCCCGCAAAATCAGTCGCGAATTATTAAAAGACGGGTTTATTCACTAACTTCATTCCTGCCTAATACCCTGACCTTAAACCCTGACACTGATGGAAGACCACTCCGCATTCGTTATGGCCTGGGACCGGTATACGTCCCTCGGCGCTACCGTCTGCTTCAGCATTGCCGGGCTGATATTTCTGTACCACCAGATCCGCGTACTGTTGATTCGGGACTACAAGGACAAATACGACTATCTCAACGCCAATGAGATAAGATTTCTCTGGTACGCTGTCATTCCCCTCATTGCCGGCCTGGCATTTTATGCAAACTCGGTGGGGACGAACTTCGTTTTCTCCGACGTAGCCTTGTGGTTCTACGTACGAATTTTCATCACCGCCTGCTTCGCTGTCATTGCTTACGCTATCAGCTCCACCCTGCTGCGGGTCTACTACCCTCGTTTTGTCGACAAGCGACTTAACCGACTGCGCCACAAGCCCCGGGTTTCCCCTTCCGGCAATGTGATGCGCAAACTCAAGGAACATGAGGAAGAAGCGCACCTCGATGCTGAGCGCTGGCGTGAGCAGCGCGAAATAGCATCGGTCGACTACGACGTATGGCTTGATGAAGAAACCGGCTATACGCGCGTCGAAAAATACATCCTTGCACAGCACACGGAAGAGTGTCCCGAATGTGGATATTTCACGTTCCGTCTTGAAAAGGAGGAAATCATCGAGCAGCCGACAGAAACAACCCAAGGTCTACTGATGCGGCACTACACTTGCCAATATTGCCACCATCGTGAGGCTAAGGAGATGGTAGTGGCCTCCTTGTCGGAAAATGTGGAGTCGGACACTAAAGAGCAAACTACTGCATGATGACTGAATTATTTCAGACGGCTTCAACTGAGATTAACCATTATTTGCGAATTTGCCGGCCCTGACGGCAAATGAACACTAAGCACAACAAACCAGTCGGCGTTTTCGACAGCGGCATCGGAGGACTCACCGTTGCCCACGCCATCCGGAAACATCTCCCGTACGAAGACCTGATCTATTTCGGCGATACCGCCCATCTTCCGTATGGCGATAAGTCGGAAGCCGCTATTCAGGCGTATTCGATAAAAATCGCCGATATCCTGTTGCGTATGGGGTGTAAGGTTATTGTAATCGCCTGCAACTCAGCGAGCTCGGCGTCATACGAACTACTTAAGGAATACGTTCGGTCAGATACACACATCATTAACGTGATCGACCCGATGGTTGAGCTTGTCACCGATCGGTACAGAGGATGCAACGTCGGTCTTATTGGAACAAAGCGCACCGTGCAATCCGGTGTGTACGCGCGAAAAATTGCCGAGGCACAAGCCGATATCACCCTGCAGTCGCTGGCTACGCCCCTTCTCGCCCCCATGATCGAAGAAGGCTTTGTCAACAATCAAATCAGTCACGAAATCATCGCCCAATATCTCGATGACCCCGCCCTTCGAAACATAGAAGCACTCATTCTCGCATGCACACACTATCCCCTCATCCGCAAGGAAATCAGTGCAATCTACAACGACCGTATTCCGATTCTCGACTCCGCCGAGGTCATCGCCAAAGCCCTTAAGGAGTATTTGTCAGTGAACAACCTGCTGAACACAGAACATGATCCCCATCACCGGTTCCTGGTCTCCGATTTCACGGAGTCTTTTGAAGCTTCAGCACGTATGTTTTTCCACGAATCAGTCAGGTTGGAGAAGCATTCGCTGTGGAATTAGGCGGGTATTACATGATTATTACACCAATTATTCCACCGAGGTTGTTATGAGCTCCCGGCCGAGTGTATTAATTTACCGATCTTTAAGAGACTAACCTTATCCACTTGACTACCATCCTGTTTATTCTGCCGTTTATTCTGGTATACGCAATACTGGCAATCTACGCGGAACGCAAGTTGTCTGCGTTTATCCAGGATCGCCTTGGCCCCATGGAAGTGGGCTATTACGGTATTGGTCAAACGGTTGCGGATCTGGTCAAACTCCTTCAAAAGGAGGACATTGTTCCTGCGCGGGCAGACAAGGCACTCTTCAAAATAGCCCCTATTGTAATATTTGTAGCTGTTTTTGCAGGTTTTTCGGTACTTCCCCTAACCTCCACGTGGCGCGGTGCGGCGCTGTCATCGGGTGTTTTCTTCCTACTGGCTATTATTTCCCTTGATGTGATCGGCATTATCATCGCAGGCTGGAGTTCAAACAACAAGTACAGCATGCTGGGTACAATGCGCTCGGCCGCGCAACTGATCTCCTATGAAGTACCCCTCGGGCTATGCGTAGTAAGTGTTTGCGTTTTTGCACAAACGCTGGACCTTCAGGAAATCTCATATCAGCAAGGTATTTACGCCGGCCGTCCGGTCTATTTGTTTGACATCCCGGCTCTTAATATTCGCGTCGACGAAATCGGGGGCATACTCGCATGGAACGTTTTTCGAATGCCGCTGCTTTTTGTGACGTGGGTAATATTTTTTATCGCTTCACTGGCAGAAGCTAATCGCGCTCCTTTCGATCTTCCCGAAGCAGAATCTGAACTGGTTGCTGGCTTTCACACAGAATACTCGGGATTTCGTTTTGCCCTCATTATGCTAGGCGAATACGCCATGATGCTGCTCGTGAGCATGCTAGGGGTTATCCTCTTCTTCGGAAGCTGGAACTCGCCCCTACCCGACATTGGCCCCTTGCAACTGGCCAACTGGACGACGGGAGCGCCGGGGACCATCCCAGCGCTGATGTGGGGACTCTTCTGGTTGCTTTCGAAATCCTTGTTCTTTGTGTGCGTGCAAATCTGGATACGCTGGACTTATCCGCGTCTGCGCGTAGACCAACTGATGGCACTTAGCTGGAAATACCTTACCCCGATTGCTCTCGTGCTCTTTGTTGTGTTTGCATTCTGGAAAGTAATTTTTGTTTGAGATCGTGCGATTTCTGCGTCCATACTGCCTCATTCTCACGTTGGTGACAACAACAGTCTGGAGCCAGACACCGGCCGACAGCCTGTCGTCGCAACTCAACAACGCCAACCACGACACGACAAAAATTGCGTTGCTGATCAGCCTTTCACGGGAGTACCAGTACACGGATATACACCGCAGTCGCGAAATGGCTATCCGGGCACTCACTATCGCCGAAAAAGCAAACAGCTACCGCCAGAAGATCCGCGCCTATCAAAATCTCGGAGCATTATACGCGATCAGCGGTGACTACAGCACTGCGCTCCGCTACGATAACCTCGCACTGCAAAACAGCCTCGAACATCGCGACAGCTCGAACCTGACCATCGACTACAACAATATCGCCAGTGACTACTTCGACCTTGGTGAGTATGACGAGGCTTACTATTACTTCACCCAATCGTACCGCGTAGCAAGAGCGATCGATGACTCCCTGAGGATGGCTATTGCCCTTCACAACGTCGGCCGCGTATTCAAAGAACTTGAACAATACGATAAAGCACTGTCGCACCTCCAACTCTCCATGGAGATGAGCCGTCAAATCAATGACGCCGCCGGTACTCCCTACTCACTCGACGAAATCGGCGACGTTATTCTGCGACAGGGCCATTACGACTCTGCTAAACAGGTCTTACTAAGGTCACTGGAGCTTACCCGCCGCCTGCAATTGCGTGCCCTTGAGCCCACCACACTCATCAAGCTGGCTACCCTATACCTGCTTGAAGAAGATTATACCAACGCATTTGCTTACTACGACACTACCTACAGACTACACGCGCAGACCGGAAACAGGTTCGGTATTGCTGAAGTGGAACTCGGGCGCGGGCAGGCTTTGCTCAAACAAGGAAAACCCGAGCAAGCACTCGAATCAATTAACCGAAGCCTCCGCCTGGCCAACCAATCGAATGCCAGAACCCTCGAAATAAAGGGATATCACACCTTATCGACTCTCTTTGAACAGAAACAGGACTTTCAAAAGTCCCTGGAGTACTTCAAGAAGTTCAAAGAACTCGAAGACAGCCTTTTCAGTAAAGACATGCAGGCCAAGCTCCTTCGTGATCAGGTCAGGTTCGAAACCGAGGACAAGGATACCGAGATTGCAGCACTCAATCTTGAGCGGGAGCTGAAGGAAGACACCATCAAAAAGCAGGAATTCATCCGCAACATCCTGGTCGTAGTCATGGCGCTAAGTGTGATTCTTCTTGTCACGGTCTATCGCAGCGGACAACGGCGGCGTCAGATCAACAATCTCCTTGTTCGCCACCAACAGGAGATGGAAACCCGCAGCGAAGAACTGGAGCGTTTGAACGAAGTAAAAGACAAGTTCTTCTCCATTATATCTCACGACCTGCGGTCACCTATCAACGCACTGGCCGGCATCCTTGACCTGCTCGACCGCGGCGCCATACACCCTGACGAACTTCCGACACACATTCATGAACTTAAGTCGCGGTTCCATCACACACGGACCCTGCTTAACAATCTCTTGGACTGGACACTTCTCCAGATGGATAAGCTCAACCTGCAGCCAACGCAAATCGATCTGCATCGACTTGTCGAAGAGAATATCCAATTATTGGAAGCTATCCCATCGAAAGATATCGAGATCGAAAACCAGATTCCTGAAAACGCTATAGCCTACGCAGACTCGAATACCGTCAACCTGGTCTTGCGCAACCTCATGACCAACGCCATCAAATTCACCAACGAAGGCGGAAAGGTGACAATCGCCGCCGAGGCACGCGACCAGGAGTGGCTTGTTTCCGTGCGCGATAACGGAGTAGGCATGGGCGACGATGTAATCAAAATCCTTTTCGACAAAACCGCTCCCTATACCACGCGTGGTACCGCCAACGAAAAAGGCACGGGTCTCGGCCTTATTCTTTGCAAAGAATTTGTCGAGAAAAACGGCGGGCGTATTTACGTAGAAAGTGAAGTGGGCAAGGGAAGCGTCTTCTTCTTTACCATACCACGCCCACAATAACCCTGACGCTGGTCTTGTTCGGATTTTCTTTGCTATTTTTGCCGCGGACAGAGCGGCATGAGCAGCAACAACAACACATATTTCGGCAATATCAGGCTGTCTTTTCTGACCCTCGGAAAAGCTTTAAAACTGACCTTTGACCACCTGCGCCGCGCTGCTGGCCCTCGCCGTATCGTGCCTATTCAGAACGCCGACTACTTTCATCAGTCAAGCGGGATCTCGACCATACAGTATCCTCATGAGATGATACCGGTGCCCGACAACGGCCGGTATCGTTTGCATAATGAAATCGATGACTGCATTGTCTGCGACAAGTGCGCCAAGATCTGCCCGGTCGATTGTATTGAAATCGAAGCGGTACGCGCGGTAGAAGAGATTGGAAAGACATCCGACGGTACCCCGAAGCGCATCTACGCCGCAAAGTTCGACATCGACATGGCCAAGTGCTGCTTTTGCGGATTGTGCACAACGGTTTGCCCTACTGAGTGCCTGACGATGACCAAAGTCTTCGACTTTAGCGTTGCGGATATCCGTGAGCACAACTTTGCCTTCGCCGAGATGTCTGCCGAAGAGATTGAAGAAAAAAAGCGCCTTCTGGAAGAACATCAAAAGGCAAAAACAGCACGGCCCCAGTCGACACCACAGCCTGCATCAGGTGCCTCGTCTGCTTCCTCACCTGCGCCGGTAAAACCTGCAGGAATAAAGCCCGTCTTCAAGCCGAAGATAAAACCGCCTGGACCGCCCAAACCGCCTCCTGCCGACACATGAGTTTCGTTGATGCAATCTTTCTGTTTTTCGCGGGACTGTCAGCCATGGCGGCGATAGCCATCGTATTCTCGAAGAACGTTTTCCGCAGCGCCCTGTGGTTGCTCGTATGTCTGCTCAGCCTCGCAGGACTCTACGTCCTTTCGACCGCCGAGTTCCTCGCAGTAGCACAGATCCTCATCTACGCCGGCGGCATTCTGGTCATACTTCTCTTCGGTATTATGCTCACCACACGCATATCAGGAAAACCGCTTGTTGTCGAACACCGACACATACTCAGTGGAGCACTTACCGCTGTCGCCCTGTTTGTGCTTTTGTCGCTCTACTTACCAGGCCTTACGGTTGAGAAGAACATGCTTAGCCCCGAGCCGGTATCAACGTTGGGATTACAGCTGTTTTCGCAATATTCACTGGTATTTGAAATCGCCGGTATTCTCCTGCTTGTCGCCCTGATTGGCGCCGCAGTCATTGCTTCTGAACTGAAATCCAAGACCTGATGCCCCACTTGATTCTGGTTTATCTCGCGGCTTTTCTGTTCTGTACAGGCCTCCTTATTGTGGTGATCAAGCGCAACGCCATTATGGTACTGTTAGGTATCGAGCTTATGTTCAACGCTGCCAACCTCAACCTCGTGGCATTCAACCGAATTAACGGCCCTAACCTCGACGGTCATATTTTTGCATTGTTTGTAATCATCATCGCTGTATGTGAGGCCGCCGTAGGGCTCGCGCTGATACTTCGTATTTATCGCTATTATCAAAGTTCAACTCCCGATCAGTTCTCGGAATTAAAAGGGTAAAAAGTGGAAGCTTCGTACGTGCTATTGATGTGCATTGCCTTGCTGGCGCCTCTCGGCGGCTTCCTCGTCACCTGGTTGATGCCGGGACAGGCAGTGCGTCTGGCTACCGGAACGATGGCGATATCATTCCTGGCTGCGTTATGGCTAGCGATCACGACCTGGAACACCGTCACCCATGTCACCCTCCCCTGGTTCACAGCAGGAACGGAAGTCCTTACCCTCGACTTCGCAATCGACAACCGAAGCCTGCTGATGCTGGTGGTGGTTTCATTCATATCGCTCATGGTGCATATATACTCCGCGGTTTATATGCGCGGAGATACTGGGTTCGCCAGATACTATGCCATGCTCGGGTTCTTCACCTTCTCGATGCAAGGCATCGTGGTCACCGATAATCTTCTCCTGCTGTTTGTATTCTGGGAACTTGTAGGATTTTCGTCGTATGCACTGATCGGACACTGGCACACAAAACGCAGCGCCGGCGCAGCAGCTACCAAAGCGTTTCTTCTCAACCGTATCGGAGACATTGGGTTTCTGATAGGACTGATGATTGTTTGGCGCACGCAGGGCACATTCACCTTGACCGATGCCCTGTCCTTCCCTATTACTTCAGGATGGCAGACCGCCGCGGCGCTGTGTTTGTTCGGCGGCGTAATCGGAAAGTCAGCTCAGTTTCCCCTCTTCACGTGGCTTCCCGATGCGATGGAGGGTCCAACACCGGTTTCGGCGCTCATCCATGCCGCCACTATGGTTGCAGCCGGCGTATTCCTACTTATTAAGATTTTTCCTCTCTTCACCGAAACGGCCCTGGTAGTTGTTGCCGTAACCGGGATGATCACGTCGTTGATCGGTGCGCTCGCCGCGATGTCTCAGTACGATTTGAAGCGAATCCTTGCCTACTCCACGATGTCACAACTCGGGCTTATGATCCTCGCCCTTGGCATGGGTGTCGTTGACGGCGCCTTCCTTCATCTCCTGACTCACGCATTCTTCAAAGCGTGTCTGTTCCTTGCGGCGGGAATCGTCATACATGCGCTTGCTCACGCGCAGCAACCTCATTTTGATTTTGACGCGCAAGATGTGAGAAACATGGGAGGTTTGCGAAAAATGCTTCCAACAGCGTTCGTCGCTTTTTTGCTAGGCGGTGCTTCACTTGCCGGCATCCCCTTCTTTTCCGGATTCCTATCGAAAGAAGCGATGCTTGTCGCGCTATTCACACACGCAAGCGCCCTCTCATGGCTGATGATCGTGGTCGTCCTCAGTGTTTCATTTCTTACTGTGCTCTATACGTATCGGATGATTGCGCTTGTCTTCCTCGGAGAACCGCGTACTGTAAAAACGATAAACGTCCACGAAGTAGAGACGGGAATGCGCATCCCAACACTCATCCTGGCGGCGTGTTCGCTGTGGTTGATTGTCTCCTGGAATCCTTTCGACTTCAAAGGCTGGATGCACCACACTGGCCATGCAGGTCCACATGAACTTTGGCTAACAATTATTTCAGTGCTATGGGTATTCGCCGCGTTGTTCCTGGCACGAATGATCTTCGGCAAACGAACACCTGAGACAAATTCATTGCTACGAAACGCGTTCTACATTGACACCGCGTACTCAGCGCTCGCAGAGAAGTTTACACAAGCGAATGAACGTGTAACTTCCTTTACCGAACAGCGAATCATTGACCAAACTTTACACGGCATTGTATATTTCCAGGTTATCATCGCTCATATAACCGGGTGGGTGGATAAACATATCGTCGATGGCATCGTCAACGGCACTGTACGTGTCACCGGATGGACTGGGCGGGCGGCGCGATCCATACAAGGAGGAAATGTGCAGCTTTATATTTTCTGGGCGATTTTCACAATCATTATTTTTATAATTTGGGCGCTTAATTAAACGGGCAGCCCACTCAGCGTTCGATACCAAGGAAGATGCAGGATTACTCAATCTCTCTACTGATCTTTACACCACTTGCTGCGGCGCTGATTGCTCTTTGCATTCCTGCTTCCCGGTCATCAACATTTCGCTGGGTATCACTTGCAGCAAGCGCACTCCAGGTGGTTGTTCTGCTCACTTTAATAAATTCATTCGCCCCGGGAGAAGGGATCCAATTTACAGAGAACAGATCATGGTTCGCAGTAAATCTCGGCGACTGGGGTTTGTTACAGGCAAACTATTTTGTAGCGATCGACGGTCTTAACATACTCCTGGTGTGCATGTCAGTGATCATAACGCTGATCGCGACTATCGCCTCGTGGGAAGTTCGGGAAAAAGCAAAAGGATACTTTGTTCTGTTTTTGATCCTCAATGCGGCCGTTATTGGCACATTCACCGCCCTCGATTTTCTCCTTTTCTATCTCTTTTTCGAGTTCATGCTCCTTCCCATGTTCTTTCTCATTGGCTTGTGGGGCGGACCCAGACGTGAATACGCATCGATCAAATTCCTTCTTTACACCCTTCTTGGTTCGATCTTTATTCTCATTTCGCTTATCGGCCTATATCTATCGGTTCGCACTCCGGGGGATGCCGCCGTACATACGTTCAACATCCTGCATATGCAGGACAGCGCGAACTTCATTCAAGGCAGCATATTCGACCCGGCAAACCCCTGGAACATTGGTTTTCTCGATGCCCGAAGCTGGGGCTTCCTATTGCTATTCCTCGGCTTCGCGATCAAGCTGCCAATGGTTCCATTCCACACGTGGCTACCTGATGCTCATGTGGAGGCTCCGACACCGATCTCCGTCATTCTGGCTGCGCTGCTGTTGAAGATTGGCGCGTATGGGCTTATCCGCATAGCATTCCCGATATTCCCGGAAGCCGCCATGGCCGGCAGTTGGCTCATCGGACTGTTCGGATTGATTTCCATCATCTACGGCGCGTTGAACGCTATGGCAAGCAAGGACCTGAAGCGGCTTATCGCGTACTCATCTGTTTCGCACATGGGCTTTGTCCTTCTCGGCCTATCGGCCCTTACTACCGAGGGCGTCACGGGAGCTATCTATCAGATGTTTAGCCACGGAATCATCTCCGCCCTCTTGTTTCTTATCGCTGGGGTCCTGTACGATCGCACTCATGATCGCACAATTACCCATTACTCCGGACTGGCCGCGAAAATGCCTGCATACTTTGCCATTGTACTAATAGGCTTCTTCGCTTCGTTCGGTCTTCCGGGCTTTTCCGGATTCATTGCTGAAGTGCTGGTTTTTCTCGGCGCATTCAAGTCGAACTCAGTGAACGGCCTGCTTCCCGAAAGCTTTGCCGTTATCGCCACATTAGGCCTGATCCTTTCGGCGGGGTATTATCTGTGGACCATACAGCGAATGTTCTTCGGGCCGCTGCATGTAAAGGGACAAATGAGTCTTGATCAACTAACGCCGTTGACGCCACGCGAGTTGATCACCATGGTACCGCTCTGCGGCGCCGCCTTTATCTTCGGCATCTTTCCCCATTTGGCTCTCGAGTGGGTGAATCCCTTTACCGATGAATTTGTGCGCTCCGTACTCGAAGCCGGGCAACGTTTAACGTCAAACCGCTGACGACGTGCAGAACCTGCATGACATTCTAAAAGGCATCAGTTCCAGCCTCCTTCACCTTATACCGGAAGGAGCGCTCATGATTGGTTTTTTCGTCCTGCTCGTCGCAGGCATGATCAACAATCAACGCAACATCCTTTTCGCCTCCATTACACTGGCAACATCTCTTACTTCGATACTTCTTATCGCAGGGAACCACTTGTCGTCTGTCCACTCAATTGCCAACGGGATGCTAATCCGGGATGGCGGGGCAGATTTTATTATGCTTCTGGTGGATGTGAGCGTTGCTCTTACCTGTCTACTCTCATTGCGCAACGCGCCCCGGCGACACCGTTCAGAGTTCTACGCCTTCCTGCTGGCAGTAGCCGCTGGCTGCCACTTCCTGGTTATGAGCAACAATCTGGTAATGGTTTTCGTGTCACTCGAGCTTGTCTCCATTACCTCCTATGTGCTGGCAGGCTACGCTTTTGACCGGCACGGAAGCGAAGGTAGCTTCAAGTACTTCTTGTTTGGTTCGGTAGCTTCTGCTGCGATGCTGTACGGGTTCTCACTCATCTTTGGCATTACCGGCACCCTTGACTTTACAAGTCCGTCTTTCATCAGCGCCATCATCGAGCATTCTACGCCCCTCCTCTTTATCGCGGCGCTGTTCGCATTAGCAGGGTTCCTTTTCAAGATGGCAGCAGTCCCCATGCAATCGTGGGCACCCGATGTCTATCAGGCCGCCCCCATCCCTGTGATCGCTTACTTTTCGGTAGCGCCAAAGGTAGCAGCGTTGTGGATACTGGCCCGGTTTACTGTGGCTCTTCACGGCTACGGACAAAGCGGCTACGACTGGCAGTCGGTAGTCGCAGGAATTGCCGTCCTCACCATACTCGCAGGAAACCTCTCTGCTCTGTGGCAAAAAGACAGCAAGAGAATGATGGCCTATTCTTCCATTGCACACTCCGGCTTCCTCCTTGTGGGGCTAGCGGCCTTCATGCCCCAGGGCGTCGAGTTTATGCTGTTTTACGCAGCTGTTTATCTATTGATGAACTATGGCGTTTTTGCTCTCCTGCTGGGATTTGAACGGGAAGGCGTTTCCGGAGCAATGACGACATTTTCCGGTGCGGGTCCCCGTCGGGTATGGGCTGCCGCAGGGCTCACCTTCGGGATGATCGCCCTGGCCGGGATCCCGCCCACAGGCGGTTTTACCGCCAAACTCTTCGTTTTTACGTCGCTCTGGCAGTCCTACCTCGAGTCTGGCAAAGTTTTGCTTCTCGTATTGCTTGTCGTCGGCCTTGTTAACACCGTAATTTCGCTGTTTTACTATCTCCGAATTCCCTGGTACGCCTGGTTCCGGGCGGGAGAGCTTCCCGCCCAGGAAAAAAATGGCGCTTTTGAAAATTTTTTAGGGCTGATACTGGTTCTAGGAGTTGTTGTCATTTTCTTCCTCCCCGGGTTGTTGATGGGATTGATGAATAAAATTAACTTTGTGCTTTAGTTCCCTGGTTCAAAAAGCGTGTACAGCCGGAGGTGTTTAACCTAATACAATGAGCGACCAGATCCTTCATGAATGCGGAATCGCCCTGATCCGCTTGCGGAAGCCCCTCTCCTACTATATTGAAAAATACGGCCCCACCTATGCGATGCACCGGATGTACATCCTGATGGAGAAGCAGCATAACCGGGGGCAGGACGGCGCGGGAGTAGCAAATATTAAGATCGATATCGAACCGGGGCACCGCTATATTAGCCGGTATCGCTCGGTAAAATCCCAGCCGGTAGCGGATCTATTCAGGAAAATCGGAAAAAAATACCGCAAGGCCCAGAAACTGGGCAAAGAGAATTTCCGGGATGAACGCTGGCTGAAAGAAAATGTGGCTTTCACCGGCGAACTCTGGCTGGGGCATTTGCGCTATGGGACGCATGGCATGAACAGCATCGAAAACGTTCATCCCTTCCTCCGGCAAAACAACTGGCGCAGCCGGAATCTGGTAATGGCCGGAAACTTCAATATGACCAATGTCGAAGAGTTGTTCGATATTCTGGTCAACCTCGGCCAGCACCCCAAAGAAAAGGTCGATACCGTTACGGTAATGGAAAAGATCGGCCATTTCCTCGACGAAGAAGTTCAGGGGATTTTCGAAAAGTACAAAGACCAATACTCCAACCGGGAGATATCCGACATCATCGAAGATGAAATCAACCTGCAACGTGTCTTACGCCGCGCGTGTAAAGACTTCGATGGCGGTTATACCATGGCAGGGCTCATCGGTTCAGGATCGGCGTTCGTAGTTCGCGATCCTAACGGCATCCGCCCGGCCTACTTCTACGCTGACGATGAAGTAATCGTTGTCGCATCTGAAAAACCTGCGATCAAAGCAGCTTTCAATGTCGAGTACAGTCAGATCGAGGAAATTAATCCGGGACATGCACTGATTATTTCAAAGTCGGGAGAGTTCGCCCAACACTCTATCCTCAAATCGGGAGAGAAAAAATCATGCAGCTTCGAACGCATCTACTTTTCAAGAGGTAACGATCCCGATATCTATAAGGAGAGAAAGGAACTCGGACGCCTGCTCGTCCCCCAGGTCCTCAAGTCGATCAATTTTGACCTTAAAAACACCGTCTTTTCCTATATTCCGAATACCGCGGAAACCGCTTACTACGGGTTAATGGCCGGTGTTGAAGCCTACCTCATCCGCAGGCAAAAGGAAATCATCCTCGAAGGAAAACCTACCGTTGATTCCATCGAAGACCTGCTCTCGTTCCGCCCGCGAATCGAGAAGCTTGTACAGAAAGACGTCAAACTCCGGACATTCATCACCGACGACGATCACCGTGATGATATGGTGGCTCACGTTTATGACACAACGTA
This sequence comes from uncultured Roseivirgaceae bacterium, assembly GCA_964532595.1. GTDB lineage: Bacteria > Bacteroidota > Bacteroidia > Cytophagales > Cyclobacteriaceae > Chryseosolibacter. The sequence goes on from CAZHIQ010000006.1 coordinate 80,409, forward strand.
TGAAGTCATCCAGAAGAACAAAGACACGCTCGTTGTAATCGATGATTCCATCGTGCGCGGGACGACCTTGGAAAAGAGCATTTTAAAAATGCTCGACCGCCTGGAGCCCAAAAAGATTGTGGTCGTATCATCGGCCCCTCAGATCCGTTTTCCGGATTGCTATGGCATAGACATGAGCAAGATGGGCGATTTTCTTGCTTTCCGCGCCATGATCAGCTTGCTTAAGGAAAGAGGTAAGGACTACCTCCTGGGTGAGGTCTATGAGAAATGCATTCGTAATTTAAATGACCCGAATCAGGAGAACTACGTGAAGATTCTCTACGATCAGTTTACGTACGAAGAAGTATCCGAAAAAATCTCCGAGATCGTAAAACCCGCTGGCATGAAGGCCGAGGTTCAGGTTGTCTTCCAGACCGTTGAAAACCTTCACCGCGCCTGCCCCCGCCATCTCGGCGACTGGTATTTTACCGGCAACTATCCCACACCAGGCGGTATAAAGGTTGTAAACCGCTCGTACATCAACTACATGGAAGGTAGGCTCGTACGCGCCTACTAACGACTCCGATCATCGCCGGCGAAATCTATCTGCTGACGGGAAAAAATCCCAGGTATTGTCTATTTTAACACTACCAACCGGCAGACCTATGAACTATTGGCTTGTTAAGACCGAACCCGACACCTATTCCTGGTCGGACCTTGTACGCGACTCACAAACGGTGTGGGACGGCGTGCGCAATTTTCAGGCTCGTAGCAATATGAAAAAGATGCAAAAGGGCGACATCGTCTTTGTCTACCACACAGGAGCTGAAAAAGCTATCGTGGGGGAAGCGGTTGTAGCACAAGCTGCCTATCCCGATCCCGCTGACGAAGAATGGGTAGCGGTCGACCTCAAGGCGGGAAAAGCACTAAAAAACCCGGTTAGCCTTGCACAAATAAAGTCGGATAAGCGTTTAAAAGATATGGTCCTGGTCAGGGCGTCACGTCTCTCCGTACAGCCCGTCCAGGCCAATGAATATCAGCTTATCAAAGAGCTCAGTGAGGGAAATAATTCATGACGTATCGTAAATCGACAACGACCCGCCTGAAGTCCGTACTCTTTTGCTCAGTGCTCATGCTGAGTTTAGGACTGGCCGATGCGCAGGTTCAGCAAACAGAACGCTACGAGATTTTACGAAAGAACTCCGATACGTGGTATAATATCATGTCGATGAATGATCAGGGACTCGCCCTGATACGCGACAAGGAAAAGTACAACGGCAACAGGAAGCTGTGGGAAGTCATCATTCTTGACACGAACCTCAAAGAAAAAAACAACTTCGATATTGAAGTCAACCATCGATATAGCCTGCTGGGATACGACGTAACAAAAGGCACGTTATACCTGCTCTTCCGTATGGGTGAAACAACGCGTGGGGACCTGGAGCTCATCGAAATAAAAGTCAACGAAGGACGCGAAAGTCGCCGATTTGAGATCAAACCCGAACTTGACTTCAAGATCACTCACTTCAACTGTGTTGGCCCCAACATCGTTCTCGGTGGCTACGTCAGCAACGAGCCCGCTATTCTGATTTTCGATCCTGTTGATGCTTCGCTAAAAGTATTACCGGGCTTCTTTCAGAAAGATAATGAACTTGTCGACTTACGCGTCAACGAAAACAATACCTTCAATGTAGTACAGATCGATCGCAGCCTTCGTTCTCAGCGAAAGCTGACCTTCCGTACATTCGACTTCAACGGCAACTTATTACTGGAAGACGTAATCCCGGTCGATGACGACAAGTCTTTGCAGAACAGCATCACCAGTGCGTTGAGGCGGGAAGAACTCATGATGCTGGGGACATGGGGAGACAAGCAGGGCAAACAGTCGCTCGGCTTCTTTTCACTGACGATCGACCCCTTTCGCGACCAGAAAGTAAACTACACGTACTTCGGCCTCATGGATGATTTCTTGTCATACATGAACCCCAAACGCGCCGCCAGAATCCGAAAGAGTACCCGAGAGTCTCTTGATAACGGGAGAAAGCCGTCGTTCAGTCACTATGTAATGCCATTCCGCCTTGAAGAAACTCCGGACGGGTTCCTCCTGCTTGCGGAGATTTACAATCCCTCAGCGACCCCCTCGTCGTGGCATACCCATCCGTATGGTCGTCCTGCGTATGCAACGCCCTATTATTACTACAATCCGTTCTGGCCCGGCTATTTTCCAGGAATGCGTATGTATAGACCCTACCCGTACGGTTACTCTACGCGCAGCAGTGATAATGTCAAGGTATACGCCACTGTTGTCGCGGCATTCGACAGTGAAGGCAAACCGCTCTGGGATCGGAGTATTGTCCTCGACGACATAAAACGCCCGGCCCTGGAACAGATCTCCGACTTCTACTATAACGGCGAAAAGACCTACTTCCTTTATAAAAAGGAGTCGGAGATACGGGCCAAAATAATCACGATGGGCGAGGGTGAAGATGTTGAACACTCGGAGCCGCTCATGCTCGAGTCCTCGTCCGATGAGGTCCGATCGGAAAAGGAAGTCGAAGACGGAGTAAGATACTGGTTTGGCAATTCTTTTTACGTGTGGGGTTATCACACAATAAGAAATCGCGAAAACCGAGATAACCGCGTACGCGATGTTTTCTACATCAACAAGGTGGTGGTGGATTAATACGTCGCTCGTATTAATGGTCCTAGCGTCATCGGCCACCCGGGCCTATGCGCAAGGGCAAGTTTCCCAGACCGCCCGATTTGAAATTCCTATCGGCCATCGCAGCGAATCATTCGAGATCGTCCCGTCGACTCACGACGGACTTTTCCTATACCGTCACCTCGACACGCCTGACCGCGACCAGATTCAACTTGTTCGACTGGATACAGTCTTCCAGCAACAGTGGTCCGGGTTTATCGAAGTCGACAAGAACTACGTTATTATGGGAAGGCGGTGCCATCAGCAAACTCTTTACCTGCTTCTCCGTTATCGAGACTTCACAAACAACAATCTTATTCTGTTTGCTATCGACGCGGCTACCGGCCAGTACGTTGAACACCGTATAAGGGGATACATCGCCTTTACCCCTTCCGAATTTCAGATCACAAACCACGCAGTAATTGTCGGTGGATACTTCAATCGCATACCCGTTGTACTGTACTATTCCCTTGAAACACACCGCTCACACGTCCTACCCGGGCTGTTCACGGAGATTGGAGAGCTGAATCAAATCAAAACCTATCCCGACGGATCGTTTGACGTATTAATTAGTGCAGCCAACTTCAAACGTCAGGGAACAATCTGGATTAAGAACTATACTTCCGATGGCACACTGCTCCGCAACCTCCCGCTAACGCCGGAAGACAATCGCCATCTCATCTTCGGTCGGTCGCTCAAGACGAATGACAACCGGCAAATCATCGCCGGTGTTTATGGGAGCAGATCATCGGAGTACTCCCGCGGCATCTTCATCGCCACCATCGAAGCTTCAGGCTACGAAGAAATCCGCTACTACAACTTCGGGGACCTGGAGAATTTTTTCAAGTACATGAAGGCGCGACGCGAAGAACGTATCAAACAACGTATCGCCCGAAAGAAGATACGCGGCAAGAAGATCCGGTTCAATTATAGATTTCTTGTGCACGAGCTCGTCCCTCACCACGACGAATACATACTGCTTGGCGAAGCATTTTATCCTCGGTACATAACTCCCGACCGGAGCGGCTTCTTTTCGAGTTATGGTGGAATGATGAACCGCAGTGTCATGAATGGACGAATCTTTGACGGGTACTATTATACACATGCGGTGGTCATGGGATTCGATGAACATGGCAACCTCCGGTGGGACAACAGCTTTGAGATCAATGACATCAAAACATGGACATTGGAACAGTTCGTCAAGCTTGACGCCCGATCCGATCGGCTGGCTCTCATCTACCTCTTCGATAATCATATCCGCACGAAAATCATTCATGATGGGGAGGTTTTGGAAGGAAAAGCGATGGACCCCCTAGAGACGCTCAACAGCCAGGACATCGTCAAGGAAGCCAAAAACAATCGAAACAAGCTCGAATACTGGTACGGAAACTACCTGTACGCCTACGGAGTACAGGAGATTACCCGAGGAGATCCGAGAACCGGAATGAAGCGACGGGTCTTTTTTATCAACAAAGTCAGCGTTTCGGCGCCATAGCCTCAAAAATGGGTTTTGGTGCTGTGAGGCCCTATTTTTTTATCGAAATGGAGCTGCCTCCTCTTAAATTTCTATATTTGCGGTGGCGCGTATGCAGAAAAAACTAATCCTAGATTCGAATCTCCTCGACATTACCGTCAGCCGGCTTTGCCAGCAACTCATTGAGAATCACAACACGTTTTCTGATACGGTAATTATCGGAATGCAGCCTCGCGGCATCTTTCTCGCCGAACTCATTCACAAACGGCTGGAAAAAGACACCAAAAGCAATATTCCGCTGGGGTATCTGGACGTCACCTTTCACCGCGATGATTTCCGACGCCGCGACGAACCTATTCTGCCCCGGGAGAACCGCATTCCCTTTATCATAGAAGGTAAGAATGTAGTGCTCGTCGATGACGTCCTCTTTACAGGCCGCACCGTGCGTGCCGCCATGGACGCTCTGATTGCCTTTGGCCGACCGGAAAAAGTAGAACTACTTGTAATGATTGATCGCAAGTATAACCGCGAACTGCCCATAGCGCCAGATTATGTCGGGCGTACCGTCAACACTCTCGCATCACAGCGCGTGCTGGTGGAATTGCAAGCTCAGGGTCATAAGCAAAACAAAATCTGGTTGATCAACAAGGACTAGGCTATGTCTAAACTCAGTCAAAAACACCTTCTCGGCATTAAAGACATCACTCGAGACGACATAGAACTGATATTCGAAACCGCAGATACGTTTAAGGAAGTTCTCAATCGCCCTATTCGTAAAGTTCCCTCCTTACGCGACGTCACCATAGCCAACATCTTTTTTGAGAACTCGACGCGGACACGGCTTTCCTTCGAGTTGGCTGAGAAGCGCCTGTCTGCTGACGTTATCAATTTTTCGGCGTCCAACAGCTCTGTCAAGAAAGGCGAAACACTGCTCGACACCGTCAATAACATCCTGGCCATGAAAGTTGACATGGTCGTCATACGCCACGCAAGTCCGGGAGCTCCTCACTACCTCGCCCGGCATATCAACGCCAATATTGTCAACGCCGGCGACGGTACACATGAGCACCCAACCCAGGCGTTGCTTGACACCTACTCCATCCGCGAGCGGCTGGGAAGTGTATCGGGAAAGAAGGTGGCCATTATCGGAGACATCCTGCATTCCCGCGTTGCACTCTCCAACATTTTCGCCCTTCAGAAAATGGGAGCGAAAGTAATGGTGTGTGGGCCGCCAACGCTGCTACCGAAGTTTATTGGTCAGCTAGGCGTTCAAGTCGAGTTTGACGTGCGTAAAGCCCTACAATGGTGCGACGTAGCCAACGTCCTACGCATTCAGCTCGAACGCCAGCAGATCAAGTACTTCCCGTCGCTACGCGAATACTCGCTTTACTACGGTATCGACAGGAAAATGCTCGATGAACTACAGAAACCCGTAGTGTTGATGCACCCCGGCCCTATCAACCGCGGTGTTGAAATCAGCAGCGATGCGGCTGATTCACCCCACTCCATTATCCTCGATCAGGTGGAAAACGGTGTCGCCATACGTATGGCCGTACTCTATCTCCTCGCTGCCCGACCTTAGTTCTCTGACTCCCCATTCCCTGCTTTTTCGTAGCTTTGTGATGCATTAATGCCCGCATCATGATCTACAATTCCATTATTGAAACAATCGGCAATACGCCACTTATCAAGCTCAACAAGATATTCAAGGGGCTGCCCGGTACTTATCTGGCTAAAGTGGAATATTTCAACCCCGGAAACAGTACTAAAGACCGGATGGCCGTGAAAATGATCGAAGATGCTGAAAAAGCCGGAATCCTGAAGCCTGGAGGTACGATCATCGAAGGCACGTCGGGGAACACCGGGATGGGCCTTGCCCTTGCAGCCATTTCAAAAGGTTACAAGTGCATCTTTACCATGGCCGACAAACAATCGCAGGAAAAGATCAATATTTTAAAGGCTGTGGGTGCGGAGGTTATCGTATGCCCCACCAACGTCGAACCGGACGACCCGCGTTCCTACTATTCGATAGCGAGAAAGCTAAACAAGGAAATTCCAAACTCGTTTTATCCGAACCAGTACGATAACCCTTCGAATGCAAAAGCTCATTATGAAACGACGGGACCGGAGATATGGAAACAGACTGACGGCCGAATCACCCACTATGTGGCAACCGTCGGCACCGGAGGCTCAATGTGTGGGACAGCAACTTTCCTCAAAGAGCAGAACGCAGATATCGTGAGCGTAGGTATCGATACTTACGGGTCAGTATTCAAAAAGTACAAGGAAACAGGCGTCTTCGATGAGAACGAAATCTATCCATATCTGACAGAAGGATTTGGAGAAGACATTCTCCCCAAGAATGTCAATTTTGATGTCATTGATCAATTCATAAAGGTAACCGATAAGGACGGCGCTGTCATGGCACGACGCCTGTCAAGGGAAGAAGGGCTTTTTGTCGGATGGTCAAGCGGATCTGCTATCCATGGCGCGCTCGAATATGCACAGCAACACATGAAAGCCGACGATGTGATGGTGATCCTCCTACCCGACCATGGCACGCGCTACCTGAACAAGGTGTACAACGACGACTGGATGAAAGACCACGGATTTCTTGAAACTCGGACTTTCGCCTCTGCACGTGACATCCTGGAGCAACGCAACGGAAGAGACAGTCTAATAACCGTTGAGAAAAATGCGAAGGTCACCGATGCGATCCAGGTCTTCAACCGCGAAGGAATCGATCAGGTTCCGGTTACAGAAAACGGGCAGTTTGTAGGAAGTATAAGCGCCTCCAGTCTACTGGAGAAAATTATCGAAGACCCGCAGCTTCGACAAAAAGCCGTAGGAGAAGTGATGGATAAACCCATGCTCTTCGTGGCCCCCGACAGCACTCTTGATGTTCTGTCGTCGTTGCTCAACAAAGACAACAAGGCTGTCCTTGTGAGGGACACCAACGATAAGGTCCACATCATCACTCAGCATGACGTCCTTAGGGCGATGACGACCTGAGAAGCCTCTAGTGCTTCCTGATCTCAACCTCTACCCGATCGTTCAAGCCTGCAAGGGTTCCGCGGGGGTCGTAAATCATCTGCGTGCCCCCCTCTCCCTTGGTGGTGATTCGTGTTGGCTCAACGCCTTTGCGAACGAGGTACAACTTGACAACTTCTGCGCGGAGCAGGGCAAGTTCTTTAGCTGGAACGTGGCGCTTCTCGTTATCCACACTGGGATGAAACAAGTCTTCGCTGGTACCAAGCGTCACGATATCGCGGGCATGCGTTCCGTTTGTATGGCCTCGAAGGCGAATCTTGTAACGCTGGTTTTCCTCAAGCATAGCATAGAGATCATCGAGAGCGATTTCAGAGCCGGGCGCCAGTAGAGCCGCATTGTTGTAGAACTTAACACCCTCCATCTCAATATAATCACCGCGCTTTACGCGCTGTAATTCCATCGTCAATACAATTTCCTCCTGTCCGGTAGCAATTTCGTCATAGATAAACGAACGCTTATATGCCTTAAAGCCGGGTATCTGGCAAAGCAACAGCCACCGCTTATCCTTGTTCGAGGGAGCGGGCACATAAACCGTTTGCCCAGGGTTGTATGCCTTAAACTGGTTCGAACGTTCATCCTCGAACAGACGTATTATTCCGTTTACGGGGTTTCCTGTTTCGCGATTGATCAGCACGAAGCGCATCGGCTTTCCTACCGGTGGACGAGTCTCCCTTTGCACGGGAGCGACCTCTTCCTGTACAACAACGGCGGGTGTTGTTTCCGGCTCTGTTTCCTGAACCAATTCGGTATTATCTGGCACAGTCGTCTCGGTGCGGTCAACAGGAACGTTCGACGCTACAGCAGTCTCCGTCGCGACGACGGGTTGACCCACCAGTTCACCGTTGAATAGCCAGGCGTCTTTGAACACCGTTCCGGTTTGCAATCGGCCTACTATATCATAGGCGACGTCTCGCGACTGTGTTGCCCTGACATAGACATAATACATTGCGCGATCCGTGTTATAGGCATAGACTGCGGGGAGATTTTGCTCATGCGCGAGTAAACATTGCCGTTTTGCGTTCTCTTCATTCTTAAACGCGCCGATTACGACAAACCAGGGTGAAAAAGTCGATTGTGCGATAGCCGGACACGCAAGGGCAACGCAGAACGCGACGGAGGTGATGATCGCTTTCATGGGTCTTTGTGGAGAGTTCTTAATGCCCCGTCCCACATGCCCGCTTCTGCCTTATACCATCCGGGGGTGAGTAAAGATACTTAAATTCCTGGTTTTGTTATAGTTGAGGCAAGACGGTGAACGGTACTTCAAGACTGTATCCACGGCCATCTACCGCAGTCAGGGTGTGCACGCCCTCTGTCGGGCGAACCGCCAGACGGTGGATCCCCTTCGTTTCACCGATGAAAGCACCATCAAGATGCCAGTAAACCACCGCATCTTCATCGCGATGAGCGAGTTCAAACACTGACTCGCCGGACTTCCCTTCAAAGTCACGGGGTATATAGATGCGTGCCCGAGGCTGCGGATAAACCCAGGCCATAGGCCTTGCGGCGGCGTCGGAAGTACATCCCGGAGCCAAGGGGGGAAGCGGTTTATAGGAAAGCCGTTTCTTGCGATAGTAGTGTTCCTGTACCGGTGGGAGTACAAACCACTCTTTTGATATCAGGACATCAGGAGAGGCGCACTCTGCATGCTGCCGATAATGTTCGTCGGGTGACAGATGAACCATCCTGTGATACGAGCAAGCCGGAGATTCCAACCCCCGCACTGTAACATAAAGCTTTTGCGCCTCCGGACAGAAACGCCCTACCCGGTGCCCGCTTTCCCTGCAAACTTCCACTTCACGCATCTCCGAATGCGGCATACCAAACCACGACGTTGGAGGTAACATAGAAAACACGTCGAAAAGCAGAGGGGCCGCAGCGCTCACCCCGGTCAACCCAGCCCGTCCCTCACCATCAGCATTTCCCACCCACACACCGACCGCATATTCCGGCGTAACACCTACTGCCCAACCATCACGAAAACCAAAGGATGTACCGGTTTTCCAAGCTATCTTCCTCGAGGAACTGAACATGCGCCAACCTGCTTCTTCCGCCGGGCGGTAGAGTGCCGTAAGCGCCTCGAACGTTTGGTGAATCGAGGCCGCACTTAACCAGGAGTATTCTTCAAGAATTGTATCCGATTCTCTTTCGTCTGTCGTCCAGCGCGGGGAATGAAAGTCACTCCGACAATAACGTCGCACGCCTGGGCGGTCGAAGTATTTATTCAACGTCCGCGCCATGGAAGCGTAAATACCGGTAACATCCCACAGTGTACCTTCAGCGCCTCCAAGAATCAACGCTAAGCCGTAGTGATCTGCCGGAAAGGGCAACGTGCTAAAGCCGATGTTTCGCAACAGCGAGTGAAACTTTTCGTATCTGAATTCTTTTAGCATAAACACTGACGGGACGTTCAGCGAGCGAACGAGGGCCTCATCAGCGGGGACCGCTCCATCGTACTCCCGTGAAAAATTCTCGGGAGCAAAACCGTTCAAGCGCACCGGAATATCAGGCAGAAGCGATTTCGGCAAGAGTTGTCCTTCATTCAGCGCAGCGGCGTACAATATGGGCTTAAGCACGCTTCCGGTGCTTCGAGGCGCGGCGACTATATCGACTTCCTCGCCGTGATTACCATTACCGTATACATTACCCGCGTACGCCAACACGTTTCCCGTTTCTACGTCAAGAACGAGAACTGCTGCGTTGTTGATTTGATTTGCACGAAGTCGCCGGTGATGCTGCTGAACTTTTTCCTCTACGCGCCGCTGAAGAGCAAAATCAATCGTCGACGTTGTGCGTTGTTGTCTTCCCCCCTTTTTCTGAATCCGCCCCAGAAGATGGCGGGCATAGCGTGGAAGAGAGCGCGGAACTGTAGGTACTGGCTCCGCGGTCCCGAGTGCCCACGCAAGCGAATCAATGGCCCCCTCGAGATAGAGACGATGCAAGAGATTGTCGCGCTTTCGTCGCAGTGCATCGCGGTTGCGCCCCGGATGGATCAGCGAAGGAGAGTTCGGCAGTACTGCCAGCGTTGCTGCCTCGGCCCAGGAAAGGTTATCAGGACTACGTCCGAAATAACGCCAACAGGCCGCCTCCAGCCCGACTACGTTTCCCCCAAAGGGTGCGTGAGCAGCATAAAGCGCCAGGATCTCTTTTTTCGAATAAGACAGTTCGAGGCGTGTTGCCAACACCATCTCCAAAGCTTTCTCGAAAATCGTGCGTGGCGGGGATCCTCTTGAAAGGCGGATGACCTGCATACTGATCGTACTCCCACCACTTACAATTCTTCCTTCACGCACATTCTGCAACAAAGCCCTGGCAATCGAAAAAGGATCAACGCCAGGATGATAAAAGAAGCGCTTGTCCTCAAATGCCAGCAGCGCCTTCACAAATCGATCAGGGACATCATTATCAGCAGGAAATCGCCATTGCCCATCGCTCGCGATCGATGCACTGAGCAACTGGCCGTCACGAGACTCCAGGACCGTAGAGTAAGGACGGTCAAAAAGCGGTTGTGGTAGCACGAGATAATACGCGACCCCAACCAAGACAACGATAGCACCGATTATTACAGTTTTGCCCCGCACGCTTCCCAGTCCGTTTGTACTCACCTTTTCAAAATCAGCGTGATTGAACCGTGACGGTACGTCCACCCGTACGAGCGTAGATCCCTGCATCATACATCGCTTCGCAGCTGACACCAGGAAGATAGTACGTTCCTCCATACGCAGCGGTAAGCATCGTCCGGAACGTCTTGCTTTCACCTGTCGCAAGATCGAAGTACGTCAACACCCTATCATCCCGAATGTCCTGATAGCGGAAAGGTGAATTCTCAACAAGACTTTCTACATCCTGGAGTCGAAGGTTGTTGATCTCCCATCCGGAAGGAAACATCTGAGTCAAGGCCATGTTTTCATAACCTCCGCGAAGCCCGGGGTGGCGGACAGTCACCTCAGCGATGAACTCCTGTCCCTGCTGCAACGATGCCGGATCAATGCTTGTACCTGAAACATCAGTATAACGAACACTCACACTGAGAAAACGCGACTCGGCTTCATCGCTACGCATGGGCGTACCCGATGTGACAATTCGCGCGTAGAGCAAACCGCCCGATTGATTATCAAGAACAAGTTCACGCGGCTTGTCAGATGCGTCGAGCTCAAGTTGCGCCACCGCCAGCTCCGTCGCGACAGTTACCGACTTTCCCCGTCCCTCCGCGTATGTGAACCGTATTTCCTTCTGGCGATCCTCCTTTCCGGCGAACAGTGACACCGCGCGTAGACACATGGCGGTTTCTTGGGTACTCAACCATCTTCCGTCGTCGCTTAACGCTGCAGAAATTTCCTCCAGCACTTCAAACGCTTCATCCCGCATGTCAAGTAAGATAAGCGTCTCCAGGATAAGGGCTCTGTCACGAAGGTGCGAACCATAGGTATAGGCTAGTTCCCGGTACGGTTCAACCTCGCGGGGAAGCGAATGAATCAAGGCCTTCGCCGCCTCAGGCTGTCCAGCAATAGCATATGCCGATGCAAGCATCCAGGACGCCGAAGTTGATCGACTGCTTTCACGAAGTCTGTTCATTGCGCCAAATTCCGCCGAGCCAGCCAGAGCCAGGGTGTACAGACGATAGGCCTGAAGGAGATCCGCATTGCGATATCCCTCGCTATTATGCCAGGCGTTGGCGCGCGATTGCTGGAACGATTTCCAACGTGACATGATCTCGTCAGGAACGTAATAGCCATTGTTTTGCGCTTCGAGAAGAAAGTGGCCTGCATAGCTCGTAGCCCAGCTGTCGGCCGGCTCACTGGTGCCCGGCCAATATCCGAATCCACCATCGGCGTGAGCAAACCGGCGAATCCGCTCGGCCGCAGCACGGACATTACGCTGTACCGTCTCCTGTTCTTTATCCGACAAGTTCATGACGCGATCGAGATAAAGCTGAGGAAATGCCACCGACGTAGTCTGCTCCAGGCATCCGTGGGGATACTGAAGCAACCAGCGCATCCGAGTAGCGAAATTCAACGGAGGCAGGGCCGACACTTCCAGCGTCGCACTATTGCTTCCGGGAACTCCAAAAGGTGTCAATGTTACATTTTGACTACTGCCAGCTTCGAGCGCCACGGATTGAACACGGGTAATGGGAACGTTAGGATTACGAACCGCGATCTCGGTGACGTCGGTCGCCGAGATACTTCCCCGCACAGCCTTCACTTCGATCCGTGCGTTGCCGGTAGCTGCTTCCACCCGGAGATTGAAGTCAATTGTCTGATCACTGTTAGGCGCAAGGGTTACTTTTTTCGATGATGGTCCTGAAAGACGGACCGGTCCGACTACCCGCACGCTCACCTCCACGTCACGAAGAGCTTCGTCACCTGCGAATACAGTCACGGGAATCCTCACCTCCTCCTGAGGTCCAAGCACCCTCGGCAGGGTAGTCAACACCATGATTGGCTTCTTCACGAGTGCTGTTCTCTCTGCCTTCCCGAAAGCTTCACCATTGCCGGCGACAAGCATCGCACGAACGGAACCGATGTATTGCGGCATGACAAAGCTGATTTCCCTCGAACCACGCTCAAGCGTATAAGGCCCGAAGAACTTTACCACCGGTTTGAACCGATTGGCAACTGGATCCATCTCGACTGGCCGGATCTGATCGTCACCGCCTATACTGATAAACCGCTCGAGCCGCGCTCCGAATGCACCCATTACATCATCGTAAACATCCCAGGTCCGCACACCAAGTGCTTCACGGGCGTTGAATACAGACCACGCATCGGGCGTTTGAAATCGGGTCAGATCGAGCAAACCCTCATCAACAATAGCAAGCGTATAAGTCATTGAGCGGTTGTCGCGCTCCAAAACCTTTATCGTTACACGTTCCCCGGCCGTCAAGACGTCCGGCATTTCTAATTGAGGATGGAGTCTCGTACCGGGATCTTCCACCTGGACAGGCGCAACGCCGTAAAGGCGCATAGGCATGTCGTTCTCAGTGTTGGCATGCGGTTGAATAAGCGACACATGTACATACACATTGGGGGCCATTTGAGGTGTCGCTTCGAAGGCAAACCGGTTGTCACCTGCCTTGGTCTCCAGCCAGAATGTTTTAACGATACCACTACCTGACTCAATGCTGACTAAAGCGCGACCTCCGGTAGGTGCCGGGATTGTCAACACGACTTGGTCTCCAACGTTATAACTCGTTTTGTCCGTTGTAAACGCGAGTAAGCTAGCTCCCCCACGTCCTCCCTCGCCGCGTGCTCGACTATACCAACCGGGTTCGTCAACATATAGCACTTGCCCCGCACAGTGTCCTGAGACCGGGTCACACACACGCAGGAAATAACGACCGTACTCGGCAGCCTCCAGATTGAAACGCCAGGAAGCCTTTCCATCGGAAGTCGTAATCTTTTCCTCTCGGACTACCGTCGTGTAGTTATCCTCAACGAAGTTGGCAAGGCTTTCAAAGGTATTGTCCCACCACCAGCGCCACGAAAGCTTATACAAGCTGACATTCAACTCCCTCCTTCCGAGAGGCCGACCGTCCACATCAACCGAGACAACGGAAATGTCATGATCCTCATCCGTATGAAGCACCCCCGAATAGGACTCGCCTTCCGGCACCTTCAAACCGACGTAACTCTTGTAGGGATAATAGGGAATACTAAAGCGATCAATGCTAAAGTTACCGCTTTCCTCAAAAACTTTTCCGCGAAAGACGGCTTGCATAATTCCCGAAGGACGTCCCGACATTTCAAGCGTTGCACGCACTTCGGCTCGCCCGGCGTCATTGGTCGTCCCCTCAAACAAAGGCTGGGCTTCGCCGGTGAATGTCCGGGACGGATCATCGAAATGAAAATCCGGGAAAGCAGCAAAAGTCGTGCGCTGAGATGACAGAAGCACATCAAACTCAGCGCGGAGATTTCTTCCAGGCGCGCCGTGCAACCACCGGACATTCAGCGTTCCGCGTATATCGGGGGAAGTAAACCGTTCTGTATTAAAGTCGAGGTCGATCTTTAAACGGTTCGGCTTGACGGTCTCGATCTTAAGCGTCTGACTAAACTCAGCCCCTCCGGCGCGGACGCGTCCCAACCAGTTCCCTGTAGGTGCATCGTCGCGCGTAGCGGTCGCAAAACGGTAAAATCCGTTCTCGGAAGAAGACCGGACCAGACGCTGTACAAGCTGCCCATTTGGATCGTTGAGCTCAAACACAACAGGATGATGCGAAGGCAACGTGCCGTATTCATCTTTTAGAATGAAGGTAAGATGCAGGGAATCGCCCGGACGCCAAACGCCTCGCTCGCCGTAAAGGAATCCCTTCAATCCCTTCTGAACTTCGCTACCTGACACATCAAAGCTACTGACGGAGAGTGCCTCGCCATTGACCAGGCGAAGGTATGCCCGCTGAGAACCACTTTTCGCTACAAGGGCGAACGGTGTCTCCGTCGATGAAAATACAACCTTGCCATCCTGATCAGTCCGGGCCGACTTCATTTGCTGAAGCTGATAGCTATACATCGCAACCTCGGCCCCTGATACGGGCTGCGCTGTTTTGAGGTCGGTAACGAACGCGTATGTCTCCCCTGCTGTTCCGCGTTTCGCAATTAAACCGAGGTCGGAAGCAAGAACATTTCGATACACACTACGACTGGAGGTATAATAAGAGTCATGACAGGGATTATCACGCTGACTCCACTCATAGTTCGGCGGATAGTAGTAATCTACATAAGAGTCGTACGCATATCCGCCTTCATGACTATCATCGAAAGGAGTGTCTGTCTCAAACGAAACTTTTTCCGAATCCACCCCTGCGCAACCGAATGTCGAGTAAGGTTTGCGGAACGACAGGCGCACCTGGTATATAGCACCCGGCTCCGTCTGAATGAGTTGGGAAATATCAAGTGTGTATCGATTCCACTTACCCGGATCGGTCAGTCCCGATTCGTCAAGAGCAATCTTCTTGCGCAAAATCCGGTTACCCACACGACGAAGTTCATTGTTCCCCGACAACTCATTGACCTGGATAAAGCGAAGAACATTATCGTCATGAATTTTCACGATTTGCACATCGACCGCATTGAGGTTAACCGCCTCGAAGGGAATAACGAGTCCATCGGTACTGGGGAGAATGGAGCCGCGGCCGACAAACCGTACCGCCGGCTGCACTTGCTCGAAGACTACCTCCTGGCGCACTGTCTCATCGAAGCGCTTACCGAGTGCGTTGCGGATTCCCGGCGAAAGCACAAGGGCCCGGCTCCCATTTTGCCTCACCGGCGGATAAACACGAACTTCATTTCCATGAATGGCGAAGTCCAGATCGGGCAACCCATCGAGAGTGATCAATCCCCGCAAGTTCTGATTTTCCTGAACTGGGTCTGAAAACTGTAACACGACATACTGCGTAGGAGACTGGACGACGCGCCACTGCATAAGTTCAAACCGGTCGACCGGAGGAATACCAACCTCCGTTTCCAGAGAGCGGTCGACACCGATTGTCCTCCCCTGAACACGGAGCACAACGCTTGCACGCGCTTCCGTACGCGCTACCTGCTCAATGACAAAGCGGTGACTACGGCCATCTTCGTCGTGGACCCAGGTAAGGCCAAGCTTTTTTCCGCCTTGGGCAGCTTCCATCGCTTGCTCCACACGCACGGGTTCGGCATAATCAGCCGTGCGAACAATGCCTTCTATTTTCTGACGACTCAGGTCGGTCGAGTTATAAGGGCTCATGCCGACCACTTCGATTTCAAAGTTTTGCGCCATGGTGCGGAACGCATAGCGAAACAGTCTCAGCGACTCCGGTACGGCGTCGTTGAGACGAAAGAGTGCAAAAGTCGCGGTATACGATTTACCCGCAGGGAGTCGCTGCTCAGGCCTGAACTCAACCGTGCGGGGATTGATCCAAACGGTTTTTCCGGATATGGAAGGCGTGAAGCTAAAGAGCCGGTCGTCTGACTCGCTTCCCAGACGCGACGAATCCACCATATCCCGGGTAAACACAACGCGCAAGGGCGATGTTGACGAAACGACACCCGAGGTGTAGGCACTGATATACTCCGCAAAAGCGGGATCGACAGAAATTGCTGCGTCAGTGGCCTGACGTGTACGATTTGCAAACCAGATGGCCGCGGCGATGAGAACAAGAAAGGCAATAACGGCGACAATGCGCTGCCAGAACATCAGTTTCATGATTGAGAGGTTAACAAATATCGATAGTCAAAATATCGGGTAAATGGCGCGGTTTTTTTGGCTTTTTAGCAAAAAACTTTCCAACCTTTGTAGTCTTCCGGGAATAAACTACAGGTACTATGCACGATATACTTGATCAGGTTTATTACAGCAATTCAGTCCGTGACTACATCCAGGCGCTCGTTGTCATTATCGCCGGGATTGTCATTATAGAGATTATCAAGCAGGTTATTGCCAGAGCGATGAAGCGGTGGGGCGATCGTACCTCACAGAAGTGGGATGACTTCATCTCTGAAAGTGTCACAAAATACGCGATGCCCTTCCTTCGTTGGGCAATCATCTATTCCGGCATTCACCTCCTTTGGCTTTCCGAGCGAACATCCTGGATTATCGATATCGTCATTTCCATCATATTAACATACTTCGCAGTCCGCTTTGTATCCTCTCTGATCATGTTGCTGATCCGGGGAGAACTGAGACGGCGCCAATACGGTGAGGAGAAACTAAGACAGCTGGGTGGACTCCTCCTCATAATCAACGGCATCATCTGGTTCCTCGGCCTCGTCCTCCTTCTTGGCAACTGGGGCGTCGAAATCACACCTATCATTGCAGGTCTTGGAATCGGAGGTATTGCCGTCGCTCTTGCCGCGCAAAACATACTCGGCGACCTCTTTAGCTATTTCGCAATCTTCTTTGACAGACCCTTTGAAGCCGGCGACTTCATCATCGTTGACGACAAATTAGGAACGGTAGAATATGTTGGAATCAAGACCACACAGATCCGATCGCTCAGCGGAGAGCAGTTGATTATCGGAAACGCAAATCTTACGAATGCACGAATTCACAACTACAAGCGCATGCAACGGCGAAGGGTTGTGTTTCAGGTGAATGTTGAATACAGCACACCTGCGGAAAAGGTGAAGGAGATCTCTCCCCTACTACGATCAATCGTCGAACAGCAGCAGCGCGTTACATTCGACAGGGCACACCTGGCATCGTTTTCCGACTGGGGCTTAAGATATGAGGTGGTCTACTACGTGCTGAGTCCGGACTATAACATATACATGGACATTCAGCAGAACATCAATTTCCAGATATACGATGCCTTCGTAGAACGGGGTATTAGGTTTGGCGTTCCGGCCAACAACATCTTCGTTAAAGAGTTTCCGGCGGCGACGACAAGTCCTGGCGCTCCATAAACGCATAGGCTATCATATGACATATGCCCATGTGCGCGTCTTCAACACGCCCGTAGTGGTCATCATTCACCACCACTACTACATCGGAAAGCACCGATAGCGTACCACCCTTCGCCCCCACCAGGGCGATAGTTATCAGACCCTTGCTCTTTGCCCACTCTACGGCCCTGACGAGATTCGGTGAACTTCCGCTAACGCTCATGACAAAAACCACATCGCCCTTGCGTGCGAAGTTCATCAACTGACGAACGAATACGTCGTCATAGGAATAGTCATTGCCAAGCGCTGTCATCCACGCCGTATTATCGTTCAGGGAAAGGCAACGAAAGCGGCGATAGGTCTTGTCTGACGATCCCTTTCCCAGGTCAGTGACGAAATGAGATGCGTTTGCGGCACTTCCACCATTCCCAAAAACAAATATTTGCTGGTCGTCAGCAAGTGCCTTCCGAAACAGCGTGACAATTTCACTAACCACTTCGACCGGAATGGAGTCGAGTGCCTGTTTTTGCCGGGCAATGTAATCCGCCAGGTATTTTTTCATGCGCTGAGAAGTTTACTGATAGCAAGGGAGAGTGCTCCGACCGGAACAACGTCTTCACCAAGCGAGGATATTTGGATCATAGGACCGGGCTGCACAACATGCATGAGGTATCGGGTAAGTCGATCGGCGACAGCAAGACGCAAAGGATCACCCAACAATGAAAGACCGCCTCCCAGTACGATGATCTCGGGATTAAGAAGGTGGACGACATGGGAAAGTCCAAGGGCCAGATCATCTGCAGTGCCTTCCAGAATCTCGCGTGCAGCGGTGTCTTTCCGTAGCAGAGCGGTTCCGAGCACCTGTGCCTCGCCCCTCTCAACACCTGCAACCAGTTCCTGTAGCAAGGTCCCCGGATGTTCGGCTACATAATTTCTGACCTTTTCATCGACCGCCCACCCCGAACAGGATGACTCAACCGTTCTTCCGGCTTTGTCGAGGCGGACATGTCCGAATTCCATCTCGGCATACCGGGTACTGTGATACAGGGATCCGTCGATTACCATACCTGCCCCAACTCCGCTCCCCAGGGTTACATAGAAAATCCGGGAATGTGATTGACCTGCGCCATAACAAGCTTCCCCCAAAGCGGCAACGTTAGCATCATTGTCAATCCAGGTAGGAATACCAGTGAGCTCCTCTACCCATTTCTGAAGGGGGAAATCGCTCCAACCCTGTACCTGATGGGACGTGAGGATAGTTCCAGAGGAGTGATCGACCGGGCCGCCGAATCCGATACCTATGGCACTGACAGCATGAAGGCGAAATCGCTGAAGACCTTCGCGTATCTTGCGGCGAATGCCTTCAGCGCCTTCAGCCCGCTCGACGGGAAAGCGTTGACGATCGAGAATACGGGCTCGCTCGTCACCTACTACAAGCTGAAGCTTCGTACCCCCGATCTCAATACCTACGAACGAGCGCATACCTCCAAAAGGCTATACCCTTTCTTCTACTTTGTTCATAATACGCGTTTGAACCTGAATCGACTCCTGGTGAATCAGCTTCAACAGCTCGTTCATGAAGTTAGGGTCAAGTCCCATGGCTTTACCCAATGCAAGGCGCGACTGAATAATTTCTTCCCAGCGTGTTACCTGCAGGATGGTTACGTTATTTTCTTTCTTATACTGACCAATCTTTTCACTGATCTTCATCCGGGCAGACAGCTTTTGCATAATCTCGTCGTCAAGGTTGTCAATCTGCTCGCGAAGGATACTCAGCGTATCTTTGAACGACTTGTTATCAGAAGAGGGCGTACGAACCACGAGGCTTTCGATAATTTGCGAAAGGCTCGACGGAGTTACCTGTTGTTTAGCATCACTCCATGCAGCGTCGGGGTTAATGTGGCTCTCAATCATCAGTCCAGCCATATCAAGGTCGAGGGCCTTCTGGCAAATAAGACCAATCAGATCGCGATTTCCGGCGATGTGACTCGGGTCACAAATCAAATCGAGATCGGGGATCCGTGTTTTCAGTTCGATGGCGATGTCCCACATAGGAGCGTTGCGGAACGGACCTTTTTCCGAAGATGAGAACCCGCGATGGATAGCAGCGAGCTTGGTAATTCCCGCTTTGTTAAGGCGTTCGAGTGCTCCGATCCAGAGTTCGAGGTCGGGGTTTACCGGGTTCTTAACCATAACCGGTATATCCACTCCTTTCAACGCATCGGCTACCTCCTGAACTGAAAAGGGGTTTACCGTAGTACGAGCACCAACCCACAGGATGTCTACACCGGCTTTAAGACACGCTTCGACGTGCGCCGCGTTGGCAACTTCAGTAGTAACGGGAAGACCTGTCTCCTTCTTCGCTTGGATCAACCACTCCAGACCGCTCGCTCCCGCACCTTCATATTGGCCCGGACGCGTTCTGGGTTTCCAGATACCCGCACGAAGAGCATGTACCTTTCCTGTTGCAGCAAGTTGCTTGGCAGTGGCTATTACTTGCTCTTCTGTTTCCGCGCTGCAGGGTCCACTAATGATGAACGGCTTATCCTTAGCAGGGAACCACGTCGTCATTGAATCATGTTGCAATACCTTTTTCATGTCCTAATCGATTTGTTGTTTTTAGTTAGTCCCTTCTAAAGGGAATCACGGGGTTTTGTTTTCTATAAGTTGATCTTTCTTTTGTTTTGTATCCATACCCTCCAGAACACTGCGAATGCGGTTGGCATCGGTCATGATGCGGTGCAGGGCGTTTACATCGCGCTTCATCAAATGATATTGGAAGCGCTGAAGATGCATGATGTACTCAAGAAGCGCCTGGTTCAGGTACTCCGCATTCTGTTCAAAAATCGGCGCCCACATATCCGGTGAACTCTTCGCCAATCGAACAGTTGACGCAAAACCACTTCCGGCAAGATTGAAGATATGTTTCTCGTCCTTCTCGATATCAAGCACCGTCAACCCGAGAAGAAAAGCACTCACGTGGGACAGATGAGAAACGTAGGCCACATGCTTATCATGTTCTACCGGATCCATGTAAATCGTATTCATTCCCAAAGCGTCGAAAACGGCCTGAGCCGTTGCCAGAGCTGTGGCTGAAGATTGTTCCTTATCACAAACAATGTTTGTCTTGTCTTTAAACAACCCATGGAACGCCGCATCAGGCCCCGAGTTCTCGGTACCTGCCAGGGGATGCGCGGCAACAAATTGCCCGCGCTTCGGATGAGCGGCCACCGCTTTACAGATCGCCCCCTTCGTTGATCCGGTATCAATCACCACCGCATGGTCCGGGAGAAAACGGAGCACCTCGTCAAGCACCGCTTGAATCGCTCCCACCGGAATCGCAATGACAACAAGATCGGATTGCTTCACCGCCTCTGGCAGGAGACACACTTCATCGACGAGGCCAAGCTCCACCGCCCGGGCTGCATGCGCGTCGTTCCGGTCAACACCAATGATGTGGGACGCTAGCCCCGCCTTCCGCAAGTCGACGGCAATACTACCGCCGATCAGTCCCAACCCTATTACTGTTGTCTTCATTTAATCGTGTCAACCGTTTTACGATCCTCAACCCGCCATCCCTGCTGAAAACGCCGCAGGCGATCCAGTGCCTCTTTTAGTTTCTCCTCTGTCGCGCAAAGAGAGATGCGAACATATCGACGGCCACCTTCACCGAAAATGAATCCCGGCGTGATGAACACTCTGGTTCCATACAGAATCTCGTCTATCCAGCGTTCGACATCATTAACTTCAGTCGGGGCTTTGGCCCAGACAAATAGTCCTGACTGCTCCGCATAGGTGCATCCCAGGAGATCAAGTATCTCTGTGGCAATTTTCTTCCTTCTTGAGTATAGCGCATTGAGTTCGGCAAACCAATCCTCACCACTTGCGTCGAGAGCGCTTACCGCCGCCTGCTGAAGCCCGAGGAACATGCCCGAGTCCATGTTCGACTTCACCGTTAAGACAGCATCGATAAACTCCTTTTTGCCGGCAACCCAACCAATCCGCCACCCCGCCATATTATGCGACTTTGAAAGTGAGTTCAACTCAAGTGCTACGTCTTCCGCTCCTTCAACCGAAAGGAGGCTTACGGGATCATCATTGAGTATAAGGCTGTAGGGGTTGTCGTTAACAAGCAAAAAGCCAAACTCCCTGGCCAGATCAACCAGCGCTTTCAATTCAGACCTGGACGCAACGCGACCTGTTGGCATGTGTGGGAAGTTGACCCACATAACCTTCACCTTTGACAGATCCTGCCTTCGCAACGCATCCACGTCGATACCCCAATTCAAATCCTCACGCAACTTGTAAGTTCTTATCGACGCGCCAACGAGATTGGCGACTGACGAGTATGTTGGATATCCTGGGTCGGGAATCAGGACTTCGTCACCCGGATTTACATAGGCCATGGAAATATGCATGATCCCTTCCTTGGAACCCATCAGAGGAAGAATCATCGATTCCGGGTTCAATTCAACCTGGTACACGCGGTTATAGAACCGCGCAATTGCCTCGCGAAACGCGGGGATACCTTTGTAGCTTTGATAGCCGTGACTACCGGGATCCTGAGCCGTTTCGGTGAGAGCCTGAATCGCAGCAGGTGACGGCGCCTGGTCGGGGCTGCCGATACCGAGATTAATTACGCGAAGTTCAGGAGAGTCAAGACCGCGGACCTCCGCCAGTTTTCTGCTGAAATAGTATTCCTCTACGTTGGCAATTCTGTTTGCCGTCTTTATCGTAACAGACGTCATCGTCTCTTCGTTTATTGGTATTCAATTCTTGCCTTTTTGTACTCTCCCAGGATGTTGAGATTTCTTACTTGCCGGAGCACCTGCTGAATCGCGTCATCATAGCTTTTACGACTGCTCCATTCCACATCGATGTGAATGGAGTATTCATTCGGCTTTCCGATAATCGGGATCGACTGAATTTTCGTCAGATTAATTTCGTGGTCCTTGAACACCATCAGTACATCAGCCAGACTTCCCACGGCGTGGGCCACCTCGAAGCTAAGGGAAGCCTTATTGCTTTCGATCCGTCCGTTGGTGC
This sequence comes from uncultured Roseivirgaceae bacterium, assembly GCA_964532595.1. GTDB lineage: Bacteria > Bacteroidota > Bacteroidia > Cytophagales > Cyclobacteriaceae > Chryseosolibacter. Next base: position 103,018 of record CAZHIQ010000006.1, read on the forward strand.
GTTTTGATAAGACAAGGAACCGGGTGAAATTCTTTTTATGTGTTTCGATCCTGCGCTCGAGAATTTCCAGTCCGAATTTCTCCGCGGCGAACGCATTGGCGATCGCGGCAGTATCTTTCAATTCAAGATCACGGATCTTTTTTGCCGACAACGCGGTATCGTCGCTCTCACGCACCTCCACTCCCTCAAGCCCCTGTATGTATTCCGCACACTGACGAATAGCCATGGGGTGGGACTCGATACATTTGATATCCTGCTTTTTAACGCCGGGGAGCGCCAGCAGGTGCATATGAATAGGCAGATACAGTTCGCCTATAATGGAAAAGTGATAGCTCTGTAGCAGGAAGTAGTTGGGTAGTATACTACCTGCGATCGAATTTTCTATCGCCATGACGGCATACTGGGCCGCCCCCTTGTCAAGTTGCTCACAAAGTGCATGAAAAGTCAGGCACTCTATCGTTTCAACCTGCGCGCTCTTGCCAAAGTAAGTCAAGGCGGCTACCTCGTGGAAACTTGCGGCAATGCCCTGAATGGCTACACGTACTGTTTCATTTGCCGTGCCGTTATCGACAAGGTGATTCGGTTGTACCTGTTTCTCTGCACTCGTTGTTGTCATACGAGACTATTTTCTTTCTTTCGTTGCAAAACGGTCAAAACAAAAAAAGTCCCGGTTCTCCGGGACTTCCTTGTGTTTCTATGTGATAAGTTAGCAACAACACATACTACACTCAAAGTCCCGCCCGGGTCTTAAAGTAATAGTAAAAATAAAAAAAAGTGTTGCTGTTGATCATTTCCGTTTCTTATGGCGCTAAGATACGGACATTTCGTTTCTTCTTGCAAACAAAGTCAGAATCTTTGTTAGATTTTTTACTCTAAACTAATGATTGTTAGGACTTCGCGCCGAGCCAGCCGACAACGCAATCGTATACGAACCTCAGGTAGCGGCCGGTAACGGAGGCTACCCGTCCTACCTCCGGTGCGAATCTTTCTCAAGAAAGATCCACTCCACATGTTTGGCAAGCCCGTCAATATCAGGGTACATCGACGCCGAGTTTATTCCGAAATGGTGAAGCCGTCTCTTGCACTCTCCGAAGCACTCACTGTTGATTTTTACTTTGAATAAGCGCTCCCGATAGGCCGGGTTTTCTTCAAAAGGAGTGAATTTCTTGTCCGGCCCCGACTTGTGAATGGTGAACCATCCGAACTGCGCCGATATCCTTTTGGTAATATGGTTTGGTTTGAAAACCTTGTTGCCTACTCCGCTGAACGGATCAGGTTCGATACTCGAGTTGATGATGTCTTCCCTTGGCACATCAAAACCCCATACAACCGCATACCCGTCATCTTCATTATCGGAACGATGCGACATGGAAAACCACAGCGCGATAAGTGGATTCTCTGTCCAGTCGAGTAACCGGGTAGCCATCCCATGGTGCTGGGCGAGCGCCAGCCAATCCCACGCGCTGGCCGGCTGATAGTCAATCAGGTGAACACTGCGACGCTGGAAATCTTCGAGCATTTCCCTTTCGATCCGTTCTACATTCGGGACGCGGTAACGGGCGATCTTCGGCAATAATGTCTTGTCCTGGCTCTGACCCCGGTACAGGATGAACCGATCATCCGGGATATTGAGAACAATATCCTGATACTCCCGGAAGCTTGACACGTTATAGGTTTGATTGCCGTGTTTCATAGGTATCCCAGGAGTGCGTTTAAATTAATATGCCCGCCTGTCGTGGAAAACTACCCCATCCAAAAGAGCCTGCGAATTATTTTTTCGGCAAATCACTTGAATCCTTACAGTAAAAATCTCAACATCGCTGCTTCAACGACAATGTCATGCGACAAAAATTACTCAGTGAAGGTGCCAGGGAGCTCACCTACGAAATCCGGGAGATCGTCAAGAAGGCCGAACAATTAAAGAAACTTGGAGTCGACATCTCCTGGGAGAACATTGGAGATCCGATTCAAAAAAACCATAAACTTCCCGATTGGATCAAGGAAGTCATTGCGGACCTCGTTCGCCGCGACGACACGTACAGCTATTGCCCTTCCAAAGGTATTCTTTCGACCCGGGAATTTCTCGCGGAGCAAACCAACGCCATGGGAGGCGTCCAGATTACCGCTGAAGACATTTGCTTCTTTAATGGCCTCGGCGACGCCATCGCGAAAGTGTATCAGTACATCACCCACACCTCGCGAGTGATCGGCCCGTCGCCTGCATACTCGACACACTCAAGCGCCGAAGCGGCACACGCGAACCATGAGCCGCTGACCTACAAGCTCGATCCGGAGAACCACTGGTATCCGGACCTCGATGACCTGTACAACAAGGTGAAGTACAATCCGAACATCGTCGGCATCCTTATCATCAACCCGGACAACCCGACCGGCATGGTATACCCGCTCGAAACACTGAAGCGAATCGTGGAAATCGCCCGGGAATTCAAGCTATTTCTTGTCGCTGACGAAATCTATCTTAATATCACCTATAATGGTGCCCGCGCCTACGCGCTAGCCGAAATCATTGAAGATGTACCTGGTATTTCGATGAAGGGAATTTCGAAAGAAGTGCCCTGGCCCGGGGCCCGATGCGGGTGGATGGAGTACTACAACCGTGACAAAGATGAAGACTTCGACCGGTTCTGCCAGGCCCTTGACAACGCCAAGATGATTGAAGTATGTTCGACCAAACTCCCTCAACTGGCAATCCCTAAAATTCTCGGTGACCCCCGGTTCAAAGTCTATCGGGAAGAAACAAATCAAAGCATTGGTAGAAGAAGCCGCATTATCGCGGACATACTTCATTCTATCCCGGAACTTACGTTCAACGAAACCTTCGGTGCTTTTTACAATACGATCATCTTCCGCGATGGTGTACTAAAACCGCATCAAAAAATTCAGATCGACAATCCGGCTGTCAGAGAACTCGTTGAAAAGTGGACTCAAGAGAAAATCGCCCTTGACAAACGATTTGTCTACTACCTGCTGGCGGCCAAGGGGGTCTGCGTAGTACCTATCTCATCATTCTGTTCCGAACTACAAGGATTCAGAGTCACGCTGTTGGAAGAAGACGAAGCTACTCTCATTCAGACCTTCGAGGCGATTCGCGACGGAATCAGGGAGTACCTCGCGTCCTGACAGGCGTGTAGAAGCTTATCCTCAAACGCCGCTGGGCACTGTTTCGGCCTGCGGGTACGATTTTTCATCGATTTGAGCACAACCATCAGGATATGGGACGGCTCGAGGCGTTTAGAAAATCGTATGGCACATCGGCGGGTGACAGTTCCCTGCTTGAACGCTACTTTGCAGTCAGGAAGTATTCGGAGTTCATTTGCGAACCCCTGCTGCTTGAGGATTATGTCGTCCAGCCCTCCGAAGAAGTGAGTCCGCCGAAGTGGCATTTGGCCCACACCACCTGGTTTTTTGAGACCTTCGTTCTTAGCAACCTACTGGAAGACTACAACCATTTCCATCCGCGCTACGCATGGCTTTTCAACAGCTACTACGAAGGCGCGGGTGAACACAGCGCAAAACCGGATCGCGGAAATCTGTCACGACCGTCGGTCGATGAGATACTCGAGTACCGCGCCTACGTCGACCAGCACATGATCAAACTAATAGGCGACGGCAACGCCGCCGCAGAGTCGATCATTGAACTCGGTCTCCATCACGAGCAACAACACCAGGAGCTTCTCTACACGGACATCAAGTATATCCTTGGACAAAATCCCCTATTCCCAACGTATCATGTCGAATTTCGTGAGACGCCACATCTCGAGGAAAACCATTCATTCATCCGTATCGAAGCAGGCGTCTACGACATCGGCGCGGAAAAGAGTGGATTCTCATTTGATCACGAGCGTCCGCAGCACAAGGTAATGCTTCCCGCCTTTGAGATTCGCGCCAGCCTGATTACCAACGACGAGTATATTGCTTTTATCAACGCCGGCGGTTACCGTGATTACAGGTATTGGCTTAGCGAAGGATGGGAGTGGGTAAAGCGAGAAAATATTTCAGCACCGTTATACTGGCGGGAAGTAAGAGGCCATTGGTTCCGTTACGCCCTGTCGGGACTCGAAGAAGTTAACCCCGACGAGCCGGTTACCCATGTAAGCTTTTTTGAAGCCCACGCCTTCGCAACGTGGGCTGGCAAAAGACTTCCAACTGAGTTTGAGTGGGAAGCGGCGGCGCCTCACTTGCCCTGGGGATTACGCTGGGAGCACACCAACAGCGCCTTTTTGCCTTATCCCGGATACCGCCGGGAGGCGGGCCTTCTTGGCGAATACAACGGCAAGTTCATGGTGAATAGTATGGTTCTACGTGGAGCCTCTGTCGTTACGCCCGCTAATCATTCACGCGTTACCTACAGAAACTTCTTCGCTCCGCATTACCGTTGGCAGTTTACAGGCATAAGATTGTGTAAAGATTAAGCCATGGCAGGAGCGAAAATCACATACGATGCGGCCGTCACTCAGGCGGTCAGACAAGGGTTAACCCATTACCCCAAGTACCTACCAAGCTGGCTCTTTTACGACGAACTCGGCGACCAGCTCTTTCGCAGGATTATGCGAATGCCCGAGTACTACTTAACACGTTGTGAATATGATATCCTGCAGCATAACAAGGAGGCTCTCCGAAAACACTTCAGCAGGAACAACGAGGCCTTTCGTCTTGTGGAGCTTGGCGCCGGTGACGGCCTCAAAACAGAAATTTTACTCCGAAACTTTGTTGATCACAGCATAGACTTTACCTACGCGCCGGTCGATATTTCAGCGAACGCGCTGGATATCTTGAAAAGCCGACTTCTTGACAACAATCTATCGCAACTTCGCTTTGATCCTATCAACGATTCATACGATGGCGCCCTGGCGCGGCTGCATACCTCTCGGGAAAAGAAAGTTATCCTCTTCCTCGGCGCCAGTATTGGAAATTTTTCCGTTGAAGAGGCCGCTCAATTTCTCCGGAAGCTGGCAAGACCGCTCAACGATAACGACCTCATCTTGCTGGGTATAGACCTGAAAAAAGATCCACGAATAATTCTTGAAGCGTATGACGACCCGCAAGGACTAACCGCCAGCTTCAACAAGAACATGTTAACCCGTCTGAATCGCGAGGCAGGAGCAACCTTCGATCCGGAAAATTTTATGCATTTCCCCTATTACGATCCGCAAAGTGGAGCAGCCAAAAGCTTTCTCGTAAGCAAGCGAGAACAAGTGGTCACTGTGGATGCTATCGGAAAAAGTATATCGTTTGATCCTTGGGAATCGATTCAGACGGAGGTATCCCAGAAGTATGACCTCGGCATGATTGAGAAGATGATGGCGATTACCGGGCTCAAGATTATAGAAATATTCTTTGATTCAGATCATTACTTCTGCGACATTCTCCTTCGTCCTAATCGGTAGACGTTTTATAAGGGGTTCACCTCGATCGCCTGTTTATCACGCAAGGCGGCCAAGAACAACTCGATGTTCACCGTCTCGGAAATGAACTTATCGCCAAGCGTCTTGTCGTTCCCGTAATTCATCTCCCATTGTCGGCGGTCTATATCAAAGTTCGCCCGGGCTTCCAAGCGCTCGCCCTTCATTTCAACCCTCGCCGGAAAGGTGATATTCCGCGTCACTTCTTTGATCTGCAAATTTCCACTGATAAGGAAATTGGCACCCTCAACTAACGATTTATCCTGCTCACCGGATTCAAAAGGCGCGACACCCGTTATCTCAAAACGAGAAGTACCGAAATTGGCCGCATCAAAGAAATCGCCGCTAAGTAAGTGCGGACGGAGCTTCGTATCAAAGACTTCTCCCTCTTCCTCCGGATCCAGGGAACTGATGTCAATCACAAAGGTTCCTTCCGTCAGCTGGTCATCCTCGACATCTACAGCGCCGTATTGCAACCGGAACGTACCCGTGTGGTTTTTTCCAACGCCATGACCTGTAAACCGTATCCACGAACTGGCAGTATCAACGTTGAACACATCGCCATCGCCCGACATTGGAAGAACCTGATTAGAGATAACTGCCTGATCGCCTTTCGGCGCCTTCTGACAGGCCAGCGCCAGCACACCACACAATGCACCGACCGAAAATTGCAACACGCTTCTCATACCTGAATAGTTCTAAATAGCCCGCAATGGTAAAAATTCTGTTCCCCAACAAAAAGCCCGGAGCGAACTCCGGGCTTCTGCAGGAAAAACCAAGAACCTTAGCTATCGTGAATCAAAGCGAACCCCCGACACCCCTACCTGTGCTTCACCGACCTTTTCATCGGGTTTATAGATGAAGTAGAGGGTATGGAATTCTGCATCGCTTACCGGACTGATTCTTACGGATGCTGCACCCATTTGCTGACCGGCCTTCGGCACCGGTAAATGTCCGGTTCCAAGTAGTCTGCCATCCGGCGAGTCAAGCCGAACTTCGAATTCAAGAGCAGCCTGGGGCGGAGCCAGCCAGCCGACCTGTATTTCTGCACGTCGGACCCCCGTGAGGTCAATATCCGAAATAGCAAACCAACCTTGTTCTTTAGGAAGGACGAGAATATTGGTGTCGCTATACTTCGCATGGCTGAATCCTTCTGCTTCTTCATCACCCCGGATTTGAACGGAGCTCCCCGGCAGCGCCAGACTATTGCTTGAAGTCAGCGCTTTTACATTGTTACCGCCCTTATCCGTATAGGTCGCCGAAATAACGAGGTAGGTATTAGGAGCAACATCGCGGGGAGGAGTAATAGTACCCGATGGGGGAAGCGACTGAGTTGCTGTTTGCTCTTTGCCCAGCGACAGAATCCAGCTCACAATACTATGGGCATCCGCTTCCGGCAGGTTCGGATGGGCCGGCATGGCCGTTTCACCCCATACCCCCTGACTTCCTTTAATGATCTTCGCCGTCAGGTAATTTCGCGTCTCTGCATTATCGTCATACTTCTGTGCCACTTGCAGGTAGGAGGGTCCGATAGACTTCTCCGTTTCCTTGTGGCAGCTGCGGCAGTCGAGAGACATCACCAAGCTCTTGCCAATGATCCCCACTTCACCTTCCTGATGTCCCATGGTCGACTCGGCTTTGTCGTACCCACCTGCGGCGTATTCGACTGACACAAAGAGGTTCTCCGGATCGAACTGAGCCGTATCGTTGTCGGTGACGATCACCTGGTACTTCAGTGACTGACCCGGGAGAAAGAACGAACGGTTACCGCCGGTCAACTCGATCGCTACCCGCGGCGCTTCATTTCCGGCATACACCTGAACAGGGTTGCTTACAACAGCGGCTCCGTGGCTGTCTCTTACTTCGACCGATATACGGAAGTCTCCTATGGTATTATAGGTATACTCGAGCACCGGAGTACTTGTTTCCTGACGAACATCGTTGCCGAGACTCCATACATAGGTAAGTCCGTCATTCTCCGGATCAATCGCTTCGACGCTTGCCCGAATCTTGAACGGTAACACCCCCGATGTTTTGTCAACCTGAAAGGCCAGAATCTTGGGTGGACGGTTTCCGCCATTGAAATCGATGCGTGCCAGCCCCGCATCAGCGTTTTTTGAGAACCATCCACTACCATATTCGAGAAGGTACAACCTTCCATCGGGACCAACTTCCATGTCGATCAACGAATTGACTTTTAGCTGCGGGAAGAAGGGCTCCATTTTACTGAAGTCGCCGTTAGGAAACATTGTCACAGCCTTTATCCATCCCCGGATCCAGTCGTAGATGAGAAGCTTGCCATTGTAATAGTCGGGCAGTCGTGTTTCTTTCGGAAACATGTCGGTGTAGTAAACAGGTCCGGCCATCGCATTCCGTCCTCCGCTTCCCAGCTGGGGAAAGTCGTTCGAAACAGCATACGGATACCAGATAAAGGCGGGCTCGGCAGGCGGAAGCTCGCGTAGTCCGGTATTGTTCCGCGAGTTGTTCACAGGCCGTTGTGGATCGAAGGGAGGGCCGCTCTCGCCCGTGGCGTAGTTGTATTCCCGATAGGCCAGATTGTTGGCGACGAAGTAGGGCCAGCCGAAATTGCCCGCCTTTCTTGCCTGGTTTATTTCATCGTAACCACGAGGCCCGCGGGTTGCCATGCTATCGTTCCTTGCGTCTGGTCCTACCTCGCCCCAGTAAAGGAAACTATTTTTCTGGTCAACTGAGATACGATAGGGATTCCGATTCCCCATCACATAGATCTCCGGTCGCGTCATCTCGGTACCCGGGGCGAACAGATTGCCCTTGGGTATATCATAAGTAGCGTCGTCATTGACCCGTATTCGAAGAATCTTGCCCCGCAAGTCGTTCGTATTTCCCGCAGAGCGGCGGGCATCATACTGCTCCCGTCCCGGCAAATCATTAAGGGGAGCAAACCCATGATTCACGTAGCGGGCGCCGGGCTCATTGAATGGCGTGGAATTGTCACCGGTAGAGAGATACAACAATCCGTCCGGGCCAAACGCAATCGAGCCTCCCGTGTGACAGCAGATTTGCCGCTGGGATGGAATATCGAGTATCACCTTTTCAGTAGACAGGTCCAGCGTATCATTGCGGAAGGTAAACCGTGACAGTCGATTAACAGAACTATCACTGGGCGAGTAGAAGATATAAATCCAGTTATTGTTCCTGAAGTTCGGATCACGAGCTAATCCCATCACCCCTTCTTCAGCATTGACATTGGGAACCGAAGTCTTCCAGTAGACGTCCAGATACCCGACTTGTTTCATTTCACCGGTCTGGTTCTTATAAAGCATAATCTCGCCTCTACGCTGCGCGATGAGCACGTCGAGGTTTGGCAGAATTGCCATCTCGGTCGGTTCAAACAAATTGCCATATGCCAGCTGCGTCTTGGTAAACCTGTCTTCATCCGGAGGATAGTCGCTGCGTGCTTTGTCATACTTGAGCTCGAGGTTATCTCCGATAGCATAGTGAATACCGCCAAGGAGGTGACGCAGGAAGCGCTCCTCCTGCCAGCTCTCTTCGGTGTGACCTAACCCGGTAAAGAACGCCCGGCCTCCATCGTATTCGTGATACCAGGCCATTGGATGATTGCCTCCATGTGTCCCTCCTTCATACGACGACTCATCGACCGTGATGAGTACATTCACGTCCGGATTGAGAAACTTGAAATTGTATATCTCATCGGTCCTTTGCCATACTGTGTCTTCAAAGAACTCGGTGGCAGGGAAATTCCGGTCTCTTATAATAAAGCGCGCTTCCTGGGTCGGAGGATGCCCATTGAAATAGCCTCCGACAAGCCGACCGTACCAGCGCCAGTCGTACTCAGTGTCCGTCGCGGAGTGAACTCCGACAAACCCACCTCCCGCCTGCATATAACGCTCCAAGGCTATCTCCTGACGATAGTCGAGCACGTCGCCCGTAGTATTAAGAAAGATAACTGCCGAGTATTTCCTGAGAGAATCGTCGTGAAAGTATGCGGCGTTACGGGTCGTATCGACGTCAAACCCGTGCTCACTTCCAAGCTTCTGCACCGCAGCTATACCCATTGGAATGGAGGAATGCTTGAAGCCCGCGGTTTTGGCAAATACCAGGACCCGCGGTTGTCCCTCCCGCTTCTTGCTGCAAGAAGCAAGAAGTACCACCGCTGCCATCGCCATGACCAGAAAGAAATTTCTTTTCATAATTATTTGAAATTGAGAGAATTCTAGAAAGTTAATTTTTTAGTCCTAGTCTGACAAGACAAATGTCGGCATCAATCATTGGATAACCGACGGAACTGTCTGTTAAGGTTGGTAAAAAAGATAAACCCGACCCTGACTTCCATCCGGGATACCTAATGCGGCAATTTGATTCAAACTGTTTAGATTGGTATACAAATCAACGTTCTTATGCACCCCGCGCGATTCTTCTCTCTAATCATGTTGTCATGCCTTGTGAGCGGATGTTCCAAAACTCCGGCCAGCACTTCCGGCGATCTCCGCTTTCCTGCGGAATTGACAACCTTTTCGACTTATGAAGGCAACCCGCTTTTCGCAGGCACCGGGCAAGACACCTGGGATCATCAAATCCGGGAACGAGGATACATCCTGCGCGAAGAGGATGGCTATCATCTTTGGTATACCGGGTATAATACGGCCCGGGGATCGCAGATGTCTCTCGGTTATGCAACAAGTACCGATGGGATTGTATGGACACGGTACGGCGACCGTCCAATCTTTGACCGGACGTGGACAGAAGATATGATGGTAGTAAAGCATGACGGGACCTATTATATGTTCGCTGAGGGCGAAGGCGACATCGCGCATATGCTGACATCTACCGACAAAGTCACATGGACGGAGCATGGCTCCCTAAAGGTGTTTCAAACAACCGGAGAACCCCTTTCGCCGGGTCCCTATGGAACGCCCACAGTTTACATCAAAGACGGCATTTGGCATCTTTTCTATGAGCGCAACGATGAAGGCATCTGGCTCGCCACCTCAAGCGATCTCGAGGAATGGCACAACGTCCAGGACACACCCGTCCTTAAAAAGGGCCCGGAACCCTACGACATGTACGGGGTTGCGCTTAACCAGGTGCTTAAACACGGCGACTTTTACTATGCTTATTACCACGGCACGCCTACTGAAGACTGGAGTGAGTGGAACATGAACGTGGCCGTGTCAGAAGATCTTATCACCTGGGAAAAATACCCCGGCAACCCGATCGTCGAAGAGAATAAGTCGAGCGGGATCCTGGTCCACGATGGCACCCGATACCGCCTATACACTTTACACGATCGCGTCGATCTTCATTTTTCTTCTGGGGCTGACTAGCGTTTCCGGCCTTCCTGTAGCGGCGTCCGCCCCTTTTAAAACACCAGAGCCACCCGCAATGCGGATGGCTCTGTGATTTGTGATCGGAACAAGTCCGGAAATATTACTTCACGTTCTTGTTTACCACTTTGGCCAATTCGAACATCGAGATCTGACCTTTTCCGCCGAAGAGGGGCTTCAGCTTATCATCGGCATTGATCATACGCTTGTTCTTGCTGTCCTGCAGTCCGTTCTTTTTGATATAAGCCCAGATCTTCTTGATGATTTCCGTTCTCGGAAGGGGCTTGCTTCCTACGACGTCTGCCAGCTGAGGGCTCAGGGTGAGGGGAGCCATGAAGGCCGCATTGGGTTTGCGGTTCGACTTCTTCTTAGCTGACTTCTTCGGAGCGGCTTTCTTTGCTTTCTTGGCAGTGGCCTTCTTAGCTGTAGCCTTCTTGGCTGAAGCTTTCTTGGCAGTCGCCTTTTTTGCAGACTTCTTAGCCGTTACCTTCTTGGCCGACTTCTTAGCAGCCTTCTTTGCCGAAGCCTTAACAGCTTTCTTGGCGGCCTTCTTTACAGCCTTCTTAGGGCTTTTCTTCGCTGCCTTCTTAGCAGCTTTCTTCGCTTTTTTTGCCATAGCGTTTTTGATTTAAAAGTGAATTGATTGTTAGATGAATTACGATTGAAAATTTCTGTGCGAATATAATACCATTCCAAATATCTGGTATTCTTTTTTCGTCGGGGAAGAGACTGTCGTCAATGCTTTTTCAGGTCTAAAGCTTTCTCTAAGGTACGTGCGTTATCGAAATTATCCTAATGTGCATAGCACTTTTACCTGGTGTTCTCCTCTAAAAAGACCATTCCTCCCCAACGAAAATCTCCATTTTCCCCTATGATAGGGGATCAATCTTATAAGGGTATCGACATCATTCTCCTTGGAGAATCCTCTAGGGAACCCTTTGTCTCCGTCCCTTTTCCCCTCGAGAACGGGCCATCCCCCCTTGTGAAAAGTCCCGTGTACCCTCGCCCCGGCTCCGAACACCGATGCCATTACCAGCGCCTTCCGTTACACCGGTATCATGAGAGCGATCACCTGCTTAGCCAAAAGCGACGCCTCACCGAACCTCCACCTTCCATCTACGCCACCGCCCGAACAACGAAGACGCTATTCATCCCCTTCCTGCTTCGGAACACCCCATGGCAATACGCATCCATTCCATTTGTCGACTACTGGTAACCAAGACAGACACGATCATTTCAACGGAGACGCCATTCGCTCCGGCGGGAGAAGCAGGCAAAAAAAAACCTGAGCGATTCTGGCTCAGGTTTTCTCGGCATACCGGATAAACTCCGGTCGTAGAATGATTAGCGTTTCTTAGCCGCCTTCTTGGCAGACTTCTTCGCAGATTTCTTAGCGGTTTTCTTAGCCGACTTTTTAGCTGCCTTCTTAGCTGTTTTCTTCGCAGCTTTCTTAGCAACTTTCTTGGGAGCTTTTTTAGCCGACTTCTTTGCAGCTTTCTTAGCAGTTTTCTTTACTGCTTTCTTGGCTGTCTTCTTAGCTGCTTTCTTAGCTGTCTTCTTCGCAGCTTTCTTAGCTGTCTTCTTCGCAGCTTTCTTCGCTTTCTTTGCCATAGCGTTTTTTTGTTTTGGTTAAATAATAAAACTATAAAGAAGTTCAACCTTGAACTTCAGCGGTAAATATACTTACTAGGTTTAAGAAACAAAAAAAAATTTGGAATATTGTTGTTTATTACTCATGCATCACTAGTGTCATCGATAGTCAATCAGAGTTACACGAGCACATCACCATAACACCACACAACTGCTCATCCTACACAAGTAACTCATCGATACTCTTCAATGAAGTATCATCAACGGAAAGGCAAAGCGCACCCAACGCTATGGGAACAATCCGCTTTCATACGGTTATGTCAAAGGAAAATACACAGGATAGCTACCGGGCACACGACTATCATTGCACGGGCACATCGTCGGACAACACCTCCGCCTCGACACCCAACTGCAGAAGTTCGGCTTGAACGGCGACGGCATCGATGTGAATCTCTGACGCGATGCGCAGAATCCGATCGCAATCCTGCAAGTCGAAGCTAACGGTGTATTGGGGAAATTTCTGCGTGAGTATCTTAGAGATGGATTTCGCAAGGGCGCGACTTCTCACGTTGGTCTTAAACACTTCAATCATAACATTCCTTCAAAGGTTGATGCACGGCCACATAACGAAGCATGGTCAATCCTGACGTTAACACGCGCTGATCAGCAAGGCGAAAGCCCGTGGTAAGCTCCCGACTTCGAGCCTTAATGCCGGGAGCAAGACGAATAAAGAAGAGGTATTCATCCACGAGATTGAGGGCTGACAGACACGAAAGCATATCCATGCCTCCACAAAACAGAATATCCTTTCCGGATTCACCTCGAATACGCTGGACTTCGCTCGCAATGTTGCTGCGGACGACCATGCCATTTCCGATCACGTGCGCCTTCGCCCGTGAGAACACGTACTTGCGCAAGCCGAAATACTCGCCAAAGAATTGGCGACCTTCTTCACTTTCAGCCGCGCAGCGATAAGCCAGTCGGGTAATTGCTTCGTAAGTCCGGCGACCAAACAGCAAAGTGTCGTAGCGTTGTTGTAAGGACGGCAAGCCGAGGACGTCGTACATCCCGAACGGATATGGTGGAGTCACCGTCCCGGATCGAATATCCACAAAGGGCGACAGCAAATATTCAAAAATGATGCGACGCACGAGTAACGACGTTTATGATACAAACTTAGACACCAGCAAGGAAAGGTAGCCGGCACGACTGCGGCATTGTCAAGGTGTTTTGCGACATTCAAACCGCCTACTCTCATGCCGTTTACGCCATCGTCACGGGTTGATTGCGACAAGTCAAATCAATATCTTTGACATCAACGACAGCGAGTTCTGTCGAAACGAAATATCCTATGAAGCACATAACGATCCTTGTTCCTCGCGGCGCTATCCTCGGAAGCATTGAAGGCCCGCGTCAGTTGCTTACCGGCGTGAATAACTATCTGGCAAGTATGAACCAGCCGCCATTATTTAATATAGAGTTAGCCGGTCTCGAACGGGAAACGCCGCTGATTCGAGGTATGTACACCATCCGCACCGACCGGACGATCAACGAAATCACGAAGACAGATTTAATTATCATCCCTGCCATCGACGGCGATCTCCGGAAGGGGCTGGAAGAAAACAAGGCTTTCATTCCCTGGATCACTCACCACTACAAGGCAGGTGCCGAGGTGGCAAGCCTGTGCGTAGGAGCTTTTCTTCTGGCGGCATCAGGGCTCGTAGACGGAAAGAAGTGCGCTACTCACTGGGTAGCTCAAAACCAGTTTAGGAAAATGTTCCCCCAGGTTGACCTGGTCACCGAACGTGTTGTTACTGATGAGCAAGGTATCTACACAAGCGGAGGTGCATACTCCTACCTCACGTTGATCCTTTATATCATCGAGAAGTATGCGGGCCGCGCCGCAGCAGTGTTCTGCGCAAAGATTTTTGCCATTGACATCGACAGGTCAACCCAGTCGCCGTTCGCCATGTTCACCGGACAAAAAGATCACGATGACGAGGCGATCCGAAAAGCGCAGGAGTATATCGAACAGAACTATACACAAAGAATTACCGTCGACGAACTTGCCGATATGTTCTCTTTGAGTCGCCGGAATCTGGAACGCAGATTCAAGAAAGCTACCGCCAACACAGTCGTCGAGTACATCCAGCGTGTCAAAATCGAAGCCGCCAAAATGAGCCTTGAGTCTTCACAGGAAAACATCAGCGAGGTCATGTATAAAGTAGGGTATACCGATACGAAAGCCTTTCGGACTACCTTCAAGAAAATCACCGGGATCTCTCCGGTCCAATACAAAGCGAAGTACAATGCTCAGGCTGCAGCCCGCATTGGAGCATAGCCGGGCATCGGCACAGCTTTTTAGACATCGCTTCCGACCGAATTCATAGGATAAGGTTGGTATTGCTGTATTGAGCAGCTACATTAGAGCTTTAGTAGTCACACCATAAAACAAAACAAACTGCCATGAAAGGATCACCTAGCGACAAGAAGTTCACAACGTTAGCAATCACAGCGGTGATGTCGGCGTGTCTTATCCTGTCTGCTTGCAGCTCAGGCAGCCGTCAAGAGGGCGATACGGCAAGCTCAGAAACAACCGAATCAAATGCAAAACGTTCAGCAAAGGCCAACATGGAAGCCGCCAGTGGAAGCCAGGTCTCTGGTGAAGCTACCTTCATTCAGGAAACCGAAAATAGCGTTCGCTTCCGCCTTTCCGTCAATAACCTTCCTCCCGGTGGCGAGCACGCCCTTCACCTTCACGAGAAAGGAGACTGCAGTGCGGAAGACGCATCATCTGCAGGCGGACACTGGAACCCGACAATGAAACCCCATGGTCGCCGTGGCGAAGGATCCTATCACAAGGGGGATGTCGGCAATATCACCGCCGACAGCAATGGAAAGGCTGAGATCGATTTGCTAATCGAAGGGTGGACAATCGGAGGTCCTGATAGCACAAACATCCTTGACAAGTCTGTAATCATTCATGCGAAACCTGACGACTTCACATCGCAACCGTCGGGTAACGCTGGAGACCGGATCAGCTGCGGCGTAATTAAGGAAGGCTGATCGGCAAGACCAGGTAAACAAAAGAGGGCGTCACAAGCGCCCTCTTTTTATTTACGGATATTACTCCGTCCAAATCCCTCGCATTACTTCTGGACGGGGTTTTCACCCAGAAACTTATAACCTACCTGTGTTACCGCTGCGCGAATCTGATCAGGATTCACCTGATCGGGGTTGTATTCCACGGATACCGTAGCGGCGGCTGCATCCGCCTTGACCGAAGATACACCCTCCAAATTCGATACAACTTTCTGAACGGTCCGCTCGCATCCTGAGCAGGTCATTCCTTCTACCTTATAGGTCTCTTGCTTTTTCATATTTTCAAATTTTAGTTAATTAAGTATTTGTCCCCTAGAGGCGCACTGTTCGTAGTCGAAGACTGTTTGCCACGACACTCACTGAGCTCAGGGCCATCGCCGCACCTGCAATCATGGGGTCGAGCAGGAACCCGTTAATGGGATACAACAACCCCGCGGCAACGGGAATGCCGATCACATTGTATATAAAAGCCCAAAACAAGTTTTGCCGAATTCCCTTTACCGTGCGCGACGACAGTCGTAACGCCTTTGCAACCAGCCTCAAATCTGACGTAATCAAGGTCATCTTCGCTACGTCTATGGCGATGTCGGAACCTTTACCCATTGCGATACTGACGTCGGCAAGTGCCAGCGCCTGACTATCATTAATGCCATCGCCAACCATAGCTACAACCCATCCTTGTCCTTGCAGCATCTTGACAAAGGCGGCCTTATCCCCAGGCAGTACTTCGGCCTCAACATTATCGATTCCCACCTGTGCCGCCACCGCTTCAGCTGTCTGACGGTTATCGCCGGTAAGCATATAAACTTCGATGTCCCGACTACGCAGGGTTTGGACGGCTTGGCGCGACGAATCCTTCACCTTGTCGGCCACAGCCACAACTCCCCGCAATGCGCCGTTACCCGCCAGGAAAATGGTGGTCTTAGCCTCGCGGCGAAGGCGTTCATAGACGTCACGCGCATCATCCGGAAGAGGGATGTTCTGCTGCGCCATGAGCCGCTCGTTGCCCGCATAGTAAAGAACTCCGTCTACAAAACCCTTTACCCCAAAACCGGTGATACTTTCATAGTCAGTAACCTCAGCGGGATTCCCATAATCGGCCTTCAAACGGTCACCTACCGCCTGGGCTATGGGATGTTCCGACCGGGACTCCAGCGCATAAAGCGCACGTCGATGCCGGTCGTCAGTATCACTCCAATGTTCGTCAGTCACGACCGGCTTACCCTCGGTGATTGTTCCTGTCTTGTCCAGAATAACAGCGTTTACCTGATGGGCACGCTCAAGACTTTCGGCGTCCTTGATGAGAATGTTATTCTCCGCACCGCGCCCCACTCCCACCATGATCGCTGTTGGTGTCGCCAGGCCCAAAGCACAGGGACAAGCAATCACAAGCACGGTAATCGACGTGAGCAAGGCGTGGGTAAAAGCATCATCGCCACCGAGAAGCATCCACAAGACAAAGGTTAAGACAGCAATACCAATGACAACAGGAACAAAAATCCCGGCAATCTTATCGACAAGCCGCTGAACAGGGGCCTTGCTACCCTGCGCCTCCTGAACCATCCTGATTATCTGCGCGAGGACGGTATCTCCACCCACTTTCACTGCTTCAAAAACAAAACTTCCATTCTGGTTGATCGTGCCGGCGAAGACCTTGTCATCGGGCTGTTTTCTAACCGGAATGGGTTCGCCAGAAATCATGCTCTCATCCACGAACGAATCGCCTGATCGCACCTGTCCATCGACAGGTATTTTTTCTCCGGACCGGATAACAATGTAATCTCCGGGCTTAACCGAAGCAATCGGAACCTCCCTGGTCTCCCCGTCAACAATTATCCGTACGGTTGTCGGCTGCAAGCCCATAAGCTTGCGGATCG
>CAZHIQ010000007.1:0-2192 GCA_964532595.1 uncultured Roseivirgaceae bacterium
ACTACGTACATCAACCGTCACGTCGTCGTTGGTGATATCGACGGCGATGCCAAGCCGGACATTGTCTTCACCAGTGTCGACGACGAGAACAACGCGATCCCTGCGTCCAAGGTGTCGGTGTTCCGAAACAAAACCTGTTTGGTTCCTACGCTTGAACCCACCGGACCGCTCACCATATGTACCGGATTCCCTCTTCAGCTGACCACCGAAGCCAGTCCGGGGACTACCTATGAATGGAAAAACGGGGGAACCACAGTAGCATCGGGCACGGATCCATTTTTCAACGTAACGGCTAGTGGCTCATATACCGTAACAGCGATCTCAGAAGGCGGCTCCTGTTCGGAAACCTCCAACGCCGTCAGCGTTACCGTTGAGGCGGGTACGACATCCGGAACCGCGATTGCGACCAACAACGGCCCTGCCTGTCCAGGAGGCACCGTCAATCTTTCCGTTAATGATGTCGGAGGGACGCAATACTTGTGGACGGGTCCGGCAGGATACAGTGGCAGCGGACTAACCCCCGCTCCTATTACAGGCTTTGACGCCGAAAAAGCCGGACGTTACTACCTCGATGTTATCGTCAACGGATGTATCGCCCAGCAAAGTTCTACCGTGGTAGAGATGATCAATGTGCCCGACTTCCAGGTAACCCATTCAGGTTCGGAGACCATTTGTCCTCCCGATACAAAAACGTTGAG
This sequence comes from uncultured Roseivirgaceae bacterium, assembly GCA_964532595.1. Classification (GTDB taxonomy): domain Bacteria; phylum Bacteroidota; class Bacteroidia; order Cytophagales; family Cyclobacteriaceae; genus Chryseosolibacter. Next base: position 699 of record CAZHIQ010000007.1, read on the forward strand.
CATAACACCGAACGATCCCAACTTCGCCTATCAGTGGGCCGAGGTGACCACGGGCGATATCGCCGGAGCCACGGGTTCGACGCTCAACGTCAGCGCTAGTGGCCAATACTACGTCAAAGCGTCCCATCACATTTATCCGGGCTGCGCCGCACTGGAAACCGATCCTGTAACGATCACGTTCACCTCGCCCCCGGTGGCCGACTTCACGGCGCCGGCCAACACTTGTACATCTACGGTAATCAACTTTGCCGATCAGAGTACAGGCGCGTCGGGACAAACCCTTCACTATTCGTGGGACTTCGGCGATGGCAGTGCCGTGTCGACGGAACAAAATCCTACGCATCAGTATACCACAGCCAATAACTACACCATAACCCTAACGGTGAGCTATGCCAACGGCGGTTGTCAGCAAGTAGCAACAAAGCCTATCACCGTCGAACAGGCACCGGTTGCTGCTATTGTCACTGACGATAACGCTACCGGTATTTGTCCCGGCGGCTCTCTCGGCCTCGCACTCAACAATTCGTTCTCTACATACCAGTGGAATACCGGCGAGACTACCGAAAGTATTGTGATCAGCCAGCCGGGAATTTATTCAGTAGAGGTGACTACCGGTGGATGCCGCCTGACCGTGGCCGTCGATATCGAGGCTTTGGAAGGTCCTACCGTGATCGCCACAGCCGACCCCACGGAAATCGCAGAGGGAGGAACTTCGCAACTGATGGCTGTCGGGCTATCCAACTACGAGTGGACCCCGACCGAATGGCTCAGCGACCCCAATATCAACAATCCGATCGCGTCACCCCTCCAGACTACGGTTTATACCGTGAGCGGTTTCGATGACGAAGGATGCCCCGGCTCCTCTACAGTGGAGGTAAGGGTGAAAGGCGACTTTATTGTAAACAAGCTGGTCCCGATGAAATTTATATCGCCCAATAATGGCGATGACATTAACACATTCTGGCGCGTGGAAAACATCCAGGATTACCCGCAATGCGGCGTAACAATCTACGACGACAAGGGTATTGCTGTACATAATGCGAAGCCGTACAACAACGACTGGGATGGAACATATAACGGCCGAGACCTGCCAGACGGTGTCTATTACTTCGTGATCCGATGCGATGGTGAAGAAGGCAATCCCCGCACAGGCAGTATTACCCTGTTGAGGTAACGCTTATCTCACACACACTCTTCATCCAACCATTTCTCCTCGTACATCCGCGAGTACTTGCTCGTCCGAATCGGCTGGCCGGAGTTAGAAGCATACTCGAACGTGAAGGCGGCTCCGAAATACAATATAAATGAGCAGTAAAAAATAAAAAGAAGGATGAGCGCCAGCGAAGTGGTGGCACCGAAAATCGATTCAAGCCGGGCATGGACCAGCACCTTGCCCAGGAGGAACTCGCCAAACCGGTAGAAGATCGCTGTAAAGAACCCTCCGATAAACGCAACTTCCCACTTTACCTTCGCTTCGGGCAACAACTTAAAGAC
>CAZHIQ010000007.1:2292-114172 GCA_964532595.1 uncultured Roseivirgaceae bacterium
CCGAACGTGTCGGCTATCACCTGAAACATCTGATACCCGATACTTTCCGCATTAAAATAAATGCTCAACAAGTGGACGAGCAGAACGATCATCGGCGAAAGCGAAAAGGTCGCAAAGAACGCGGTCGACGAACAAAGCAGCAGTGGATCGTTGCGTTTTAATACGCCGAAGGCGCGCTTGAAAGAGTGCCCGATACAAGCTACTGTGTCCATTACATTCACTTTTCCCAACGAGACAATCTCTGTGCCCGACCGACAGTCTCACCACGATATCCCCGACCCGCCTCGGGTATAGAATTTTTTCTGCATGCGAGGTTGTGAAGAAAGGGATGAAGGAAGTATACAGGAACGCCTTTACGAAGGCCAGGCGATGGTGGAACGAACGTACCCCCCGTTGGGAGAAAACACTTATTGAAAGCAGAAAAACACGACTAGCTACAGTCGCGCTTGGCGTATTCGTGCTAACACTTACCACCTTCGTGCTCTTTATATTTTCCCAGGTTCCTCCGCGGTCGGAGTTGGCCAGCATTCGGAATGCTGTTGCTTCGGAGGTTTACAGCGCTGACAGCGTCCTTTTGGGACGGTACTTTATCCAGGACCGCACTGAAGTCACTTACGAACAAATCGCACCCCACCTTATCGATGCCCTGATTGCCACGGAAGATGTTCGATTTTATGCGCATAGCGGCATCGATATTCGAAGTCTCGGGCGGGTTCTTATCAAGACTATCCTTATGGGGAACGAAAGCGCGGGAGGCGGTAGTACGATCACGCAACAACTGGCGAAGAACCTGTACCCGAGAAATACCTACCCTATCATGTCGTTACCGCTGAATAAGTTCCGCGAAGCGATTATCGCTGTTCGTCTTGAGTCATTATACCCGAAAGACGAGATCCTGGCGCTTTATCTCAACACCATTCCCTTTGCTGACAACACCTATGGTATCCAGTCAGCGGCCCGGCGCTTTTTTAATACGACGAGCGATGCCTTGACGCTCGAGCAAGCGGCTACTCTTGTGGGTATGCTAAAAGCAACGCATTACTACAATCCCCGGCTCTTTCCTGAGCGCGCCCGCGAACGCCGCAACGTAGTGCTCTCGCAGATGGTCAGGTACGGCTTCCTCAGTCGCGATGAGTCCGACCGTCTGGCTGCATTGCCGATGGAACTCGACTATCGCCGCCCCACCTTCCACGACGGCCTCGCCCCCTACTTTCGCGAGCACGTAAAAGCGGAAATGCTCCGCTGGTGCGAGAATAACCGCAAACCCGATGGCACTCCCTACAACCTCTATACAGATGGTCTGAAGATATATACGACACTCGACTCTCGACTGCAACGTTACGCCGAAGCGGCGGTTGCCCGTCAGATGAAAGACGTCCAGCGGCAGTTTCTTCAGCACTGGGGTAAGACGAAGCCGTGGGAACACGATGAACGTATACTGGAAGATGCGATCAAGAGATCGCAGCGTTACCAATTGTTGAAAGAGCAAGGCCTCTCGGAAGAAGAGATACGCGTTGCACTTGAGACACCGATCCCTATGCGGATGTTCTCCTGGGAAGGATCGGAGGAAGTGGTGGCTTCACCCCTTGATTCCATCCTTCACCACCTGCAATTCCTCAACACGGGTTTTCTGGTTACCGATACACGCACGGGAGCCGTGAATGCCTGGGTCGGCGGGATTGACCACGACTTTTTCCAATATGACCACGTTCGTGAATCAACGAAACGCCAGGTGGGATCGATTTTCAAACCTCTTGTGTACGCAGCGGCGATTGACCGCGGTGTCGCACCCTGCGAGCTCATTTCAGCGGGAAGGGAAACCTATTTTAATGAGAAAGGTGAACCCTGGACGCCGCGAAACGCTCAATATGATTATGACGTCGATTACACTATGCGGGGTGCGCTCGCCTACTCCGTCAATACAGTATCCGTCAAGCTGCTTCACCGTGTGGGGATTGACGAGACGATTCAACTGGCCCGGAAGCTGGGCATCAAAAGCGAAATGGAACACGATCCGTCAATTTCACTGGGATCATCGGCTATTTCAATGATGGAAATGGCTGGCGCCTACGCTGCTATTGCCAACGGGGGCGTGACTGCCTATCCCTACTTCATCCACGCCGTACGTGATCGGAATGGACACGTCTATCAGGATTTCCGTCCCGACCATTCCGGTGAACGGGCACTCTCGGAAGAAACCGCGAGCCTCGTACGACATATGCTTCAAAGCGTTGTAAGAGAAGGTACCGCCTCACGCTTGCGCTGGCGATATCACATCTACAACGACATAGGCGGAAAGACGGGGACGACGCAAGACAATGCTGATGGTTGGTTCATGGCCATTACCCCCGGACTGGTCATTGGAAGTTGGGTGGGTGCCGACGATCCCCGTATCAGATTCCGAAGTACCTGGCTGGGGCAAGGTGCGAATACGGCATTGCCGATGGTAGCGTATTTCCTGGAGCAACTTAATCACGACACCCTTTATCAACACATCGCCAAAGCGCGCTTCCCCGAACTATCCTGGCGCCTTCGCAGTAAACTGGGATGCGACCTGTATGAGCTCGACGATGAACTCATGCGAAATATCGAGCATACCGTCTGGCAGCGGGACTCTATCATGCGCGCTGACACCCTTTCCGCTCCACCACCCGAAACGTTTCTCCAAATGCTCTATCGTCGCAAAATGCGGATGATCCTCGCCCGTGAGGAGAACGAAAACAGGTCAAACACTATGGAAGCGACAACAACAAGTGCTCGCCAATAATTTTACTTCTTCGGCATACTGGGTCGTACCTCTATTTTGCTCGGCAACGTGCGCGCCGGAAGATGGAGAAGGTCAATCACTATCTGGCCGATATCCTCGGGTTGGATCTTCCAGGCATCCTGCGGTGACGGTTGATGATTGTTGAACCACGTAGCAACGGAGCCCGGCATGATGGTAGTCACCTTTATGCCCATCTGTCTTACATCAAGCATCATCGCCTGGGTAAAGCCTACAAGCCCGAATTTACTTGCATTGTAGGCTGACCCTCCCTCGAAGAAGTTCGTGCCGGCGAGACTCGCAATCGTAATGATATAACCACGCGAAGCCTTAAGAGCATCCAGTCCGGATTTTACGCTGTAGAAAACGCCCGTGAGATTGGTATCAATCGTCTCCTGCCACTCTTCAGCTGTTAGTTTCTCAATAGAACCAAAGTAACCGACACCGGCATTAGCCACGAGGACATCCAGAGCTCCCCACTTTTGCACTACAGCGTCCACCGCCTTTTGCTGTGACTTCAAATCACGCACATCGGCGACAAGACCCACCACTTCTCCCTTTCCGATTTCCCTGAGCTTCGTAGCAGCGGATTCCGCAGCCTCAGCCGAACGACTCGTGATCGCTACACGCATGTTCTCCTGAAGCATGGCTTCAGCAATACCATATCCGATTCCTTTACTACCCCCTGTTATCAAGGCTACTTTGTTCTCAAGATTTTCCATTTTGTTCCGGTTATAGATACAACACCCAATTTATTAAGTTTATTAACAACACCCACGCTTCGTACGTTCCGGTCGCGTGCAATTGTCGAACGGTACAAGTTTTTTGCCTTGTCTTCTGAACACGGATATGGGCTGTCACGGAGTTATACCAGGACTTCTTTTTCTCGGATGTGCTATTATGCTATCTCTATCTACTACGTCGGCACAACAAGTAAGAAAAATCACTCCCGGCGGAACCCGATACCTTATTTACACGCCAAACGACTACTCTGCCACTACTCCCTCTCCGTTACTCGTCGTACTCCACGGTCAGGGCAGTGTGGGCGACAATCTCGATATGCTCGAACACCGCAGTCGAGATGAACTTCCCTCTAAACTGATAGCACAGAAACGGTGGCCAGGACATTACCCGTTTGTAGTGGTTACGCCCCAGCTTAAGCGCGACGAAAGTATACCCAATCCACGTGATCAATCATGGCCGCCCGGGCTTATCGATGAACTTATTGAAATCGTTAAGAGGGACTACACCATTGATACCACCCGCATTTATGTCACCGGGCTAAGCAAAGGCGCCAGGGGCGGCTATGACTATGCGGCTACTTACCCTCACAAAGTTGCGGCTCTTGTACCGATTGCCGGTGCGCTTGATTCCACACGCGCTTGTCAAGTCAAAGATATTCCCCTGTGGATCTTCCACGGAACCGATGATGACGTTGTAGCACCCGTTTATATGTCTGCGGCCGCACGAAATATCTCTGCGTGTAGCCCAAAAGGGAAATATACACCCCGCACAACGATACTCTATGCGCAGCGGCACGAAGGATGGAATCAGATTTACAACGGATCTTCCGGATTTGATATTTATCGGTGGATGATGAGCTTTAAGAAAGGCGACAATGTCAACGTTCCTCCTTATGTAAATGCTGGAGAGGACATAAATACTGTAATGGGTTCAAGGATTTGTTTGTATGCCGACTGTTTTGACAGCGACGGGAAAGTAACGGACATTCGGTGGAGCCAGGTAAGCGGCCCGGCGATCGGCATGAAGCCTTCGTCAGGCTTACTGAAGGTGACCCCGTCCTCTGCCGGAACGTACGAGTTTGAAATTGAAGTAACGGACGATGATGGCGCGCGCAGCAGAGACAGGGTGAAATTGATTGTAACCGAAAAAGCGCAACCGCCGGGTATTACCGGGATCTTCCTGCGGAATGGAAAGACGCAGAAGCCGATCCGGCAATTGCGAGATGGGGATGTGATCCATCCCGACTCGATCCCGGGAATTTCTATTAACCTGGAAGCGACCGTCTCGAACGATGCGGCAAGTGTGTCGTTCCGCGTCAACTCCTTCCACAACGCAACAACAACGAGTGCCTCCCCCTATCTGATTGCCAATCCCCGGTGGACGATGGAGGAAAGCGACTATCTTATCTGTGCAACCGGGTACAGTGGAAAAGAAGCGAGCGGCAGCAAGGGGGCATCCTATTGCTTGACCTTTACCTTCTCGTCGCGACTCTCCGAACCCGATCCGCCGGTCGACGATCCTCCGGTAGACGAACCCGGCGAGGAACCACCCGTCGATAATCCTGAGGAACAACCGCCCGTCGAGGAGCCCGCGAGGGAAGATCCTCCTCAGGTTCCTCCAACAGAGGAGCCTCCGATTCAACCTCCTCCAGGCAAAAATCCGGTGGTGGTCTTTCCCAATCCAGCAGAAGGTACCCTCCAGGTATACCGCTCTTCCATTACACCTCCCCCCTTGTATCTGGTGATCACAAACGTCACTGGACTTGAAGTCTTTAACGCGACACTGGGGGAGGAATCGACAGCGCTCGATATAAGTTCACTTTCGCCTGGGTTTTACATCATACGAATCTCAACAACCAACCAGGTCCTTTCACAGGAACGCCTTGTGATCCATTAAATCATACCTGGCACCGGGGAAGTTTTCGCCTCTTTAACGAATGTCAATGACATCTGTCGAAACCGGTGTGAACATTAGAGAAAATACAGCGAACATCAACACATCAAAGCGCAGGTCGCGCCGCCGGGTGCAGTCATAGACAGCAAGACATTCCAGGCTGGGGAACATTATCCCAGGAAATCCACAGCCAAACACGCCGGGTGGTGAAAACAGGATAGCAGCAGTTGGTATAAGAATTATAGGTCTTCGAGTATGGTGGTTCTGAATGTAGATGATGACGCTGAAGATCGCGAGTTTTTCCGCGATGCCTTGCGGGAAATCGATGCCTCGATTACCTGTCTCGTTGCCGGGAACGCCATGGAAGCGTTGACTTTGCTTAAGACCAGGCATCCCTTGCCGGATTACATCTTCCTCGATATCAACATGCCTATGATGGATGGGAAGCAGTGCCTCAAAGCCCTAAAGGCGATGGAGGAGTTTCAATCTATCCCCGTTGTCATGTACTCGACGTCAACCGACTCGCGGGAAATACACGAGTGCTATCACCTGGGAGCTGAGGATTTCCTCATAAAACCTCATAGCTTCGAAAAGCTTGTAAACGACTTATCGTCGATCTTCGCCTTGTCACGCAGGGCTCCGATCTAGTCAGCACCATCGCTAAGGGCCGACCGTCCGAGACCTCGCATCATCGAACAGGTGAGGGAATGGAAGTGGTGAATACACTGACGCCCTCCGGTAACCGGTCGTCCACCCTCCAGAACGCAAGATCCATTGCTCCGTTGTCATAGATGGAGAGTACGGCGTATCCACGAACGTGGTCGGCGAACACAGCGTGATCCTTTCGTCTCACCTCTTCGGTCTTTGACGCCGATCCGCTCACAACATAATGGATATTATCTTTTACAATGTACTGCAACGCGTGTTCATGCCCGGCCGCATAAAGGGTATTGGGATACGCGCGCATTATCCTTTGCAGGGCACGACCAAATTGCTTGTACTGGGGATGAGGCGTATCCTGACGGTGTCCAATCCAGCTTCGATACAGCACATATATCGACCCGAGTACGGGCAACGGCAAGTATAACTTCGGCCGCGTCTTGTTGTGCAGCGGAAAAAGGTGGGCCTTCCAGGTAAAGACGCCTCCGTGCTCCCCGTAGGTGATGAGAGGATGATGCGCAGCTATGATGAAGCGCTCATCAGGATTCGACCGAAAAATCTCCTCAACTTCAAGCATAACCTCTTCGAGGTTTGTGACACCGCACGTACCGCGGTCTGTCGGCTTTTCCCACTTATGAAGGAACCACTGTGTATCAAGTATAACGAGACGGGTATGCGCATTCAACGGTATTTGCACCGGCCCCGGACAACCGTTGCGTGGCAGCGAGGTTATACGCGGATCACGAAGGGAATCCAACCAGGCTTGTTGATTGAGGATGTAATCCCATCCCTTCCGACCCCAGTGTTGCCAATCGTGATTACCTGGAATGAAAATCCCCCGTACCCCTGCCTTGCTGATCCAACCTACCTGCGTACTCAATGACTGCTCAGCTATCGCATAGTGTTTGTGACCCCGGTCGGGAAGTCCGGCCGGGTAGATATTATCCCCGAGAAAGAGGACTATTACATCTCCGGGAGCACTCGCCAGGTGACGCGGCAGCCTGCGGGATATTGGGTCATCCTTAACGTACAGTTCCCCTCCGTCACCGATAAGAAAAATGCTATGGGTTATCGCCGGGGACTGTGCGCCCGCCAGTCCGCCGAATTGCATGAACAACGAGAGAAGGATGCAAAAACGGTTCACTGCTGCTCAGGATACAAAAATCGTCCCGGCATGGGCACCTCCGCTCATCGGGTTATTCGAGAGTCGACGAGAGTTTGTCAATCAGATCGTCGGTCTGACCATGGTCTTCCGATGGGGTAAGGCTTCGGTATTTCGTGAGGGCTTCGATAGCCTCTTTGTATTCCCTCAACACGGCGAGGGTCAGGCCAAGATTGTAGTAACTGTTGGGAAATTCCGGCTCAAGCTCAATGGCGATTGCATAGTGGACCTTCGCCAGGCCATGGTTTCCGACTTCCGCATAAAGATTGGCGAGGTTGTAATGTGCTTCGTAGTGGCGGGGATTGAGCTTGAGTCCCATAGTGAAGCAGTCGATCGCTTTGGGATAATTCCCCGCAGCCGATTCAAGAATCCCGATATTACACCAGGCGTCGGCTGGGCTATCTTCTTCTTCAATTGCCTTGAGGTATCCCCGTCGGGCCGCCTCATGGTCGCCGCGATCGTCCAGAAGCAAAGCTTCTTCAAAGGGTGATAGCTCGCTCAGTCTGACGACCTTACCCCCCGCAAAGAGATCCAATTGTCCAGGCTTCGCCTCCTGCGCCTTCTTCCTGCGCGCACGCTGCAATCCAAATTTCTCCGGAGCAGGATTTACGGGAAAGTGAATGATTTTCGCCATCAACACAAAGTTAGACAATAGTGTTGGAGTGCCACACTCGAGTTCGCAGCTTTCTTACACGGCTGTGTCAGGACGCCTTTTTGCGGGCTGACTTTTTCGGTTCTTTGGCCGCTTTGCGAGCGGTCTCTCCCTTCGCTTTCTCCATGGGCTTCTTTTTAGCCGCGTCGATACTTGCCTTGAGGGCGGTCATGATATCAACCACCTCAGGCGCTTCTTCGGCTACCATAACCACTTCACGACCAGCCACCTTAGCGTCAATTATTTCACGAAGGGCTTCTGAATAGCGATCCTTCATTTCAATGTCAGCAAATCTTACCGTCATTGACTGTACCAAAGTTTTGGCGAGATCCAGCTGCGTTTTGTCGGGTTTGACATCCGCCAGCATCGGGACATCGCTCATATTGCGGACTTCATGCGGATAGCGGAGGCGGTACATGACAATCCCTTTATCATACGGAGCCAGCAACAGCGGCACTTCCCTGTCGCGGAGCACGACCTTCCCAACGCCCACCATATCCGACTGACGAAGCGTTTCGCTGAGTAAGGCATACGTCTTCGCAGCAACATCGCCATCGGGACCGATATAATAGGGCGCCTCAAAAAGTGTTGCCGAGACTTCAGCTGCACTTACAAAGCCTTGTATTTCAATTACCTTTTCACTTTTCAATTTGACCTTCTCGAAATCGGCCTGTTCGATGATTACAAACTGCCCCGGTTCGTACTGATACCCTTTCACGATGTCGTCGTTCTTCAGGGTTTTGCCCGTCACCTTGTCCTTTTTTTCGTATCCGACTGGATTATGGCCATCGCGAGACAATAAGTTGAAGCTGATCGTCTCCGAAGCATCGATGGCGTTGTAAATGCGTATGGGTATTGTGACCAGCGAAAACTGGATGTGTCCCCTCCAAATCGCACGCATAGTTTCGAGTTTAGATTAAAAAATGAACTATCTACCTCTAAGGTATTGAAAGTCTAAGACTTCCCAAATGTCAGCCGTTGCTTTTCTTTATATCAGAGCGATAAAAAGAATGCCGGCGCCCTCCCCCGGAAGGCTGAATTCTGCCTATATTTATCTGCGACGCGAAGAATAGAGCTATGATGAAGTTGACGAAAGCGTTTCTTATCCCGGCGCTCCTCGCCGGGACGCTGGTGGCAGAGGCTCAGGATAGAAAGCGAAAGCCCGATACCTTTTATGAAGCGGCCGAGCAGGCGCTGAACGAATACCGGTACGAGGAGGCCCTCGACCTGCTTAACGAATGTCTGAAACATCACCCCGGTTTCCTGGAAGCCTATTCATTGCGGGGCTCGGTACGGGAAACCCTGCGGGACCTCGATGGAGCCTTAACTGACTTCAGTATCTACCTGGAAACCTACCCCGACGATATACCCGCCTTGCTGAGTCGGGCCGTGCTCCGATACCGCCTGGCTTTCTACGAACAAGCCCGTGAGGATTTTCTCCGGCTCCTCGATCTGACTCCCACGGAGACAAATGTCCTCTTTTACCGTGCTCGTCCTACGATCGGCGACCGCAGTCCGGTGACAACCCCGGAATCGGGGTACAAGGCCTACGTGTGTAACTATCTAGGATTGATCGAAGCAAAATTGAAAAATTACAACGCTGCGTTGAAGTGGTACGACTCGGCCATTCAAATAAATCCATCCGAGCCCGACTACTATGTAAACCGCGGCCTTGCCCGGGAGGCATTGAACGATTCGACGGCGGGCGCCGACTACCACTCCGCCCTCGCCCTGCACCCCGAGCACACGCTGGCGCTCCACAACCTGAAAACCTGGGAGGCACGGATGGAAGGCAAAGACCTTACCTATGAAGACAGGCTCACGGAGACACTGCTTCGCGATACTACGATGTTGTATGCTTACCTGGAACGGGCTCAACAGCGGTTCGAAGGGGGCTACTTCAAGGGCGCAGAAGATGACTACTCCGCAGCGCTTGCGCTCGATCCCGACAACCCGGAAATCTGGCTGGGTCGTGGTCTGGCGCGGGAACGTCAGAAGAATCTGGAAGGAGCCTTCTCTGATTATACGCGCGCCATAGATCTACGCGACACATTCTTCAAGGCATGGATTAACCGGGGAAATGTGCTCTTCAAACTCGGGCGATACAACGCCGCGATTGAGGATTTTTCGGTAGCTCTGGTGTACAACGAGACCTACGCTCCTGCCTATTACAATCGGGCAATGGCCAAAGCAAAACTCAAGGACCGCGTTGGAGCGTGCGATGACCTCAAACGCGCCGAGCACTACGGCATGGCTCCTGAGCAAAAAGTCAAAGGCCGATTGTGCGAGTAGTCCGAATGGTATAAATTGAAGCATGACCTCCGCACAATTTCGCAAACTGGCGTTATCGTTCGAGAACGCAGAAGAGCATGCACACTTCGACCGCATCGCCTTTAAAATCAAAGGCAAACGGATTTTTGCCACACTCGACGAGAAGGGAATCACCGCCAATCTCAAACTCAGTCCCCTCGATCAGTCGGCCTTCGTTACGTACGGAGGGGGCGCTGTCTATGCTGTTCCGAACAAATGGGGTCTGCAGGGCTGGACAACCTTTGAATTAAAGAAGCTGACCCGCGATCTTTTGCACGACGCGCTCACTACAGCCTACGCCGAAGCGAACACCAAGAGAAAATAGTCCGAGGCTCAACTCTCTAATGGACTGATATCAGGGCGTATCCGGACAAACACCGGCTCACGAAATATTTTGTCAGATGTGAGGCTGGCGTAGGATACTTCAGCGATCAGCGTAGGCGCGAGCCACACGGTAGTTTTCACATCAAGAAGATTGCCCTCTACAGAAGGCTTCTCAACCGTTTCCACCTTTTTCATCAATTTCAGTATCTCTCGCATGGTCGCATCGTCGAACCCCGTGCCGACTTTTCCGCGGTACTGAAGTTTATCACCAACCTTCTCTGCGACATGCAACGCGCCAAACGTCGCTCCCCTACCGCCCTTTCCCTGAGTATATCCAACGACAAAAACTTCGGAGGTTTGGCGTATCTTCACCTTGTACCACGAATCACTACGACGTCCCGGCAGATACTTGCTATCGCGACGCTTTGCCATGATTCCTTCCAACCCATGCTGACGTGCTGCCTCAAACAGGGCATGTCCGTCTTCAACAAACTCACTGATTCGGTAAGGAGTATCGGGGCGGATCGCGTCGCGCAACCACTCTTTGCGTTTTGTTAGCGGTTCATTGATCAACGCGCGACCATCGAGATACAAACAATCGAAAACGTAACAATAGCACGGTTTCGTCCTGGTCATCTTCTGAATCGTTGTCTCCCCCGATGACATCAGGCGATTGATGACGTTCTTAAACACCGGTTTGCCCGCGGCGTCAAGTGACACGATCTCGGCATCGAAAAGAGCGTTGGTAGCCCTAAACGCTTTGTCTCCGTCGAGTAATTCGGGGAATTTAAGGGTGACGTCATTCCGGTTGCGCGTATGTATCGTCACCTTGCCGTCTTCGAAGGCAATCAGCGCCCGAATACCATCCCACTTTACTTCGTAGATATATTCATCCCCTTCCGGAGGGTGATCAATACTCTCTGATAGCATAGGCTCTACAAATCGGGTGATGTAATCGACCTGCGGTTCGTCAACACGTTCAAGAAGGTAATCCTTCCCTTTGGTCTTATGCATGCGATACTCGCCTGTGAGTTCGCGACTGTTCAGTCGGAAATAAAAACCATCCTTTTTCTCCTTGGTAATCTGGTATTTCCCCAGTGCATAAATCCACATGTCGCCGCCCCCGTACTGTCCTTTTGGGATTTTTCCGTCGAACGTCAAGTACTCCATGGGGTGGTCTTCAGTTTGCACCGCAAGCCGCTTGATACCTGGTCGCGGTGGCAGCCCTTTGGGCACCGCCCATGACTTGAGAACACCGTCTTGTTCCAGTCGCAGGTCATAGTGCAGATGCGAGGCATGATGGCGGTGAACGACGAAGTTGTCGTTACCTCCCGTTACGATCGCACCGGCCGGCTCCGGCGTACGGGTAAAATCGCGCTTCTTCTTATACGTTTCAAGCTGTTCAGGAGTCTTCCGCTTTCCCGATGGCGGCAGCTTCTCTGTCTTGACAGGTTTCTTACGATGGGTGTGAAGCTCAACGGCAAATGCACCCATCCCCTCCCACGCGTCGCCGTCGGCCAGAACTTTGTCCGCAGCATTTCGAATATTGAAATCAACGGGTTTCTCCAGATCTTCGAGTTCTTCCCACGTCAGCGGCATGGAGACGGGTGCTCCGGGTCGACCGCGCAGACTATACGGCGACACGATACTTTGACCACTTCGAATGCGATAAATATCTACCAGTATCCGTCCTTTCCTTGCGTCCTTCTTGATATGCAGCGTTGTATCGTTTGGAAACCGGTCGATGAAGGGACGTGCAATGTCCTGGGCGGCTTCAAAAACTTCTGAGAATTCCTGACGCGCGACCAGCGGGCAGCAAAGGTGCAGTCCCTTGCCCCCTGTGGTCTTCACAAACGGGGTGTATCCGTATCCTTCAATATGTTCCTTCAACGCGAAGGCGATGGGGACAACGCTTTGAAAGGGAAATCCCTCGGGCGGATCCAAATCAAAAACCATATAGTCCGGCTTATCGAACTGCGGACTACGCCCATGCAATTGATGAAGTTCAAGGCCGGCGAGATTGGCAATCCAGACGAGCAGTGCCGGTTCGGTCGCGACGATATAATCTTTCTCGGTGGAGCCCAACGTAGCGAACTCAACCCAATCGGGCGCCCAGTCGGGTCGATTTTTCTGATAGAAGCTTTCTCCATGAATTCCATCCGGAAATCGAATGAGCGTCATGGCACGGCCGCGGATGTGATTGAGGATGGTCGGCGCGATCTTGAGGTAATAGGCGATAACCTCCGCCTTGATCACATTGTCCTCGGGGAAGAGAACCTTATCCAGATTCGACAACTCAATCTGTCGTTTCCCAACCTGCGTCCATTGTGACTTCTTTTTTGCCATGGTTATGCCCTTCCGAATTTAGGTCATTCTCATGACTTTCCTAAAGCCCTGGACGGTTCGCGTCCAGGGCAGGATCAGTTAGTTCATGACTTCCCCTTTGGGACGGTTACTCAGAAAGATCATACCAATCACAAAGGTAATCCCCGCTACGACCATAGGGTAATAAAGCCCGGCAAAAGGGTTTCCTTCAGGGTTCGCTGGTGTTTGTGAAGCCACGTACAAGCTGGTAGCAATATACGGCGTCAATCCCCCGAATATTCCGTTGCCAATATGATAGGGCAGCGACATAGAAGTGTACCGGATTCGCGTGGGGAACAGCTCGACCAGGAACGCCGCGATAGGACCGTATACCATCGCTACAAAGATCACCTGTATGAAAACCAGCGCCGCCATCCACCAGAAGTTACTGTCACTCAAGAATATCTCACTACGGACTGACACTTTAGGTTCTGCAGCACCATTGTCCGTCGTGGTAACAGTTTCCACAAAGCGGTTTCCGTTCTCGTACATTGTCTCCGTTGTACGGATAATGACGGGTTCATCGTCGGCATTCACGCCTTTTGACTCGGTGACAAGAGGAGCCGACAATGCCACTTTATCCCGCACGTCGGCGAGGCCGTGCATTTGCTTGAAGATCGGAATATAAAGTAGCGCTGCCAGCAGCATTCCCAGCATCATGATCATCTTTCTTCCGATTTTGTCCGACAGCCAGCCGAAGTATACGAACAACGGTGTCCCTATAAGCAGAGCAACTGCAATGATATTCCACGTCTGATCACTATTCACTTGAAGGGTGCGCTCAATGAACGTCATGGCATAGAACTGCCCGGTATACCACACTACCCCTTGTCCCGCGGTGGCGCCGAACAAAGCGAGCAACACCATCTTCAGGTTTTCTTTTTTGCCAAAGCTTTCTTTGAGAGGGTTTTTCGAAAGTTTACCCTGCGCCTTTATTTGAGTGAAGAGAGGCGATTCTTCCATTCGCAGTCGAATGTAGATAGAAACGCCAACCAACAGCGCCGAAAGAAGGAACGGAATCCGCCAGCCCCATGCGTTAAATTGATCAACGCCCACAGTGCCCCTGACGGCGAGAATCACTCCAATCGACACAAACAGCCCCAGTGTAGCCGTTGTCTGGATAAAACTCGTATAAAACCCTCGTTTCGCTGCGGGGGCATGTTCAGCGACATACGTCGCCGCTCCGCCGTATTCACCGCCTAGAGCAAGCCCCTGTAACAAGCGCAGCGTCAGCACGATGAGAGGAGCAAACAATCCCCACGACTCATAGCCGGGAATCAATCCTATGGCAAAGGTCGACCCTCCCATAAGCACGAGGGTAACGAGAAAGGTATACTTCCGCCCGATAAGGTCACCGAGGCGTCCGAACACAAGAGCACCAAACGGACGAACGATGAATCCCGCACCGAAGATGGCGAGGGTATTCAGGAATGCCGCCGTAGGGTTATCCTGAGGAAAAAATTGTTGGGAAAAAATTACCGCCAGCGTTCCGAAGATGTAGAAATCGTACCATTCGATCAGCGTTCCTACTGATGACGCTGTAATAACACCCCAGAGTTTTCGGGTGTCCGTCGGAGTAACCGCAGGCGCGGTACTTGTAGATGTAACAGGTTCTTCCATTGAGGTTTGGTTTGGCCTCAAAAGATAGGGAAAAGTGTGAAAGTGTTACAGCGTTTGCGGACGAAAGTTACAACGATTGCGTGACCGGTCGTCAAGGTGCTCAATGGCGATCCCGACGCCTGTACTTGTGATTACTTCCGAACAACTGAATCAGTCGACGCAGCAGGTCGAAGTAAAGCGTGACAAAAAGAAACGCTGTCATCGTCCAGATTACCGCCAGATTGAAGTACAGCGTATCCACATGATATCCGGCAAAGTGCTTGGTAGGCTGATACAAGTTCGCCGAAAAATCGAGGGCGTGCGCCGGTCGATGCTCGTCAGCATAGATCGGAAAAACCTTCTGAATAAGCTTACCCTCGTACTCGACAATGCGATCGGGTGATGACACATTCTTCACCGCTTCCGAGACGGCGAGGTTCACAAACTGATCCCGCATATCGTTGAAGTGGGCGAGAGCCTCGGGTGTGCGTGTAAGTGCCCGGACTTTCTCTTCCTTCGCTTCCGACAGGCGGGCAGCCCGGTTGGCATAAAACTGCTTTAGCTGAGCCAGGAATCGTGCTGTGCTTTCGTATACCGTGGAGTCAAACATACCTACGGCTAGTCTGTCAACCTCCGGCAGCCGATCCTTCCCCACTCTTGCCAGTTCGTAATGAATCTCATTCCGCAACAGCTCAAAGGCCGTGTTCATCCCCGTATGCTGGCGGTTACGCCAATGCTGCCTGTTGTTAACGCAATACGCCAGTTTAGACTCAAGGGTCGGAATAAGGTAGATCCGCTTGTAGTCGGCCTCAGCAACTTCCTTATCGAGGTCATAGAACTGACGCTCGAATGGATTGTCGCGGAATTGGGTCACCATAAAGGCTTCAAATGCCCAGCGCGATGCCATTAACTCGCCGGCAAGAGGAATACCTACAGGCTTTCCAACACTGGGATTGAACCGATCAAATCCGATTACGACACCGCTCAACAACAACTGCGGAATAAGCAAAACCGGAATGAGAATATAAATCGTAACGGCCGAGTTGAACGATGCCGAAATATTCAACCCGAGCATATTGGCGAAACAGGAACACGTGAACAATATGAGCCAGTATCGCACTTCGGATAAGGGTATCTCCAGGATAGAATTACCGACAACAATGAACAGCATCGTCTGGAGCGCTGAGATCATCAGCAAAACAGATACCTTTGAAACCAGGTAGCTGCTTCGACTAAGATGAAGAAACTGCTCGCGCTTCAATATCTTCCGATCGCGAAAAATCTCCTCCGCACTAACCGTAAGCCCGAGAAAGAGCGCAACGACCACGCTCATAAAAAAGTACACAGGAATATTGTGATTCCTGTAGAAGCTGTAATCCGTATCCCCTCCAAGAATGTCGTAGTACTTCACCATGTAGGCGATGAAGAATGCCAGCAAGGGCGACACCAGTACATTAATGACCATGTACTGGCGATTAGACAACTTGCTCAGCAGGTCGCGGGTAATAAAGACTTTGAACTGCTTCAACCTGCTCGGTATCCGTTGGGATACCGGCAATGCTTCATTGGCGTGCTCAATATGGGGTAACTTGATCCGCTGTTTGAAGTACTGATACCACTGTCCGGGCGATATCTTCCGGGTATTGGTATGCCGTCCGTACTCATTAACAATCTTCGTCTCAATAATATTGAAGATCTGCTCGGGATTGATGTTCCCGCATTCCGGACAAGCCCCCTGATTTTTGTTGGCAGCATGGACGACGTCGCGAAAGTACATCACGGCATCGATGGGATTTCCATAATAAATCTGGAACCCACCGGCATCCATGATAATCAGGGTGTCAAACATCTTGAAGATATCGGACGACGGCTGATGAATCACCACGAAGACCATCTTACCGCGTAACGACAGCTCCTTCAGGAGGTCCATGATATTTTCCGAGTCTCTCGAAGAGAGACCTGAAGTCGGCTCATCCACAAAAAGGATAGCCGGCTCGCGCAGCAATTCAAGGCCGATGTTGAGACGTTTACGCTGTCCACCACTTATGGTTTTCTCGAGTACCGACCCGACCTTCAAATCGCGAATTTCCGAGAGCCCGAGGCTCTGCAACGTCTGCTCCACCAGCAACCCAGTTTCCCCGGGGGATTGCTCGCCAAAACACAAACGCGCTGCGTAGTAAAGATTCTCAAACACGGTCAGGTCTTCGATCAGGAGATCATCCTGAGGAATGTAACCAATCACACCCCGGACCCGGTCGGGCTCCTGATGGATATCTATACCGTTTATCAGCACTCTTCCACTGGAGGGCTTTTCACTACCATTGAGAACATTCAGCAGCGTCGACTTACCCGAGCCACTGGCTCCCATTAACCCAACGAGTTTACCTCCCTGCTCAGCGATGTTGATGTTTTGCAGTCCGGCTCGTCCGCTGCGGAAGTGATAAAAGATATGTTCCGCAGTGAAAGTGATGTGCGTTTTATGCTCCTCGGTAAGGAACATCCCGATCACATCGCTGTAATAGATCGTCTCGATCTTATTACCGCGAATAGTGCTTCCCGTGGGAAAGATATCGACACGCCGACTTTTGAGCAGCTGGCTGTTGAGATACAGCGTGGTAATACCGAGGTACTTAATGAAGTACGTTTCGGCTTCCGGCAGCCGCAGAATGGCGATCAACCCTGTCAGGTTTTTGGCTACAATCCGCGGACCGGGATAGTTCTTTTCGTCCGACCCTTCGTCAATAATGAGCACGTTCTTGGAGGCGAGCTCGTCGATATCCTGGCCGGTGACAAAAGCTTTCAGTGCCTGCATATCGGCCCGCGGGATTTTCAGGGCCTGGCCAATGTAGAAGATCAGGTTCCCTTGTCGGTCAGACAACTCCCTTTCAGAGTGAACCAACTCGATGATCTTTATGACCATGACCATCTTCTGCTGCATCGTCAGCGCCTGGTTGACCTGCCTGACGATCTGCATGATCTTCGCCCAGTCGTCTACGAACTGCTGGGTATCGGGATCAAGGGTGTCGGGTTTGTCGTTGGCGGCAGCGTTCTGAGCGTGAACGAAATCATCGAAAAGCTGAAGGTAGAATTCGGTAGCATCGCGATTGAGATGGAGACCAAGAAACTCCTTGACATTCATGCGCTCGGTCTCGGTGATACGCTCCCGCGCCACGATGGCAAAAAGTTGAATGATCGCCTTCAGCAATTCTTCACTCATGCAGTGGAATTAAGCCTTCAAAATAAGTAATAAAAACGGAAGCGACATAGCTAACTTAAGAAAGCCGTTACAAGGAGATGCTGCCATGAGTGCGGTAAAAAAACAAAAAGGCCGGGGTGGCGGCTAAGCCAACCTTCCGGCCTCTGAAAGATCGCGATTAGGCTCTATCCTACTTTGGCTATAAGATCGCTAAGTACAAAGAGACCTTCGCGGAGGTACTCGTCGTGAAGTTCAGTAAGATCCGTCACAGGCTCGCCTTCCCGGCCGGCGAGCCGGGTATTGAGATTATACGCTGCAGCGCGCTTTTGGGCTTCCTCCATTTCCCTCTTCCGTACGGTCTCGTTGAGCGACACACGGGTATCTTGCATGCTTTTCTTCGCCATTGCGGTTGAATCCACGAAGCGGCTAAGCGCAGGATCCGTCTTCAGACGGTTATTGTACGACCGATTCAGCTCAGCCAGGACGCGTGTGTTGATCAGCGGGGTCTTTTTGTAGAGCGTTCCGCCGATTTCATCCCACGGCAATGCGCTGGGGCGTGATCCCTCACCAAACTGGTCCGGATCGAGCGCTGACGGGAGTTGAATATCGGGGACAACCCCTTTGTTCTGAGTGCTGCTTCCCGTTACGCGGTAGAATTTCTGAAACGTCAATTTAAGCTGACCGACCTCATCGCCGGGCTGGCGGATAAACTTCCCCAGATCGATCACCGTTTGCACGGTGCCTTTCCCGTAAGTGGATTCACCGACAACAACTCCACGATTGTAGTCCTGAATCGCTCCGGCAAAAATCTCGGAGGCCGATGCGCTGAAGCGGTTCGTAAGAACGACCAGCGGACCGTTATACACTACTGCGGGGTTGTCATCGCGACCGACTTCGATTTTGTTGGCCGAATTCTTTACCTGTACCACCGGTCCGCTTGTGATAAAGATTCCGGTCAGGTCAATGGCTTCCGCCAGCGACCCTCCGCCATTGTTTCGGAGGTCAATGGCCAGACCATCCATTCCTTCGCGTTGAAGTTCGCGAATCAGCCGTTGCACATCGCGAGTGGTGCTGTTGTAGTTCGGGTCGCCCTTTTGATAAGCTTCAAAATCCATGTAGAAAGACGGAAGGGTAATAACCCCCAGCTTGAGGTCTTTACCGTCTTTCTTGTAGTGGATCATGCTTTTCCGGGCCTGTTGGTCTTCCAGTTTTATTTTGTCACGTACCAGCACATATTCCTGAACAGGGCCACCGATACCCGTTTCAGCCGGCAGTATCCCCAGACGAACCTTGGTACCTTTCGGCCCCTTAATAAGTTTTACAACATCGTCAATGCGCCAGCCGATCACATCGACCATTTCACCATCCTGCCCCTGTCCGACGGAAACAATGCGATCGTTGGTCTTCAGCAATTTGCTTTTTTCAGCCGGGCCGCCGGGAAGCACCTCAACAATTTTCGTGTAATCGTTCTCGGTCTGAAGGCGCGCACCGATTCCTTCCAGCGACAGACTGATACTCTGCTTGAAACGATCAGCCATTGCCGGCGACATGTAATTAGTATGCGGGTCATAAGACTCGGTGATACAATTCATGTACATACTGAACACGTCTTCAGTGTTAATGTCGCGCACGTAAGTGCGCACGAGACGTTCGTAGCGATCTCTGAGCGTCTTGCTAATTTCTTCCTGCGACTTGCCCGCCAGCTTGAGGCTTAGCGCCTGATTTTTGATGATCTTCCGCCAAAGCTCATTGAGCTCGGCCTCGTCTTCGGGCCACGGGGCTTTACTGCGATCCGTTTCGTAGTACTCGTCTAACGTATAATCAAAGGTTTCGTCGACAAGTTGGTTGAGCACATAATTCATGCGCTCGTCAAACCGCTGGCGAAAGACAGTGTAAATCTCATAGGCAGGCTCTACGCTTTCGCCACGGGTGAAGTCGTCAATAACAAACCTGTATTTTTCAAACCGGGCAATATCCGCTTTGGTAAAGTACGACTTGTTGTTGTCAAGCGCCTCAACGTATTGATCGAGAATTACGGACGACAACGAGTCGTCAAGCGTGATACCGCGATAGTGGTTGTTATCAAGGATAAAGGAAACAATCTTGGCCTCTTTGCCATAAACGGCTTTAGGCCTCAAAATCGTTGAATCAGGGTTTGCCGCCAGACCCACCAGGGGGAGGCAGGCCATCAACACAATAAATAACCGCTTCATAACTTTCTGGAACGTAAAAAAACCTTCGGGGTTAGCCTGTTAACGATCCCGCCCCTCAAATAATTCGGAAGCAAGTATTGTACCCGTTATTGGTTGTTCTCTTCAATTTCGCTCAAAAAGCGCTGTGCCTGGCTGATATCCCCGAATTCATAGAATTTAGAACCACCTTCAGGCGATTTCACCTCAACCTTGATGATAACCGTAGATTTATCCTTGTAGAAGGTGTGTTTGCCGTGCTTAAAGTCGTCAGCCTCCATTGTTGATATCTTGAAGGCCGTGGCTCTCACCGATTTGCAGTAAGAACACTCGTAGTGCTTGATCAATTCCCCCTGCTCGGTGCCTGTAGGCTGCTGCGTGATTTCCTCGCGAACAACCTTCATGGTGTAGAAGCCGCAGTTTCCGCATTGAAGCGCCTGCATGTGGCCGGGGTATTTTTCCACAATAACATCGCTCGTCTGTTCGTCGATCCAGACGTCGTAATCGACCGAGAACACATCCTCCTCCGCGCGCATACCTTCATCAAGGTGTACATCCTCTTCGTGCTCAGCGAGCAATCTCATCTTGTTGCCCGTTTTGGGATTGATGCGCGGCGTATAGCGCCATTTTCTGAGGCGTTTGTTGAGGCGTGTCGGATAATAATATTCCAGGATAAGGAAAGCCACATAGCCCACCAGCGTACCTCCGGCAACTGAAATGAAGAGGCGGACGAAGAACCACACACCCATCGTATCAAGACGATCCATTCCATACCGGTTGACCAGCATGGCAACACCGATAGCGATTATTATAAATACCAGTTCGAGATTGCGAATCTCTCGTCTGCTTATAAAGTCGTATTTTCCTTTAGGCGTCCTGATCGACGCAACCTTTGCGTGATGATAAATGAACAATGCGATTCCTGCTGCGAACATGATCAGCGCTCCGTAGAGCATGCCCTGATGCCAGAGATCGAGAAAAGCACTGGATTGATTTTTTTCCATACTTTTGGCTTAATGGTTTTAAATATAAAAATTTATAGCATTAAGCGGGCGCTTTTAAGCGATTGCCATGAAAAAAACGGTATTTCGATTTCTTTCGCGCGTTAACCGCTGGGTGCTGCCGCGATATAGTCAGCGCGACCTCAGCAAACTGTCACGACTCGACAAAGCGCTTATCGCATGGCGTTACTGGGTGACCCGCAACGCCCTGTAAGCTACTCCTTCTCTATGATAGAGCGCAGGTCAGCGGGACTGTAGTTCACCGACTTGATGGTCTTGTCATCGGAACTGCGATACACAAGCCACTTATCCCCTTCTTTTCGGTAATAGCATTCCGTACCATCCTTCGCGCGATAGTGCTCTACGGTCTGGCGTGCCTCCTCTTCAGAGTCGCAAGCCTTGCTCATATTAGAACGCTGGACTTCCTCAAACAGTGTGTTGAATTTTTCCCCAAGTCCAAATTCCAGGACGGCGCCAGCCAACACGTATTGAAGATCGCACAAGGCGTCGGCTACCTCCGTGATGTCTTTATCGCGGATCGCCGCCTCAAGCTCTCGCAACTCTTCCGCCAGCAAGGCTACGCGCAGTTCACACCGGTTCTGTGGGGGTATAGTGGGTTTCGAAAGGATAGGATGCTTGAATGTTCGGTGGAATTCTGCCACCATCTTTAAAGCGTCAGGTTGTTTCATAGGTCCTAAGTTATGGTCGCCGTCGATCAGAAAAATCGGATATTTTGGCACCGGCAATAACGGCATTTTGCAACAATATTGGAGAAATCCCGTATTTTTGTGCGTGACCTTCTTTAGAGTCCAATCGGTAGTCAGGGCGTTCTGCCTCTTCACGGGAATCATATTCCTGAATATGGGCTTTTTTCTGGCCGAGGTCAGTATGCTCGACATCAAGGACAAGGAGATGATCGAAAATATCTGTAACCTGGTCATCAATGGAGGTCTTGAAGAAGAACGCGACGGCCACTCGTCGGGCGTCGAGGGTGGGATGAAGACAATCAGCCTTAACGCCGAGGCGTTGCGTCTCCACCATTCATCACTTTACCTTATTGCTTCGCGGAACTTCCGCGAGATGTCGGACAACTACCTCAACGCCGACTATTCCGAGATCGTTTCTCCTCCTCCAGAAGCCATCAGCGCTTAATTACTCTTTCTTTTTTTCTGGTGTTTCACAGACATCGTGGTGCAGTTCGTACTGTGCCAACCGTGTCCATCGACACGCTGTATTGTATTTCTACAAACCTTTATTCATGAAAACGTATCTCGATCTCCTTGAAAATAATAAGCGCTGGGTTGCTGAAAAACGTAAACAAGACCCCGACTTTTTTGAACGCCTTGCCAGCGGACAACACCCTGAAATTTTATGGATCGGCTGTTCCGACAGCCGTGTTCCCGCCAATGAAATAACAGGCACCCAGCCCGGCGACATTTTCGTCCATCGCAACATTGCGAACATGGTCATTCACACCGACATGAACCTGCTCAGTGTTCTTGATTACGCCGTCAACATCCTGAAGATAAAGCACATCATCGTGTGTGGTCACTACGGATGCGGCGGAGTACAGGCGGCCATGACGAACAAGCAGTTCGGTTTGGTCGACAACTGGCTGCGCCATATCAAAGACACCTACAGAGTCAACAGCGAGGAACTCGATAGTATTGCGGACGAACAAAGCCGGCTAAACCGGTTCATTGAACTGAATATCATCGAACAGGTATACGCCCTGGCTAAGATTTCCATCATCCAAAACGCCTGGGCACGGGGTGAGTACCCGATGTTGCACGGGTGGGTATATGAGCTGCGATCGGGCCTCATCAACGACCTTGGTGTGACGCTCGACAGCAAGTCTGTATTGCCTAGTATTTATAAGGTCACAGCGCCGTTGACGGAAACTAACGTGTGAGGAGGATTGTATGACAAGAGTTACTAGTTCGAGCCGCGGTATTGTTAATGATCTGTCGGCCAGTGTTGTTGTTTTCCTTGTAGCCCTTCCGTTGTGTCTGGGTATTGGTCTGGCATCTACGGGGCGTCCCGACCTGGTCTTTGCCGGCATAATTTCCGGCATTGTCGGAGGTATCGTGGTTGGGTTTGTGAGCGGCTCGCACATCGGGGTCTCGGGCCCTGCTGCGGGTCTGGTAGTTATCGTGCTCACAGCGATAGAGACACTGGGAAGCTTTGAGGCGATGATGCTCGCCACAGTGATCGCCGGAATCCTGCAGCTTATCGGAGGATATTTACGGGCGGGTATTATCGGTTATTACTTCCCCTCTTCGGTCATCAAGGGTATGCTGGCGGCGATAGGTCTCACCCTGATTCTCAAGGAGATTCCTCACGCTCTGGGATACGACAAGGATTACATGGGCAATCAGGCAATCCTGCAGCCTGGAGGCGAAAGCGCCTTTGAAGGGATTACCCACGCCTTCGCGGCCATCAGCCCCGGGGCAGTCGTGATCAGCATCGTTTCGCTTATGCTGCTGATCCTGTTTGAAAGGCCGTTCTTCCGCAACTATGCGGTATTCCGGTTCCTCCCCGGGGCTCTGTTCGTTGTCGTTATCGGCATCCTGCTCAACGCCTTCTACGGCTCCGTGATACCCGGATGGCAACTAACGGACGAACACCTGGTACAACTCCCGGTAGCTACGGATGCAGCCTCGTTTATCGGGTTCTTCCGTCTGCCGGATTTTTCGGCGCTGACCAACCCGACGCTGTACGTAGTGGCCGGAACGATCGCCCTGGTGGCCAGTCTCGAAACGTTGTTGTGTGTGGAAGCCACCGATAAACTCGACCCGCTGAAGCGAACCACCCCTACAAACCGGGAATTGAAAGCACAGGGGGTTGGGAATATCGTTGCCGGAATGATCGGCGGGCTACCCATCACTCAGGTTATCGTAAGAAGCAGCGCCAACGTAACAGCCGGAGGCCGGACGAAAGTCTCGGCGATCATGCACGGGTTTATCCTGTTGCTGGCCGCCGTTGCCATCCCGCGACTTCTGAATCTTATCCCGCTGGCAAGCCTCGCGGCCGTCCTGCTAATGGTGGGATACAAGCTCTCGAAGCCTGAACTGTACCGCGGGATGTTCCGACTCGGTCATGAGCAGTTTCTGCCCTTCATTGCCACCATTGTCGGGGTATTGCTGACGGATCTTCTCCGCGGAATCGCCATTGGAATGGCCGTGGCTATCTTCTATATCCTCCGGAAAAACTACAAGCATTCGTACCATCTCCGGCAGGAAAAAGAAGCCCAGCGTCAGGTCATCACCATTGAGCTCTCCGAGGAAGTTACTTTTCTCAACAAAGCAAGCATTCAGGACCGCCTGGAAAGAGTCCCTGACAATTCGCGTGTGATCATTGACGGAAGACGTTCCCAGCATATCGACCACGACGTACTGGAAATAATCCACGACTTCCGTGCCCACGGTGCCCGCCTCCGCAACATCGAGGTGGAAACATTAGGGATCGACAGCGCGTTGATCAACAGTTAGGGGTGCCCCGCATACTTGAGAACGCTAGCTGTCTTGCCTCTGTAATGGCAAGACAGCTTTTTTTTTGCCTGATGCACACCAGGAATAGCCGTCCCCTTGGTGCAGATTTTTCTATCTTTGCGGCACAAAAACCGACAATGAAGAACTTTGTAGAGGAACTGCGCTGGCGTGGAATGCTTAATGACATCATGCCCGGCACCGAGGAGCAACTGCTCAAAGAGCCGACCGCCGGCTATATAGGATTTGACCCTACCGCCGACTCACTACATATCGGTCACCTCACACAGATCATGACACTCCTGCACTTTCAGGTATGTGGTCACAAACCTTTTGCCCTTGTGGGAGGTGCAACGGGAATGGTAGGCGACCCATCCGGAAAATCGGCCGAACGCAACCTCCTCTCCGAAGAAACACTCCGCCACAATGTGGAATGCGTCAGAAAACAACTCGAACGCTTCCTCGACTTCTCGGGCAGCAACGCCGCGGAGATGGTGAACAACTATGATTGGTTTAAAGACTTCCGCTTCCTCGATTTCATTCGTGACGTGGGTAAGCACATCACCGTCAATTATATGATGGCAAAAGATTCGGTACAGAAACGACTGGAGACCGGTCTATCCTTTACCGAATTTACCTACCAGCTCGTTCAGGGCTACGACTTCTACTGGCTGAACAAACACAAGAATTGCAAGATTCAGATGGGGGGCTCCGATCAATGGGGCAACATCGTAACGGGAACTGAACTGATTCGTCGTAAGAGCGGTGGTGAAGCTTTCGCGCTTACCACTCGACTTATCACCAAGGCCGACGGAACAAAATTCGGAAAATCGGAAGGCGGAAATGTGTGGCTTGACCCCGAAAAGACATCGCCTTACAAATTCTATCAATACTGGCTAAACGTTTCGGATGCCGATGCGGAAAGCTTTATCCGAATTTTCACCCAGATGGATCGGGAAGAAATCGAAGCGCTTTCGGCCGAGCATCAGCAGACACCCCATCTCCGCAAACTTCAGCAGGCGTTGGCGAAAGACATTACCATCCGCGTTCATTCACAAAGTGATTACGAGACTGCGGTCAGCGCCAGTAATATTCTTTTTGGACAGTCAACCACGGAGGAACTTGAACGTCTGGATGAATCGACTCTGCTCGCCGTATTCGAAGGCGTTCCCCAGGTGAGTGTTTCGCGTTCGGAATACGAAAATTGCGCGACGGTTGTCGACTTGCTGTCGTCCGTTTCCCAAAACACAATCTTTCCTTCGAAAGGTGAAGCCAGAAAGATGATCCAGGGAGGAGGAGTAAGTATAAACAAACAGAAGGTTGTTGATGGAAACGCCCGTCCGGAATACCGACTTCTTCAAAACAAATACCTGCTCGCGCAAAAAGGTAAAAAGAACTATTACCTGATCGTGGTCGAGTAATCGGAAAACAATTTGATCTAAATGAAAAGAGCCACCCTATGGGTGGCTCTTCTTTTTCTATTTATGCTACTTCCCGAATTTGATCAGCTTGTAACCGAGCGAAAGTTGAAAAACCTGATTCTTCGCATCGGTTGATTGCTGAGGATTGGGAGCATCGTCATATATCTTGGAAAGACCGAGGTTATACCGCGCGTCAATCGTCAGACCGAAGGGAAGATCCCATCCCAGCCCGAGTCCCAGCGTTAGATCACTGCTTTTCATGTGATCTTTCACATCTTCAACGCGATACTCGAGTTGCTCGCGGATAGGTGCCTCCGCACTTGTTACGAAACCAAACTGCGGCCCTGCCTGTATGTTGATCCCTGCAATGGTATACAGCTTCAGCATCACCGGTATGTTGATGTAACTGAAGTTTGACTCAAAACTCTTGCTATCGATCTCCACTTTCGATCCCTGCTGCGAGAAGATCACCTCTGGTTGAATACCGATCTTTCCCGCCTTTACCAGAAAGAAAGCGCCACCATGAAAACCGGTTCGATTTTCATAGTTCTCGCCAGCCGAAGCCTTCGTGTCAATCGTTGCGAAATTCGGACCGGCCTTGATACCAAGCGCAACCTGTGCCTGTCCCCAGGCCTGTTGGCCCGCAAGGATCGCACAACATACTAAGAGAGCCAGTTTTGTTTTCATATTGTTAATTGATTGGTGTCATCAGAAGTGGTAGCGAATACCCACTGACGGTGACAACGAGCGAACACCGAAGGTAAACTCCGTAGTTTTGTCATTGTCCACATCTTTATTGGGATCGCGCGATGTGATGCCTAAGGTTGTAATCATCAACTCGAGCGCCCAGTGTTCGTTAAAGAAATAGGCTGCACCCGGTGACAAAGCAAACGAGAGATAACTCGAATTGACTTTGGGACCATCAGCCAGACCGCTCGCGCCTGTACCAAAGGTCAACGCAGCCTGTCCGAAGAAACCAAACTGCGAATTGGAAGTAAACACGTAATACCTTGCAAAAGGCCCCAAACCGAAGCTGTTGTTCACAGTCTTATCCGATCCTGTTCCTGTGCTATTAGTTTCAAAGCCTACCGATAGTCCTAAGGCAAAATTATCACTCATGAAATAACCCACGCTCGGCGACAGGGTGAAGGACGACGAATTGTCGGCCGCCTGACGCGAAGTAGACCTAAACTCCAATGCTCCTCCTAGCATAAGGTTACCTGTTTGCGTTTGAGCTTCAGCAGTCAGCGTTCCAACGATGAACACGGCCAGTAAAAGTACTTTTTTCATAATACGTTTATTTTTTTTGCCCAAAGCTAACCAAAGAAACCGATGTTCAAACCCGAAGCGGCAAATCGCTAACTTTATCCAACAAATCGCCATTAATGACGTTGTGTAGCCTTAAGCAATAAACGACAACTCTTCTGTACGGGAAATTTCAACGGGAGGTTACAACGTTGGTGAATGCCCCGCGGGAATACTCATCGCCCTAAGGGTATATCCAATATTATACCAGTTTTACACGACCCGTTTAACGTTCACAAGGTATGCTAGTGAAATTTGATAAATGAGGACTCATTATTGGAATCACTCCCAATAATGGATGGACAATGTTGTATCACCTACTATTGAACTGGTCGGGAGTGAAATTCTTCTTCGTATAGGAGTACCCTATTTCGAAAATTTCAGTGGCTTTACCGAGATCGAATCCACTGTACATTCCAACTTCAGGAGGATCAATAAACACATTACACAAAGATCGGCTAACCATAGTGTTCCCGTTGATCGCCATTAAGAGACTGCGCTCGACGACCGATCGGACGTTCTTGATATCAAAGCGCGATGAAATGAAATTACAATGTGAACCGACGATGAAATCGCACTTATCGTAAATGGCTTTTACCGGAAGATTGTCGAGCAGTCCTCCATCGACATACACACCTCCACGGTATTGAACAGGTGCAAACACTGCAGGAACGGAGCATGAGGCCTGCAGAGCTGTCATCAGCTCACCCTGCGACACATATTCCACTCTACCCTTTTGAAGTTCTGTCACCGCCAGCGTTACCGGTATCTTCAGACAATCGAAGCTGTTTTCAGGAATGTATCGCATAAGCAATTCCTTCAGACCGTCAAATGACAAGAGCCCCGTCCAGGTCCAGGCGAGTTTGAGTGATCTGAAGAAGCTGGTTTCGCGGATGATGCGAAGCACATCGTCGGGAGGATATCCGTAGCTATACATACATCCCACGATAGCACCTGCGCTCGTCCCGGCGATATAATCGAAGGTCACTCCGAACTCATTGAGTGCTTTGAGGACGCCGAGGTGACAAATGCCACGCGCGCCTCCGCCACTTAAGACCAGACCACGTTTCGTCATTGCGAATGAAATTTGAAAATACCGGACCTACTAAAATCCGGCCTCTGACAACGGGAAAACTCTATCCAGACGGACGCCCTTCTCCGTTCTCTTTACGGTACAACACTCGTTTACCGGATCGTGCTCAAGAAACAGGATATAGTTGTTATCGGCAGCCTCATTGAGGAATTGCTCTTTTTCAGCCATGGTAATCAACGGCCGTGTATCATACCCCATGACATAGGGTAAGGGAATATGTCCTACGGAAGGAAGGAGATCAGTGACAAAGCACAGCGTCTTGTCCCCGATCTTTATTCGCGGCACCATCATTTTGTCAGTGTGTCCCGACATATATAAGATATCGAAACCCAGGGGAGAAGGGTCTCCCTCATTGACAAAGTGCAACTGACCGCTTTCTTTTATGGGCAGGATATTTTCTTTCAGGAAACTCGCTTTTTCGCGCGGATTCGGCTCCGTGGCCCAGCGCCAATGATCTTCATTTGACCAGTACCGCGCATTGGGAAACGTGAGCACCGTCTTCCCGTCGGCGTTGTAGCGAACGCTGGCTCCGCAATGATCAAAGTGAAGATGGGTGAGAAACATGTCGGTAACATCCTCTTCGGCAAATCCTGCCTGGCGCAGCGATCGTGTCAGGGTGTCATCGCCGTGGAGATAATAATGCCGGAGAAACCGTTCGTCCTGCTTATCTCCTATTCCGTTGTCAATGAGGATCAGCCGGTCACCGTCTTCGATGAGGAGGCAACGCATGGCCCATGTGCAAAGGTTGTTCTCATCAGCGGGATTTGTCTTTTGCCAGATTGATTTCGGAACCACACCAAACATGGCGCCGCCATCCAGCTTGAAGAATCCGGTATTGATGACGTGAAGCTTCAATAGAATCGCGTTAGCGTTACTTCTCCTGGGAGACGGCTTTCTTTTTCGCCGGTTCTTTGACAACTCCCATGGAGCAAAACTTATCTATGCGTTTTTGGATCCGTTGCTCGGCATCGATTTTCGACAGCGCTTTTGTCTCTGCCAGAATCGTTTTCTTAATCTCGGCCGCCATCCATTTCATATCCGTATGGGCACCACCAAGCGGTTCCCGGATAATACCATCGATCAGTTTCTGATCGAGCATATCTTTCGCCGTAAGCTTAAGCACTTCTGCAGCCTGCTCTTTGTAATCCCAGCTTCTCCAAAGAATCGACGAACATGATTCCGGAGAAATTACGGAATACCAGGTATTCTCGAGCATGAAGACACGATCACCAATCGCAATACCCAGGGCGCCACCCGAAGCTCCCTCTCCGATTACGATACAGATTACCGGCACCGTAAGCATGAACATTTCCTTCAGGTTGCGTGCAATTGCCTCACCCTGGCCGCGTTCCTCCGCTTCAAGGCCCGGAAAAGCTCCCGGCGTATCAATAAAGGTTACGATCGGTTTATTGAACTTCTCGGCCATTTTCATCAGTCGAAGCGCCTTGCGATATCCCTCGGGATTAGCCATACCGAAATTGCGAAGTTGGCGCTGTTTGGTATTTCTCCCTTTCTGCTGACCGATGAGCATGAATGTCTTTCCGTCGATAGTTCCGAAGCCCCCGACCATAGCCTTGTCGTCGGCCACCGTACGATCGCCGTGCAGTTCAATAAAATCGCTCGTGATCTCGTAGATATAATCCAGTGTGTAGGGTCGGTCGGGGTGACGGGAGAGCTGGACCCGTTGCCAGCCTGTAAGGTTTTCGAACGTTTCCTTCTTGAGGGCCAGGATTTTGTTTTCCAGCGCCCTGATCGCCGTCTGCACATCCTTATCGCTGTCTTTCGCGAGCTGTTTCATGTCGTTCAGCTTCGCTTCCAGTTCAGCTATGGGTTTTTCAAAATCCAAAAGGCTCATCGTTTGGTGTTAAAGAAAGCACAAAATTAAAAGAAATTACAAATCGGCCGTTTTTCCAGCCTCTTTATATCGAAGCGGCCGAAAGAGGGTCGCAAAATGGGCGTTTACGTTCCCACGTAATTATTCGGAGGTTTTTTCCAAGTTTGCATGACTTCCGTCGTCTACCTTCGTATTGCGATTCAACCGAAACCCCATTGTAATGAAAAAGTGGATGATCTTTGTTCTGGCCCTGATTTGCATCGTTTTGATGTTGTATGCGGGGTTGGACGCTCTTGCAAAAGATCACCGGCAGATGGGTATGTTGCTGACCTTTGTCGGAACCATGTCGATTATAGGGCTGGCAATAGATGTCATCCAGCACCTTCGGACCCGCCGGTCGATGTAACAGCGACCGACTTCCGAAGCAAAAAATATTAAATCCTGACATTACCTTAACCTGAAGAGAGCCCGTCCGCCCTGCGGACGGTTTTTTTTTTGCCTAAACTTCGATCTGGACGCCTTGAAGGTACTTTGCAAGGTCGTACTCATTGGCAAGGCTGATCCACACGATGTGATGCGTTTCCAGGTCGAGGAACAGCTCGACAAAGTCCCGGTTCACACTGTAAAGCATCAGGCAATATTGATTGTACATCACAGAGTCGACGAACTCGCCGCTCTCCCAAACGATTTTGGCGCGCTGCTCCAGCGTGAGCCGATTGAATTTCCCCTCGTCCATACCCCACAGTTTTCCGGGTTATCAAAACAAAAGTTATTCCACTGCGTTTTGCAAGCCCATGGCCGTCAGGCATTTTTGCACACAGGTTTAATAATTTGAGGGAAGTATTTGGAGAAAAGGCAGCCAAAGCTATCTTTGCAACCTCATTCTTCCAGGGTCCGGTAGTTCAGCTGGTTAGAATGCCTGCCTGTCACGCAGGAGGTCGCGGGTTCGAGTCCCGTCCGGACCGCTCTCAAGAGCACTGAGCAAGAATCAAATCCCGGCTAACCGTCGGGATTTTTAGTTTCAGGGCCTGGGCCTTTCTATTTTACGCCGACAGTTTCCGGCTGAAAGATTATTTTCGCTGATTGCCATGCACCTGCGTCGTCTTTGTTCAATCGTTGTCCTGGTCTTCCTCGTGTTTCTCGCGGGTTGTTCGCGCGGGTCATCCACGCTGGAGACAACGCTGTCGGCAGCGGTCAAGGATCGTCGGCTGTCGGAAAAGAAAATGGAAATAATTCTGAAGGAATACGACTCACTTCGTAGCGAAGACCGCGACAAGGCGCGCCTGTATGTCGAGCAAATTAAAACGGCGGTGGAAGTCGGTGGAGATTCCAGCCATATCGACGTGGCGCGCCGGATGGTACTGCGAAGCACTTTAACACTCTAGCACACTCTACTCAATATCCAGCGTTATGTCATCGAGATACTTCTGAAGGATGTTATCGTTGACAACTCTCACCAACAACACCTGACGCACACGGTTATCGTACACCAACTCCACAAACTGTCCTTCATAGTTGTACAACAACACATTGTAATGGTAATAGCAATTCGTTGCCAACAGGTCTCCGCCGTCCAACAGCAGGCAGGCCTGATCGCTCACCGATAAGTTGCTGAACTTGATCTTGTCCATGATTTACCTCCCCTCCGGAAAACGCTCCCGATGGCGAGCTAAATTATTGTGCCCAACCGGCCCGGAATTACTTCGCTCCCAGAAAGGACGAATACATCCAAACCAGTTTCTCCTGCTCCCGGATGTAATCACTCATCAGCGCATTCGTTCCTTCGTCTTCGGCTTCCGCCGACAGGCGCAAAAGCTCCCGCTCCTTGGTCAGCAACACCTTAAAGTTGTCAACGATATGCTTCACCGCCGCATTGCCATCCGACACATCCGTGACCGGTCGTATTTCGGCGTTCTTCAGATAGACTTCAAAACTGTGATAAGGAGTAAATCCAAGCGTAAGGACGCGCTCGGCGATTTCATCGATCTTGGTAATGGCATCGGTATAGAGTTCCTCAAACTTTGCATGTAGCTCGAAAAACTTGTCGCCCCGGATGTTCCAGTGAAATCCACGGGTATTCATATAGAATACCTGGTAGTTTGCCAGTAAATCATTGAGACCTTCAGCAAGGGCTGATGTTTCAGCGGGTTCCAACCCGATTTGATTTTTCATAGATATTTTGCTCATGATGCAGGAAAATTGGTTTTGCGTCTGCCCAGCTCAATAATCGTTCCTCTTA
This sequence comes from uncultured Roseivirgaceae bacterium, assembly GCA_964532595.1. Taxonomy (GTDB): domain Bacteria; phylum Bacteroidota; class Bacteroidia; order Cytophagales; family Cyclobacteriaceae; genus Chryseosolibacter. The sequence continues at coordinate 34,531 of CAZHIQ010000007.1, forward strand.
ACAAACATTTAAGCGGCATTTACGGTTCGGCTCAAAATGCTATTTTTGGCGCTGCAACCCTCTGAACGGCGTCCCCCATAAGCCCATGAAACGATTGATCCTTCTTATGATCCTCTTTTCGGTTTGCCTGCTGCCGGGCTGCACTTCGGGGCGATACACGACGACGGTCGTTAAGCCCAAATACCAGAAAGGATTCTTCGACCGGAAGAAAGACAAAGGCAAAAAGCGGACAAAGACTGTACGTGTCCGCAACTAGCCCTCACGCCAGTCCCTTTATCACATTTTCAAGATTTCTGCGGAAGTACACCTTCACCGCAGCTTGTTGCGTAAGGTGTGAGGAAACGATGGAGCCCAGAAAGACCGTTATAAACAGATTGGTTATATCCCGCGTCGAACTCGTCTTTGTGATCTCCTTGCGCATAATGGCCTCGAGCGCAAACTTCTCCAACATCTGTTCAAGCGACATGATTTCAAGCGTCGTGATATCCTCGACTTCGGGAAACAACAACCGCTTTTCCTCCGGCTTCACCGGGAACGGCTTGGGAGGACGCTTTGAATCAGACAGGTATCCCACGAGACTAAGCATAAGCCCGGGGTGCAATTCGCATTCATCACCAAGCTTGTCCAGAAGATAGAACACCCCCTGCATCCCCTCCCGTGGTTTCTGCTTCATCTCCACGGCCCGTGCCAGACACCACACGCGGAGGTGATAAAGTAGTACGTCTTCCTTCTGGGGAAAATACTTGAAAAACGTAACTTTAGAGATCTTTACTTTCTCGCAAATATCCTCGACATATATGTCGTCAAAAGCCTTTTTACCAATCAGTTTAAGTGTATGCTCCAGCACCTGCACTTTCAACCTCGCCGCCTTTTCTTTCCGTAAGCTCATTTCCCTTCAACTTTGACTTGAATTAAGAATTTTCTCTTCACTTTACCAACGTATAGAATGACCAATCGTTCATTTTTGCTACTACTTGTTTTTATAGCGGTTGCTTGCCGGCCGCCGCAAGGCATACGAGCTACCACCGGCGTTATTGCCGATTCGGCCATGGTCGTTTCAGCACACCCGCTTGCCACCAAGGTCGGGCTTGACATTCTCAAGGCAGGAGGCAACGCAGTAGACGCCGCAATAGCAACGCAATTTGCCCTCGCCGTCGTATATCCTTCGGCGGGCAATCTGGGCGGGGGAGGATTCATGGTTCTGCGCCAGGCGGACGGCCGCTTTGCGGCGCTCGACTATCGTGAGAAAGCCCCGGCCGCTGCATCCCACGATATGTATTTAAATGAAGACGGTGAAGTTATTCCCCGGCTTAGCCTGCGCGGGCATCTCGCGAGTGGCGTGCCGGGATCCGTTGCCGGTATGGCGGAGTCGCACAAGGCTTACGGCTCTCTGCCCTGGGCATCGCTGGTACAACCGGCTATAGACCTTGCCGAAAATGGATGGCCTGTCACCGCCCGGCAGGCGCGGAGTTTTAACCGGCTGCAGAAAGACCTTCGCGAATTCAATACCGTGATGCCCGATTACTACTTCCGCGACGAGTGGAAGGAAGGAGACACAATCGTCATGCGCGACCTTGCGAAGACACTCGAGCGAATCCGTGACCGTGGCGCTTCAGGTTTCTACGAAGGCGAAACAGCGGACCTTATTGTGGAGGAGATGCAACGGGGCAACGGGCGCATCACCCACGACGACCTGCGCAACTATCGTGCTGTATGGCGTCAACCCATCGTGGATCATTACAAACAGTTCAGGATAATCACCATGCCGCCCCCATCGAGCGGCGGTATCGCTTTGATGCAACTGCTGAAGTCGGTCGAACCCTACCCTATAGGAAAGTGGGGACACAACTCCTGGAGAAGTGTCCACCTCATGGTTGAAGCAGAGCGACGGGTTTATGCAGACCGGGCGGCGTGGCTCGGCGACCCTGACTTTTTTTCCGTGCCCTTAAGCGGTTTGACTTCGTCAGACTACAACACAGGCAGGATGACATCCTTTGACCGCAAGCGCGCTACTCCGAGTAGCGATATACGCGAAGGCAGCCCGGCCCCCTATGAATCTCCCGAGACAACTCATTTGTCAGTCGTCGATGCGTACGGCAACGCAGTTGCCGTAACTACCACGCTGAATGATTCGTATGGATCGCGGGTGATCGTTGGCGGAGCAGGATTTCTTCTTAACGACGAAATGGATGATTTCAGCATCAAACCTGGAGTACCCAACATGTACGGTGTGACCGGCGGCGAAGCAAACAAGATTGAGCCGGGAAAACGCATGCTCAGTTCTATGACTCCTACTATTATAGAGCGGGATGGAAAACTTTTTATGGTCGTGGGAACCCCCGGGGGGACTACAATCATCACCTCAGTGTTCCAGACCATCCTCAACGTCGTCGAATTCGATATGGGAATGCAGGAGGCTGTAAATGCGAAGCGCTTTCACAGTCAGTGGTTGCCCGACGAAATCTTTCCGGAGCGGGGAGCACTTTCACAACGCGACAGTCTTCGACTCACCCGGATGGGCCATCGCTTCGGCGATAACTACTGGAACGGCATAGGACGCGTTGACGCTATACTTGTCCGTCCAAACGGGCAACTTGAGGGCGGTGCCGACCCGAGAGGCGACGACCGGGCCATGGGCTACTAGAGGTACGGCAAGACAGAGCAGACATCAGAGACGGCGAATAACAAACTCAACCCTGCGGTTAAGTCGCCGGGACTCTTCCGTGTCATTGCTAGCAATAGGACGCGTGCCCCCATATCCCTTGCCGGTGATACGCTTCCCGTCTATTCCTTTAGAAATAAGGTATTCCCTGACCTTATCGACCCGTTGTTGTGACAACCTCACGTTGTCAGCGTGTACACCCCTGACATCGGTGTGCCCCATTAGCTCAATGCGAACGCCTGGATTATTGTTCATGAAATCAACCACCAGGTCGAGTTCGGCAAACGATTCGGGTAGAATATCCGTACGGGACTGAGCAAAAAGCACGTTCTTGAGGTTCACTGTCGTGCCTACAGCTACAGGCTGCAGGGTATAATTCAGTTCGAGATCCCGTAGTTCGAGGGTCTTGCTATCGAGCTTTTCGAGACTACTCACATACCCGCGTGCCTCAATCCGGATTCGGTAATCACCTACAGGAAGCGTAAGCCGATATCCCTCCGCGGTTGCCGTCACCGGAAACGCATGATCGGGCCCTTCAAAGGTTATCTGTGCTGCGATAGCCTCACCGGAACGGGAATCCGCTATTTTTCCGTATACCCGGAACACATCTTCATCATCGGGAATGCCGTCGTTTTGCGGCTGAAATATCTCTCCGTCAATCGATTCCTCTCGCGGAGCCGCTGCAAACATTGTTGAGTCAATGAGCAAAGGCTGATCATTTGTTGGCTGATACAAACGAAGATCTCCGTACCCTTCACTGCTGGTGGTACTGGTGTACAGCGCTTCGCCGGTGGGGCCTGCTATCCTGTAAAACAGGTCACGTCCCGGAGTGTTGATAGCGGGCCCCAGGTTTTCCGGCTGCGACCAATGCGTCCACGAGTCGTCGAGCCTAACGGCCCGGTAAACATCAAAACTTCCAATGCCCTTCCGGCCGTTACTGGAAAAATAAAGGGTGGAATTGTCAGCGCTCAGCGAGGGACTTAGCTCCTGGAATTGTGAATTGATCACATTTCCCAGATTTCGTGGCTCGGTCCACTGACCAGCCTGTTTGACGGACACATAAATATCCTCAACGCCGTAAGTTCCATAGCCCTCTGCCGAAAACACAAACACTGTATTATCGGCCGATATAGATCCACTGATAATATTGGATTTATTGAGGAAATAGGGAATAGTGATGTTTTCGGGGCGCGACCAGCCTTCGGGCGTTGCCCGGGCTACCGCGATTCCCTGACTACGCGCAGGACTATTTCCTGATGCATAATGACCGTGCAGGAAGAGTTGTTTCCCGTCAGGCGAGAACCCGGCGACCGCGTTATAAGCGCGATTGTTAATAACGGTTCCCGCGTGCACGGGGGCAGACCATCCCGTTGACGTTTTACGGGAGAGCCAGATATCTCCGGGATCGCGTACCCCATCAATATTCTGAGGGTGTCCGGCAATCGTAAAGAAAAGCGTATTGCCATCAGGGCTTAGCACAGGGTTTCGTTCGTCGTACGGACTGTTTAGCCCGGAAAACACATCCGATCGCTGTTGAGCCAAAGCATTCAGACTGACGAAAAGAACTAGAAAAAATGAAAGTCGCATGTGGGGACGTTTCGCCAAATGTAAATCCAAAATTCTCGAAAATCAGTGTATCTCGCCGGAAGCGGCTATTTGCTGACCCATCGGTTCCCCTTTATTGAGAATCTCCAGGGCAGCCGGGCATCCTCTCCGGCGTAGTCAATTCCGATTCGCGTACTGGCGACGATTGAACTTTTAGCGAGTTTCGTGCCGGAATCTTCAATCCAAATGTCATCATCGAGCAGCGACTTTCCATTGAAGCTTCGGTTAATGCCCAAAGCTTTAGTCAATTTGCCGGGACCGGAGGTGAGATGCCTGCTGCCCTCGGGCAGGTTGCGTCTCTGGTGCATGACCTCGAGTCCCTCGACCGGCTCCACCGCCCGGACGAGCACCGCTTCCGGAGTATCTTTACGGTTCGTCACCACATTAAATAGATAGTGAATTCCGTAGCAAAGATAAACATAAGCAAATCCTCCCTCTTCAAACATGATGGCGTTACGAGCGGTTTTACGCGCCCCGAACGCATGACACCCGCGTTCACGCCACGAGTAGGCTTCCGTTTCGACAATTATGCCCCCGGTCGCAACGCCGTCAATACGGGTAAACAGCACCTTGCCCAGTAACTCCCGCGCCACCTTGACTACATCGCTCTGTGCATAAAACTGCCTGCTCAATTTCATTTCATCTCTCTTTCAAGTTTTTTATATATTGCCGCCACCAAACACTACGGCCGTCCAAGTTAGGCCTTAACTGGCGGATACCGATAAGTGTTCTGATTTTCTGACTGATAAATCCTTAAAACAAGATGAAGAAAACAATTGTCATTCTGGCATTAGCCGCTATGTGCACCTTTGCCGAGGCACAGGTTCAAACTCCGCTTCCAAGTCCCAAGGCGTCTGTGTCCAGCGTTGTCGGACTCACTGAAGTCAAAATAGATTACTACCGCCCCAGGCTCCGCGGTAGAAAAATCTTCGGAGAAAAAGACGTGATGTATCCCTATGGAACTATCTGGCGCACAGGTGCCAACGACGGAACCAAAATATCTTTCTCAACACCCGTTAAAGTAGAGGGGATTGAAGTTGCTGCAGGAGAATACATCATCTTCACGTGGCCCGGTGCCCGCGAGTGGGCTGTGGTTCTCTACAGTGATGCCTCCATCGGCGGAAATACAAACCGCTATGATGCTTCGAAGGAAGCCGCCCGTTTCAATGTGAAACCCAATAAACTCAAACAAAAGGTCGAAACGTTTACGATCAGCATCGCCGATATCGCGGCAGACAATAAATCGGCTACGATCACGCTGGCATGGGAAGACGTGGAAGTCCCTATCCGTGTGGAAGTCGACTACGACGAACTGGTTATGCAGTCGATCGCGGCCAACACGCGGGTAAATCCCCGCAACTACTTCGAGTCTGCGGTCTACTACCTGGAGACGGGACGCGATTTGAAACAGGCCCTGACGTGGATCGACCTGGCTCTTGAGAGCAACCCTAAAGCATTCTGGATGCTCTACCAAAAGGCACGAATTCAGAAAGCCCTGGGCGATAAAGAGGGCGCCATCAAAACTGCCACAGCCTCACTGGAAGCCGCGAGAGAAGCAAAGAACCGCGACTATCAGACTATGAACGAAGAGCTTATTCGTTCGGTGAAGTAAGAATTCTTAAATCGATACGAAGAACCACTCCCCTCCCGGGAGTGGTTTTTTTGTTGTCGAAATTCTACAGCCTCCCGAGTCAGCCCACCGCCTCCCAAACAACCTCAGCACAGCCCCGCCCGGAAGCACTTAGTATTTTTTTACCTCACCATTGCCGAATACCGGCGGTGGCATGGGAATTTTCGTCATGGCTGTAAAATCGATCAGAGCTTCACATTAACAATCCAACCAATCCTAATAAGCAATGAACCGCATGACTACCCTAAAGACCCGCCTGCAATCTCTGGAAAAAGAAATCAACGTTGCTGTTATCGGAATTGGCTCAATCGGAAAAGGGCTTGTATATCAGGTTAACGCCACTCCCGGAATGAGACCCGTTGCGATCGCAGATATCCACATCCAAAAAGCGATCGACTGCATTGAATGGCTAGGCCTTGAATACCAGATTGTCGACTCGCTGCCCGCCCTTAACCAGGCCATTGAGCAGGGTAAGGTCGCGGTTACCGATAACGGCGAGCTTGTTGCCTCCAGTGGTCTGGTCAACGTACTCATCGAGTCTTCGAATGCAGTCTTTCAAGGAGCAATCCACGCATTAACTGCCATCAGTCATCACCAGCATGTGATCATGATGAACTTCGAAGCAGAGATGATGTACGGACCGGTTCTGTATAAAGCAGCGACGCGCGAAGGTGTTGTTTACACGAGCGCCGATGGTGACCAGCCTACGGTAATCAAACGGATGATCGATGAAATCGAACTCTGGGGTCTCGACATTGTGATGGCAGGAAATATCAAGAACTACCTCGACAGATACACCGACCCGATAAAGATCGCCCCTGAAGCCGACAAGCGAACGCTCGACCATAAGATGTGTTCATCGTACACTGACGGAACCAAACTCTGCGTCGAGATGGCAGTTCTTGCTAACGCAATCAACGGCAAAACAGCTGTACCGGGCATGCTCGGCCACCGAATGAAACACGTGAATGAAATATTCAACTATATAGACTTCGACAAGGTATGGGATGGTGAGCATCCCCTCGTCGACTATGTTCTCGGCAGCGAACCCAAGGGGGGAGTATTTGTTGTAGCGCACACCGCTGACAAATTTCAGCAATACACCTTTAACTGGTTTCCGCCGGACGTAGGTCCAGGTCCCTACTATGTTTTCGCAAGACCTTACCACCTCGGTCACATCGAAGCCATGCCATGCGTTGCCGAGGCGTATCTCGACGGCACTGCCCGCCTTCACCCTGTAAGAGGTATGCGCACCAACGTTCATACTTACGCCAAACGCGACCTCAAAGCCGGAGATCAACTGGATGGAATGGGCGGCTTTAACAGCTACGGTCTCATCGAAAACATTGATGAGACACAAACATCCGGATTGCCCATCCTTCTCAATGATGGATTGAGGATCAAGCGCGATATTGGAAAAGATGAACGGATTTCTCTGGACGATGTTGAGTACAATCCCAACGACAAAGCGTTCCGTCTCTACATGGAGGCTCTCAGCCTCCGGTTTCCGACTGTCGACGCTGTGTCATCTCCAACTCCCAAAATCCAGTTCGCATGACCTCATCATCCCAGCCACTTGTAACGGTTGTAATGGCGACATACAATCGCGCGGAAACATTGAAGTATGCGATTGAAAGTGTGCTATGGCAAACCTACACAAACTTCGAATTGTGGATCGTCGGCGACTGCTGCACCGATCATACGGAAGAAGTTGTAGGGCGATACCTCCACGATCCGAGGGTTCACTGGTATAACATGCCGGTAAACTCAGGGTACCAGAGCAAACCCAACAACGAAGGAATCCGTCGCGGCCGGGGAGAGTACATCGCCTACCTTAATCACGACGACATCTGGTTGCCAAACCACCTTGCCGATACGATGGCTCATATTCAGATGACGGATGCCGACATAGTTTTCTCCGTTATTCAATGGGTTTACTCCTTTACCCATTCGCGGGCTGACATTCCGCTACTGCCTTCTCTGCCTATTCCGCCGGAGGCGACAGCTGTCGTACACAAGCGATCGGTAATCGACCGCATTGGCTATTGGAAAGACATTCATGAAACCTACTCGTATCCACGGGTAGATTTCTTCCGTCAGGCTCAGTTCGCGAAGCTCAAATTTGAGATTGTGCCGTCTCTTACAGGACTCAAATTTCTGTGGGCGGAGAAAAATTACCACGATGTAGGACCACATCCCATTTACATGGAACGCGTGCGTAAAGAACAAGACTATGCGAACCGGGAACTCACCGCCATGCTAATCCGCGCGGAACACCAGATATACCAATGGCCAAGAGGCAGCCGGCTTAAGTTCATGCTTGCAAGTCCGCTCCGTAAACTGATGCTCCGGCTGAAAGTCGATCCCGCGGCCCTGCGGTTCTGGCACAAGAAGGGAACACAAATCAAGATCTGGCGGAGAAAGCACCGCCTCGAAGGAGCAGAGGGGACAACTTCTGAAACGCAGCAAAAGCAGGTCGTCGGTGAGTCGGCGACTGTTCAAGAATAGGTTTGTTAGTTTTTGTTAGCAAGGTGCCCCGTAAGGCACCTTTTCCTTTTCTCTACAACGCGCCATTCTTGATTTGCTCGGCGGCGAAGTTGGCTGCCCGGGCCGTCAAAGCCATAAAAGTAAGAGACGGGTTTTGTGTTCCGGTTGAGGTCATGCAAGCACCATCGGTCACGAATACATTCTCGCATCCGTGTAACTGATTCCACTGATTGAGCAACGAAGTCCCGGGATCGCGTCCCATGCGTACCCCTCCCATTTCGTGGATATCCAATCCCGGTGCCTGGCGGTTGTCATAGCCGCGAATATTTTTACAGCCCGCCTTTTCGAGCATTTCTTTTCCTGTGTCCAGGAAATCCCTGAGCATCAATTCATCGTTTTCATCGTACCCGATCGACGTTACGAGTTGAGGTATGCCATAAGGATCCTTGAGTTCATCACTGAGACGGACGTGATTTTCTTTTCGGGGAATTGTTTCTCCCTGCATCATCATGTAGACGGTCCATTGACCTGGTCTGGCCATTTTGTCTTTAAGTTCAGCTCCGATGTAATCGCGACTTTCGGGACGATTCCAGCCCTGACGCGATGCCGAGAAGAAAACCATGTAGCCCCGCTTGAAGGGCATCTCCTGTCTGTAGATGTTGCGAAACGCCGGCATCATCACCGACGTGGGCCGACGACCGACATAATACTGATCCTCGAAGCCGTCGTAGGTGGCGGATATTACTCCGCGGTAATTATGAAAAGCGATGTAGCGGCCGAGCAATCCGTTGTCATTTCCCAGTCCGTTTGGAAAACGGTTTGACCGGGAATTCAACAAAATCAAATTGGTATTCAACGTCGATGCATTCACAAAAATAATACGGGCGAAGTACTCCGTAACCTCCTGCGTCTCGGCATCAATAACACGAACGCCGGTAGCCCTGTTTTTGTCTTCATCATAAATGATCGACTCAACAACCGCGTTGGTGCGCATTGTCATGTTCCCTGTTCGCTCCGCCCACGGCAGCGTAGAAGAATTGGAGCTGAAGTATGCACCGAAAGGACAACCGCGTTCGCACAACGTCCGCGACATACACTGACCCCTTCCCTGCTTAAGATGAATGTCCTGAGGTTTTGTAAGGTGGGCACATCGACCGATAACCACTTTGCGATGAGGAAAATTCTCCATGATCGACTGCTGGAGGTGTTTTTCCACGCAATTCATTTCAAACGGAGGAAGACACTCGGAGTCGGGCAAGGTATCCAGGTTGTCGCGGTTTCCGCTGACGCCGATAAACTTTTCGACATGACTATACCACTGAGCAAGATCATTATAACGCAGCGGCCAGTCGACTGCGTAGCCGTCCCGCAAGGGTGCTTCGAAGTCGTAATTACTCCAGCGCTGAACCTGACGTGCCCACAAGAGGGACTTTCCTCCCTCCTGATAGCCGCGTATCCACAGGAATGGCTTTTCCTGTACATACGGATGCTCCGCGTCTTTGACGAAAAAATGTTCCGTAGCCTCACCGTAAGCATAGCAGCTGCTTACGACGTCATTTCCCTCTCTTAGGGTGCGCGATCGCCGACCGCGCCACTGGAGATCCCACGGATGGTGCAGGGCCGTTGGGTAATCGCGCTTGTGTTTGACAGGCCTGCCCCGTTCGAGGACAAGTGTTTTCAAACCTTTCTCTGCCAACTCTTTCGCGGCCCAGCCGCCGCTGATTCCTGATCCGATGACGATTGCATCGAACGTCGCATTGCCGCTTTCCTTCATCTGTATTCAAGAGGACCAGCCGGCAATAAAACAAAAAAGCGACAGACGAGCAATCGCGTATCAATAAGTCAGATTCAGTTCTTTAAATGTATTTCCCTGTCGGAGGTCGCCCGACTCAAAGCCCTTTCGGAACCAGTGCATTCGCTGCTCGGACGTGCCGTGGGTAAAGGCATCGGGAACCACGTGACCCTGGGCCTGCTTCTGTAGACGGTCGTCACCAACGGCCCCAGCGGCATTAAGCGCTTCTTCAAGGTCACCCGGCTCGAGGATGTCTTTTGTACGCTGCGCATGGTAGGCCCAGACGCCCGCATAAAAATCTGCCTGAAGTTCGAGGGCTACACTCAGGCGATTGCCCTCCGCCTCGGGGAGACGCTGGCGAGCCTCGCGTACTTTGGTAGAAGTACCCAACAGGTTTTGAACGTGATGTCCAACTTCGTGCGCAACCACATAGGCCAGTGCAAAATCACCAGCGGCCCCATACCGGTTGGCCAGATCGTCAGCAAAGGAAAGGTCGATGTACACGCTATTGTCGAGTGGGCAATAGAACGGTCCAACAGCCGCTGTAGCAAAGCCGCAGCCCGATTGGTCGGATTGAGAAAACAAAACGAGCTGAGGTTCCTCATAGTCAGCATCGAACACTTCTCTGAACAGAGCATTCCACACATCCTCGGTATCCTGCAGCACAACGCCCACAAACTGCGCGCGCTCATCTTCCGCCTCCGATGGAACATAGGGTTGCTGTTCACCCTGATTGAGAATTTCCATCGGGTTACCCCCGAGCAGAAAAACCACGATTAGCATAATGACTCCACCCGCACCGCCGAGTGCCATCTTGCCTCCCATCCCTCTCCGATCAGAAACGTTCCGACTTACCTGACGACCTCGCCAACGCATAGGACCAATCTTTGAGGCCGAAGACTAAATTGTTATGCCGATTCTCATGAGAAGTTCTTCGATTCGACGACCGTCACCGCGACATTTTCCCGATTTTTTGGTATTATACATACAAGGTTATTGTCCATCAATCAACTGTAGTCGGAATGTCGTTTACCGCTGAGAACATTCTTCTGATCGGATCGATTCTTTTGTTCATCAGCATCCTGACGAGCAAGACGACCTTTCGTCTTGGTATTCCCACTCTTTTGCTTTTCCTCACCATTGGGATGTTGGCAGGATCCGATGGCCCGGGAGGGATTTACTTCAATGATCCGGATACCGCCCAGCTACTCGGAGTTGTCGCTCTCACCTTTATTTTGTTCTCAGGAGGCCTGGATACAAAATGGCAAAGCGTCAGACCGATCCTTAAGAATGGGATCGTTCTGTCAACCGTCGGGGTATTGCTTACAGCCATCCTCGTCGGTTTGTTTGTGACATGGGTTCTCAACTTCAGCCTTTATGAAGGACTTCTCGTCGGAGGAATCGTGTCGTCGACCGACGCTGCCGCCGTGTTCTCCATCCTTCGCTCTAAGGGGTTCGGTCTCAAAGGAAATTTGCGTCCATTGCTTGAACTTGAAAGTGGCAGTAACGACCCGATGGCCTACTTTCTGACTACCAGCATGATCTACCTCATACAGGAGCCGGACGCATCGATTGCTGAGTTGGCCCCACGATTTTTTGTCGATATGCTTGTAGGGGTCTCCCTGGGCTATTTGCTAGGGAGAGTAATGGTCTGGATCGTCAACAAAATCCAGCTTGATGTCGAAGGGTTGTACCCCGTGCTTGTTTTGTCGCTGGTATTCTTCACTTTCTCCTTCACAGAGAGCCTTGGAGGAAACGGGTTTATGGCGGTCTATCTGTCGGGGTTGGTTCTCGGGAACAGCAACTTCATCCACAAGAAAAGCCTGATGCGTTTCTATGACGGCCAGGCCTGGCTGATGCAGATTGTGATGTTCCTTACCCTGGGCCTCCTGGTATACCCTCGAGAGATCGTCCCGATTTTTGGCGAGGGACTCCTTATCGCCGGGTTTCTCATTTTGGTCGCCCGACCGGCGGCGGTATTTATTTCGCTTATTCGCGCGCGCGACATGAACTTCCGAAAGAAGCTGCTGGTCTCCTGGGTTGGCCTTCGTGGTGCTGCGCCAATTGTATTCGCCACCTATCCTCTGTTGGCAAACGTAGACTATGCCCACACGATCTTTCATCTCGTGTTTTTCATAGCCGTTTCGTCCGTTATCATTCAGGGTACTTCTCTTCCTTATGTGGCCCGCCTGCTGCATCTCAGCGTCCCCGACAAACTACGACGCAGCTTTCCCCTCGACATTGAATTGAAGGAAGATGTTAAATCGGAGCTGGTTGAAATCGACATCCCGGACGACTCGCCGGCAGCAGGAAAACCCGTTGTTGAAATCAATCTCCCTACCTCCGCCTTTATCGTGCTTATTCATAGACAAGGGAAGTACCTTACAGCCAGCGGAGACACCATCCTGGAAGTGGGTGATCACCTCCTTCTTATGGCCGACTCGAAAGAAACCGTTCAGATGATCTATCAGGTGTTTGGTGTGAGGGAAGAATCTGAATAATTGGTAAGCGCAAGTTTCTCCCATGCAACCACACATCGGAAAAACCTGCGCCTTTGTGTTCGGCAAACACCTAACGATGAATCTGTTCGCGACGACGCCGGGACACAGAGGCGTCGATCTCATCCAGGAGGCGCTCGAAAAACGCCTCTGCATCATCGCTTTGAATGGTGATACCTACACTATGATCATCGACGTTGTCGATGATGATATCGTTATACTTTCTGACAATAGACAACACTTCTGCGCGTTCACTCACATCGCAGTGAATTCTGTAGTTATGCATAGCTTCCTGTTTCCACTACGCGCCACAAAAGTTATTCCTGCTGCCTGAACCCGTCACAACCGGAAAGGTTGGTATTCGTTAGTACCTCATCAACGCTGCCAGCTTGCTCTCCCCTGGCATCTGCGACGAATCCATAATAAAAACTTCACCGCCGGTCATCAAGGTTTTGATGATTGACCTGTCAACCATGCATTCATCGCCCTCCTCCTGCGTTTCATGCACGGTCAGCCGATTGTTCATCTCATCAAACGTTCCCCAGATATGCGCATCACGGAGGGCAAACAGCTGGCTCACTCGCCCGTAATGTGCAGCGGCAATAACGTCGTCAGGAATCGACGAAGTCAACTCTGTTGCAGACTGATTGCCATAGTTCGCAAGCGCCTTCTCCTTCCGCTCCTGAAAATAAGGAGCCACAATTTTCCGCACTTCGGCATACAGCGTCGGTATATCGTCATGCTCATGACTACCTGTCAACGCCTCGTCCCATATCGGCTTATAACGGGCAACCTGCTTGTAGATCGGAATCAGATACTCCACCCCCACCAACACCAGAGGGACATTTTCATCGTGCAGCATTTCCTTACGGATTGTCTCATCCACCTCATCGAAGTACATCGCCAGGTCAGTCTTATGATCGGGTCGCCCGGTACCTATTCCGTGAAAAGACGCTCCCGAGCCCGCGCCAATCGTAGACGTCCTGAAAAGATCCCGGTCGTCTTTCTGCTCAAAATGAACCACGTCGTTTACGCCTCGTGGCATTCCCTCCACGTCAAGGTATTCCATTCCAAACTCATCCGCGCGATACAGCTTTGCCTGTTTTTTGCTTAGTACCAGGACGTAGAAGTAATCCCGCATAGTCATTACCGGGATAAGCGGTGCCAGGTAAAATGACGAGTTGATTAACGTTTTATCTCCTGGGGGCACGGGAAGCCGAACGTATTTGAAAGACCCATCGGCGATAAACACAACCAGGCCTTTGTCAAGTCCGCCCCAAAACGAGTCCGTTCGCAGCATATCATAGGCAGGCTTCAGGAGACGCTCTGTGGTTGTCACATCCTGTCCCCTCTTCCGCAATTCGGCCGTCACTTCCTGTAAACGATTCTTGAACGTGATAAAATCTTTTTGACGATTAGCCTCAACGCTTGCCTCAAGGTTGGTTCCCATATATATAGAAATGCAGGTCGGGCTTTCGAACTTGGCAAGTTCGGCGAAGATATCGCGGGTCAGTTGCGATGGGAGCTCGTCAGCATGGGCGTCCGTTCGCTCACCCGTAAGAACCTCACTAACCGCCTTATTCGCCGGGTTGCTAAAGCGCTGATTGTCTTTGTTGCGTTGTCTTTCCTCGCGCTTGTCGACGTTTCGGTTCCGATGACGTACTCTGACATTTGAACCCGGCATGTCACCGTCCGTGTACTTTTCTTCCAGTTCGAGATGTGTTTCAATTGTACGGGTATCTACCGACTTAACGGTACCCACCCCTTCTTCCCCCGATGGTTTTCCCTTGCGCGGATGGAATCTTCCTTCTCTGTCCTTTCCCATACTGTAATGATTTTGTCGCTATATGGTTTTGTCGCTACGCGACACTTTGCCCTTGCGGGAAAATTACTATACCCAAAACCACGTGAAGCAGCTGTACTCAGCGGGCATATATTTTTTGGGGACACGACTCCCGCCCTTGGCGGCAGATGAGAAAACGTGCGGACGATGAAGAAGATATTTACCCTGGTCAACTGTGCATTGCTCCTGACTATATTGCTTGGAGCCGACATTCGAACTACCGACGGTCAGCACCTGCCGTCTCCCCCGAAGAAACCCTGTTCAGGCTATACTATCGTTGAATTTGGTAAAGGTGTGGATTGCAACGGTGACACGGTCAAGCTTACCAAACTCCCTGGCGGAACGCAGGTGCTCGCCCGTGAATAATGTAAGACAAGATCAGGGTCCCGGATTCTGTGTGGTCTGTATAGGTGATTGTCCGGTGCCGAAGTCAAAAGCGCTATACACTGCGTCGACGATCTGAGCAATGTACTCCCGTTTACGGCTCACTACGGCATTCTTTTCCCCCTCTGCGGTGGCGATCCGCACGGCGTAACGCTCACGAGCCAGGACCAGAATCAGCAGTCCGACGATAAACAGCCCTATACCTACGAGCAGGGCGAGCGCATTGGGATTTCCTTCCGCGACTTGGGAAGGGATCGCCCCCATGAAGCCGGCGACCGCGGCGGCCAGTCCCAGCACCATCAGTATAATAGCAGGTGCCCGATCGGGGCGTATCGTCCAGAAACTCAGCTTCGTGATACCACTAAGTTTGTAGGAGGTGTTGCGCACTTTCAACGCCGAATCAGTAACCGTGACATCCCTTCCGTCTGTATAAATCACTCTATCGGTAGCCATAGCACAATGTTTAGGTTTCCTTCATTAACGGAACAAATTGTGCCAGGTTAACAGCCGTATAGCGGAACCGTTAATTACTCTTTCTCAATAGAGAGAAAACCAGCGACAGCACCATCACACAGATACATCCGATGATGTTGTACAGCAGGTAAGCGATATCCGTACGAAAGTAGCAGTAGAGTACAACGGCTTCGGCAACGAGGGCTGCCAGGAACACAGCACTTCCACCAACTCTTCTCAGATAAAAGGCCGTGAGAAAAATCCCTAGTATCGTACCATAAAACAACGATCCGATGATATTGACGAACTCAATCAGATTCTCAGAAAAACTGGCCAGCATAGCAAACGTCATCGCCAGTATAGCCCATCCCAGCGTGAAAAGCCGTGAAGCCCTGAGATAATGCTTGTCGGACGCCTCGGGGCGGAAGTTGCGTTTATATATGTCAATTGCCGTTGTGGTCGCCAGCGCATTCAATTCCCCTGACAATGACGACATCGCCGCAGCAAACATGACTGCAACAAGGAGGCCGATAATGCCATGCGGAAGGTTGTTGAGAACGAAATTCAGAAACATGTAGTCGTTATCCTTTGTCTTCGCGGCAGGAATTGCCTTCGCTATTGACGCCTTAATCTGCTCCCGTAAACCACGCTCAGTCTCCTCGTACGCTTTTACACGCGCAGAGGCCTCCTTAATGGCTGTAGGGTCGTCGCTCTTGATCGCGGTAACAAGAGCATCAACCGACGACCGCTTCTCCGCGTACACGCTGTTAAACTGTTCTTCGTAAAATCTTATTGAATCGGCCATCTCCGTCCCCATAGCGCGGTTGAGCAGTACGTGATTATGGTAGGCAGGGGGTTGTGAAAACAGGTAAAAGACGTAAACGAGCACTCCGATAAAAAGGATAACGAACTGCATGGGAATCTTCAGCAGGCCATTAAACATCAGGCTCAGTCTGCTTTCTGTAACAGATTTTCCACCGAGGTATCGCCCTACCTGCGACTGATCCGTTCCAAAGTACGACAGAAACAAGAACGTTCCCGCGATCAGTCCCGACCAGATGTTGTAGCGCTGCGTAATATCAAACTCAAGACTCACGAGATTG
Source organism: uncultured Roseivirgaceae bacterium (assembly GCA_964532595.1). Lineage (GTDB taxonomy): Bacteria > Bacteroidota > Bacteroidia > Cytophagales > Cyclobacteriaceae > Chryseosolibacter. Next base: position 50,988 of record CAZHIQ010000007.1, read on the forward strand.
AACTTCCCCATCTCCCCGGCAATTTGCACCGTATCTCCGAAAGAGACATTCTCCGGCAAAAGGTAGAATGCAAGTACGCCCGCGAGGATCATCCCTCCCATCATCACCGCCATCTGGTGGCGTTGGGTGATACTCACGGCCTGGGCCCCTCCGGACACAACGTATATCATCACCAGCGTTCCGGTAAAAATCGTGGTCAGGGCAATGGGTAATTCGAGTATTGTCGACAGCAACAGTGCAGGTGCGAAAATGGTGATCCCCGCCGACAACCCGCGTAAGATGAGAAACAGACTAGCCGCAAGGAGACGAGTCTTCACGTCAAACCTGGACTCAAGATATTCGTAAGCCGTGTAAACTTTAAGGCGATAATAGATCGGAACCATGGTCGCAGAAATAATGACCATGGCTATCGGAAGACCGAAATAGAACTGAAGAAAGCGCATGCCATCCTCCATAGCTTGTCCGGGTGTCGAAAGGAAGGTTATAGCACTTGCCTGGGTAGCCATGATGGAAAGTCCCATCATCCACCACTTAAAAGAATTATCGCCTTTCAGAAATCCTTCAGCCGATGTTTTTCGTGTCTTAACTATTCCGTACGCGGCAATCAGCACAAGGGTTAAAAGTAATACCAGCCAGTCGAGAGTGTTCATGAGAAAACCACGGTTAGGACTCGGTAAAGAACAACTTGAATCGCCAGTACGAGCAATATGAACACGTACCAACCCTTCCAGGACTTGAACACAGGAGGTTTCTCTGACTCAACCATAATGCCCTTGTTAAGTTTATTTTCGCTTTTGTTTACCGGAAGATTTTTTCGACTGCTCCACCTGTCCGGAATTATCACGTAGTGACACCAGATTTGCAAAAAGTTTATAGGCTCCAGGGACTCCCTGTGGCAGCTGGCGGAAAAAGGAAAGTCCCGTATAAACGTAGTAGCCCTCGCCATATCGCGCAACGAGCAGGCTACTCTGCTTCTGATCTTCACCGGGATCGGCCATCGACAACACAGGTTGAAACGACTCATCCCACTGGGAAGGAAAATACAAGCCTCGCTCCTGGACCCAGCCGTCAAAGTCAGTCGAGGTTATCTGATTGGGGGTGGTAATCACCGGATGCTCAGGAGCAAGGATGGTTACCGGAGCTGTCTCATCTGCTACACGATCGCGGCCCAGCGTAAGGGGGTGCGGCGCAACCTTATCAACCTCCAGTCGTTGGTTCGTATTATACTGGACGACCACCGTACCTCCTTGCCGGACGTACTCGAACAGTACCGGCATGAAGTACCTCGCCCGCGGATGGGTGTTGAGCGCCCGTACTCCCAACACTACAGCGTCGAGGCGTTGCAACGTCGCCAGCGTGATCTCATGATCGGCCAGTACCAGCACATCGTAACCCATACTCCGCAGTGCCGCCGGAATCTCATCTCCAGCGCCTTCAATATAGCCAACTACCTTTCCTTCCGTCTTCAGGTCAATACGTACCGCTTTGACTTCGGCCGGGTACAGAATGGTTTGTATCGGAAAATGATCGTAGGAAATCAGACGAAGTGATCGGTCATACTCCTTTCCCTCGATCAGGGCTTTGAGCCGGATATTTCCGGAGTGCTCCTTTGCTGATGGGTGTATGGTTACATCGACACGCGACTCGGCACCGCGGAAAGAAAGATCGAATGGCAGCGTAGCCGGCACGGCTTTCCATCCTTTGGGAACACTGATCTCGAGACGTCCTTTCTGAGGCTGCCCGCTGGAAGACTTGACTACGACCTGAACCGTTCTGGGCTCGTTCGTACCAAATACGAGCACACTCTCCGAGACGTTGACGACAACCGGAGGAACAATTTCAAACGGCCTCCAGCGTTCGCCTTTTACCGGATCAACCCACTTGTAGATCAGGGGACGATTGAGAGTGAGCGTCTGTCCAAGCAAACGAACCTGAATGGTTACTTCGGCTGCGGGAAGGTTTTCGGGACGCCCGATAAGAGACCGATCCTCTACCGTGAACAAACCCTCCGAGTGTTCGCTACTGAGCCAGTACGGAGAAGAATAGTTTGCTGTTGGATCGAGGGTGCCGGAACAATGAAAAGTTAACGGCCGGTTATTTTGAAGCGTTGTTGAGAAGGTCGAATCCCATTGCACCGCAGATGCGGTTACGGATCCCACAGTGACGGGTAGTGGAGAGCGATTAATTATTTCCACGGAAGTGGTCACCCGTTCACCAGGCACACCTTGATAGTGACTCGTCGTTGCCTCGACATGTAACCCGAGGCAGTCGACTACCAGTTGCTCAACTTCCTTGAGTTTTCTTTCTTTCCATACGTTGTCATCCAACCCCTTTATTGCATCGCGGACAAGCAATAGCTGGGGGACCGACTTCCACGGAGCGTCAGCCTTGAAGTTGGCGATCGCTGCGTTAACCAACGCCTGGACAGCAGCGCCACCGGGTACGCGGTTCCAGGTTGTGTCAACTCCCTCAAAAATATCACGTTGAGCACGGTCGCCTTTCTGATATTCAAGAAACTCGGGCCGATATCCGCGCAATCCTGCGCGGCCCCATCCCTGACTCTTATGCTGACTGCTACTCAACGCCGAGATTTCAGAATACGATTTACCAAGTAACGGGTTATACCCCCCAACATTGAGAGTGATTACACCGGGAGTATCTTCATTGATTGAAGTATTCCACCAACGCCCGGTATTCGTATAGAGTCGTTTTGTTTTCCAGACACCGAACTCTTCCACCTGATCAGGATAGATATCGGCGCGGGCCGCCTGATCAAATGCCTCTCCGGCAAGGATCGCCGACGCGGTGTGATGTCCATGCCCCGCACGCTCGTCAGGAGGAAACCTCGTAATAATTACATCCGGTTTGAATTGACGTATAACGTGGATAGCATCGCGCATGACAGCATCTTTACCCCATATCCGGAACGCTTCATCGGCGGATTTCGAAAAACCGAAGTCGATTGCACGTGTGAAGTACTGTGCACCGCCGTCTATGCGCCGTGCTGCCAACAGCTCCTGCGTGCGGATAACACCAAGCCACTCCCGAATTTCGGGGCCGATAAGGTTTTGGCCTCCGTCGCCACGGGTAAGTGACAAATAAGCGGTAGTCGCCAGGCGTTCATTCGCAAGCCAGGCGATTACATTCGTATTCTCGTCGTCAGGGTGCGCTGCCATGTACAGGACAGCCCCCAGAAAGTTCAATTTTCGAAGTTTAAGTTGAATCTCCGCCGCGTCGGGCTGGGCAACGGGTTGAGACAGCGAACAAAATGGCAGAAGACATACCAGCAACAAAAACACTCTCATTTCAGAAAGATTTAAACACAAGTTTAAATCTTATCCTGCTTTGTTGCGCACCCATTCGTAATTTTTTACAGTCGTATGCACGATTCCTGCGCTAGAATCGCCCTCTTTTTTCGTCATTCACGTAAAATGATCCATCGTCATCCACGCGAAATACAATTCGCTCGACTGGACGATTGTCATTGTCGATGAGCGTGATCGTGTATTCGTACGGTGCCACACGGTCGACCATATCCGCAATGTACCCCAGCACGAGTGAGTACGTTTCGTCAGGAGTGACCCGTCGACTACGGATGCGCCACTGCGGATGATTGGCTGTAATACGCATGCGCATCTTTTCGCCGTTGAGCTTATGAAAAGATATTTTTAGCGTCACAAACGGTAGAACAGAGGACCCTGAAGGGGAACGTGTGCTCGAATGAATTGCCTTAGGGGCCGAAGGGCGCTCGCGAAACTCGTAGTCGAGAACGACAGAAAATTCGTCGGCAGACTTAAACGGAACGTCCTGTAAACCGACTGCGATCAATATCAAAACTAATTGTACCACTTTCGTCTTCTTCGATATCCTCAATATAACGAAAACCCAACGTTCTTTCCCCTCAGCACAGAACCTTTTCACTGACTCGTGATGTTGTTCTCTAGGAGACCAATCAAACCGACGAATGGTTTCCGAAAGCGATGGGATAACGAAACAATGTGCAAACGCATACGTTAATTACCCGAGCACACCTGGATCGCCGACAAACAGAAAATTATAAAATTCTGCATCCGTCGGGAATCAGCAAAGGAAACGTATTAACAAATCAGTAGAACAAATCGTAATATGCCTATGGGATGGATTGAGGTTTATATCACCGGAAAGTCAGATTTTCGCGCAGAAGTCAGAAGAAGGCTGGAGTCATCCGGTCTGAACTTTATGCCTGGCTATCTCGGTGGTAGCTCCGACGGCCTCGATCCCCATGATCTCTACTGGCTCGACCGGCGTACCGATTTGCGTACCTTCAAACGTGCCATAGGCAGCAAGCTCATCTGGAAACATCGACTTCGGTTCTTCACGAGTCTGGAAACCTTCATTGAGGCACAGAACAACAAGAAAGAAGATTCTGCCATGAAGGATGAATTCGTCTTACCTGAGCACTGGCAAGAGATGTTGGGCTGATCTCATTCGCGTTCGCCCTGAACTCCGCGAAAGCGCCGGGCCTTCGTCTTCTTTTTCTTCTTGTTAAAGAGTCTTTCGAAGAAATTCAACCCGGACTTGTGTGTCTTGCAGTCGAGTGCTTCCGCGAGTTCTGCAGGGAGCGGCTCAAAGCGAGCTTCGGAGACGTGCCGCAACGTCTTGTCTTTATTGACACGCTGAAGAAAGTAGGCGGTAATGGGAAGGGCTGTGGCTGCACCCTGCCCCAGTGCTGTGCTGCGAAAATGAAGAGCGGGCTCATCGGCACCCACCCAGGTTCCGATAACCAGTCGGGGCGTTATCGCCATAAACCATCCGTCGACATTCAATTGGGTTGTCCCCGTCTTTCCCGCGACATCATTGGTGATCCCATATCGGCTGCGAAGAGACGATCCAGTACCCTGGCTGACGACCGAGCGCAGCATATGAATCATCATCTGCGCGCTCTCTGCCGACACTGCCTCGGCCGGATCCGAGTCATCGAATCGCTGCAATACATTACCGCGACGATCGGTAATCGCCAGAAGGTATTTTGGCTCAACATATTTTCCTTTGTTCGCCAGCGTTCCGTAAGCCCCAACCATTTCCATCATCGAGATAGAGGGTGTCCCGAGGGCTAGCGACGGTACTTCAGGCAGATTGCTCGTGATACCCATCTTCCGCGCTGTGACAATAGCATCGCGAATACCGGTTTTTTCCAGTAGACGCACCGATACGGTATTCACCGATCCTGAAAGCCCCCCTTCCATCGAGTACTTTTTGTCATAGGTTTCCTCGTCCGTGTTCTGAGGCGTCCACGCGTCATCAACATTTGTGTATTCTGTTTTCCTTGCCGAGATGTACGTACAAGGCCCAATCCCTTCCTCCAGCGCAGCCGTGTAGAGCAACGGCTTGATGGTTGACCCTACCTGACGCCGCGTCTCTGGCCGGACATGGTCATATTGAAAAAACCGATAATCGATGCCCCCTACCCAGGCGCGAATAGCACCACTCCCCGGCTCCATGGCAAGCACACCCGCCTGCAGGAATTGAATGTGATGCTTAACGGAATCGTAAAAACTCATCTCCGTCTTCTTGATACCCTCCCAGGTAAATATTCTGGTTTCCACCGGTTTTCTTAGTTCCTTCAATACCTGCTCCTCCGGCATCCCCGACTCTCGCATTGCGCGATACTGTGGCAGTTGACGCAACCTCCGCATCACGACTTCTTCCAGCTTGCGCTGATCCAATTGTCCGGCGAACCGCTCCTGAAGCTGCGCCATATGCTGCTGCATCGCTGCCTCGGCATAAGCCTGCAGACGTGAATCTATAGTCGTGTATATCTTCAATCCATCGGTGTAAAGGTTATACGGAGTTCCATCGGGCTTCCGACTATCACTACACCACGTGAGCAGCTGCCTTTTCAAATAGGCGCGAAAATACGGAGCAAGCCCTGAATTGTGAGTCACATTGTTGTAATTCAGCGCCAGTGGTTTTGCCTGAAGCTGTTGCTTTTCCCCGGAGGAAATGAACCCATACTTCTCCATCTGGGCGATGACCAGGTTTCTTCGATCACGGGCGCGTTCAGGAAAAAGGCGCGGATTGTAAAGATGCGTCGCCTTTAACATGCCAACCAACATCGCCGATTGGTCGGGCGTCAGATCCGCAACCGAAGTCGAGTAAAAGCGATCAGCTGCCGTTTTTACTCCATACGTATTATCTGCGAATGGAATAGTGTTCAGGTAAAGGACAAGAATTTCATCCTTCGAATACATTCGCTCGAGACGTCGTGCAATGATCATTTCCCGAACTTTGTTTATTGGCAGAGACAGAAACCGATACGACTTCCTCGGGAACAGGTTCTTGGCCAACTGCTGGGTGATCGTACTTCCGCCTCCCGAAGACTCCTTTTGCAGGAGAAGCGTTTTTACCGCGACCCGAGCCAGACTGCGCACATCAATTCCACTATGCTCAAGAAACCGGACATCTTCCGTTGCAATAAGCGCGTCGCGCAACGATTGCGGAATTTCGTCAGCGAGCACAGGGGTCCTGTCCTGAATAAAAAAACGCCCTAGGAGAACGCTATCGGCGCTATACACCTCACTTGCGACCGGATGCTGAATCTCACTCATCTGATCTTCATCCGGAAGTGCCCCAAAGAACCCCGACCAGACGAGAAACACAAAAAACGAAATCGCGAAGATTCCCAGACCAAAACCGATCAGCACAATGGAGGCGGCGGTCTTCCAAAATCCGCGTCGCCGATAAAAGTTTGTCAGAAATGTCGTACTACGTTCGAACAGCCCCGAGGTCTTCTTACTCATAGTCAATAAAAAAATAAAAATAATATTCCGTACGACGAAAACTTTCTCCGTTACCGTTACGTGTTGGATATTACCCTTCGAAACGGCTTATGTCTCCTTGAAACGCCGCCAGCCATGTACACATTGTATGAAAAAAAGATGATCGCTGAACTGAACGTCTGGAAAAGACGGATGCAGCGAGACCCCTCGCTCAGCAACATGCTGACGATGCGCCTCCAAAACCGCATAAACAATATCATCCCCGAGAGGGTCCATCAGGCCTTCACCTTAGCCGTCAAGCAGATGACCCGCGGGGTTTTATTCGGGGCGGGTTTCATTACCGGCACGCCCAAAGTGATCGACACAATGGAAGGCCGGGAAGCGGCTGTACGCGATTGTATTACCGTCTACCGCAACACGGCGGCCGCGGAAGGAGCTATAACCGGAGCTGGAGGCATCTTGTTGGGGCTCGCCGACTTTCCGCTTTGGTTGTCTCTAAAAATGAAGATGCTCTTTGAAATAGCCGCATTGTATGGGCATGACACCTCAAAGCTGCACGAACGTATCTACCTTCTGCACATCTTCGAACTTTGCTTCTCTAGCGCCGATCACAGAAAAAAAGTCTACGCCCTCCTCTCCCGCTGGCAAGAGCATCGCGAAGCACTTCCTGAGGAGATTCACGATTTTGATTGGCGGACATTTCAGCGGGAGTATCGCGATTACCTGGATGTGGCGAAGCTCTTGCAACTGATACCCGGAATAGGCGCACCCGTAGGCGCAATCGTCAATCATCGTCTTACAACCAAATTGGGTAAGACGGCCATGAACGCTTATCGCCTCCGATGGATCTCCGAACTGAACAACCGGAAGAGAATCACCCCTTAGGGCATTGCGGCTGTTCCCCAGTATGAATCTACGTCGCCATAATAGGTATGATCGTTGGTGTCCGGCCAGTGATTCTTATCAAAACCCGGCGACATCCTCAGGTAATCCTTGTCCCGATCAACGATAAAAACTTTGCGATCCGGTTGTACGCGCAGTTCGTTAAAAGGAATGGCAAACAACTTACCTCCTATCCCCAGAAACGAACCGTATTCAATAACCGCATACTCGACGCGTCCCGTATGTATGTTGATCATCAGATTATCGATCGTTCCCAGATCCTCTCCTTCCGGGTTTTCTACCTTATCTCCGATGATGGATGTGGCTGTCAACCGCTCAAGCGGACGGTTCGCATCAGGCCCTTCACGGTTCATACCGGTCTGATTATCGGCCTCATATGTTTTTTCTGAGATACTCATAGTCTTTGATTTTTTTGAGTTTTCTCCACATCTGTCAAAAAAACCATTCCGGTAATTCGCCGGTATTCTTTCAGATTCCCCTTAATTTTGTCGAAACGGCCACAATAAATATCTGTCCGGGCCGACTACTAATTATCTTGCCCCGCCACTCTAAGCATAGCATGAAGAACAGCAATAAGAAGAAGAATAAGATTACCATTGCTCACGTATTCAAGACCATAGTCTGGCCGCGTCGAAAAATTGTAGCGGTCGGGTTAGTCCTCATTGTCATAAGCAGGCTGGCCGGACTTGTTCTGCCGGGAGCTACCAAATACCTGATGGACGATGTAATCGTCAATCGTGACATGGAAATGCTCAAGTATCTACTTGCTGCAGTTGCAGCTGCTGTAACCGTTCAGGCTGCCACCTCTTTCCTGCTTACCCGCATCCTCAGTGTTGAAGCGCAGCGACTGATTTCGATACTTCGCGCGCAGGTTCAGCAGAAAATCCTCCGACTTCCTGTCCGGTTCTTTGACAACGCCAAATCGGGTGAACTGGTATCGCGTATCATGACCGACGTGGAGGGCGTGCGCAACCTGGTCGGTACTGGATTGGTGCAGCTCGTCGGTGGTCTCCTTACCGCTGTTATATCCCTTGTTCTGCTTATTCGCATCAGTCCGATGATGACGTTGTATGTCCTGGTACCGGTGAGTGTTTTTGGGTTTATATCAACACGCGCATTCGGATACATCCGGCCCATTTTCCGCGAACGCGGCAAGATCAACGCGGAAGTAACCGGTAGGCTCACGGAAACGTTGAACGGCATCCGTGTCATCAAGGGGTTCAATGCTGAACATCAGGAAATCACAACATTCGAACGCGGGGTTGAACGCTTGTTTCTGAATGTGAAGAAAAGTCTTACGTCAACAAGTCTGGTAACAAGTTCGGCGACATTCCTTCTCGGGCTGGCCAGTACGGGCATCATGGGAATAGGAAGCTACATGATCATGCACGGCGACCTCACTTACGGAGACTTTCTTTCGTTTACCCTCTATCTGGGCTTCATGATCGCTCCTATCGTACAGATGAGCAATATCGGGAGTCAACTCACCGAGGCTTTCGCGGGGCTGGACAGAACAGAGGAAATCATGAACCTCCCTCCGGAAGAGGACTCTTCCGTTCGAACTATTTCCGTCAGTGAACTCAAAGGTCACATTCAGTTCGACAAGGTATCGTTTGCTTATGAGCCAGGTAAAGACGTTCTTCATCAGATCAGCTTTGACGCCCCGCCGGGTACCGTTACCGCGCTGGTAGGAACATCGGGATCGGGAAAATCCACAATTGCCGGTCTGGTAGCAACCTACCTTACCCCCACAGAAGGAACGATCACCGTTGATGGCATCAATCTCTCCATGGTTAAACTGGACAGTTACCGAAGTCAACTCGGCGTTGTACTGCAAGATGACTTCCTTTTCGAAGGAACCATTAGGGAGAACATCCTCTTTCCCAGGCCCGATGCGTCCGAAGAAGACTTGCAACAAGCAGTCCGCGCAGCGTACGTTGACGAGTTCTCGAATCGATTTGAAAAAGGCCTGGAGACCGTGATCGGCGAACGTGGAGTCAAGTTATCAGGAGGACAACGGCAGCGCATTGCCATTGCCCGGGCCGTACTGGCCGACCCACGCATTCTCATTCTTGACGAAGCCACCTCCAACCTCGATACGGAAAGCGAGGCCTATATACAAGACAGCTTGCACAAACTCATGAAAGGGCGAACAACTTTCGTGATCGCCCACCGGCTCAGCACGATCCGCCAGGCTGATCAAATACTGGTGATTGAACAAGGTAACATTGTCGAACGTGGAACTCACGAAGAACTTATTGCCCGACATGGGCGCTACTTCGATCTCTATACTTACCAGGCCCGAATCTGACAGGGGCGCTATCAGCGCGTTCTCCGACTATCATGAGTAGGTGATTCCAGTACACCCTTGAGGTCCTGTATATCCTCACGAATCATCTTCTCCGTCATAGGACTGAACAGTCGGGCTGCCACGCCACCCAGGTCGCCGGCCGGAACCCGGTAAGTCATCTGAACCCGAACGTCAGTACCTGTGGGAGTTTCTACGAACCTAACCTGACCAGCATTGTCGACAGTCGAACCCGGTAATGAGCGCCAGGATATGAACTGGTTCTCCTGATCCTCTACGATTTCAGCTTCCCATGTCAAGGCACCAATGCCTCCGGGCCCCCTGGCCGTCCATCGCGAGCGATTCTGATCAATCTGCTCGACCTTTTCGAGATGTCGCATGATCCGCGGCAAGTTTTCAAGTCGCCGCCAAAAAGTGTATACCTCAGCCGCCGGTCTGTTCAACTCGACATTCGTGCGAATATCCACCGGGGCGGCCGATTTTCGTGCAGTATTTCTACCTAGAGCCTGATTTACGAAGCAGTATCCGCTTACACCGCGCAGGAGAAGAATCCCTCCGCCGAGAAGCATGCCCACCCCCGACGCGCTACCGGCATTTCGAAGACCGGCTATAGTAAGGGCAACCCCTCCTATCGTCGACAGGAGCCTTTCCCCTTCGCCAACATTTACAGCGCTGCTTCCGGTCGCGGGCGCGAGCGCACTAGCTTCACCACTCGCGATTGCACTGGTTACTGATCTTTCCGTGTCCATAGGCAACAGTTTGTAGATTCCCCCTAAAAATGCGTGCGTACATAGGCCTCGGCAACAATCATCCGGCCAGCGGGTCGAATGACGCGCCAAATTCACCAGGATAGAGACTTTGTTCAGCGCGCTTCCGTGAGTTGGGGACAGCACTACCCATCTACTTTCGACGCAGTCGGATCACGATCCAAACGATAACGATGGCTACAATCGCAACCAACACCAGCGCGGTATAAAACCCGGCGCTAAAGATGTCGCCAATCAGCTCACAACCGGTGAGTAAAAACACAGCGACTAAAATTGAAAGCTGCGATATTCCTTTCATAACAGCACTATTTATGTTGTTTCTTCCCCTTTCCTCCGGGATATCTCCGGTGCGTTCACGTCCGCTTCCTTAAGTTGAACAGGTTTGCTACGCTTGCGTATCTGCATATTCAGTACCTCGACCCCCAAAGCAAAGGCCATTGCAAAGTACACGTACCCTTTCGGAACATGGACGTGCAATCCCTCCACTACCAATATCAGTCCGATCATCATGAGAAACGAAACCGCCAGAATCTTCATAGCCGGATGACGATTGATGAAGTCGCTGATGGTCGTAGCAAAAATCAACATGATTACCAGGGAAACGACTATTGCGATAACGATAATGACAAGGTTCTCTACCAGACCCACCGCGGTTAGGATTGAGTCGAATGAGAAAACGACGTCGAGCAAAATGATTTGGATGATCGCCCCCCTTAAAGTGAGCGACGTGCCGTTCTTGTGGGGGTGCTCTTCCCCTTCAAGCTTTGCATGAATTTCGGAAGTGCTTTTATACAAAAGAAACAATCCACCGAGGATCAGAATCAGATCGCGGAAACTCAGATCAAACTCTCCGACCGTGATGAACGGATCTTTAAGACCTATAATCCAGCTCACGGTGAACAACAGCAGAATTCTCACCACCAGTGCCAGGGATATTCCGAGATTGCGTGTTCTCTTCTGAATTTCTCTGGGAAGCCGGTCGGCTGTTATGGAGATAAAAATTATGTTATCAATCCCAAGGACCACCTCAAGGAAAGTCAGCGTCAGCAGACTTACTATTCCCTCGGTCGTCAGCAAGGCGTCCATACTATTGTCGATAAAGCATTATTGGCCTCCGTTTGCTTTCGATGACGCAGCCTCCGCCTCCCGTCGCTCCTGGCGTTCCTGACGTCGGAAATATCTCCTGAATAGAAAGTTGTGCCGAAGGGCTTCCATGTTCTCATCGAGTTTCCCGGAAGCCATCGTCACATTCTCAATCGTCTCTTTAAGATTCATTGCCACCGCTGTATCCGACAGTAGTACACCTACGGCATTATCGCTATCGTTGACCTTTTTAGTGAGCTGTCTCAGCTCACTTGAAAATTCGTCAGCCTCTACGCTTACTTTTTCAAGATTTGCCAGTACGTGTTGAAACGTACTCGCATAGCCCGTATCGGATACGAGCATAGGGATAAGTCCGGGGCCAGACCTCAGATCGCTGACGAGCGACTGAAGTTCGGAGGATGCACGTGCGGTGTTGGCACCCGCCACGCGCAGACTCTGGATCGACGATCGTATATCCTGAGCCAATGCACCTTCGTTCAGAAGCTCCCCTACTATTCCACGACCGGCACTGATTCCCTCGGCTATTCGACGCAGGTCCTCGGTTATAATGCGCGTATTTTCCCCGACATCCTTGGCAAGCTCGAGGATATCCTGAGTATCCGTTGGCGAAAGTGTTTGCAATGTATCCTCCCGGGTAACCACCCTACCGGACTTGCCGGGGCGTATGACGACAATCTTGCTCCCGACCAACCCGTCGGAGCCAATCGATGCTATGGCATCATTGTAAATGAATTGATTCTGACGTTCACGTAGGGCCAGATGGACGATAACCTCGCCTTCGTTGACTATCCGCACATCGGAGACGGTGCCTACCTTGACACCCGACAACCATACATTGTCGCCCGGCTTAAGACCTTCGACGTTTCGGAAGACGGCAGCAATGGTAAAGGTGCGGCTAAAGATGTTGTTTTCGCTACCGATGAGGAAAACGGCGGTAAGAAACAACGCGATTCCTCCCAAAACAAAAACTCCAAGTCTTATTTGCCGTGCTACTTCTCGTTTTTCCATGTTTCCGGTATTGGCGGTCAATAATTAAAAAATGGTTCCAACTCGGGATGTGTGGTGTGCCTGATCTCTTCAAAAGTGCCCTCCACAGCATTTCTGCCTTGAATCAATGCGACAATACGGTCGGCCGTATGTTTAGCACTGCTGATGTCATGTGTAATGATGATCGACGCGACGTCGTACTTTTCCCGCATTGACATAATCAGTTCGTTAATTTCCATGGCGGTAATAGGATCCAGTCCCGCCGTAGGTTCGTCGTATAACATAATCTTCGGCTTCAATATCAGCGTACGGGCAATTCCCACCCGCTTTCGCATCCCTCCCGACAGTTCCGCAGGCATTTGGTTCACTGTATGTGCCAGTCCGACATCGTCCAGGGCCGCCATCACCATTTCATCCAGACGTGATTTGTCAGTAATTCCCAGATTGCGTTTCAGCGGGAACTCCAGATTTTCACGGACCGTCATGGAATCGTATAACGCGCTGCCCTGGAAAGAGAAACCTATCTGCAACCGAAGAGCATTGAGTTCGCGTGACCGCAATGAGAACACATCTTGTCCCAACACAATGACCTTTCCTTCGTCAGGACGAAGCAGCCCTACCATACACTTGATGAGTACTGATTTACCCGTACCCGACCGGCCCAGAATCACGAGGTTTTCCGACGCGTAGAGATCGAGGTCGACACCGCGAAGCACCGAGCGATCTCCAAACGACTTCGTCAGGCCGCGAATCGAGGCCATCACCTGACGGGAGTCCGTTGAACGTTCTGAATTCCTGCTTTGAGTCGTCATCTTCGGAAAAGATTAGTAAACTGAAGAGCGATGAGGTCGATGATAAAAATCAAGATCATCGATATAACAACCGCCGAGTTTGCCGCCTTCCCGACTCCGGTAGTTCCCTTCTCGGAGTGATAGCCCGCATAACTCCCGACGATTCCGATGGCGAACCCGAAGAAAGCCGATTTGATGAGGGAAGAAAAAACGTCGAGGTAGCTAACGTTCACTGAAACTTCGTGGAAGTACAGTTGAAAACTGGTCTTGTTGAACATATTTACCGTCAGAAAAGACCCGAGCAGCGCAATCGTATCAGCATAAATCACCAACAAAGGGAGGATAATGGTAGCCGCGGTCACCCGGCTAACCACGAGGTAGGAGAACGGTCGTGTCCCGGAAACCTCCATCGCATCGATCTGCTCCCCCACCTGCATACTCCCCAACTCCGCCCCTATGTTGGATCCCAGTTTGCCCGCACATATAAGTCCGGTAATGAGGGGGCCCAACGCTCGGACCACTGCCTGCGACACCAGCGATGGCAACCACGATTCAGCACCAAAGGATGCGAGTGACGGTCGCGACTGCCGTGTAAAAACCACTCCGGCAATAAAGGCCGTGAAACCAATAAGAAACAGGGATTTGTTTCCCATGAGATAACACTGGCGCAAGATTTCCCGCCACTCATAGGGCGGCGTAAAAAAGGTCCTGATGACGTTGATTATAAACTGATAGATATCCGCTACGCGGATCAGAAACTGCTTCGATTTCATCCGTAATCGTTCTGTGCCACGAGCTCAACTCCAACAGCATGCCCGCGCTACGTCCGCCGCTACAGCGCTGCTCTTCAGGCGTATTTTTCAGGTGTAGAATTAAATACCCGGTCTTATCTTACCGAAATATTTTGCGAAATCGTTGAGGCATAACATTTTCACGTTACGCCTGAAATCGAACTCATAGTGAAGCGCATCCTCCGGATCTTCCTTAAGTCTATCGCATGGCTGATCGCGGGTGTAGTGATCCTGATTACACTGGTCGTTATTGCGGTACAATTCCCCGGTGTACAGACACGCATCGCACGGGAAGGTGCCGTGCTGTTAGAGGAAAAAATCGGGACCCCAGTGCGGATCGACAAGCTCCGGATTGGTTTCCCTGAAACAATCGCTATCCAGGGATTGTATCTCGAAGATCAGCGTGGCGATACTCTTATCTATTTAGGGCGGATGTCTGTAAGTACCGATCTTCTCGCCCTCCTTTCCAATGAAGTCATCCTAAACCACATTTCCGTCGAACGTTTGAGAGCGAATATCAACCGCTCTGCTCATGATACTTCGTTTAATTTCTCGTATATACCTGCGGCACTCGCCGGGTCCGAACCGCCTGACACCAGTCAGCAGGAAAGCCCCTGGGCGATTTCACTTGAGTCCCTGCTATTCCGGGACATTGCAATCTCCTTCCATGACCACGCCGGCGGCACTATCGCGGATGTGATCCTCGGGGAGTTTTCGATTGGCCTGGATACGTTCGATCTGGAGAACAGTGTTTACAAGGCCTCAGAAATCCGTCTGACGAACTCAAAATTACAACTTGAACAACGCCCGGCCCGGATAGTCTTGCCGTACGATCCAACGGATACGGTGTCGGTCGGACTTCCGGACATAGGCTTCCGACAACTATCGATCACCAACCTTGACGTCGACTTCAACGAAACACTTTCAGGAACACGTCTGTCGGCTGAAGTCGGAAATGCCGCAATCAATGCAAAAAGGATCAGTATTCGCGACAACGACGTCAGGTTGAAAGACGTGCAGGTACAACGCACCTTTATTGCTGTACATAGCACCACAGCCGTCCTCACAGACAGCATGGAAGCACCAGTGGAGCCAGCCTCAATCCCCGACCCGTGGCACATAACCGTCGACGAAGTCAGCCTGGCCGACAATGCCGTTCAGTACTATGACCTCACACAACCCTCGGCGAGTGAAGGAATAGACTTCTCTCGGCTTTGGATAACGAAGTTGCGGCTGGAGGCGAAGTCGATCGCCTACTCGCCCGACGGCATGTCGGCAACGCTGGAAGACTTCTCCTTTCGCGAAAGAAGCGGGCTTGGTTTGACGGGAATGAAAGGACGAATAACGCTCGGAGAGACGGAAGCTCGTTTGGAAGATTTCGTGGCGAGCATAAACAGAAGTGAGCTCCGCGCCGATCTTCAGGCGCAATACCCTTCGTTGCAGCGTATCGCCAGCAACTATCAGGACGCCACCATCGAGGCATCCGTATCATCCGACATAGGAACCGCCGATCTGCTCTTTTTCCAACCCTCCCTCCGCGACAGCCTTCCGATCAAACTGGATAAAAACCCGCGCGTTCAATTCAAGACACAACTATCGGGTACGTTGGCCGACGTTCAACTCCGTATGCTGGAGATCAACGCGTTTGACAAAACGCATCTTCAAGCTTTCGGTACGATAAAAGGCGCCCCCGATATGGAATCCCTTCGGATGGATATAATCTTGAATAAGCTCTTCACTACCCGCACTGATCTGGAGACAAACCTGTCAGAAAATATAATCCCCGATTCGCTCATCATCCCCGACTGGATCAACATCCGGGGTCGATACCTGGGCAGTATGAAGGTCGCAACTACCGATGTACATCTAACTTCCGACATGGGAGGGGTCGATCTCAATGGTCATATTAACATCGATTCACTGTCCGATAACCCGGGCGTCGACGCCTCCCTTACCACAACCGATCTCAACATCGGACGCTTCCTCAATAAGCCCGACTCTGTTTTGCGATCATTGAGCATGATGGCCACAGTCAACTTGTCGGGACTCTCTCTTCAAACCATGAAGGGTGATTTCAAAACGGTGGTGTCCAACTTCTTCTACAACAATTACACGTACAGCGATCTGACCATCGACGGAACATTAGATGCGGGGAAGCTCAAGGCACGAACAGCTATGGTCGATGACAACCTCGAGTTCGTTGCCGACATTGACTATCAGTTTGACCAGGAAGTTCCGAGGTATGGTCTCTTGTTTGACCTGACCAACGCCAACTTTCAAGCGCTAAACCTTGCCAAAGATCCTATCCGCGCCCGGGGTTCGCTGCAACTCGACCTCCGCACAAGCGACTTTCAAAAAATCAACGGGAATGCTGGCCTGCGCAAAGTTGCGATCTTCAATGGCGACGAACTATATGCAATCGACTCACTCCTCTTCGCTTCCATCGATCAGGAAGGACGGTCTGAAATCAGTATCACGTCAGACTTGTTCACAGCTGACTTTCGTGGCTCATTCAACGTATTCCAGCTTCCAATGGCCATGCAGCGGTTCATCAACAATTACTACCACATGGACGATACGCTGGAGGTCGTCGACACCGGCCCGCAGCACTTCGCCTTCAACATAGAATTGCGCAATACCGAACTCCTTACCGAACTTCTCGTCCCTGAGCTGAAGGAATTCGTCCCCGGAAAAATCAGCGGCATCTTCGACAGTGAACGGGATGTTCTGAATATTGACATCGCCCTGGATCGCATACTCTACGGAAATATCGGCATAGACTCCTTAAGCATCCGGACTCGATCCGACAGCTCGGCCCTTGACTTTCAACTTGTGATCGATGAGCTCATGTTCGACTCATTACGGATAGACGGGATTGAGCTCAGCGCTGTACTGGCCGATGATGAGATGAAGACAAAAATGTTTGTCTTCGATTCCTTGAATCAGCACAAATACGTCCTCGCGGGCGTATTCAAGAGCATTGACGAAGGCATCGATCTCATTATATCCCCCGATGAAACCAAGCTCAACTACCTGAACTGGACCGTCCCTCCTGATAATTACATCCGGTTCAATCCAACGAAACTAATCGCTCACAACGTAACCCTATCGCACAATAGAGAGAAAATACTTCTCGCATCAGCACCGGAGCCAGAAACCCCGATCCGTATCGGTTTTCGTGAGTTGCGACTTGATCACTTCGGCGGTATCACTGCCGAAGCCAATCTGGTGAGTGGAATACTTAACGGCGACATTGACGTCTACACCGAAAATAACGAAGGAAAGGCGTTTACGGCTGACGTTGCAATCAACGATCTGGCAGTTCGCGGCGGCGCCTGGGGCGACATGCGTCTCCAGGTAACTCAATCAGCCAGCAATCGGTTTGACGTTGATTTTGGATTAAACGGTCCTGGCAATGACATCGCAATACAAGGATTCTATCAAGCAGGGGATCTCGTAACCCTCAACCTGGCGGCAGACGTACGCCGGTTTGCGCTACCCACGCTTCAGCCCCTTATTGACGACCAGGTGTCCGGCCTGGACGGAATTTTCTCGGGCAACCTCCAAATTACCGGATCTCCTCAAAAACCCGATCTCAGAGGGGAGCTGCGCTTTTCCGATGTATCGTTTCTGTCAAAAATGCTGAACACGCGTTTCGCCTTGAATGATGAACGCATACAATTCGTGAGTGATGGCGTTGCCTTTAACAAGTTCCGAATTGTCGATGAGCGATCAAACGAAGCCACCATCGATGGCAAAATCCTTACGCGGAATTACCGCGACTTTCGGTTCAATCTCAACCTCAACGTATCCGACTTCCGACTCCTGAACACCCGCGAAGGAGACAACGAAATGTTCTATGGACGCGTAGACCTCGACGCCCGTGCACGCATCACCGGCGACCTGACCACGCCCGTAATCTCGGTCGATATCGGACTGAGCGATGGAAGTGCGCTTACATATATCGTTCCCCAAACCGAAGCCGCTGCCCTTCAAAGCGAAGGAATCGTAAAATTCGTAGATCGGACTTTTGAAAACGATCCCTTCATGAAACGTATCGAGAATGAAGTTGGCGACACCCTAAAATCGGTGTTTACCGGAATCGATCTTACTGCGAGACTGGCGTTAAGCGGCGAAGAAACTTTCTCGGTTGTTATCGACCCCGTAACCGGAGACCAGCTCACCATTCGGGGCAACGCCAACCTCACGCTCAAGATTGATCCGACGGGTGACATGAACCTGACGGGACGGTACGAGATCAACGAGGGGACGTACAACTTCACCTTCTACAAGTTCGTCAAACGAGAGTTTGAGATAGAGAAAGGAAGTTCTATCGTATGGATGGGCGACCCACTAAATGCCGAGATGGACATCCGCGCAATCTTTAATATCGAAACTGCTCCGATAGATCTTCTATCCAATCAGCTAACGGGTGCGGATCAAAACCAACTCAACACCTATCGTCAACGACTCCCTTTTCTTGTATACCTCGGAATGTCAGGAGAACTGATGAAACCGGAGATTGGATTTGAGATAGATATGCCTCCCGACCAACGCGGTGCATTCAACGGACTAGTCTACGCACGGCTCCAGGATATCAATACGCGGGAATCGGACCTCAACAAGCAGGTCTTTGCTCTCCTCATTCTTCGAAGATTTATCTCCGACGATCCCTTCACAAGTCAGGCGGGGGGTGGCCTTGAATCGACGGCACGTCGTAGCGTAAGCAAAGTACTTTCGGATCAGCTCAATCGTCTTTCGCAAAATATCAAAGGAATTGAGCTGAGCTTTGATATCAAATCGTATGAAGACTACTCCGGCGGGGCGGCCGAAGGTCAAACGGAACTGGAACTAGGAGTCTCAAAGAGCTTACTCAACGATCGGCTTGTCGTTAAACTCTCGGGGAACGTCGACATCGAAGGCAGGAATTCCAACCGCCAGGCTACAGACTATATCGGGGATTTGGCCCTTGAATACAAACTGACGCCCGACGGAAGGATTCGTATTACCGGATTCCGAAACAGCAATTACGATATGATCGATGGAGAACTAATCGAAACCGGTGCAGGACTGATTTATATCAAGGATTACAACGCCCTGAGTGAATTGTTTAAAGCGAATGCAGCAAAGAAGAAGTAAGACCGGACTATACCTTTGGTGGTACATACTGATCATAAGCGGCTGCTTTCTGAGCGGGTGCACCGCGATGAAGTACGTTCCGGACGATCGCGTGCTGTACACCGGGGCTGAAGTAGATGTCGTCTCGCAGGGCCGTGTCGGAGCAAGAAAAAGAGTCAAGGAACTCCTGACGGCCAACGTCCTTCCCGAACCGAATACAACCATTCTGGGAATGCGACCCGGATTGTGGTTCTTCTACGTCGCCGGTGAACCCCGCAAAAAAGGACTTCGGCGTTTCATGAAAAACAAGCTCGGGCAAGCGCCTGTGTACATGTCCGACATCGATCCATCAGCCACCGCACAACTTCTGCGGGCACACCTTGTCAATAACGGCTACTTCCAATCGGAGGTAAGTGCCGAAGAAGCTGTCAAGGGCAAAAAGGGAACAGTGACGTACACAGCGAACGTTCATCGCCCCTACCGTATAAGGAACATCAGCTATCCACGAATGGATACGCTGTTTATGAACATCGACAGTGTTCGAAGCGATGCTTACGTTAAAGTAGGCCAGCGCTACAATCTGGAACGACTCGACGCCGAACTTCAGCGCGTAGAAGAAGCCCTGGAGAATCTGGGGTACTTCTATTTCGACGACCGCCATTTGATTTTTGAAGCAGACAGCACGGTAGGCGACAAGAAAATCGATCTCACCCTGACCCTTGAACCCGGCGTTCCCGAAAAAGCGACCCGTATCTATCGTCTGGGGAAGATCTACGTATACCCTGATTACAACCTGGGAGAAGATACTGTTGTACAGGCAGCCGATACACTCCTCGTCGATGGTCTCCATTACATCAACAGCACTAACGCTTACCGGCCGCAGACGATTACCCGGGTCATCAACTTTCGACCGAACGGGATCTATCGCACTTTGGATCGGGAGTATACCCTCCGCCACCTGATGAGTCTAAGCTCATTTAAGTTTGTGGATATTCGCTTTCAGGAGGCAAGCGACGATTCTGCCCGGCTTGACACCCGTATCTATTTGACACCTCACCTCCGAAAATCACTCCGCGCCGAACTTCGAATGGTTTCGAAATCGAATAGTTTCGCCGGCCCCGGGCTCGAACTCCGTTTCACCAATCGAAATTTTCTCGGAGGGTCAGAACAATTTCATCTAACGGGCGATCTTTCCTACGAGGTACAAATCAGTAGTCGTATCCCCAATCCGTTGACGTCAGTCGAGTTCGGCATAACGTCAGGACTATCGGTCCCACGTATTATCGCGCCGTTTTACGTAGACTATCATTCACGTCGATACCTACCCACTACGGAATTCAGTCTTGGCTATCGTGTACAGCGGCGTATCAACTACTTTCATTTGAATTCATTCAATCTGTCTGCCGGATACCGCTGGCGCGAAAACCGATGGAAAAGTCACGAACTATATCCTATTGATATAAGCTATGTACAGCTCGGAAATACTTCATCGGAATTCAACCAGCTACTCCGACGAAATCCGTTTCTTGAAGCAGCATTGCAAGATCAGTTCATTCCCGGGACCCGGTACAGTTACACCCTGAACACGCAGGTCGACGAGCAACGGATTAACGAGTTCAGCGAAGTAGAGTTTGACCGGTCCCACTTTTATTTCAACGGAAAAGTAGATATTGCCGGAAACCTGCTCAATCTACTGAAGCGAACCGCTGGGGCCGATGGTGATCGTACACGAATCTTTGGCCAGACCTACTCGCAGTTCGTCCGCGGAGAAATCGACGTAAGACATTACTACAATCTTGACCGCAGGAACATGCTGGTCACAAGACTCAACATTGGAGCAGGCTATGCCTACGGAAATGTGATCACAATGCCTTACACGAAACAGTTCTCGATCGGCGGCCCTACCAGCATACGGGCATTCCAGGCGCGCACGGTCGGGCCCGGCACCCATAATATCTTTGACACGTTGCCCGATGAGTCAAGTGAGGATGAACCCGGAATACCCTTTTTTATTGATCAACGGGCCGACCTTAAGCTCGAAGGAAACATAGAATACAGATTCGACATCGTTGGCTTCTTAAAGGGAGCGTGGTTCGCCGACGCGGGTAACATCTGGCTCATGCGAAACGACACAGAACGGCCCGGCGGTAAGTTTGACAAGAAGACGTTCATTGACGAACTCGCCGTTGGGACGGGAATAGGATTGCGATTCGATTTTAACTTTTTTCTTCTGCGATTTGATGTTGCCTTTCCCGTTCGCAAGCCGTGGCTTCCCGAGAATGAACGATGGGTATTCAACCAGATTGACCTGGCGAGTCCATCGTGGCGCAGCGACAATTTAATCCTGAATATCGCGATCGGCTACCCCTTCTGATCCACACCGACTTTAATTCTGGGGACGAAATTCCTCCTTTCCCTTGCTGGCCTTAGGCAAGTAAGCAGGTATGCGATTGAATACAAAACAGAGATAAACAAGTAAGCATGAAGACAAGTTTGATTTTCCTACTCGGAATTGGGATGGGCACAGTCATTGGTATTCTTATCGCACCGGAGGCGGGTAAGATCACACGTCGAAAAATTCGCGACGAAGCTGATCGGCTGATTGACGAAAAAATACGAAAGCGTCAGCAGCATTTGACTAGTCAGCCGGACGTAACAATACACACGACGGATAGCGGTGTCGTGACGGAGAGCCGCTATACACTCTAACAGATAAAACTATGACTGAATTCTTCTACAAAGCGGCGGGTGCTGTCATTGCACCCTTCCGGTATGCAGAACGCGAAGCGCAGGCACTGAAGGAACATGTAAAAGAAGATATCCAGACCTATGTGGCCATTTATCTTAAGCTTGCCGTAGCCGCTATGGCGGGCTTGCTCTTTCTTCTGTTTATAAGCATTGCCGCAGCAAACTGGCTTAACGGAATGATGAACAGTGACGTAGCCGGATTTTTGATAGTAGCGCTGTTCTACCTGGCGATAGCGGGTGTGATGTATGTGCTTAAGTTGGCCGACGACCGGAAGAAGCGGGAAACGGACGTTCAGCGCAGGGCCATGCAAGGGAAGCCCATTCACGCCTGACCGCCTAAAACTACTGAAGCCAGACATCCTGGCTTCATTCGTTTCTTATTGATCCTTTTGGTTCGACGACTGAGGATGCTGGTCGCGTCGACGTGGAAAACGCTTCCTACGCCCGCCTTTCTTGACACCCGATTTCTCTCCGTTGTGGTGCTTTGCTGACGATCCTGACTTCTTACGACGCGAGCCGCGTTCTTCCATCACCGGGCCTTCTCCAAGTTCCTCCGGTAGCGGATTCCGTACGATCTCTGCCCCGATCAACTTTTCCACACGCCGAAACTTCGGAAAATCCTTTTCATTCACAAAAGTAATCGCCGTACCGGTTCGTTCAGCTCGCGCTGTACGACCGATTCTGTGTACATAATCTTCAGCGTCATGCGGCGTGTCGTAATTAACAACCAGCTCAATCCCTTCGACGTCAATGCCGCGTGAAAGAATATCGGTTCCGATCAGCATCTGCAGGCGACGGCTCTTGAACTGGTTCATGATCTCCTCACGCTCGGCCTGTTCAAGATCTGAATGAAATGCTTTTATGGAGACCCCACCACGAGCAAGCTCGCGCCCCAACTTTTTCACATTCTCTTTGCTGTTGGCAAAAATGATCGCGCTCTTGTAGTCTTTTTCGGCGAGGAGCTTCTTCAGCAGGGGGAGCTTCTGGTTGTCGTAAACCATATAAGCCTGCTGCGAAATACCGGCCGCGGGCTTAGAGATAGCAATACTTATTTCTTCAGGCTCTCTCAGAATCTGCCGGGCAAGTGTACGGATTCTGGGGGGCATCGTTGCGGAGAACATCACCGTCTCGCGATCGGCCGGGAGCTGCTTGATAATGCGCAGGATGTCGTCCTGGAACCCCATATCGAGCATCCGGTCGGCCTCGTCAAGCACGAGATGTTTGAGCCTGCTGAAGTCGACGCGTCCGGTCGCGAGAAACTGAATAAGTCGGCCCGGCGTAGCGACGATGATATCTGCACCCGCCTCTATCGCCTTTCGCTGCTGATCCCAGGTCGCGCCGTCACTCCCGCCATAAACCGGCACCGAGCTGACACCAAGAAAATAGCCGAAGCCTTCGATCTGCTGGTCAATTTGTAAAGCAAGTTCGCGCGTTGGCGCCAAAATAAGGGTGTTTAAATGCCGGTTACTCTCAGGCGTTTGCGCAATCTTATTCAATAAGGGAAGAACATAAGCGGCGGTTTTACCCGTCCCTGTCTGTGCACAGGCGATAAGATCCTTATTTTGAAGTATGAGCGGAATAGTAAGTTGTTGCACCGGCGTCGGTTTTTCGAAGCCCATGGCGTCTAAACCGTCCAGCAACTTAGGATCAAGATTAAATTCGTTGAATGTCAAATTAGTAACAATGATTAGATAACGTCGGGAAGTAGTCCCGAAAGCTTTTCGTGGGATAGTCCCGGCGGGATTTGGTTATGCAACCCCTAAAAAACACAAAAAGTTTGGTCTTTACAAGACCGACGCTACCATCACCGTTACTTGAAGCCGAAATAATGGCGGGCGTTGCCGTAGCAAATTGCCTCAACCATAGTGCCCAGCTGATTCATATTATCAGGCAACTCGCCCTTTTGCACATCGCGGCCAAGCAGATTACACAAAATTCTGCGGAAGTACTCGTGGCGCGGGAAAGACAAAAAGCTCCGGGAGTCGGTCACCATACCAACGAAGCGGGAGAGCAGTCCCATATTCGACAGGGCATTCATTTGCTGCTCCATTCCGTCTTTCTGGTCGAGAAACCACCAACCTGAACCATACTGCATTTTTCCCGGGAACGAACCGTCATTAAAGTTCCCTGTCATCGTGGCAAACAGTGCGTTGTCGGCCGGGTTCAGATTGTAAAGGATTGTCTTGGCAAGCTGACCGGTATTGTCCAGACCGTTAAGAAAGCGTGACATCGATACTGCCTGCGAAAAATCGCCGATCGAGTCGAAGCCTGTGTCGGGTCCCAGCTCGCGCATCATTCGCGTGCTGTTGTTACGCAGGGCGCCGAGGTGGAATTGCTGCGCCCAGCCCTTCGCGTGATACATCCGCCCAAGCTCCGTCAGGACAGCGCATTTGAAAGCGTGTACATCGGCGGTGGACAGAACCACACCCTTGCGGAGGTGTGAGAAGAGCGCCTCAGCTTTACTTTCAGCCTCTGCATCAAAATAAAGCTGCTCCAGACCATGATCGGAGGCCCGGCAGCCCAGGCTATCAAAGAAATCGATGCGCGCCTGCAGGGCGGCCATCAGGTCAGCAAATGACCTGATCGACTTTCGGCTTACCGCCTCAAGCTTCTCCAGGTAAGCCGCCCAAGCCGTAGGATTCTCAACGGCATACACCTTGTCGGGACGGAAGGTGGGATACATACGGAATCCGGCATCCTCCTTGGAGAAACGCAGGTGATACTCCAATGAGTCGATAGGATCATCCGTGGTACACACTACTTCAACTTTCATTCGACGTAGCAAGCCGCGAACGGAGAAATCCTTTTGTTGCAACATGGCGGAGCAGTGTTCATATATCTCCCGTGCATTGCTCCCGTCGAGGAGTTTGTCAACGCCAAAGTAATTTTTCAACTCCAGGTGCGTCCAGTGATAAAGAGGATTTCGCATGGTGTAGGGAACAGTTTCGGCCCACTTGACAAACTTGTCAAGGGGATCTGCGTTCCCCGTACAGTAAACCTCCGGGACACCATTCGTGCGCATAGCCCGCCATTTGTAATGGTCACCCTCCAGCCAGATTTCCGTGAGATTGGCGAACTGTCTATCTTCCGCTATGTCCTGCGGAGAGAGATGATTGTGGTAGTCGATGATCGGCATGGCCGCGGCGTGACTGTGGTAGAGTTCCCTCGCAAAGTCGTTCTCCAAAAGAAAGTCTTCGCCACAAAAAGGTTTTGCTGTACTTGCCATAGCGTTAATGTTAGTCTAGAAATGAAAGGATACCCAACTCGAGCCCACGAAGCTCGGCCAGGCCGCGAAGACGGCCGATAGCTGAATATCCCGGGTTTGTCTTCTTCTTCAGGTCATCCAACATCTGATGTCCATGATCAGGCCGGAAGGGAATAGCATTCTCGCTCTTTTGCTGCAAGCGTACGAGCTCAGTCATGACCGCCGGCATATCTACGTCACCGTCGAGGTGATCGGCTTCGTAAAAGTTCCCTTCGTCATCCCGACGTGTACTGCGGAGATGCACAAAGTATATGCGGTCACCCAGACGGCGTACCATGCCCGGAAGATCGTTGTCGGCCCGAACACCATACGATCCTGTGCAGAAGCAAAGTCCGTTCGAGGGTCCTTTATAGGCATCGAGCAGCTGCCGTGCATCGGCCTCGGTACTCAACACCCGGGGCAACCCGAAGATAGGATATGGCGGATCATCCGGGTGGATGGTCAGTTTGATTCCTACCTCATCGGCAACAGGACCGATCGCCGACACAAACTCGTAGAGGTTTCGGCGCAACCGTTGGTCATCAATGTTCTTATACTCATCCAGGGCCTCCTGAAACTGCTCGAGTGTATATCCCTCTTCCGCACCCGGGAGACCCGCCAATATATTCTTCTGAAGCTTTGACAGTTCATCCTCCCCTGTCTTCGTCATGAAGACTTCCGCTTTGGCAATGCGCTCCAGTGGGTGATCTTTCTCAGCTCCGGGACGCTTTAGAACAAACATATCGAACGCGGTAAAGGCCACAGCGTCAAATCGCAGTGCACGCGAGCCATCATCAACAACAAACTCGAGGTCCGTCCGCGTCCAGTCGAGTACAGGCATAAAGTTGTAACACACCGTACGGATGCCGCAGGCAGCAAGATTTCGGAGACTCTCCTGGTAGGAGGCTATGTACTTCTCGTAGCCGGGCTTTTGGCGTTTGATGTCTTCGTGAACCGGAACACTTTCAACGACGGACCACCTGAGTCCGGCAGCCTCAATTTCGGCCTTGCGCCGGTTAATCTCCTCGACAGTCCAAACTTCACCGTTGGGAAGATGGTGAAGAGCGCTTACAATTCCGGTTGCTCCTGCCTGTCTGATATCCTGAAGCGAAACGGGGTCGTTAGGACCAAACCACCGCCACGTTTGCTCAAGTTTTTTCTTTACTGCCATAAACTATGATAGAAATATTAGACACCACAGAAGACGTTAAATCCGCCGTCGACCGGAATATCAACGCCGGTTACGAAACGCGATGCATCTGAACACAGCCAGATAAGCGTTCCGATGAGTTCGTCCGGCACACCAAAACGTCCGAACGGGGTGCTGTCAATAGCGGACTGACCTCGGGCGGTGTACGTACCGTCTTCGTTGGTTAGAAGACGTCGGTTCTGCTCCGTGATGAAGAACCCCGGGGCAATCGCGTTGACACGGATTCCCTCGCCGAACTTCTTCGCCATTTCAATCGCGAGCCACCCTGTAAGGTTGTCAACGGCGGCCTTTGCGGCCGAATAACCGACTACCCGAGTGATCGGACGGAAAGACGACATCGACGCTATATTGATGATAACGCCCTTCTTTTTCGCCGCCATAACATCGCAGAAAATCTTAGTCGGTAAGACAGTCCCCATCAGATTCAGGTCAACAACCTTTCTAAACTCGTCGATCTGCAGATCGAAGAATGTCTGGTCAGGCAACACAATTGCCCCCGGCATATTGCCTCCTGCAGCGTTCACCAGGATGTCGATCGTTTTGTAGTGCTCAAGTATCTCTCTTTTGGCTTCAATCAATTGATCAGCATCAAGGACATCGGTCTGCACAAATATGGCCTCATGTCCGCTCTGCTTGATTTTCTCAAGCACTCCTTCGGCGTTCTCTTTCTTACGTCCCAGAATAGCAACGCGGGCGCCGGCCTGTGCCAGACCAACGGCCATAGCCCCTCCAAGGACACCTGTGCCTCCGGTTACCACAGCTACGCGTCCGCTGATATCAAATAAATTAATGGGATTACTCATTACGACTATGAAATTTTTATGGACGCGGATTACTTCAACTCCCTGATTTTGATACTGCGGAACGACACGTGGTCGCCGTGATCCTGCAGAAGGATTCGTCCTTCTTTAGCCATTCCAAAGTTCTCCCACTTCTCGTACTTGCTGCGTGCAACCAAAGCGTTGTAGATAGGTGTTCCACGCTGGTACTCCACCATTTTGAAGCCATTGAGCCAATGCTCAATGCGGTTATCCGGGTAAACGACGATGCGGCCGTAGTTCCACTCACCGATCGGCTTCAGCGCGCGCTTGTTATCGACGCGGGGAATCAAGTCGTACAGTGAAGCCAGTGTCCGGTTGCCCACCGCGCCTTTCTTCGCATCGGGATGTTTTTCATCATCGAGTATCTGATACTCCAGACCAATCGCTGAGCCGGTATTTCCTTCCGCTTCGGTAACAAAATACTTCACACCGCTATTGGCTCCCGGGGTAAGGCGAAACTCGAATTGAAGGTCGAACGCACTGAACATCTTCTCGGTCACGATATCTCCGCCATTTCTGGATTCGGCACCATCGGAAGAGAGAACCGTCAAGACACCGTCTTTGATCTCCCAGCCTTTTTCAGGGAAACCACTTTTACGAGCGCCGCGCCATCCTTTAGTAGAGACTCCATCCCACAGCAAAGTGACGCCGTTAGCTTTCTCCTGGCTCGACAGAGTGTTGGGGATGTTGTTGACGACAAAGATAGAATCAAGCGGAGAAGGCTTGATATTTTTTGTCTGGATGCGGATGTTGCGCCAACGAACTTGCTGACCCGCATCTTCAGGATTGCGAATAGAGTGTACCTGCAGGGCGATGAACCCCTCAGAAGTCATATCATCAATCAGGTGAGTTGTGGGAATACCATTGATCCATATCCGAATGGTACTTCCGATACATTCAATACGGGCTTTGTTCCACTCGCCGTGTTTGTAGGCCTTGCGTCCCTCGGGGTTGTAATCGAGTGTATACAACCATCCCCGACGCGCTTCATCATACACTCCCCCCGTCCAGGCGCGCGGCGAAGGGTCCATTTCCATCTGATAGCCATGCACTCTGCCGTCTTTATACGACGGATCAGAAATGCTTCTGAACTGGACGCCGGAGTTCATGTCTGAATCGAGACGAAACTCCAACTCCAGAATAAAGTCACCGTACGTCTTCTCAGTTGCGAGGAATGAATTCGGCTCACCGTGTACGGTGGTGCCGACGATTTCCTTATTCACAACTTCGAACTTGGCCTTTCCGTTGAGCTGCTTCCACCCTCGAAAATCCTTTCCGTTGAAGAGGGTCTCCCATTTTTCCTGCGCAGAAGCAGTTGCTATTGCCAGCGAGAAGAATACTGTCAACGCTATCTTTGTTTGTGCTCTCATAGGTTCAATTGATAAAAGGCGAACGCCCTGATTGTTGTTTAAAGTCGACAATATAGGAAGAAAAGCCAAAAATCAACGGTGTCTTAATACGCACGGAAAGTGCACTTACACGCACGGCAAATGCGTCTGCTTTGCGATATCCCACACTATCGTCATGAGGTAAGCAGGAGTCCTTTTTGATGAAAGGCTCCTATCCTATTTCAATGGCCTGACGCAACCTGCTACTTTCCTGACACGCTTCAATGATGGCAATCACATTTCGTGCTTCTTCTGCCGTAACCTCCGGCACCTTCCCCTCGCGCAACGTTGACCACACGCTATCGTAGAAAGCGAGGTAATTGCCCGGTATGCTCTCGAGAGGTCCTGAGAGCTCTTTCCCTTCAAAAGTAGTGTTGATCCATCCCTGCTGCGAAGCATCTTCAACGCCCCACTTCTCACTGCCGGGTATCGCTTTATCTTTCAGTGCTTGTTCCTGGGGATCCAACCCCTTCTTAAGGAATGAGCCCTGAGTTCCATGTAAAATAAATCGCGGTCCTTGCTCACGAACCAGATAACTCGACTTGAGAATCACAAGCAGCCCGTCATACTCCATACGGATGTCAAAGAAATCATCAACCTTTCCACCGGGTCGCTGCACGCCGATACGGGCATCAACATACTTGGGCATGCCGAAGAGAACAAGGGCCTGATCGATGATATGTGAACCGAGATTGTAAAGAATACCCGTACCCGGCGCAGGCTCCTCCTTCCAGGTATCTGCTTCTATATAGTTTCTGAAACGGTCATAATGGATCTCGCATTCAACCAAAGTTCCCAGCAAGCCCTCTCCGAGGACTTTCCGTACGGTAAGAAAGTCGTTATCCCAACGCCTGTTCTGAAACACAGTCAACAAACACTGTTGCTGCTCTGCCAGCGAGATGAGGCGGTCGGCCTCCGAACGCGTAACGGTAAAAGGTTTCTCGACCACCACATGTTTGCCTGCATGCAACGCAGCAGCGGCTTGCTCGTAGTGGAGAGCATTTGGCGTATTCACAATGACGAGTTCAACCTCATCGTTTTCGAGAATATCTTCATAGCGGTGCACTACGGGGTAGTTGTGCTTTGCGGGGCGATTCGGGTTGCGTTGCCAGACACAAGCAATTTCAAATCCGTCGTGAGCTTCGAGTAACGGACCGTGAAAAACTTCGCCCGACATGCCGTAAGAAAGTAACGCGGTTTTAATCCTGGATGTGCTCATCGACTATTATTGGTTTTAACGGTAATGGTTGTTCACGGGGAAATTTGCGCCGCCCTCCCTTCAGTTGCAACAAATTATTGACGAGCGCGCCGGCACAGGTTGAAGATAAAGCTTTAGGCGCACGAATAAAAAAAGCCGGACAGATCCGGCTTTTTAGAAATCGTTATGAACGGCGATTACTCATCGGCATTCAGCGCCTTCAGTTTATCACCGACACGCTTCTCATTGGCATCATCCCCCAGGAAGTAATAGATCGTGCGGAGGCGATCCAAAACATCCACATCGTTCGGCTTCAGTTGTTCGGCTTTCTCCCAATGGGGTAAGGCCTCCTTGTACTTCGCAACGAGCTGCTTGTCAAGTTCCGCCTGCTTTCGACGGTCAGCCGCGGAAATGCCCAGGTTACGCGCCTCTTCGGCAATCTTCGAAGCGTCGATCAGGTATACCTGCGCGAGGTAATACTGAGCG
Source organism: uncultured Roseivirgaceae bacterium (assembly GCA_964532595.1). GTDB lineage: Bacteria > Bacteroidota > Bacteroidia > Cytophagales > Cyclobacteriaceae > Chryseosolibacter. The sequence goes on from CAZHIQ010000007.1 coordinate 81,610, forward strand.
TCAAAATAAGACGGATCTACCTTGAGCGCGTTCTGGAAGTTCTTCTTCGATTCCTCCCAGTTCTCGAGTTTACTGTTCACATACCCTAGGTAGAAGTGATAGGTCTTATTGTTGGGCTCCTGGGTTATAGCCTGCTCGAGGCTCGTCTTTGCTTCATCTATGCGTTCAAGGTCAATGAGCAGGCCTATCTCGACTTTCGGGAAATCCGAGTTCTCAGGGAACTTCTGCTTGGCACGCTGAGCAACCTCCAGCGCTTTCTCTTTGTCTTCAAGAGGACCGCTATAGGTATTGATCATGAGGGAATAGGCATCCGGTGAAGTGCCGCCCAACTCAATAAACTTCTCAAAGTTGGCAATGCTCTTCTCGTGCTCCTCAAGGGAATTAGCAACGATAGCCGCATAGAAGAAAGCAGTAGTGTCTTCAGGAAGCACCTGCTGCGTCTTCTCAAAGTTGGCGAGAGCCGCTTCCAGATCGTCCTCCTGATAGAGGGTAGCCCCCTTGTTCAGGTAGAAATTTGCCAACATTCCCATCTGTTGGGTCTTGGTAATCGGGACGATGTTTCCCGGCTCCGAAATAAAGTACTCGGAGCCTTGCTTACCCAGTTGGTCGGCCTTGGCAAACGACTCCATTGCGGTTGCGAATGCGTTGTCGGCAAGCGTCTGGAACTCCGGATTTGATGTAGTATCGAGCGCCGCATAAATCAACCCTCTGTAGTACCAGGTCTTCCCGTCGTCCTTCGTTTTTTCAAACGTCGTTGCTGCGTCGATAATCTCCTTCGCTTCCCCCAGTTTTCCCTCCTGATACGACCGCAGGGCTTTGTTTATGTTCGGCTTCTTTTGTTTCTGTGCCGAAGCGGAGACCGCGACCAGCATCAGTATCACGAATAATACTTGTTTCATTTCAGTCCGAATTTATTGTTGTGTAGTTTGATTTTCGCTAGTTCCATCGTCTGTCGGTTGATCCGTGCCCTCGGTCGTCTCGTCTTCATCGGTATCGATTTTCTGGATCTTTTCTACCGACGAAATACGGTCATCTTCATTCAGCTTTATCAGGCGCACGCCCTGCGTAGCCCTACCCATCACCCGCAATTCCCGTACCTCAATCCGGATGGTAATTCCCGAGCGGTTGATGATCATCAGCTCATCTTCGTCTCTTACCTCCTTGATCGCAACAAGCTTGCCGGTTTTCTCGGTGATATTAAAGGTTTTCACGCCTTTGCCACCCCGATTGGTAATCCGGTAATCCGCTATTTCGGAGCGTTTTCCATAACCGTTTTCCGAAACCACCAATAAGTTAGCATCTTCTCCGGAAATGCAAACCATGCCGATTACCTTGTCGGTATCGGAGTCCAGGGTCACCCCTCTCACCCCTGCAGCGGTACGTCCCATCGGTCGTACCTGTGACTCATTGAAGTGGACGGCTTTGCCTTCGCTCTTGGCGATCACAATATGCTGGCTGCCATTGGTAAGCGAAGCATTAATCAACCGGTCTCCTTCATGTATGGTGATGGCATTAATACCCCCCTGTCTGGGACGGGAATATGCCTCAAGGGCCGTTTTCTTGATAATCCCCTTCTCCGTACAAAGAATAACGTAGTTGCTGTTGATGTATTCCTCGTCCTGGAGGGTTCGCACCGGAATAATGGCGCGGATATTATCACCTGGCTCTATATTGATCAGGTTCTGAATCGCCCGTCCGCGTGAGGTCTTGTTGCCTTCGGGTATTTCATACGCCTTCTTCCAGTAGACCTTACCCTGATCAGTGAAGATAAGGAGGTAGTGGTGGGCCTGCGCAATGAAGAGGTGTTCAGTGAAGTCGTCTTCCTTGGTCGCTACACCGCGGGATCCTACTCCTCCGCGCCCCTGTGTACGATACTCGGAAAGCAAAGTCCTCTTGATGTATCCCTGATTGGAGATTGTAATCACCATCTCCTCATTGGGGATCATATCCTCTATCGTGAAGTCTTCCTCGCTCGGAACGATCTCCGTTCGGCGATCATCACCATAGCGATCGCGAAGCTCAGTGAGTTCATCCTTGATGATCTGCATCCGCACCGGTTCGTTGGCGAGGATTTCATTGAGGCGCTCAATCAGCTGTTTGACTTCGGCGTATTCCTGCTGGATCTTTTCGCGCTCAAGACCCGTCAACCGTTGAAGGCGCATGTCGAGGATGGCACGCGCCTGGATTTCAGTGAGTCCAAATCGGCTCATCAAACCTTCGCGTGCTGTCTCCGGGTCTACCGACGAGCGAATCAGCGCAATCACCTCATCGAGGTTGTCGAGCGCAATAAGATATCCCTCAAGAATATGAGCTCTTTTCTCCGCTTCAGCCAACTCGAACCGCGTCCGCCGTATCACCACTTCGTGGCGGTGATCAACGAAATATTTGATCAGCTCTTTGAGATTGAGTGTCTGCGGACGCCCTTTCACGAGCGCTACGTTGTTAACACCAAATGACGACTGGAGCTGAGTATACTTAAAGAGGTTATTAAGGACGATATTGGGAATAGCATCCTTCCTGAGGTCATAGACGATCCTATATCCTTCCCGGTCGGATTCGTCGCGAATATCGGTGATACCCTCTATCTTCTTTTCGTTTACCAGGGCGGCGGTCTTTTCAATCATCATCGCCTTATTCACCATGTAGGGAATCTCGGTTACAACGATCTGATCGCGCCCGTTGGGATTGGTCACGATCTCGGCCTTTCCGCGGACAACGATCCGGCCACGTCCGGTCATAAATCCTTCCTGGACGCCTGAGATTCCATAGATGATCCCTCCTGTGGGGAAGTCCGGCGCCTGAATGTATTTCATCAGTTCCGGAATCGTGATTTCGTTATTGTCGATATACGCAATGATTCCATCCACCACTTCCCGGAGGTTATGCGGAGCCATATTCGTGGCCATTCCCACCGCGATACCCGAAGCCCCATTGACCAACAGGTTAGGCAGCTTTCCGGGCAGCACGCTCGGTTCGGTCAGTGAATCGTCAAAGTTGGGCTGGAAATCAACCGTATCCTTATTGATATCCGCCAGCATCTCCTCGGCTATCCGGCGCAGCCGCGCCTCGGTATAACGCATAGCCGCCGCAGAGTCACCGTCTATTGAACCGAAGTTACCCTGGCCGTCAACAAGGGTATAGCGCAATGACCAGTCCTGGGCCATGCGCACCATCGTCTCGTATACTGATGAATCGCCGTGAGGGTGATACTTACCCAGTACCTCCCCGACAATCCTTGCTGATTTCTTATAAGGCTTATTATAATTTACACCCAACTCCTGCATTCCGTACAACACCCGCCGGTGCACTGGTTTCAGTCCATCACGGACATCGGGTAAGGCACGGGAAACAATAACCGACATCGAATAATCGATGTACGCGCCCCGCATTTCGTCTTCAATGTTGATCGGAACAATGCTTTGCCTTGCAGGGGGCAAACCACTCGTATCTTCTGCCATTTAAGGATTAGTTTTCTAGGCTGAAAAGCTCATTTTTTCAGCCGTGCAAGATAGCAAAAGTTCTCCTATTTTCTTCCCAAATCAACAGCGTAGCAAGCAATAACTGTTGCTTTGGCAGCCGTGGAAAAAAGAGCTACGGGATCGAATTCCTTTTGCCTTAATACGGGTTCAAGCGGCGCTTGTTCTTCCCCTTGTATTTGATGAGCTCGGGGTAGTTTTCTCCGTAATGGGGATTCTGTTTTTTGTAGAACGGATGGCGGCGACTGCGGTACTCGCGGTTGCCGTGTGCGTGGTTCACCTGGGCGTGGCACCGCTTATGGAAGCAGCGCGGAAGTTCAGGAATCCGGTATGTCAATCCGAAATTCAGGTAGAAGCCGTCAAGGCGATGTTTTATGGTTTGCGTCGTCTCCGGAATCTCCAGACTGTACGACTTAAGTTCGTATGAGGGCCTGACAAAAACCCGCAGATACTCCGACAATTCACGTTCGCCACGGACGCCAAGGTTTACATACATACTTTTCTGCATCGGACTGTTCGCGAACTCGCGCCCCAGACTATACCCTCCGATGTTCGCATCGACGGCTACGGCGTACTCATAATATTGATAAACCTTTACCCCGAGAAGGGCAAAGTAATGTTTAACAAACATCCCCGCCCGATCGAGCTCATACCCGGCAATCTGGTCGGCAAAATTAGTGGGACTGAAGGCCGACAAGCGCGTGTAGTCAAACGACAACCCTCCGCCGATGCGATAGCGGTCAAACTCCAGATGCACCGACGCTTTCAAGGGGATACTGAACATATTACTCCTGAAACCCAAGTCGGCGGTATCGGAACTCACCAGGAAGGATCCCGTTGGCAGCGGGTCGTCGGAGGGCGTCACCTCCCGCGTCCACTCCGAATAGCGGGCATCCGTGTTTCCGTTTGCGAAAATAAGAGGAGGCAGACCGTTCTGCTGAATAACACCAAAGCCATCCAGCGTATGCCTAAAAGGCGTGTTTGCATAGCCCGTGCTGAGGCTGAAACGCAATTTACTCAGCAAAGTGCGCAAGCCTGGCTTCTGGCGTTCAATGTAGTAATACTCCAGCGGAACGGTGGCATCACTCTCCCTTTTGTACTGACCGTAAAGGGAGTTAAAGCCGCTGGCTACGAGCGAAAGGCATACAATCGCAAGAAAACGCTTCAGTGTATACGGTTTTGGCGTTGGTAATAGTACACGCAAGGTTAAAGTTACGCTAAATCCGGCAATACTCCCAAACCGGGCCGTGCCCGGAACCTTGCGGTTAGAAGGAGCGGTAGACAGGCTCTCCACGGGTTTCTAACGACGAGAATGTATGAAATAGTGTTTCTCCCCGGCGGGCCGTGTAGGCGAAACTGTAACGGGCTTCATCTTCACCGGCGCCGATCGTAAAATCCACCTTATTTTCGCCCTCCGACAGTGGGACACGTGCATACCATATGCTGTGAGGCAGTGTCTGCCAGTTCCGGGTGTCGGCCCTCTCCGTCAGCGCATTCACAACACCGATAAGGGCCGCCAGTCCTTCATCACGTTGCTTGAGGCTTAGCTCCGTTGCTTTTTTCAGCGCAGCCCGCAGCAGCCCCTTGCTGAACTCCAGCATCATACGAGCCCGTAGCGAGTGAAATGCTATGGCACTTATGTCTTGCGACCGCTCGAGATAGATGGGGACTCCATCCTTCTCCAAGACAGCGCGATTGTAATACTCCGGACGCTCGAGGTAGCGGGGAAAGGCAACGCGAAAAATACTCAGGCTACTCAGGGCCGATCGGTCGTCTTTATCGTCCACCTCAAACGGAAAGGAGACACCGAGGTGGTCATTGGTGAATACGAACATATTATCGGCGGCCCGATTAATCACAAAATTGATGCTCCATTCACCTTTCACAGGAGCCAATCCGTTGTGCCAGAAAAACACCAGTTCCGCCTCGGGCTTTTCAGGCTCGTAGTCCGGCATTCCGAAATCGGACCGGTACTGCTCAAACGCCTCTGTGAAACCCGTCCACCAGGCAGTGTTGAGCAGGTCCTTCCGGAGCTGTTCCGGTACCTCCACCTGAAAAAGATCGGTATAGTCTTCCTGGTAAATTTCCAAAGCATTGCGGTAGGCAATAAAGGCATTGTTGTAGTCTCCGGTAGATTGATAGATGATACCCATCAGATTGTGGATGAAGGCATCGCGTCGGTACTTCCGGGAAGAATCGTACTTGTCGCTTAATTGCTGCAGACGGATATTCAGTCGCCGGCACTCCACCAGCGCTGCCTCCGGGTCATTTAGCTTGAGATAATTGATTGCCTTAAAGTAAAGAAGCATCAGGTGTTCGTGGTCCTCCCCGTGATACACCGTAATGTTAGGATTGGTAAAATAGCTTGCCGCCTCTCTCAGATAATTCTTGTTGTAATCCTCTCCAAATAGATAGGCCTTCTCAAAGTAGTTATTGCTCTCCTCATACCGCCCGAGGATGGACAAAAGCAAGCCGTTATTCAGAAAGTAGAGGAAACGTGTCTTGCTTGACGCCAGCGACTCTTTTTTCTGCAACGACTGCAACGCCGACCGGAGGTCGCCCCTCTCAAACTCGGAATTGAAATCGTAGTGCTTCTGATAGTACGTCGAAGCACACGACATTAGCGATAATGCTACCGTTACGATGACGATCCGCTGAAGGCGTTTGTTTCCGGTCATAGCCCTTCTATTCGGCGCGATCGGGTCAATGCACTTAGTTCCTGACGAGCTTCTTGATCTCGTTCTGACCGTACCAGATCCGCTTGTTGGTTTCGACATCCGTCAGAAACAGCGTGGTAATGTAATTGGTTACCCGGCGGTTGTTGTAGACATCGACTTCGGCCGTGATTTCCCCGAACAGCATAAGATCTGCCCCGGTCTCTTTTCCCATTTGCTTGACGGTCGCAGGATCGGCGAATTCCTGCTGCTCGAGTCTTTCAACCCTCAACCGGTCGCGAAACTCGCTGGACTCAACCAGATCAGCCACTCCGGAATTATGGATCACCACCTCGAACTTATTGATGAAGTTTTGCGCGTCGATGTGTTCGGCCGTGCGGTTGCGAATAGTCCCCACGATAATCGCCGGCTTCCTGTCCCGCTGACGGGCATAGGTCTTGAAAGATTCTGACTCGAAGAGATCATAGATCATTTGATCGGCAACTTTCCTGGAGTCGGTATCATTCCATCGACCGCTCAGATCGATCTGCGTCGCAGGGTCAAGACGAGTCACTTGCCGGGTTTGACATCCTGCCACAAAAGTCATCAATGCGATAAAGGCGATTGTCCTCATGTATCTTGTTTACATCGTGTAGCAACCAAAAACCCTGCCGGTTTGCACCAAGGCTCTCAAGCGAGATCTTTCAGGGCCCCAATAACATCTTTGGGCTCGGATGCGGAGAAGACGAAGCTACCCGCTACCAGCACATCGGCCCCTGCGTCGAGCAGTGCAGGGGCGTTGCTCAGGTTAACACCGCCATCTATTTCGATCAGCGCTGCCGAGCCCGACGTCCGGATCAGTTCCTTTAACGCAGCTACTTTGGTGAAGGTTTGCTCAATGAATTTTTGTCCCCCAAAACCAGGGTTTACAGACATAACGCACACCAGATCGACATCGGTAATAATCGACTCCAGGGCGCTTACAGGGGTATGCGGGTTGATCGCAACGCCTCTCTTGCAGCCAGCATCGCGAATCTGTTGCAATGTCCGGTGAAGGTGCGGACAGGCTTCGAGGTGAACCGAGATTGTATCCGCCCCGGCTTTCTTGAAGGCATCGATATACCGTTCCGGTTGAACGATCATCAGGTGGACATCCAGCGGTTTGGTCGCATGGCGGTGAATCGCTTCGACCACAGGCAGACCCATGGAAATGTTCGGAACGAAAACGCCATCCATTATGTCCACATGGATCCAGTCGGCCCGACTTCCGTTAAGCATCATCACCTCTTTTTCAAGGTTGGCAAAGTCGGCAGCGAGAATAGAGGGGGCGATGATGGGTTTGTCAGGCATGGCTTTGAAATCAGGCAGCAAAAATAGCGATCTTGTTGGGGATCACAACCGTACAATGCGGAAGGTATGGCGGGAATTTCCGTGAACGACCCGGATGAAGTAAACTCCCGCGGGAATCCCGGCAATATTTGCGTAGTACGTGCGTTGTTGCCCACCGAAAAGGGCTGTTTCCGCTACGAGGAGCTTACCCTGTGCCGAAAGGATTTCGACAACACACGAACCAGTGGATTCCGGATCGTTTGACCTTATCACAAGTGTATCGGTCTCAACCGGGTTGGGGAACACTTCGAAGCCCCCCCTTACCTGCGATATATCGGACAGGTATCGCTCAATTGCCTGAAAGTTCGGAATCCCATAGCCTAACTGATTGTCGGGACTGTGCGCCTGCGAGGAGGTCTGCGCCAGCACGGCCACCACATCGGCCGGAGTTAGCTCGGGATATCGCTGCAGCATCCCGGCGACGAGACCGGTAACCAATGGCGCGGAGAATGAGGTTCCCGAAGATACCCCAACCTGACCGCTAGCCCGAACCACCTTGACACCCTGACCCAACGCCGCAACATCCGGTTTGATCCGATTATCGGCACTCGGGCCGAAAGAACTGGAGCCAACCTTCTGGCCGAGGGCATTGACGGCGCCAACGGCAATCACCCCATCCACATCTGCCGGCGCCGTGATAATTCGCCAATGCGGAAGAATGCCCTCGTTCCCTGCGCTGGTAACCACCACGATACCTCGCTCGACCGCCATACGCGCCGCCCTGGAAACTACTGTAGTCTTGCCATCCATGTCGCTCTTGCTGTAATTCATGGCAGCATCGTCAAAATCGTAATATCCCAGGGAAGAATGGATGATATCGGCTCCGGCGCTATCGGCTCGCTCAGCGGCGAAAAGCCAGTTATACTCCTCAATCCGAAATTCAGTCCGCACGTCTTCCGTCACATACAGTTGAAAGGTAGCGTTGTGGGCGGCGCCCGTGTAGGCGTCCGGGATGTTGGCAGCAATAACTGACAACACTTCAGTCCCGTGATCATCTAATTGATACACGTTTGCAGTGTTGGCTACGTAATTAAAGGAGACATCCTCCTGAAGGCGCCCCTGGGAAGTAAGATGTCCAAACGCTGATGTTGCATCAACCCCGGGAAATCCGCTGTCAAGTACTGCGATAATTACGCCTTCTCCGGTATACCCCTCCCTGTGCATATAATCGACGCCGATCATTTTCAGTTGACTCTCCGTGTCACCGCTCAAACGCTTCTCACGGGTGCGAACGCTGAAGGATCGACGCCCCGTCTGCATGGCTTCCGGTACAGGACCCACAAACTCGACGGAGGTAACGAAAGGAAGATCCGAAACACCGGCTATAAGTTCGGCATCCCCTCGCACCAGGGCTCCGTTGAGCCACCGTGTAGTATAGATAACCTGCACACCTGTCGATTTTACCGCGGAGGTGTACTGCGGAGAGACGGGTAAGTCATACTCACTGATTCCGGCCCCTGCTTTCAGTCGACGGGTAATCGCACGTTCAGACAGAAAAGTAAGTGGCGCGTCAATCTCATGCGACACCCCTGCTTTATCCGCAAAAAAAACCATGTAACAGCCTTCCTGCGCAAAGGCACTAAGCCCTGCCAGCAGAAATATCATCATCACTGTAATCCTACCGAGCCCCATATTCGCTAATCCTCATAACGCGTTCAATTCCGCAGTCTATTTCAAAAAAAAGGCAAAATATTTTAATCCTTACCGGGTTTTCCGTAACTCAGCAGCAATTTGAAAACACCTTAACAAAAGTATCTTTTTTTGAGCGGATATGTCTCTTAAAACACTTGTTAAAGTCAGTCACTTGTCCAATTTGAGCGATGCCCGGTACTGTGCAGGCATGGGGGTTCAACTGCTCGGTTTTCGCGTAATACCCGGAACCCAGCATTATCTGGCTCCTGATGTCTTTCAGGACATTCGTGGCTGGCTGGCTGGGCCTGAAATCGTCGCCGAGCTCTATGGGGTCCGTTCAGTTGAAGAGATAAAGATTGCGCACGAAACTTACGCGCCCGATTACTTCGAGTTGACGCGGGCTGAATACGAAAAGTTCGCAGACGAACTTCCGCTTCCCTGTATTGTTGACGTCAGCGACGGTACCCTCCCGCTCACCACCGGAAACGCTCCGATCGCCTGGTTCATTACCGACAGCCCACACACGTACGGCATAGACGGCACTACACCGTTAATCGGCCGGATCAACGAGGTTGAGCAACTTGAGCAAGCGTTGAGTGCGGGATATTCCGGGGTCGCAATTCCGGGCCCGGTCGAGTCCAGGCCTGGAATTACCAACACCGATGCGCTGGGAGATATTCTTGAAGCGCTTGAAGAAGACTAAGTGTCTGACTAGCGGCTTAGCAGCTGCATTTTTCTTTCACAGCGACGAATAGCCTCGGAGGCTGTCTCGATGCTCTTCAGATCGAAGGAATTCTTGATGTGCAGTTTGAAGTAATGAATCGCATCCTCGAGGTCGCCCTGCAATTCGCGCATAAGTGCGAACTCATTGTAGATGGTTGCATAGTTAATGCCTGGCACCTTGATACAGTCGTTTAACAGCTGCTCGAGTTCATCAAACTTTCGAAGCGATGACAACAGGTACGCATAGTTGTAATAGGCTGCCGTGTAATCCGGACTGAACTTCAGCGCAAGTTTGTAATGTTCTTCCGCTCGCCGGAGATTCTTGAACTTCGTCTCAAACAACCACCCCATGTGATTGTGCGCTTTGCCAAAATCAGGAGCATCACAAAGTATGTCTTCCAATAATTTTGCCGCTTCGCTTAACCGGTTTTCACCGATAAGTGCGTCCGCTTTCAAAAATCTCTCCTCAAGGTCAAAATTAACTTCATCCATAGATGGTGGGGTTTAGGCATTTACTGGACAAAACTAAATCTCAGATACTTTATTTTTTCTCCTTTTTCCGAAAACTCTTGCTCGTATCTTGTTTTAATTCCGAAGCACTCGTTTTCCAGGTCGCTACCATAGAGATCGGCTGTGTATGCGAGGTCGCGGATGTCGCTTCGCTTTTCTACCTCCTCCAGGGTGTATTCGAACAAACGGGTATTGTCGGTCTTTAACCGAACGAAGCCACCATCGCGAATAATGTTCTTATACATCTCCATGTAACGCGGACTGGTCAAACGTCGCTTGATGTCTCTCTTTCGGGGTCGCGGATCGGGGAAGGTCAACCAGATTTCATCCACTTCGGCCGGCCCAAAAAAACTTTCAATATGCAGGATGTGTGTTCTCAGAAAACCGGCATTTCGAAGATTCTCGCTAAGGGCGATAGTGCTGCCTTTCCAGATTCGATCGCCTTTTATATCTACGCCTATGTAATTACGTTGAGGAAACATCCGCGCAAGCCCGACAGTATACTCGCCTCTACCGCATGCAAGTTCGACGGTGATCGGGTTGTCATTCTCAAAAAAGTCAGCGCACCACTTTCCTTTTATACGCTGGTAAATCTCCTTGGATGGCTCAACCACATTAGGATTTTCCTCAATGATCTTAAATCGTTCCTGTTTTCTTTTCACGATCGAATTTATAGTTGTTCAAGTTCTGCAACAACAAATGTACTACCTCCAATAAAGACAAGGTCATCTTTACTGGCCTCCCCGATTGCTTCCTTCACCGCCTCATTCACATCGGTGACGACCTTCCCATGAAGTCCGAAGCGAACGGCTTCACGTTGAAGCTCTTTGGCATCGAGTGCCCGCGGTACGCTTGCCTGACAAAAGTAATAGGAAGCCTCCTTGGGCAACAAAGATAGCACTCCGCCAATGTCTTTGTCGTTCACCATGCCGATCACCATAAAAAGGCGTCGGTATCGCTCACGATTCAGGGTGCGAATCAGTTCACGAACTCCCTCGGCGTTGTGAGCCGTATCACAATAAATCGCCGGAGCTTCGCCAAGTTTCTGCCATCTCCCCTTCAATCCCGTATTCACCACCACGCGTTCGAGTCCACGGCGAACGCAGTCGCGATCGAAAGTAAAGTGCGATTGCATTACATCGCATACGGCCAACACCGCAGGTACATTGCGCTCCTGGTAGATACCCTTCAGCGGAATATCGACATCATCAAAGATCAGTTCACCGTCGCGATAGATACTTAGTTTCCCTGCATCGTTAAACGATGCCCTGAAGATGTCGGAAGCAAATGTCACCTCGGCACCCATTGACGCCGCGGAAAACTGAAAAACCTCCTGCACTTCTGCCTGACGTTCTCCGACAATCACGGGAACCGATGGCTTGATAATGCCCGCCTTTTCGCCCGCGATCTCCTGAAGCGTGTTCCCTAGAAACTGTTGATGATCCCAGGATATATTCGTGATGACCGAGACAACCGGAGTTATGATGTTGGTGGAGTCAAGCCGCCCGCCCATACCTACTTCAATGACAGCGACATCCACGTTTGCGTGCGCAAATGCCTCAAAAGCCATTGCGACGGTAATCTCAAAAAATGAAGGATGTATTTCCTCGATGAGGGGGCGCATTCGGTTAACGAAGGAGACGACGAATTCCTCATCAACTTCCCTTCCGTTTATGCGGATGCGTTCCGTAAACGACTTCAGATGGGGCGACGTGTAGAGTCCTACGTTGTACCCTGCTTCCTGCAGAATTGACGCCAACATGTGAGAAGTACTGCCCTTTCCGTTAGTCCCGGCTATGTGGATAGATTTAAACTTTTGATGGGGATTGCCCAGCGCATCGCATAGTCGCCTTGTATTGGTAAGATCTTTCCTGTAGGCGGCGGCGCCGACCTTTTGAAACATTGGGAGGTTTTCGTACAGATAATGCAACGCCTCAGAAAACGACGCGATCATGGCCGGAGATAAGGGAAGCAATTAGCAACTATTTTTCCTGATTTGGAAGGGATCTCACAAGCCTAGTTCGTCGGTGGGGAGCTGATGGTCTTCCGCGCTCATCTGGAGCGTCTTGAGAACTTCGCGGTAAGCGGCTATTTTTCCGTCAATATATGCGACTTCCTCAGCATCCGCGAAAGCCTTTCGCGAATCAAGCTCGCGCAGATTTTCATGAAGCGTAATCAGCACGTCATGGATAAAGTCAACGTAGCGTGATGCAGACAAACAACTAGTTGTTAGATGAGACAACCGAGAAGGTGATAAATCCTTCCGACGAAGGGGGAAGGTTGGTGCCCTTGGGAATGAACTGAAGCTTTTCAATAGCGGCCTTTAGTCTGCGCTCAGCCTCGAGGCTTAGCCCCCTTTCAACAGCAGTCACGGAAATGACATACCCCCGATCATCCACTCGAACACGGAAGACATACTTCCCATGGGAGTCATCGGGCAGCGGTGGAGGGTCTATGTGAGGCGTGCCGAATCCGTTGAAGCCCGTCATGGAGACTCCACCACCACCGCCTCCGGCTTTGCCATACAGTGCCTTCGCATCAAGAGTCCCCTGTGGGTCGCCCTGATCACCGGATTTATCTTTATCGCCCTGACCGGCGGGTGCTCCCGATTGGTTTGCGTCCGGTGTGCTGGGCGCACTTTCTGATTTGGGCTTATAAACCGCCTGGGGTACCGGCTTCGGTTCCGGCTTTGATTCAACGACCTTTTCCTTGGGTTGCTCGCGAGGCTGTTCCGTCGGTTGCGCTTTTGGCTTTTCCTCAACGCGAACGGGGCTTTCCACTTTAGAAACCACTTCCGGCACAACGGCCTCCGTTTCGACAGGCTCAGGCTCAGCTTCCGTAGGCTGGTCTTCAACCGCTTCTTCCGTCTCGGGGACGGGAAGCGGTTCAACTTCCTCAGCAGGTTCTGGGTCCGCCTGTGCCACCGCCGGTGAACGAGGTTGAACAGCCCCGGATCCTTCAGTTACCGTTCCGAAATTCAGCTCAATGCCGTATTCAGGAAGCGGCGGATTGGGTGCACGCCAGGCCACCACAAAAAGGAGCAAAAGCAAAAGAACAGCATGCACGCCAATACTGGATATCAGCGCAATACGTCTGCTCTTTTTTTCCTGGGCTTCAATCATAGGTGAAATTTTATTGACCCGGCTTTGTCGCTACGACAACCTTGGCATTGAGCGAAGTAGCAATACCTGCTACATAAACAAGATGCTCGGAGGGCACGGATTTGTCAATGTGCAGTACAATTGAGCCCTGCCCACCACTTAACATACTCTTCAGCTCCGGTTCCAGCATCGCACGACGAACAGGCTTATCGTTAACGAAGAACTGCAAATCCTTGGTGACCGTCACCGAAATTTTCTGCACTTCAATGCTACTGGCCTTACTCGAGGGTAGATTAACCGGCAATCCCGACGGCGTCACAAACGACGAAGTAAGCATGAAAAACACAAGCAACAGGAAGATCAGGTCAGTCATGGAGGCCATGCTGAACGAAGGATCAATTCTGTTCTTGGATCTGAAGTTCATGCCTAGTGGAAAACAGTAGTAGTTCTATTGCGGTTCCTGAAGGAGGTCAATAAACTCAATGGCTGAATACTCCATCTTGTGAATTACCTTCTGGACGCGTGTTACCAGAAAATTATATGCCAGATAAGCGATAATTCCAACGACCAAACCAGCGACCGTGGTGATCATAGCGGTATAGATTCCTGACGAAAGAAGTTTGGGACTCACGGAGCCCTCTTCCTGGGCAATGGCAATAAATGCCTGCACCATACCAATCACAGTACCCAGAAACCCCATCATTGGCGCAGCACCGGCAATCGTTGCAAGAGCTGAGAGATTTTTCTCCAGACGGAAGACTTCTATCTTACCAACGTTCTCAATTGAAGCTTCAATATTCTTCAGTGGACTGCCGATACGTGTCAATCCTTTTTGAATCATCCGGCCAACCGGACTATCGTGTTGAGCACAAAGAAGCTTGGCTCCGTTGATATCACCCCGTAACACATGGTCTTTAACGCGGTTCATAAAAGGCCCCGGTTCTACATTGGCCTTATTAATGATCATGAGCCGCTCAAAAAAGAGGTAAACGGCGACCACGGAAAGTATCGCAATCGGAATCATCATGAACCCGCCACTCATCGCGAGTTCAAATACCGAGAGGGACTCATCTACAGCGTTGACACTGGTCGTATCTGTAACGACTTGTAACAGGATCATTCAAAAAGATTAAAAAATTATGATCAATACCGGATCACCCATAAATCCTCCGAGTACTCACCCTTGAGCTCGGCCGCACGCTGAGCCGCAGCTGCGAATGAATCACCCTCCGCTACTGTAAGACGGTGAAACTTCACGGTGCCATACGGGGGGATAATCTTCGTACTTATTCCCTTCGCACTGAGTTTCCTGGCATAGTCCATCACCAGGTCACCATCAATGGCACTGGCAACTACTACATAGTAACGTCCGGTACGTTCGTTTAGTGTTTCAACAGTTCCCACTGCAGGAGTCGCTTCGACCCGGGCAAGGGAGTCAGCACGCGCAGCTTCCCGTTCCGCGGCCAGGCGTCTTTGCTCGTTGGCAATGTTGGCTTCAGCCTGGCGGATCGAGTCCTGTCGGACTTCTTCGATACGGGCAGCCTCAGCCGCACGCTCATCGGCAGGTCGCTTCCAACCAAAATACCAGACCGCTGCGCCTACAAGCAAAAGAAGAACAACGATACCCAGCACCTTAGGCCACTGAGATCCTTCTTCCTCCTCATAATAAGTTTCGTTGTACTCGTTGTGGGGAACGTCGTCTCTATCCATAGTATTGGCGTTGGTTTCCGGTTCGGGCTCGCTATAAGAATAGGCAGGCTGCGCCTCTTCCTGCGCAGGTTCAGATGCCGGCCCCGCTTCTTCTTTCTCTTCCGCTGCGGAATCGCGGTTCAAGGGTTCGTATTCAATCTCAGGCAAACCAAAGGTATCGTCATTACCTTCGTTCCTCTCGTTATAATCTTCCGGCTCCTCCTCAGACTTATTTTTCCTTGCCATGTCAGGTGGGGTTCTGCTTTACGTTTAACGTACAAAAATATAAGAAAATCGCAGCCATACAAACAGTAGCCGGGTTCAGAATGTCCACGTAAACCCTCCTAAACCCTGAAATCCCCGAACGGGATAACGGTAAAAAAGGGGGTACTCATTCGCCAGAATATTATTGAACTGTGCGAACAGTGAAAACTTCTCGGAGACCAGATACTCCGACCGGACATTAAGATCAATCGCAGGGTCAAGTGTTATCCTGGTCTTTGTCAGCGGATCAAACGCTTTCATTCCGCCCTGGGCGATAAGGCTGACATCGATAAGAAATTTATCCGACACGTTCAGCGATGTCTCACCCGTTACCTTGTAACGTGGACGGTGCCATGCCTCGTCGATTTCGGTGCTATAGCTATAAACATCGCCCCGAATCAGAAACTTGAAGAACTCGCTCTGCACAAATCCAAGCGATGCGAAAAAGTTTGTGCGATCGGTCACGTCATCGTACTCCAGTACAAACCGGGAGACATCAAGGGAATCGTTTCTGAAGAAATAAAGGTTCTTCATCGTCGCAAGCGAAAACCCGCCATTCACTGAAATCTTGTTACCGATACGGGTGTGAAGCGCGGCCTGAAATTCAAGCTGTTTGTTCGTGTGATAAATCGGGACATTTGCCGCGAGCCACATATTCTCGCTCGACAGGCTGTGCAATGAAACCCGCTCCATCCCTCCCCGCAAGGAGGCCGTCAGTTCTACTGAAGGGCTCAGGGGATAAGACGCGCGCAGGTCGGGGTAAGCGTGAACACTGCGACTGTCGATAGTGTCGTTTTCAAATGCGGCGACAACCCCGGCACTGAGCATGAGGTCTTCCACCGGATAAAACACATACCGCGGATTCACCGAGAACAGACTCCTGGCCTTCGCATCGACAAGTGAATCTTTGCGGCTGATGAGCGTGTACTCTGCGTCGACAGCGATGCGCGCGTCTTCATTAAACGAATACCCCGAACCGAAAGTAAAACCCGCCAACGATTCACGGCCTTCGTAATGATCGGCGAGGTAACTCAGCTCCGCACCAAGTTTGTAGGTAAAATCCGTGTTACGGGTATTCGACAACTCGCCCGCAAGATGAAATCTATTGTACGCCTGACGGATATCCGATTTATTACGCTCCTGTCCGTCGGGATAACCATAGAAGTGCGTAAATCGGTTCTCATACCCGGTCTCCAGTGAAAGGGAGACCACATCGCTAAACGCCTTTCCAAACAAAGACACTCCCGTATTCCCGCTGGCCGAGTTCTTTTCATCAACCGGACCGGTACCGGAGCTCCGATGTACAAAATGAGCTCCCAGTAGTTTCTTGCGATCACGTCGTGTATTGACAAACCCCTCAAAATAGGGCGATCGATAGTTTCCATATCCGGCGCTAAAGTAACCTCCAAAGACGTGGGTGGGTTGCTCCTGCTTCAGCCGCAGCGGACGCAACGAAGGAGAAACCTGCGGAGCATCGAAGCTAAAGGGCCGGAAGTCGTACGAAAAGGACGGCCGTTCCGTCTCGGCGGGCGGAGGGGGAATTTTGTCGAAACTACGCGACGCTGGCGGCAGCGCCACCTCGCGCTCTTTGACGATCTCAATCTCCACATCCTCCAGATCGCCTCCCCTGTTCCAGTCGTCCTGTTGTGCCAGCGCAGTCAAGGCAAATCCCTGGATCAGGCAAATGAGTGCACAGCGCGATAGCTGCAAAGAGCAAATTTTCATATCCTGTAAATCAGCGGTTGTTCTGTAACGTATCAACGCCTAGGCTATCTGCTGATACCTCCTGCTGGCGTTCTGCCTCCATCCTCTCAATCTCCCTGAGACGCGCCGAGGCGCTGTCGCGGATCGACTGCAGCGGGAAATGGTCGATGAGCGACTGCAGCGTAGCTTTAGCCTGGAACAGGTCGTTCATAGCGACGAAGTTGTCGGCCATTAACAGAAACGCTTTACCGACCCATTCTTCATAAGCGCCAAAATCCTGTGTCAGGCTCACAAGCGTCTCGTAACTCTCGCGGTACTGTTTCTCGAGGTGTTGAATTTCGGCCAGGTGATATTTCGCTTCCGCCCCAAATTCATCCCGAGCCGAGTTAAGCGTATTCAAAAACTCATCTTTCGCCGATTCGAAGTCGCCGCGAGCCATCGCAGTTTTCCCCAGATACAACGATGCCTTGTTCTGTCCTCCGGCGCTTATGGCGCCTCGCTCGAGAATGGTGCGTGCATACGCATCGGCAGAGTCGTACGCAGCCTGCTGATAGAACGACTCCATGAGACCGGCCCACGCAGTATACTGATCTGCCTTGTTGGTAGCCAACGACTCCAGGCGGTGGTAATATCGTACTGCAGCAGCGTAGTTCCCCTGACGGAAGTGTATCTCCGCAGCGCGACCTGCCACCCGATTGCCCATATTAAAGGTGCGGTCTGCAGCCAACTCCTCATATATAGGAAGGGCAACGTTGTATTCCTGAAGACGATACCGCGACTCAGCGATGTAATATCGGGCTTCCTGAAGTCGGGTGGTTTGCGGGTAGTTCCGCACGAAATTTTCCAGACTCGACACGGCGGCCGCATACTGCTGGTCAAAAAATGTATTCTTGGCCGTCTCGAACTCGATCGCCTCAAGTCCCTTGCCATCCGGATTGGCACGTTTAAACTCCGCCATGTAGTTGTTAAACTCCGATGATCGGCCCGCCTGCGACAACGCGTCCTGCAGTGGCAAAAGCGCCTCCTGCGCTACGGGATGGTGGGGAAACTGGCGAATAATCGCTGCGTAATCGGCGATAGTACGATCATACTGCCTGAGGTTGTAGTAAGAAGAAGCGCGACGCAAGTAGGCATACGGAAGAAACCTGGAATTCGCGCCATCACTGATCAGTCGCGACAGGCCGTCGGCCGCGGCCTGATAATTCCCCTGCTCAATTTCAAACTGTGCACGCTGATAAAGTGCTTCATCCCGGTAGGTTGACCTTGGATAGTGCTCGATGAGGGAAGTGAAACTATTCCGGGCCTCGGCATACCGTTGACCGATGCCATGGATCATCCCGAGCTGCAACAATATATAATCATTGTCGGGCGATCCGATAGAGCGAGCACTCTCGTAGGCCGTAAGAGCTGCACGGTAATCGCGTTGAATGTAATGACAGTCGGCCATCCGTATCAGCCCATCGACGTAATGCGGCGTACTGCGTGTAGCGCGACGCGTAAACTCCCGGAAGTGCGGCAGTGCCTGATCATACTCTTCCAGAGCATACCATGCATACCCCAGTCCGTAACGTGTGGCAAGGGCAATGGCAGGCTCCACCTGACCGCTCATGCCAAGCACGCGCTGATAGTGAGGAATAGCATCGCGGTAGCGCTTGCCAATCGAATACGCCTCGCCTGCCCAAAAACTGGCAAGCGCGACATACGTACTGTTTACCGGAAACCGCAACGACTTTTCAAAATTCTCAACGGCTTCAGCGTATCGGTTTTTATTGAACAATTCGGAGCCAAGCAGGTACGTTGCTTTCTGATAAGCTTGCTGCACCTGCGGGTTCCGGTTTGGTAGCGATTCGATATATTCAATCGCCTTATTGAAGTTATTGCCGTTCACATAAGCCTGAGCCAGGATCTCTCTCGACTCGTTACGATGTCTACTCTGTGGAAACCTGACGAGAAACTTTTCAAGCTCATCTATTGACTGCGTCATCCGACCGGCGTCATAAGCCAGCTTCCCCAACTGGAAAGTCGACTCCTCGGCCAGGTTGTCGTCATGGGGAATACGTCGCGAGTGGTCGAAAGCATTTAGCGCAAGCAATTTCTCTCCCGCCTGGAGATGGAGGATTCCGAGGTAGTAGGAAGCATAATAACTCACCGAATCGCGACTAGCCGCAGCTTTGTTGAGATAATCCAAAGCCTTCTTTTGATTTCCGAGAGCATAGTTCGCGTACCCTGCCCGGAACAGAAGGTTGCTTTCCCCCTTACCGACATTACCCGCCAAAAACTGCTCATAAGCTTCCGCCGCCTTAGCATAATCTCCCTTAAAGAAGTGAGCTTCTGCCGAAAGCATAGCGATATCTTTGGCATTTTGAAGACCTGAACGTCCGGCAAGCTTTTCGGTGTACGCAAGCAACTCATCATAGCGTTGCTGTTTGTAGTAAATATTCGCGATAAGATAAGGCACGACATTCGCGTACGAGGCATTGGTCTCAGCGCGCTTAAGATCCTCAAGTGCCTGATCATATTTCCCCTGTGAAAAACCGATGAAGCCTGCGTAGTAATTCGCCGCTGGAGCAAAAGCATGACGCTGGGTTTTAACGAAGTTAAACTGCTCCAGTGCCTGGTCGAGTTGTCGCAGATTGAAGTAGCTATACCCCCACTTGAAATGGCCTTCACGCTGTTGGTCCTGCGTGAGTGCGGGGAAATCTACTTTGCGAAAGTACTGTATAGCTTTGGAGAACTTGCTATCGTTGTAAAAGAACAAAGCAAGATCGTAATACGCAGTCGCGGCTTTCGGACTTGAAGGGTAGTGCGAGATATACTGATCAATGAGCTTTTCTCCATCGATATGCTGAAGATTGAGTGCGCTGAACGCGATATAATACTCAGCCTCAGCGCGCCGTGGATCCGTGGGCGACGCATGTTCAAGATAATCCTGGAAAACCTTCCGGGCGGCGCCGAAATTCTTATGAACTACAAGTTCGGAACCTTTTTGATAAAGCTGCTCCGCTTTTGATTGCGATAGCTGGTTTTGAGCGCGCACCCCGCCGGCGGCCACGGCCAACAAAAGAAAAGTGACAAGAATCCTCACGGGCAGAAACTTTATGATAAAAACAGACCGATTGCCGAATTATTGCAAAACAAGGACCAAAGTAAAAAGGAAATGTCAAATTCCGGAAACAGCACCTCCGCGTCCCGGCAAAATACGACAAACCGCTTTGAGGTTCGTCAGTACACGATCCGGTATAAAAGCTCGCGCAGGATCTGCCCCTCGCTCGCAGAACCTGAGTTGACACCTTTCAATTTTAGATCGGCCTCCTTCAGAGCATTTATCGATGCAATGATGCGGTCAGTGGAATACACCCTCAGCGCGGCCACATAATCCTTTGCTGCGTACGGACTAATCTTCAAAGCAGCCACCAAACCTCTGTCCGATTGGTCTGCACATTGGGAAGCCGCCAGAAGTTTGCTGAAGAATGAAAAAAGAAATGCCACGACGGGGATCATGGGATTCTTGCGCGTATTAGCGCCGAAGTAGTTCACGATACGGTTAACCATGAAGGTGTCTTTACGGATAATGGCCTTCTGCAACTCAAAGATGTTGTACTCTTTGCTGACCCCTACGCCATTCATCACCTGTTCAAAAGAGATGGGAGCCCCGTTGGCCGCGATGGTAAGTTTATCGATTTCGTTCGTTAGACGATGGAGGTCATTCCCGACGAATTCACACAAGGCCATCACCGCCTTATCATCAATGGCAACCTTCTTCTCCCGCGCATAGCCGTTGACAAACTCGGGGAGCTGATTGTCATAAACCTTCTTCGCTGTCAGCAGAAGGGCGTGTTTGTCTATCACCTTACCCAGAGCGCGGCGGCCGTCAAGGGTCTTATGCTTGTGACAGAAAACCAGAATAGTGGAGGGAACCGGGTTCTTCACGTAATCGGTAAGAAGCTTCATACCCGTTTCCTTATTCAGGTCAGCGATATCCTGAGCCTCCTTCACGATAACCACCTGCCTCTCCGCCATCATGGGAAAACGACGCGCGTGAGTCAGAATGGTAGCCACGTTCGCATCTTTCCCATAGACTACTACCTGATTAAAGCCGCGTTCAGCGGGATCCAGCGCATTTTCTTCAATATAATCGGCGATCAAATCAATGTAATAAGCCTCTTCCCCCTGCAGAAAGTACACCGGTTCGAACTTCCGGGCTTTGAGGTCTGTCATGATTTTCTTCACCTGTGCATCCATCTTCAAACTCTTTTGGTTCCGCTCAATTCAATTGCCGTATAAACACCTACCAGCGCACCCGAGAAATGCGACTCCCACGATACACGCGGATCAGTAGGCAAGACACCGTATATCACCCCGCCGTACATCAGAACAACAACGAGGGAAATAACAATCGACAAAAAGTCTCTTCGGAAAATTCCGAAAAATATCAAAAAGAATGCTAAGCCATAAACCAATCCGCTCGCGCCAATGTGATTAGCCTCCTGCCTACCGAAAATCCATACAAGTACGTTGGTCCAGAAGTAGGCGCGAAAAAACACCGTCCCGGCTATCCGTTCGTAAAAAAAATAAAGGACCGTACCGAGAAACAGTAGCGGTATCGTATTGGAAATCAAGTGATTCAAGCTCCCGTGAAGCAGGGGACCCGTAAAGAGGCCCACCAGACCAACGACCGACCACGGGACGATTCCGAAGAAGCTCAGGGGCCAAC
This sequence comes from uncultured Roseivirgaceae bacterium, assembly GCA_964532595.1. Taxonomy (GTDB): domain Bacteria; phylum Bacteroidota; class Bacteroidia; order Cytophagales; family Cyclobacteriaceae; genus Chryseosolibacter. The sequence continues at coordinate 103,466 of CAZHIQ010000007.1, forward strand.
CGTAAAAGAGCTCAACGTAAAAGGCCGCCCACATCAGGAATACCAACCGGAAGGGCACCACCGAACTTCCGAACCAGGAAACGCTCATGTAAAGAAGGGGAATGATTGCCCTGCAAATAAGTAAATTAGCCCGAATAGACTTGGGAGAAAACCTTATTTTTGCATATTCTTTCTGCTAACCCCCACAGCATGTACGAGAAAGATCCGGTCAGGATATTCGTGGTTGAAGACGACCCCGCCTATACTAAATTCCTTCAATATGTCCTGGGGCTAAATCCCGACTTCGAAGTCGAGTTTTTCACTTCCGGAAAGGAGTGCCTGGCGAATCTTCATAAGAACCCGGCCATCATCACCCTGGATTACTCCCTTCCTGACATGGCAGGTGAACAGGTCCTTTCCCTGATCCGAAGCCATGACCCCAATATCAGTGTTATTATCGTTTCTGCTCAGGAGAAAATAGGTACAGCGGTCGAATTGCTGAAGCTGGGGGCCTATGACTATATCACAAAAGACCAGGAGACTAAAGACCGCATCCTCAACGCCATCAACAATGCCCGTAAAAAGACATCGTTGATCCGACATATCGATTATCTCAAGAGTGAAATCGCTCAGAAATACGAATTCGGCAAGAGTATTATTGGAAACAGTCCGCCCATCCGGAGAATCTTCGGCCTCCTGGAAAAAGCGTGTTCAACCAATATCTCAGTTTCTATTACCGGAGAAACCGGAACAGGAAAGGAACTGGTAGCCAAAGCGATCCATTACAATTCCCGGCGTAAGGGCAAGCCCTTTGTCGCTGTCAACATTGCGGCCATTCCCCGCGAGCTGATCGAAAGCGAACTCTTCGGTCACGAAAAAGGAGCATTTACCGGAGCAGTAACCCGACGCATCGGCAAATTCGAAGAGGCCGACGGCGGCACCCTCTTCCTCGATGAGATCGGCGATATGGACCCCAGTCTGCAGGCCAAACTCCTCCGGGTACTTCAGGAGCGCGAGGTAACCCGGGTGGGCGGCAATCAGGTTATAAAGCTTGACGTGCGGGTGATCTCGGCCACGCATAAAGATTTATCGCAGGAGGTGCAAGCAGGACGTTTCCGCGAAGATCTTCACTATCGCCTGCTTGGACTACCGATTCAGCTTCCTCCCCTTCGGGAGCGCGGCAATGACATCATACTGATTGCCAAGCATCTCCTCGATCAGTTCACTGATGATAATCAGATGTCACGCTTCCGCATTACGCCCGAGGCCCAGACCAAACTTCTCCAGTACCCCTACCCCGGCAACGTCCGCGAATTGAAGTCCGTCATTGAGTTGGCCGCGGTAATGGCCAATAACAACGAGATCCGACCCGAAGATATCACTTTCGCTAATCCCGGACGTATGGATTCCTTCCTGCTGCAGGAGATGACAATGCAGCAATACATGTATCACATTATCCGCCACTACCTCAAGAAGTATGATGATAATGTGCTGGAAGTGGCCCGCCGCCTGGATATCGGCAAGTCGTCGATTTATCGCTATCTTAAGGAGATGGAAGCAGCCGGTATATGAAGAAATCGAAAGAATCTGCCCTTGCCCAGTACATTAGGAAGGGCTCATTTTATGCAGCGGTTGTCGAAGATGGGTCCGATCTCATCTTTATCGTCGACTTCGACGGGAACATCCGGTATCACAATGCAGCCGTGAGAGGCACCCTTGGATACAAAGCCAAGAGCCTTGTAAACAAGAATTTCTTCGATTTTATTCTCCCGGAATCGGTCGATGCATTGCGAAAGCGATTCAAGATCTTTCAACGCCGGGCCTATACCGAAAAGGTTGAGATCCAATTTCTGTGTAAAGACCGATCCTTCCGATTCCTCGAGTTCAACGCGATTAATCTCAAGTATAAGGGAGGCATCCCCGGCTTTATTCTTGATTGCCGCGACATCACCCAAAGAAAGCGCGACGCCGAAGAACTCGTCCGGCTCCAAAAAGCAAAAGAGCAATTCCTGGCGAATATCTCCCACGAGATCCGCACGCCGATTAATGGTATCGCAGGGATGGCCGGATTATTGAGTCAGGACTCAACGCCACAGGAACGCGCGACCTATCTCAACGCCATCAAGCACTCGGCTGAGAATCTCAAGGTTATTATTAACGATATCCTTGATCTCGCCGCTATTGACGCGGGGAAACTCCAATTCGAAAGTATTCCCTTCAATCTGCAGGATATCCTGCCCTCGTTGATAGGTATGTTCAGCTACCAGGCAAAAGAGAAAAAGCTTGATCTGACCTACCAGATTCAGCCATCGCTGAACCGAAACTTACTGGGCGACCCGGTGCGTCTGAACCAAATCCTCATCAACCTTATCAGCAACGCCATCAAGTTCACGCACAGCGGGGGTATTCGGGTACTCTGCTCGGAAACGCAGCACAAGAAGGACGGATGTGTCGTGAAGGTAGAGGTAATCGACACGGGAGTTGGTGTTCCGGAAGACAAGCTGGATAAGATATTTGAAAGCTTCAGTCAAGCCGATGCCAGTGTTACCCGCAAGTATGGCGGTAGCGGTCTCGGCTTAACAATCGTAAAACAACTCGTTGAACTCCAACAGGGGTCAATCGAAGTCAAAAGCGAAGAACACAAAGGCTCCAACTTTACCGTCTGTATTCCTTACAAATTCGCGCCGGTCGAAAAAACGCGTCGCAGGAGCTCTCCCAAAACCATCGGGGACGAACGGCTTATCCCAACACTTCGCGGTGTGAGGGTACTCCTTGTGGAAGACAACGACATCAACCGTCTGTACGCCAAGAGCATCCTTCAGCAGTGGGATTGTTCAGTTGATATCGCCGAGAACGGCATCGTCGCCATCGAGAAAATCAAATACCACACCTACGACGTAGTGCTCATGGACATCCAAATGCCTGTAATGGACGGGTACGAAGCAACGCGTACGATCCGGTTACTGGATCCTCCCATGTGCGACGTTCCCATCGTGGCCTTGACTGCAAACGCTACGCGAAGTGATATTGAACAATGCCTCGCCGCCGGGATGAACGACTACCTGGCGAAGCCGTTTACTCCCGATGACCTTCACAGCAAACTTTTCCGCGACTTATCTATTCGCTCCCATGAGGAAAAGTTGGTGCCCATGCCGGCAAAGAAACCTTCATACGATCTGGGTTACCTTCGCTCAGTATCGGCCAACAACGAACAGTTTATTGAGGAAATGATCCAAACGTTCATTCAGACGATTCCTCCGATTCTTGCTGAGATGAAGGTTGCCGTATCAATCGAAAACTGGCAAAAGCTGTCCCGGCTCGCACACCAGATCAAGCCCACGTTCAGTATTCTGGGAATGGAGGAACTTCGCAAGACAATTGTATCGATAGAAGATAGCGCCAAGGCTTCACCTGTACCAGCACCGGAGTTGGTGGCATCCACCGAGCGTTTCGTCGCTGAATGTTCCTCCGCAATCGAAGAGCTCAAGGCTGCATCGTTAACGGAGTAATAGGTTTTCCTTCCGATTATCGATCATCCTATTGGCGATTCATTACCGCCAGCTTTCGATGCGTCACAACTTTGTTGTCGGCGTTGCGGAACTGAACAAAGTATATTCCATTTGACAGCACCGTCAGGTCAACACGCTGCGGTATGCGCAGATCGTGGTCCAACGCCCCCTCTACGATCGTGACCCCCCGCTGGTCGATAATACGGAATGTATAATCGTGCATGAGAGGATTCTCCAGAGCGAAGTTAACTTCCTTCGACGCCGGGTTAGGGAAAACATGGATATCTCCGATCTCTGCGAGGAAAGGATTGTCTTCAACACCGACGGGCATTCGGCCAATCTTCCGCGGCAGTTTCACAATTGAGCTTTGGAAAATTTCACGTGTATCCTTGTCTTGGACAAATGTCACCAGATACAACCCGTCGGGATCCGTAACCGGAACATCGATCGCATAGTTAATCGGCAAGGTGAGCTGTGTACCCTGCGTCCACGTCCGTGCCTCGGCACGTCCGCCACTACCCCAAAGAAGTTTGCGCACCACGTTTCGGTTGCCATTCACATTAGCTTCAACCAAAGCTGCATGGAACAGCACTGTTCCTGTGTAACCTTTCAGCGCATCGTTGTAGCGGAAAGTCACTTCACCCCTCAGCGGATCATCTTCCAACTGATCTGCAGGAATATTTTCGGTAATCAGAAACTTGGGATCGTCGAGCGCGCGACGATCAAGTTCAGCGCTGGTGATGACTGAGTGGTCGCCGGTAAACTCAATGGCGGCTCCGTTGTGCGCGACGTACGGCGACATTCCGATCAGCCCATCCATCACCGTAGTCGGTGAGTAGTCAAAGTTATAAAAGAACGCCCGGCTGGAAGGATCTGCGGGATTGTCTCTATTTAACTGATCGAAACCTCCCGATGCGACGTGATACTGAAGCTTGATAAAATCGGACTTTGTTTTCAAGCCCAATAGCGTCTGGTTGGTGTACATATTGTCGAGGGCCAGACGGGCGCTGTTAGCCGCTGCGTTGCTGTTGTTCGTAAAGTGCTCCACCAGGACGTTTCGCGTTTTCTCCCCGATATAGATATCATCAAAGGCAAAACCATTCAGAATCCGCTCGGCCAGGTTGTCGTTGTTACTTCCGAAAGCAATACGGAATACGACCAGGGTCCTTTCTGACGGAGGAATATCGTCAAGGTTGAACCGGGCGTTGCGCCAACCTCCCGACTCACCCGTCCAGGCAAACCGGTCCTCACCACCAATCGATGAAGGAAGGTTCTTGCTGTTGTACCAGTTGATACCGCGCTTTTCAGCATCGCCGATCGTACGCCATGTAGCCCCACCATTTGTCGAATACTGGACCACAGCGCCGTCGAAATCGCGCTGCGAGTCGGACCAATAATTCAGCGAAATCATGGGACGCTCAATGGCCGTCAAATCGAGACAAGGGCCAATCACCTCGGTGCTATCGTTGGGATAATAAGTACTAAAGTCGCTCGCCGCGTCCGGATTTCCTCCCGTCCACCAGGCGAAATGCCCGGACGAAGCACTGTTAATGGTCTCTCCTGACGGAATGCCAAACACCCAACTGAATTGGTGTTCCTTGCCGGCCTCCTGATGCGACGATGTAGGAACCCAGGTTCCGGGACCCGCCTCGAAGTCCTCAAAATATCCGTTGGTCGGCGTGGGCCGGCTGTAGTCGAGAATATAGACTCGCTTGGTCACACTGCTCTCACAACCGTCGTCCGTTCGGATACTAAGCACCACGTTATACGTCTGGTAGGTAAGGTAACGGTGGTGTGGGTCTTTATACGTATTGGAAGTGCGTCCATCGTGCGTACCTGCGGGCACCAGTTTTGTGGGAACTCCGAACCCAAGGGTATCCAGCGGATCCTCCGAAAACTTCCACGCGTATTGAATGATGTTGCCTATACCCGGGTCGGACAGGTCTTTAAACTCAGTCGTCTCCGTTTCCACACAGATCTTACTCCATGTAAAGTCGGGTTTCGGGGGATTACTTACGCGTATGGTCTTCGACGTCTGGTGCCAACACCCTTTATCTGTGGTAACCCGGAGGTTAAGTGTTTTAAGTCCCTCGAAAGTATACTTAAACGAAGGATCACGGGAAACACCATCGTTGCCATGTCCCCCTTCGCCATAGGTCCACGCCCAGCTCACGATTTCATCGTCGGGTCCGCCCTGCGGAATAGTTGAACTATCGATGAACGTAATGTTCTCGTCAATACAGCTATTCGGAACATCGATAATTGCCTCCGGCGCCGGATTAACGACAATAAACTTGGTCAACGTATCCGTTGCATCGTCGTGGTTGGTGAAGATGTACTGGAGTGGATAGGTGCCCCGTGGCAGATCTTTTGTATTGATAAAGAAATCAAAACCGTCGAAGATAACGCGCGGTCCCAGTTCGGAATCCAGACTGCGGAACAGCGCATTTTTCGCAAGCGGAGAGTTCCAGGCCGGGCTTCCCAGAAGGCGCAGCATATCATTGTTTCCGGAATTTTCACAAATGATGAGTTGACCGAGCGCATCCACTGTACTGGGTTGTTCGATCGCGAACTCAACTTTTGTCACCGGGTTGACCACTATCAGTACTTCCGCGAAGTTCGTACAACCGTTTCCATCGGTGTGTGTATAGCGAAGTGTCTTCTGTCCTGTTCCTGCATTGGCAGGATTGAACTCGTTAGTCCCGGCGGTTATACCCGGCCCGGTATAGATACCCGGAGTAGGAGTACCACTGAGCAACATCACCGGATCGTTCTCTGCCCGCACGTTCGAAGGAACGAAAAGGAACACGTTAGGTAAAAGATTGATCTTTACTTCAACCTGATCCGATACCGGAGTGCAAGGCCCCGCCCCGTCCGGATCATCGGTGGTGACCGTCAGGAAGATATTTCCGGAAGCACGGTCAGCGACAGTCAGGTGATAGGTGGCCGACGGATCGTTCACATCATCAAACTGAGCTGCACCGCTTCCGCCACTCCAGGTGATCTGGCTTGTTGCGCCCGACAGGGACGCGGAAAGATTAACGACCTGGTCTTCGCAGACGGTAATCGGCACACCGGCATCCACACGAGCTGCCCGGTTAATCGTAATAACCACATCATCCGTCGCGGGCTCGCAGGGACCAAATCCGTCCGGGTCGTTGCTCGTCAACCGGAAAGAAACTGTATTTTGGATATCAGTGAGCGCCGGAGAATAGTTGGCTGTCACCACGTTACCCGTAATACTACTAACCGACAAGACACCATCACCTGACAAGACGCTCCATGAGCCTGTGGCTGCGCTTCCACCAAGCGTTCCGCTGATCAGGAACGAGGTCTGTTCACAAATCACAAAGTCGGCGGGTGCACTTACTTGAGGCGCCCTATTGATTGTAACCACAAGCTCGTCGCTAACATCTGAGCAAGGACCGACCCCATCCGGATCGTTCGTGGTTAAACGCAGTCTGATCGAGCTACCGATATCGGCGGGATGCACCATGTAAGTTGCAGAAACAACATTGCCGGCCACCACGCTAGTGCTTATGGTTCCATTTCCTGATTCAATTGTCCAGATCGCCGAAGATGCACTTCCACCTATCAATCCTTCTACCGGAATAGCTGTGGGCTCACACACCGTAAAGTCAGCTTCTGTCACGACCGTAGCGATGGGGTTTACAGTTGCGATGATATCGTGAGTGGGTCCAACACAGCCCCCGGCTGCCGGAGTTACGGTGTATACAACGGTACCGGTATTTGCATCGGTCGTATTGAGAGTCTGATTGATTACAGATCCATTGCCATTGGTCGCTCCCGTCACATTATCGGTAGGGATTGACGCGGTCCAGGAGAACGTCGTACCAGCAACATGCTGCGGCCCCGGAGAAATCGTCACGAATGCGTTCTGCCCACTACAAATAACAAAGTCGGACGCAGTAGCTGAAGGCAAGGGCTTAACCGTTACCACAAGGTCTTCAGGTGTTCCGTCACAGCCATTGTACCGCGGCGTGATTCGATAGGTGACCTGGGCATCTACGTTTCCGATGTTTATCGGAATATCCGTGATCGCACCTGTCCCCGTTGCCGATACACTTCCCGCACCTATTGAACCAATGACCGAACTGGTCCAGGTAAACGTGGCATCGTTAATAGTTGAATTTGCCAGGAAGTTCAACGGTTCTCCACTGCATATTTGCTTCGCCAAGTCTACGGCAGCATTGGTGATGCCCGGCACAGGTGTTACATTAACTGTGACATCGGCATAGGGACCGATACATCCGTTGGCTTCAGGGGTAATGCGATAAACAACAACGCCAGCAGTTACCCCATCGGTAGACGTCAGGTGTTGACTGATTAATGTACCCGCACCGGCTGCTGCTCCTGTCACGTTGGTAACGCTTTCGACCACCCATGTAAAGGTCGTTCCCGCCACCGTATTGGGGTTACTGATGGCCACTGCGGAAGTTTGACCGGAACAAATAGTCTGGTCAATAGCCGCTACCGTAGGCTCCGGACGAACGGTGACAACGTAACTTACGGAAGCACCATTGCAAGCTCCTGCATGCGGTGTTATCGTATAGGTTACTGTACCTGCCGTGCTGCCTGAGTTTACGGGTACATCGGTGATGGCGCCTGTACCGGAAGAAGTTATCCCGGTCACTACACCCGAAACCGAAGCCGTCCAGGAATAGGTAGTACCTGGTACCGTCGACGCCGGAAGGAAATTCAATGCGTCTCCACTACAGATTGTTTGAATGCGCTCAACCGCAGGGGTCGTAATTACGGGAGTAGGATTAACAGTTACCGTCACATCCTGTGAAGGACCGGCGCAACCATTCGCGGTTGGCGTTATCCTATACACAACCGTACCGATGGTGAAACCGTCTGCTGAAGTCAACACCTGTGCTATTTGATTACCACTTCCAGCCGCTGCACCGTTCACATTGGTGGCTGCGACGACCGTCCAATCGAAAGTAGTACCAGGAACACCATTGGGGTTAGTAATAGAAATGCTGGTAGTCGCCCCCGAGCAGACCTCGGCATCGGAGGCCGCCACGGAAGGAATGCGCTTGAGCGTTACCTGAATGTCGTCGTGGCTAACACAGACGCCGTTGGTGATTGTCCAGCGCAGCGTGTAAGTGTTTCCCTCTACCCCTTCAAAAGAGCTATTGGCATCACCCGGCGAGTGAACAGTTCCATCGGAACCGCTGATAATTGACCAGCTTCCCGTTCCCAGCCCGGCACTGTTCGCCGCCAACGTTGTCAAAGGTCCGCAAATCTGCTGATCAACACCGGCATCAGCCACTGTGGGCGGAGCGCTGTTGCTCAGCGTTACCTCTTCAAAACTTATACAGGATCCATTGCTAATCGTCCAACGCAGCGTAGTGGTAGCACCCGCCGCAAGTCCGGTAACGGTAGTTGTCGGTGAGTTAACGTTCGTGATTGCGGCTCCGTTCGAAGCACCGACGAAAGACCAGAGGCCGGTACCCACACCCGGGGTATTGGCCGCCATGGCAAAGGTGCCGTTGTTGCACTGGAATTGGTCCGGCCCGGCTACAGCCACCGTGGGCACATCACTGTTAATGAGAACTACTTCATCAATACTGCTGCAAGCACCGTTCGTGATGGTCCAACGCAGTGTAACACTGCTACCAAGCGACAATCCGTCAACGATCGTTGTCGGCGATGTTAAGTCGTCAATGATTGCACCGTTTGCTGAGCCGACAATACTCCACTCACCGCTTCCTACCACAGGCGCATTTGCTGCCATGACAAACGTTCCGGTACTGCAAAGTTCCTGGCCAGCACCCGCGACAGCTATTGTTGGCTGTGCGCTATTGGTCAGTACAAGTACATCACTCGTTGAGCACGAACCGTTGCTGATCGTCCAGCGCAAAGTTACACTTGATCCCACCGGCACGCCTGTAACCGTGGTCGAAGGAGATCCGGTGTTGGTTATGACAGCACTGCCCGCGTCAATCGTCCAGAGTCCCGTACCCGGAGCCGGATCATTACCCGCAAGTACAAAAGTAGTCGTTTCACAAAGCACCTGATCCGGACCCGCAATCGCGACCGGAGGTACTTCGCTATTCGTTACACTAACCTCATCCGTAGTGACGCAAGCACCACGGGTGACCGTCCAGCGTAGAGTCACCGTGTGTCCATCAGGTACTCCGGTTACACTGCTGGAAGGTGATGTGGGATCCACGATCGTGGCTCCGTAATCAGCGCCCACGAACGACCATAGTCCAGCTCCACCTGCCGGAGGCGCATCGGCCGCCAGTGTAAAGGTCGACGTGCTACACAACTCCTGGTCCGCGCCAGCGCTAACCACGGGGAAAGGCGCACTGTTCGTCAGTGTCACAACATCAGAGGTCACACACGCACCGTTGGAAACTGTCCAACGTAGAGTCACTTCCGATCCCGGAGCTAAGCCGGTAACAGTAGTAGTTGCCAAAGCCGGATTAGTAATGGTCGCAGTGCCCGACTCAATTGTCCATAACCCGATTCCGGGGGCCGGACTACTGGCCGCCATCACGAATATTGTTGCATCACAAAACGTTTGATCCGGACCCGCATTGGCTGCCGCCGGTTCAATATTGTTGGTTAAGGTTATATCGTCCGTTGTAGTACAAGTGCCGCGCGTCACAGTCCATCGCAAGGTTACGCTCTTGCCAGCCGGCACGTCCGTGACGGTGCTCGTCGGTGAAGACGCAGTAGTTATAGTTGCTCCATGATCTGGTCCAACAAAAGACCAAACGCCCGCACCGCCAACAGGTGCAGCGTCAGCAGAAAGGCTGAATGTTCCGTCTTCACACTGCACCAGATCTGCACCCGCAGACACAATCGGGAATGACTCGTAATTCGTCAGTACAACATCGTCGAACGACTCACATAATCCGTTTGTAATTGTCCAGCGTAGGGTCACACTGCTACCCTCAGGCACACCTGTCACCGTAGTACTGAAAGAGTTTGCATTCACAATCACGGCTACCCCTGTCACCACACTCCATTGCCCGGTACCTGAGACAGGCACGTTGCCGTTAATATTAAATACACCGCCTCCGCATTGTTCAATGTCGATACCGGCATCCGCGACGGTCGGTAACGCGTAATTGCGGATCAATACTTCATCAAAGGTAGCCGCACAAACACCGTTGGTAACCGTCCAGCGAAGAACCGCTTCGCCGCCTGCAGCAAGCGTCACCGAGGCTGAAGGGTTGTT
>CAZHIQ010000008.1:0-94166 GCA_964532595.1 uncultured Roseivirgaceae bacterium
TAGAGGAAAAAAATATATCGCGGGGTGGAGCAGTTGGTAGCTCGTTGGGCTCATAACCCAAAGGTCACAAGTTCGAGTCTTGTCCCCGCTACCATGAAGGGCGACCGTAACGGTCGCCTTTTTCATTTCCCCTTTTTGCCATTGCCCGCTAGTTTAGAGGCGGGAAATTCGACACTGTATGGCCAATATCGTTGCAATTGTAGGCAGACCCAATGTTGGTAAATCAACCTTGTTTAATCGGTTGATTGAAAAGCGTCAGGCCATTATGGATGACGTTGCCGGCGTGACGCGCGATCGCCACTACGGTTATGCCGAGTGGGTGGGAAAGTACTTTACCGTTATCGATACGGGCGGGTATGTCACCGGTTCGCCCGACAAGTTTGAGTCGGAGATACGAAAGCAGGTGAAGCTGGCCATTGATGAGGCGACGGCGATCGTTTTTGTAGTAGACTGTCGCGACGGGCTAACGGGATTCGACAAGGACTTCGCCAACGTTCTTCGGGCGTCTGAGAAACCGATATTTATTGCGGCCAATAAAGCCGACACTCCTGACAAAGCAATTCTTGCTGCCGAATTCTACGGAATGGGCCTCGACGCCGATATCTATCCCATTTCGGCGGAGAACGGAAGTGGAACCGGAGATCTTCTGGATGCTTTGGTCAAAACCTTTCCAACAGAAGGAGTAGAAGATCCTAACGCCGGGATACCGAAGATCACGATTTTGGGACGACCTAATGTCGGTAAGTCGTCCTTCCTAAACGCCTTGCTGGGAACGGAACGCAGCATAGTCACTGACGAAGCAGGAACTACACGTGATGCGATTCACTCGCACTATAAAATGTTCGGCAAGAACTTTATCCTCGTTGACACCGCTGGCGTGCGAAAGAAGGGTAAGGTGCGCGACGACATAGAGTTTTATTCAGTACTCCGATCCCTGCGAGCCCTCGAGGAGTCGGATGTTTGTATCGTTATCATCGATGCAGAACGCGGAATGGAATCACAGGATGTCAACCTCGTCAGCCTGGCTTCCCGTCAGGGAAAGGGAATAGTCTTGATGGTCAACAAATGGGATCTTATTGAGAAAGATTCGCGCACTGCTGATGCTTATAAGAAGGAGATTTTCGGCAAGCTGGCGCCGATCGATTACCTGCCTGTCCTGTTTACATCCGTGATTCAAAAGCAACGCATCTTCCAGGTTATGGAGAAGGCTGTTGAAGTCTACAACAACAAGACGAAGAAAATACCAACCTCGCAGCTTAACGAGACACTCCTGCCTTTGATCGAGCGAAATCCACCGCCATCGATGAAGGGAAAACAGGTTAATATAAAGTACATCACGCAGGTGAATGCGCGGTTTCCATCGTTTGCATTCTTCTGTAACCTGCCTCAATACATTGCGCCATCGTATGAGCGATACCTTGAAAACCGTATCCGTGATCACTTTGACTTCGAAGGAGTGCCCGTGAGGCTTATCTTCCGTAAGAAGTAATATTTTCGTTGTATCACCGGGCATGTTTTCATCATTCCTTTTATATTTGCTTGGAATCAAAACCTGTAAACTATGAAAAAATTGATCGCATTGCTTATGGTGTGCAGCTTTGCACTGACTTTCGTCGCATGTGGTGGCGGTAGCTCTCAAAGTGAAGCTGAAACCCAAGAAACCCCTGTGACAGAAGAACCTGCAGCTCCTGTTGAAGAAGTTCCTGCAGATTCTGTGCAAGCTGATTCAACTGCACAGCAGTAATCTTCAGTCAAACAAGATTCAGGAAGGCTTTAGGTTACTAAAGCCTTTTTTCATACCCCTATGAGCGCAGAGAGGATTAGAAGAATAATGGAGGAGCGCGTTCCGGTGCCGGCGGTCGATTATTGTTATCGCTTGTGGGAGGAGGCGCCGTTCGATTTGAAGATTACCAGAACTCGCCAGACAAAGGTGGGCGACTTCACCGCGCGCCGCAGCATGTCGCGACCGCGCATTACACTTAATCACGAGTTAAATCCCTATCTCTTCCTTATAACGTATATCCATGAGGTGGCCCACTTACGCGTTTATCTTCGTTATGGTAATCGGGTGGATCCTCACGGCGACGAATGGAAGACACAGTTCAGATTACTGTTGGAGCCGGTAATGCATCCCGATGTTTTCCCGGACGACATAATGCTCGAGCTCTTGCCTCATATGGAAAACCCGAAGGCCAGTTCGTTTGCTGATGCCGCGCTGACGCGTGTACTGCGTCAGTATGACGCGGATGCCGATCAGTATGCTACGCTAGCTGATATCCCGGAGGGCAGCGTGTTTCGGTTTCAGGGGAAGTACTTCAAGAAGGGGAAACTACGACGTACGCGGGTACTGTGTCATGAACTAAAAAGCCGACGCCAATACCTGGTTCCGGCTGATGTGCTGGTGACAGGAGTGCAGCTCGCATTGCTTTAACGGATCCCTTAGGGGCCTAGTCGACGCTGAATCAATCGATCGACCGCTTCGAAGAAATTCAGGGGGTGCAGTGTTCGCCACTGAGTGATCTGCAAGGTTCCGCCCATATTAACGTAGTGATCTACGTTATACTTCTTGAGTTCTTCCTGTATGAATTCTGGGAACGAGACGGCGGCAATCCAACCGTCTTCAACGTCTTCGAACCATTCTTCGTAGTACGAATCGTCGGAGCCGTGAAAGTTCATTACGTTCTCCCCTATCAGGATATACTTATTGATCCCCTCCGCCAGTAGTTGCTCAATAACATTACGCTTTAAATGCATGATATCGTTATTGATCGCGTCGTTCCACTCACCAATAAACTCGATAACAGCAAAACCGCGGTCATAGTCGGCGTAAAGAATTTTCAGATAGAGCGTCTCTGACCCAATAAAATCCCAGGCAGGATCGATATAGTATCCGTAGATGGTTTCGGAATACACATCGTGGTTGTATTCCTTTCCAAAGAACGGAGAGCGGTCGTCAGTAGAGGAATCGTAGTATTTTAACCAGTTGTAGTATGGTTCTATCTCATGCATTTTTCCTGTGGCTTTCCACAGCCTTGCGCACGGAACCATGTTGTTTCAACAGCTGCTCGGCTTCTTCCATGGAGATAGAAAGTTCTTCCATCACCATTCGAGTGCCGCGATCGACCAGTTTGTTATTAGTCAATTGCATATCCACCATCTTATTGCCCTTCACTCTGCCGAGGCGGATCATGACTGTGGTGGAAATCATGTTGAGAACAAGTTTCTGCGCAGTGCCCGATTTCATTCGGGTACTTCCGGTCACAAATTCCGGACCTACCACGACTTCCACGGGAAAGTCGGCATGCTTTGCAACCTCGGAGTCAGTATTGCAGACAATGCAGCCGGTTGTAACGCCGTTAGCTCGCGCAGTTTCGAGGCCTCCAGCCACGTAGGGCGTTCTCCCGCTTGCAGCAATGCCGATGAGTACATCAGCAGCCGAGATGTTGTGTTCAAGTAAATCTTTCCAAGCCTGATCGCGGTCGTCTTCCGCTTTTTCGACCGCTTTTCGGATCGCCGTGTCTCCACCAGCGATCAAACCAACGACGCGGCCATGAGGCATCCCGTAGGTCGGCGGAATCTCCGAAGCATCAAGGATACCCAGGCGACCGCTTGTCCCTGCGCCGATGTAGAATAAACGGCCGCCGGTCTGCATGCGCGGAACAATTGCGTCAACCAGTTGCTCGATCTGCGGAATAACTTTGGCGACGGCGTGCGGAACGGTCTGGTCCTCCTTGTTGATATTCTCCAGCAACTCACGAACAGACATCTGTTCAAGGTCGCTGTAGTGGGAAGGTGATTCGGTGACGGATGACATAGATCGCGACGCTATTGTTTCTGGGTGTGGTAAAGAGTTAGCCCCGAGATTGGTCCTTCCAGAATATTCTTGACGGTGATTCCTTTATCGTTGGCAACCTGGCGAAGAATGTCGCTGAAGTAAAAGGCTATCGACCCGGTAAAGTGCACTTTCAGGTTCTGATAGTTCTCGTATTGCATGACGTTGTTTTCATAAAACTCAGCAAAGCTGCTGTAAATGAGATTATAGCAATACGGCTCCTTCAAATGTTGAAAGATAAATTTGGCAAAGCTGGCGAGAAAAGCGCTGGGCTTTTCCTCCTGATAAACCTTTTCGAGAAACTCTTCGCGGGAAAGAGGGAAGCGGGCGTGAAACTGGTTGGCCAGCGTCTCCGGCATTTTCTTCCGCAGATAGTCAACAAGAAACTTTCGGCCGATATTGGCTCCTGAGCCTTCGTCGGCGAGAATCCATCCCAGGTTCGCTACGTTGTCGGTGATGTTGGTTCCATCATAAAGGCAAGAATTGGAGCCAGTGCCCATGATGCACGCGATTCCGGGTTCTTTTCCGCACAATGCGCGAGCAGCGGCAAGTAGGTCCCATCCAATTTCGATGTGAGCACCGGGAAAGAAGTCGAGAAACGCGTTTCGAATGGTGATTTGATTCTTCTCCGAGGATACGCCAGCGCCATAGAAATACACTTCGCGAACTTCGCTGGCGGAAGGAACGACGGGGAATACGGCGTCTTTAACAATGTTCTTAAGGTCATCAACCGGCTGATAGTAGGGGTTGAAGCCCGGAGAACTGGCTTGCTTGATCTCTCCATTGCTTGACACTATACGCCAGTCCGTTTTGGAGCCTCCGCTGTCGGCTATCAGGATCATTTTCGTAATCTTTGATTAATTGAATAAAAGGGAGATGCAAAGCTAAGACTTGGGTGGAATTGTCAAAAGAAAGCGGCCCCCCTGCGGGCAAAAATCCCTTTAAACCATGAGTCGGCCTACGACTGTGAATTTGTCGAAAACCTTATCCGTGTGTGGTGCGTCTGCAAGTTCCTCCGTCAGATCCTGACCGGCCCAGTGCTCATAATGCTTTCCCTTCAACCATAGACGGGATGGCGTAACATCGTAAACAAGCCCTTTATACGCGACCCATACTTCAGGTTTGTCCTGACCGTTTCGGAGAGCCAGCTGCGACTTGCGGATAAAAGGTAGATCGACGTTCACCTTGACTGGTGTTTACTGTATATAATGTAACGTTTTGCGCCGGGCATTCGTAATGCCGGGCAAAAATGAATAACTTTTGCCACAATTACTGAACTGTCTATGAGGAAGTCTTTTGCCCTGGTTGTTGTCAGCCTGTTTATCCTGATGCGTTGTCAAACGAGCGAAAAGCCACTCGATTTCACTACGATTTCTGACGAAGAACGTCAGAGGGTTGCAGATTCGTTGGCCCAGGCCTACATCATTGTTGACGGTCATATTGATCTTCCTTATCGTCTTCAGATCAAGAATTTTCGCTTCGAAAGAGAGTATCTGGGGATTCCGGTGAGTTCTTCGGAGGGCGACTTCGACTACGAACGCGCGAAAGCGGGTGGGCTGGATGCTCCGTTTATGTCGATCTATATCCCTTCATCGGAGCAGCTGAAACCTGATATGGGTAAAGCGCTTGCTGACACTCTCATTAATATGGTAGAAGGTATCGTTAACGCTCACCCGGACAAATTTGCACTTGCAAGAACCCCAGCTGACATCGAGACCAATACCCGCGAAGGGAAAATTTCTTTACCTCTTGGACTAGAGAACGGAGCGCCTGTGGGCAATGACCTGAGGAATCTTCAGTACTTCTTCGATCGCGGAATTCGGTATATCACCCTCACCCATGCGCGCGACAATCAGATATGTGATTCATCATATGATCCGCGAGGTACCTGGAATGGACTCAGTCCGTTCGGAAAAGAAGTTGTTGCCGAGATGAACAAACTCGGCATTATGGTTGATATTTCCCATGTATCGGACAGCACCTTCTATGATGTCATGGAGGTTTCCACAGCTCCCGTGATTGCTTCTCATTCGTCATGTCGTCACTTCACCCCCGGTTTTGAACGCAACATGTCGGATGATATGATTCGCGCTCTTGCAAAAAATGGAGGGGTGATACAAATCAACTTTGGCGCAAACTTCCTCGACTCTGTCGCGCGTCGTAACGATCCGTTGCGAGATTCACTCGAGGCCATTCTCGTGTCGAAAAACCTGACTTCGCGTGATCCGGAAGCTCAACCGCTAATTGATCAGTTTGCGAAAGATCACCGCGAGTTATACTCCGACGTTGAACGCGTAGCCGATCATATTGATCATGTTGTAAAACTTGTGGGTGTAGATCATGTGGGCATTGGCTCGGACTATGACGGAGTGGGCGATAGCCTCCCCGTGGGGTTGAAAGATGTGTCGGACTATCCAAATCTTATCGCTGAGTTGTTGAAAAGGGGCTATAGCCCGTCCGATATTGAGAAGATTTGCTACAAGAATGTTTTCCGTGTATGGAACAAAGTGATTGAAGTAGCGGAGACACTTCCCTAGACCACCAACACGGCACGTGTTTTTACCAATACAAGTGCATTCATGAGGGGGATAATTGTCTGGATGATCATATTCATGAGCGGAGTCGCGCCCGCGATGGCTCAGCAGGGCACCCGTCTTGATCCCCGTGAACCCGTGGTGTGTTATCAGAGCTTCGAAAACCGCAGAGAGTTCATCGCCCCGGCCCGAAACGGGGCGTTGCGAAACGCCCGAACCAAGAGCGCAACGTTTGATGTCGAATACGTCGGCTTTCCAGACGATGCAGCCATCCGGGAGGCGGTGGCCTATGCGCTTTCTATCTGGGAAAGCGAACTGATATCAACGGTGCCGATCCGTGTCCGTGTCGAATGGAGATCGTTACGTCCTGGCGTTTTAGGAGAAGCCATTTGGGGAAGCGCGTACGCTAACTTCGGCGGTGAGCCGGAGATGAATACGTTCTACCCGGTAGCGTTGGCAGAGAAACTGGCGGGGAGGCAACTTAACGCACCCGACGAACCCGACATCATCGCTACATTCAACAGCGAGACCTCCTGGTATTTTGGTCTCGACGGAAATACTCCGGCGGGAAAAATGGATTTCGTCACTAT
Source organism: uncultured Roseivirgaceae bacterium (assembly GCA_964532595.1). Lineage (GTDB taxonomy): Bacteria > Bacteroidota > Bacteroidia > Cytophagales > Cyclobacteriaceae > Chryseosolibacter. Next base: position 6,957 of record CAZHIQ010000008.1, read on the forward strand.
TGTTCTCCATGAAATCGCTCATGGACTGGGTTTTACGCATAGCTATAGGGTGAATGGACCAACCGGTACCCTGGGCCTTTCTTCGGGGACGAGCGTAGCACCACTAGCATTCGACCTTTTTGTTGAAGACCAGACGCAAAAGAACCTTTTTCAGGAATTCGATGCGCCGTCAGCGGCGCTCGCAAATGCTTTGCAGAGTGGTGCCCTGTTTTTTCGCTCGGCAGAGGGACCCCTTCCACGACTATACGCCCCATCGACTTTCAGCGCAGGATCAAGCATTTCACATCTTGATGAAGCGACTTACAACGGAAGCGGAGATGCAAACCGGTTGATGACTCCTCAGATAGCGATGGCCGAAGCTATCCACGATCCGGGTGATGTGGTTCGCGACATCTTTGCGACCTTGGGTTGGATCACGACGAGAATTGTCCACACGCCCTTAAAAGATACGGAGCGACACGACGGTGAGCCCTACACGGTGTTCGCGGAAGTTGTCGCGGACGAAGTTTACGAGGGTGAAGCGGTGAAGCTTCATTATACAATAGATGGCATCAGCTTCACTACTGTTGACATGAGTCATTCAGTTCCCCCTAACCGCTTCGTTGCAGAACTTCCAGGGACTTTACAACCGCGCACGTACGGATATTACCTGTCGGTGGTAAACGGTGGCCAGCAGGCAGTAAGCCCGGGTCGGCTGCAAACCCAGGGCAGCGCGCCTGAGCAGGGATTGCACTATTTCAGGATCGGACCGGATGTTGATGCGCCCGAAATCCGCCACGTCCCCACCTCTTTTATTTTCGCCGATTACCCTGCCCTTACGCTGGAGGCCGAGGTAAGTGATAACCTGGCCGTGGCCTCCGTTCTGGTAGAGTATAACGTGAATGACGGGCCAACCCATACGGCTACATTGGAACACATTGGCAACGATCTCTATCGGAGCACGCTGACTTTTGACGACCTGGAGATCGGAGATCTAATCCATTACCGACTCGTAGCGAGTGATATGTCGGTGGCCATCAATACAACCTCGTCGCCTGAAGAAGGAGTTCACCGCATTACGGTAGTCGGAATACTTCCGGCTCGCAGTACCTATACGAACAACTTTGACACTCCTTCGGATGATTTCTTTGGTACAGGATTTTCGATTGCCACACCCAGTGGTTTTGCAAATGGAGCCATTCACAGTGACCATCCTTATCAAAACGGTTCGGGACCCAACGACGAAAGTCACTACACGTATCAACTACAAATTCCTATTATACTAAGAGACTCGGCCGCGTTGTTGAGTTTTGACGAGATTGTACTGGTTGAGCCGGGAACCAACAGTTCTGTCTTCGGTGACGCTGGATTTTATGACTACGTAATCGTTGAAGGCTCCGCCGATGGTGGGTTAACCTGGTGGCCCCTCGTTGCAGGATATGACTCAAGGGCAAATTCAGTCTGGTTGTCACGCTACAACAGTCACATCGTTGACCATATCTCCCTGGCAGTTGGGGAGCCGTCTCTTTTCCGCCGACGCGCCATTGACCTTCTGGATAACGAATACTTTGATGTCGGAGACCAGGTATTGATCCGTTTCCGTCTATTTGCTGACCAGCTTGCTAACGGGTGGGGATGGGCTATCGACAATCTCGTCATTCAGCAAGACCCGTCCGTAACGGGAGTTGTTCCTGATCCCGCTTTTGGGTTTGATGTTTATCCCGTTCCTGCAGACAATATTTTGTCGCTGGCGTTTTCGGGTAAAAGACCGGTAGTGTTTGTCGATATCGTAGACGTTCAGGGAAGGGCAGTGCTATCATTCGACATTGAGCCGGAAAAGGACATCGCCGAAATCGATATCAGCGCGCTTCCGGCGGGTGTCTATATGGTAAGGGCGCTCGCCGGCGATAAGCGCTTTTTGAAAAGACTTGTCAAGCGGTAGTCGACGCCAGATCCGGAGCGTTGGCCTGTTTTACCCCCATTCCCAAAAAATTCGGGCGAAACCTGTTATTACAACAATTCTGGTATATTTTTGCGCAATTTTGTTTTCCCCGTTCCCCGACAGACAATGCCAAGAGACAGAAGTATACGTTCGGTACTGATTATAGGAAGTGGGCCGATCGTCATCGGTCAGGCGTGTGAATTCGATTACTCCGGTTCGCAAGCTGCACGCTCGTTGAGAGAGGAGGGTATCGAGGTCGTCCTGATCAATTCCAATCCGGCGACAATCATGACCGACAAGGTGATTGCCGACCACGTTTATCTCAAGCCCCTTACGAAGAAGTCTATCCGAGAAATTCTCGAAAAGCATCACATCGACGCGGTACTTCCGACCATGGGTGGCCAAACGGCACTGAACCTGTGTATAGAATGTGACAAAGCGGGCATATGGCAACACTATGGTGTTCGCATCATCGGTGTAGACATCAAGGCCATTGAAACGACGGAAGACCGCGAGAAATTCAGGCTCAAGATGGAGGAACTTGGTGTAGGTACTTGCAAAGGTGCGACCGCGACTTCGTTCCTTCAGGGGAAGGAAATTGCCCAGGAAATTGGGTTCCCGCTGGTAATTCGCCCTTCTTTCACACTCGGCGGAACAGGCGGTGGGTTTGTTCGCCGTCCTGAAGATTTCGACGAAGCGCTTGACCGCGGACTTCATGCTTCGCCTATTCACGAAGTACTTGTTGAACAAAGTATTTTCGGGTGGAAGGAATACGAACTCGAGCTGTTGCGAGATAACATAGGCAACGTCATCATTATTTGCTCGATCGAGAACTTTGATCCGATGGGTGTGCATACCGGTGATTCGATTACCGTGGCGCCTGCAATGACTTTACCCGATACCACTTATCAGAAGATGCGCGATATGGCGATCAAGATGATGAATGGAATCGGTCAGTTTGCAGGTGGTTGCAACGTTCAGTTTGCTCTCAATCCCGACAACTACGACGAAATTATCGGGATCGAAATCAATCCGCGTGTGTCTCGCTCGTCAGCGCTCGCTTCTAAGGCAACAGGTTATCCGATCGCCAAGATTGCAGCCAAACTGGCCATCGGATATAACCTCGATGAACTCAAGAACGCGATTACCGGAACGACAACAGCCTACTTTGAACCCGCCCTTGACTATGTGATCGTCAAGATCCCACGCTGGAACTTTGATAAGTTTCACGGAGCCGACCGAACACTGGGGCTTCAAATGAAATCAGTGGGCGAGGTAATGGGTATCGGGCGCAATTTTCAGGAAGCGCTTCAGAAAGCCTGCCAGTCACTTGAAATTCGTCGGAATGGCCTGGGAGCCGACGGGAAGTCGCTTACTAAACAGGATGAAATACTCCACAGTCTCGAGCATCCCTCCTGGAATAGAATATTCCATATCTACGATGCGATCAAACTGGGTATTCCGCTTAAGACGATAGAGAAACTAACCCGAATCGATCGCTGGTTCCTCAAACAAATTGAAGAACTGGTCGAACTGGAGGGCAAGATGGAGCAGTATTCGATCGACGACATTCCTGTCCACCTGATGAAACAGGCCAAGGAAAAGGGATATGCCGATCGACAGATAGCTCATGTACTTGGGTGTCTCGAAAGCGAGGTTCATGCGAAACGGATAAGCATGGGCATCAAGCGCGTTTACAAGATTGTTGATACGTGTGCGGCAGAGTTTGAGGCGAAAACACCTTATTACTACTCAACCTTTGATGATGAGAACGAATCGCAGTCGTCAGACCGGAAGAAGATAATTGTACTCGGTTCGGGACCTAACCGGATTGGACAGGGTATTGAGTTTGATTACTCTTGTGTACACGGTGTGCTCGCAGCGCGCGAGTGTGGCTACGAGACTATCATGATCAACTGCAATCCTGAAACCGTCTCGACAGACTTTGATATCGCCGATAAACTGTACTTCGAGCCCGTATTCTGGGAGCATCTTTATGATCTCATTCTTCACGAGAAGCCGGAAGGGGTTATCGTTCAACTCGGTGGGCAAACAGCTTTGAAACTCGCTGAGAAGTTGGACAAGTACGGCATCAAAATTATCGGTACATCGTATGATTCGCTCGATCTGGCCGAAGATCGCGGGCGCTTCTCAAATCTCCTCAAAGAGCTTGAGATTCCGTATCCGGAATTCGGCGTGGCTCGCAATGCAGACGAAGCGATTGAGGCTTCTAAGCAGATAGGCTTCCCGTTGCTCGTCAGACCTTCGTACGTCCTTGGGGGTCAGAGCATGAAGATCGTTATCAACGAGGAGGAATTGGAACGCCACATCCTCGATATTTGGAAACACCTTCCGGAAAACAAGGTGTTGCTCGACCACTTCCTCGATCAGGCAGTAGAGGCTGAAGTCGACGCCATCTGCGATGGGGAAGACAGCTATATCATTGGAATCATGCAGCATATCGAGCCCGCCGGTATCCATTCGGGCGACTCCTATGCGGTGCTCCCGCCCTATAACCTCGGCGATTTTGTGATAAAGCAAATGGAGCAGTACACGCATAAGATCGCTGCAGCCCTCGAGGTCAAGGGTCTGATTAACATTCAGTTTGCCATCAAGAATGACAAGGTTTATGTGATTGAGGCCAACCCGCGTGCTTCCCGGACGGTGCCGTTTATCTGCAAAGCCTACGACGAACCTTATGTCAATTATGCGACGAAGGTTATGTTGGGCGAGAAGAAGGTCAAGGACTTTGAGTTTTCGCCGACCCGCCGCGGATACGCCATTAAGGAGCCTGTCTTTTCGTTCAACAAATTCCCGGACGTTAGCAAGGAACTCGGTCCGGAGATGAAGTCGACGGGTGAAGCGATTTACTTTATCGACGACCTTATGGATGACTACTTCCTGAAAATTTACGGGGAGCGGAACCTTTACCTGAGTCGGTAAAGGGTTTTGAACCGGATTGGCTTTTAGGAGTTGAACCTCTACCTTTGATTTGAGGTTATTTAACTTTAAGGCAGCGCCATGGTAAAATTTCTCCTGATTGTCGGTATAGTCGCGTACATTCTTTATAAGGTGGGCTCCTTCCTGTTTAAGCTGGGAGCTTTCAGTCAGCAGGTACGCAATAACCAGCCGCCGGGCAACATTAACAGGAACGCAAACGGGCGCAGCCGGGGAAAGTCGAAGGTTTACGGTGAGTACATTGATTATGAGGAGGTTAAGAAAGACTAGATCCGTCTAATTCCGCGTAAACTCCAACCGTTGAAAATTCAGTTTCAGAAATATCAGGCCACTGGTAACGATTTTGTCCTGATCGATAACCGATCAGGTGCTGTCCAGCTCACCCTTGATCAGATCCGTCACATCTGTAACCGCCGTCTGGGTGTTGGGGCCGATGGATTGATGCTGATCGAATCGCATCCTTCGGAAGATTTCCGCTTACAATACTTCAATAGTGACGGGTCTCAAAGCCTGTGTGGAAACGGCAGCCGTGCCGCTGTTCATATGGCCGCTTCGTTGGGAATAGTCAAAGACACAGCCCGTTTTGAAGCATTTGATGGGGTTCATGAAGCATCGCTAACCGGAGATAATACAGTCCGATTGAAGATGGCCGATGTAGGTCGGATCGAGCGGATCGGAGGCGACTTTTTCATTGATACCGGATCCCCCCACTATGTAAAGTTTGTAACCCGTGTGCGTGAGTATCCGGTGGTTGACGAAGGCAGGCGAATCCGTTATGATGCCCAATTTGCGCCCGGAGGAACGAATGTCAACTTCGTTGAAATCGTCGACGACAACTCGATTTTTGTTCGCACGTACGAACGTGGCGTGGAAGACGAGACTTTGAGCTGTGGTACTGGCGTCACCGCGGCGGCTATAGCTGCTTCGTATAAAGCGCTGCAATCGCCCATTGCAGTAGCAACCTTGGGAGGCCATCTTTCCGTCGAATTCAGCCCACCGCCCGACGGTCTCGGCGCTCCGTTTTCCGACGTCTATCTTATCGGTCCGGCACGCAGTGTTTTCACCGGCCAGCTTGAAATATAATCGCGCATTGTCAACTCTCCTTTTCGGCATTCCGGTTGGGTTGAAGGAGCAAACGAACTAACTTTAGGACCCGTTTCCGGATCGCGTTTTGCAGATCTTCGGGAATGCGGATTGAACTACAGATCACATGCTAAAACTCATTGCGAAACTTTTTGGTGATAAATCAAAGCGCGATATCAAGCGCATTCTCCCTCTCGTAGAACAGTCTAACCGAGATTGGGAGGAACTTAAGCCGCTGTCGAATGACGAACTGCGTGAAGAAACACAGAAGATTCAGCGCAGACTGGACGAGGAGTTGAAGAGTATCGACGACAAACTGGCAGCGCTTCATCAGCGTATTAGTGATAATCCGGATCTTGATTTGAATGAGAAGGAGGCAGTCTTCGCGGAGATTGACCGTCTGGAAGGGGATCGTAATAAAGAACTTGAGAAGGTCCTGCTTAAGGTACTTCCACGTACGTTCGCAATTGTCAGGGAAACCGCCCGGAGATTTAAGGAAAACGAATACCTGGAAGTCACGGCGCGTGATTATGATCTGAAGTTTGCCACCACCCATGAAAACGTCAAGATCGTGGGCGATAAAGCGCATTGGCACAACAGGTGGATGGCCGCCGGGAATATGATTACCTGGGATATGGTGCATTACGATGTGCAGTTGATTGGCGGTATTGTGCTTCACCAGGGAAAGATCGCGGAAATGGCTACCGGTGAAGGAAAGACGCTCGTGGCGACGTTACCTGCATTCCTTAACGCGCTGGCTAAACGCAGTGTTCACGTTGTTACGGTGAATAACTATCTGGCGACACGCGATAGCGAATGGATGGGGCCGATTTACATGTTCCACGGATTGACTGTCGATTGTATTGATAAACACGAGCCTAACTCCGCTGCCCGCCGAAACGCCTATCAGGCAGACATCGCGTACGGAACCAACAACGAGTTTGGCTTTGATTATCTGCGAGACAACATGGCTCGCGATCCGCAGGAGCTTGTGCAGCGGCGTCATCACTATGCCATGGTCGATGAGGTGGACTCCGTTCTTATCGACGAGGCTCGCACGCCGTTGATTATTTCAGGGCCGGTGCCGCGCGGGGATGAACATGAATTCTATGAACTGAAGCCACGTGTCTTCAAACTCGTCGAAGCACAGAAGCGACAAGTGAATGAGTTCCTTGCGCAAGCGCGCAAGTTTATGCAGGAGGGTAATGAAAAAGAAGCGGGGCTTGCGTTGTACCGCGCACACCGCGCCATGCCTAAGTACAAGCCACTTATTAAATACCTCAGCGAAGCGGGAGTCAAAGCGGTCATGCAACGAACCGAGAACTTCTATCTGGCAGACAACAAACGCAATATGCCGGAGGCTGTCAAACCGTTGTTCTTTATCATCGACGAGAAAGACCATAGCGTAGAGCTGACCGAAAAGGGGATTGACCTTATCACCGGCGAGGGAGAGGATGCCAACTTCTTCATCCTACCGGAAATCGGTATGGAAATAAGCCGCATCGAAAATGATCAGGCACTCGATGACAATGAAAAGCTGCAGAAGAAGGAGGAAGTCATCCGCGACTACCAGGTGAAAGCACAACGCATTCACACAGTGAACCAACTTTTGAAGGCTTATACCCTCTTTGAGAAAGATACAGAATACATCATTGTCGACGGAAAAGTCAAAATTGTTGATGAGCAGACGGGTCGCGTCATGGAAGGACGTCGGTATTCCGATGGATTGCACCAGGCGATTGAGGCGAAGGAGAACGTGAAAGTTGAAGACGCGACGCAGACATATGCGACTATTACACTGCAGAACTACTTCCGGATGTACCACAAGCTCGCGGGTATGACCGGTACAGCCGAGACGGAGGCAGGGGAGTTCTGGGATATTTATAAACTCGATGTAGTGGTGATCCCGACGCATCGACCGGTAGTCCGCAAAGACGCAAACGATCTGGTCTACAAGACTGTCCGGGAGAAGTTTCAGGCGGTGATCGAGGAGATTGTGCGGCTGACGGAAGCCGGAAGGCCCGTACTGGTCGGAACAACATCGGTTGAAATTTCGGAGTTGGTTAGCCGCATGCTGCAGATTCGGAAAATCAATCACCAGGTACTAAATGCGAAACAACACCAGCGCGAGGCGGAGATTGTAGCAGAAGCTGGTAAGCCGGGAACGGTTACAATTGCTACGAACATGGCCGGTCGCGGTACGGATATTAAACTCACTCCAGAAGCCAAGGCTGCGGGAGGTCTTGCCATCATCGGTACCGAGAGACACGAATCACGACGAGTTGACCGCCAGTTGCGCGGCCGTTCCGGGCGCCAGGGAGACCCTGGTTCTTCTCAGTTCTTCGTGTCGCTTGAAGACAATCTCATGCGTCTCTTCATGCCCGAGCGGATAACAAGAATCATGGACCGCCTGGGTCTTAAAGAAGGAGAAGTGATTCAACATTCGATGGTGACCAGTTCGATTGAACGGGCGCAGCGAAAAGTGGAAGAAAACAACTTCGGCATAAGGAAACGCCTTCTCGAGTACGACAACGTCATGAACAGCCAGCGGGAGGTGATTTATAAGCGCCGCCGCAACGCGCTCTTTGGGGAACGACTTCAGCTTGATATCCTCACCATGCTGTTTGATACAAGCGAGGAAATCATTCTGAACGCCAAGAACGCGAACGATTATGAAAGCTTGCGCTTGAACGCGCTTAGCGTACTGGGAGTTGATTACGAGCTGCCGAAGGAAGAGTTTGATAAGAAGGGTGCTGAAGCTCTTACCGAGGACCTGTACAACAGAGCGCTTGAGCACTATAATCAAAAGAACAAGATGGTGGCTCAAAAGGCGATGCCGGTCATCAGTGAAATTTATCGCTCGCGTGGCGCTACGGTTGAGAACATCCTTGTGCCCTTCACTGACGGTAGCAAGCAAATTGGTGTAGCAGCTTCGCTTAAGAAGTGTGTGGAGACGGAGAATGCCGAACTTATCCGGGCAATGGAGAAGACGATTACCTTGAGCATTATCGACCAGCACTGGAAGGAGCACCTGCGCGAAATGGATGACCTTAAACAATCGGTGCAAAACGCCGTTTACGAACAGAAGGATCCATTGCTGATATATAAGTTTGAAGGATTCGAACTCTTCAAACGCCTGGTGAGCAAGGTCAACGAAGATACCATTGCTTTCCTTATGAAGGCCGACATCCCTGTGCAGCAACCGGAACAAGTCCAGGAAGCCCGCATGCAACGTCAGCAGCGTCTTCAGGAGCAGAAGGAAGAGTCTCGGTCGCTGTTAAGCGGAGGAGGACAGCCTCAGGCAGACCGACCGCCGCGCGAAAAGGTTATGCCGGTAAAATCGGAAAAAATAGCCGGTCGAAACGACAAAGTAACCGTTCAATATACAGACGGTCGGGTCGTTAAAGACGTTAAATACAAGAAAGTAGAAGATGACATTCGCAACAATCGTTGCATAATCATTGAATAATATGGAGCGCGCAATTTTTATTGTGGTTTCTGCCCTCATGTCGGTTGTTGGTTGCTCGCCGGCGGTCACGAGTAGTAGTTCCGGGGCTGGAAAATACAGCGAGGATCTTTCCGTGTGGAGACCCGATGTCCCCACCGATACGGCTACCGTTGTGATTCCCGAGCCCACCGAGACCAGGCCGGAGCGTGTACGTACGCCCAATTTTGTTATTGCGAATCACGCCGTAAACGAAGAGATTGATGCGGTACTTGACAGCATCTATTCGAGGAATCGCGAAGGCGGATGGGTGGATGGTTACACCATACAAGTCTACTCCGGAATCAAGAGGGAAGAGGCTTTGAATGTCAAGCGAAATATGGCATTAAGGCTACCCGAGCTTGAGTCTGAAGTTCAATATCGTCAGCCGAATTTTCGCGTTCGAAGCGGTCAGTACTACACCCGGCTTGATGCCCAGCGTGATTACCTTCATATAAAAAGGCATTTTCCAAACGCGATCATCATTCCGGACCGGCTCCCCCTCCCTTAATAACGCATCGTTCCTCTCCGGTTGGTCTTGAACTCAAGGTCGAGTCTTCCAGATCTTGTCCGATTCCCCTGAGGTACAGAGGGAGCTGCCGAGCCGTACCATTCGGAGGATAATAAAGGCTAGGCGGCGACAGACGATGAATGGCTCGTCAAAATGACTACTTTTGCTTTTTCAACAATGAATCGATGAGCATTCTCGACCAGATAAAGTCGCTTTCCACGGAGTACCGCGACGAGACAGTTGCAGTGCGTCGTCATCTACATGCAAACCCTGAATTGTCGTACAAAGAATATAAGACGGCGCGATTTGTCGCTGAAAAGCTGCAATCGTATGGCGTCTCTGTCCGGGAGGGCGTCGCGACGACGGGAGTTATAGGAGTGATAGAAGGGCGCAATCCGGGAAAGAAGACTTTTGCCCTTCGTGCAGACATGGATGCTTTGCCGATTCAGGAGGCGAATGATGTCCCTTATAGGTCGACAGTCGAAGGGGTGATGCACGCGTGCGGTCATGATGTTCATACCGCTTCGCTTTTGGGTACCGCAAGAATTCTGCAACAAATCCGGAATAATTTCGAGGGTACAATCCGACTTCTTTTCCAGCCCGGCGAAGAAAAGAATCCGGGAGGTGCATCTTATATGATTCGCGATGGCGCCTTGCAAAACCCGGAGCCATCCGGAATTATCGGGCAACATGTCTTCCCCCTCCTACCGGTGGGCAAGATCGGGTTCCGTGAAGGTATGTATATGGCCAGCTGCGACGAAATCTACTTACGCGTTGTGGGAAAAGGGGGGCATGCCGCTGCGCCGGAACTCACGGTCGATCCTATCCTCATCGCATCCCACATTATTGTTTCACTTCAGCAAATAATCAGCCGCAATGCCAGTCCAAAGCAACCGACGGTGCTTTCGTTTGGCGACATCATTGGAAGAGGTGCTACAAACATTATCCCTAATGAGGTAAACATCGCGGGAACATTCAGAGCAATGAATGAAGAATGGCGGGCAACGGCCTTGTCGAGGATTAAGAAGATGGCAGAATCCATTGCTGAAGGGATGGGCGGCCGCTGTGAGGTTGAGATTTCCAAGGGTTATCCTTACCTGGAAAACAACCCTGCGCTTACCCGGCGAATTCGAAGCGCGGCCGAGGCGTACGTAGGAAAAGAAAATGTAGTGGATATTGACATAACGCTGGGGGCGGAGGATTTTTCCTACTACTCCCAGGTTATCCCTGCCTCTTTTTACAGACTGGGAACGAGTAATGCCGCAAAGGGCATTACGTCCTACGTACATACTCCAACTTTCGATATCGATGAAGATGCGCTTCAGATCGGTCCCGGGCTAATGGCATGGATGGCCGTACGGGAACTGGAGCATGCGAGTTAATTTTCCGGGGAACAAATCTTCTCCCTATATTGCATAAGGGGAGGGCAAATGTTAAAGGATACACTTTCAAAGTTCTTTAAAGTAGACAGTCTGTTGAGCAATCTCAGTGGATATGTCGAAACCAAGGTCGAGCTGGCTAAGATTGAACTGAAGGAGCAGCTTGGCAAGGGACTGGCGCGCGCGGTAACCTGGGTACTTCTTGTGTTTTTCGTCGCGATTTTTCTTCTGTTCGCCAGTATTGCGGCCGCCCTTGCCATCGGAAAGTCAGTCGGAATCATCTTTGGATTTCTTATTATCGGCTCGGTGTATTTGATCGTCAGCCTTGTGCTCTGGTTTAACCGAGACAGAATTATCCGGAAACTTGAGCATGTGCTCACACCATCGCTCACCGAAGATAAATAGCAGCACCTATGAACCTTGAGACTGACAACCCGGAAAAGGGTCAATTGTTACGGCGATCGGAAGTTCACCGCGAACTTCTTGAAGCTGACGTCAAGCAAATCACGGAACGCTCGGAACAACTTCTTACCAATGCTCTGGTGATAGGGGGCGCGCTGGCGCTTACTTACCTTTTGCTCAGGGGCATCACGGGTAGCTCCGGCACCGGCAGGAAGAGCCGTTCGCGAAAAGACAAGCAGCCCATATCGGGAGATGGCGAGGTTGTCGTGCACGAGGAGGAACCGGGGATACTGTCGCACGTAGGCAACCTGCTTGCGGCGCAAGCTGCGGGATTTCTGCTGTCTGTTGCCCGGGAAAAACTTGTGGAGTACTTGCAGTCGCAGGGAGTAAAAAAAGGCTGAGATGAGTGTGCTGAAAACGCTGCAACAGCGTCACCACGAAAAGAAGAAATCTATTGCTGTGCTTGTTGATCCCGACAAGGCAGATGATCCCGCGCGTTTGCTCCATCTGATCAATCTCGCCAGTGAAAATTGCGTCGACTTTTTTTTCGTTGGCGGCAGCCTGGTGACTAACGCCGCCCTTTCCGAAGTGGTCCGCCGTATCAAGGAAAATGTTTCACTGCCAGTGGTGCTATTCCCGGGCAATGCTATTCAGGTAGACGCATCCGCGGACGCCATCTTGTTCCTCTCATTGATTTCCGGCCGCAACCCAGAGCTTTTAATTGGACAGCATGTGGTTGCTGCTCCTATTTTGCGAAATACCCGATTGGAAGTAATTCCGACGGGTTACATGCTGATCAATTCGGGACGCCTTACTTCCGTTGCTTACATCAGTAATACCATGCCTATACCGGACGACAAGTACTCACTTGCGGCGAGTACGGCTATGGCGGGACAGATGCTGGGGCTGCAGACGATTTATATTGACGCAGGAAGCGGTGCGGAAAAGGAGATCAGCGCGAGAATGATTGCTGCGGTTAGGAAATCCATAACAGTTCCCCTGATCGTTGGTGGAGGAATCAATACCGCGCGGAAAGCCATTACCGCCCTGGAGGCCGGTGCCGATATGATTGTTGTGGGCAATGCGCTTGAGAAAGATCCCGATCTGCTCACGGAGGTCTCGGAAAAGGTTTATGAGATGAATAAGGCTTGAGCCGGCCTTAAGCTTCTCGTAAGAGCTCCCGCGCGATCACAAGTTTCTGAATTTCCGAAGTGCCTTCGTAGATCTGTGTGATCTTTGCATCGCGCATGAGACGCTCAACGTGGTATTCCTTCACATACCCATATCCCCCGTGAATCTGTACCGCTTCCGTGGTGACTTCCTGGGCGATGGTTGAGGCATAGAGCTTTGCCATGGCTGCGGCCTTTACAAAGTCTTGTCCCTGGTCTTTTAGCCACGCAGCTTTGTGAACCATGAGGCGGGCCGCTTCAATCTTCATTGCCATTTCCGACAATTTGAACTGAATCGCCTGATGATCGGCCAAAACTTTGCCGAACGCTTTGCGTTCCTGTGCGTATTTAACCGCGAGTTCAAAAGCGCCGGCAGCAATTCCGAGCGCCTGGGCGGCTATGCCAATACGCCCTCCGTTGAGAGTTGTCATGGCGAACTTGAAACCGAACCCTTCTTCGCCGATCCGGTTGGCCTTCGGGACTTTTACGTCGGAGAACATGAGTGAATGGGTGTCAGACCCTCGTATGCCCATTTTATCTTCTTTCTTGCCAACGGTGAACCCTGGCATATCTTTCTCGACGATCAGGGCATTGATCCCCTTGTGTCTTAGTTCGTGATTGGTCTGAGCGATGACGAGATAGATGCTCGCAGAAGCACCATTCGTGATCCAGTTTTTAGTACCGTTCAACAGGTAATGATCACCTTTGTCTTCGGCAGTGGTTCGCTGGCTTGTTGCGTCCGAACCTGCCTCCGGTTCTGAAAGGCAAAACGCCCCAATGATCTCACCTGTTGCAAGCCGCTTGAGATATTTTTCCTTTTGCTCCTCAGTGCCGTACTTTTCAAGCCCCCAGCAAACGAGCGAGTTGTTTACTGACATACACACCGAAGCCGACGCGTCGATCTTCGATATCTCTTCCATCGCGAGCACATAGGAGATTGTGTCCATACCCCCACCATTGTATCGGGGGTCTACCATCATGCCCATAAAGCCGAGTTCGCCCATTTTCCGAATCTGAGCCTCAGGGAACTTCTGGTGGGTGTCACGTTCAATCACACCGGGTAACAGTTCAGTTGTCGCAAAGTCGCGCGCCGCTTCTTGTACGGCTTTGTGTTCTTCGGAGTATTGAAAATTCAAGGGAGTGATGTTAGGTTGTTTCGAATACACTGTTTACTCCAGCCAGAGTGTCAGAATTTAAAGATACGGCAATCGGACATTTGTTTCAATTGCCAGCAAGCCAAAGTTGGCCTTGCCTGTAAATAAGAAAGGGTGACCCGTAGGCCACCCTTTACGATCCTGATTCAAAGTAATTAGTCGTCCCGGCTTCCCAGGAACATCATCACGTAATAGAGCAGCGTGGTGAGCGCACCAAGGGCTGCTACTACATAGGTCATCGCCGCCCACTTAAGAGCGTCTTTTGCCATATCGTGTTCCTGAGATGTTACAATGCCGCGATCGCTAACCCAGGCGAGCGCACGCTTACTGGCATCAAACTCCACAGGTAACGTGACGAATGCAAACAGAGTAAAGACGCCGTAACACGCGATGATCACAAGTAGCGCGGTGCTTAGAGGCAGCATGCCGCTGGTAAAGAAGGCACCAAACATCATCATCATAAAGATGATGTTGATCACCTTTGCGCTAATGTTTTGGACGGGCACCATTGCCGAACGGAACTCCAGCATTTTGTAAGCTGTCGCATGTTGTACGGCGTGGCCGCACTCGTGCGCCGCAACCGCAGCAGCGGCGGCGTTACGGCCGTGATAAACTTCGGGGCTGAGGTTTACAGTGCGGTTGCCCGGATTGTAGTGGTCGGTCAACTGACCTTCTACGCTCAGAACCTGAACATCGTGCAGTCCGTGGTCCGCCAGCATCAGCCGTGCGATTTCCGCGCCGGTAAGATCTTTTGCCAAATGGGTTTGTGAGTACTTCCTGAACTTGCTTTTCAGGCGTGCGCTCACCATCCACCCGATGATCATGAAAAAGATACCAATTACTAAAGCACCCATAGTGTTATTTCGAAGTTAATAATGTTCAAATTGTTGGTAAGATGATAAATAACAACGTTCGCGCCAAAAAAAAAGCACTGTCAAATCGGCAATTTTCTGAACGGTTTATTCCCGTCCTTTGCATTAACGCAGCGGCGTCGAAAAGAGTTGTCGGTTTAGCGGCGGCGTTTTACGATGACGCTGGTGAAGACGAGGGATATCGCTCCTCCCGCGATAAGTAAGGCTGTCTGCCAGCCGTGGAAAATGAAAGTAAAGGCTACCGCGTCGGCTTGTGGAATCTGATAAAGCAACACCAGCCCCTGCGGGACGAGGACGTGATAAGATCCAGTTCCACCGGGCAGGGGAGCTGCCATGGCGATTGATCCGATGGCGAACAAACTGAGAACAGCGACGACTCCGAGATGGCGTGTCTCAGGAAAGGCCAGAATGACAGTATAGCTCATCAGAAAATAACACGCCCAAATGGCAAGGGAGTAAAAAATGAAAAGCCCCTTTTGGTCAAGACGAAAAACTGACATTAGTCCGTCTTTAAAGCCCAGCCAGGTTCGCCTGATGAATTGATTAAGCCTTCGGTTTTTCTTGAACAGCCAGTAACACGCGCCGGCAAGAAGCGCGATTACAGCGACGATGATCACCAGCGTGCGGGTTCCCGAGCCGTCGTTATTATCCCCGATGGGCAGTGTTCGGAGAAAGGCCACCAGCTTGTCCCATTCGGCGATAAAGGCGATCGCCATCAGCGCGAGCAAGCAAATCAGGTCGACGATTCGCTCCACCACGACCGTCCCGAACGAAGTCTCGACCGGTGTGTTTTCAAGTTTGTAGAGATTGTAACATCGGGAAAGCTCTCCTCCTCTGGGTATGGCCATGTTGATCAGATAACCGACCATCAGCGAAAGGAAGCTATACCCCAGTTTGCTTTCCTGTCCTGATGACCTCAGGAGCATGCGCCACCGTTCCGCTCGGATCACATGACTGATCATGGCTATGACAGCCATGGCGATCAGCCATCCCTTGCTAGCCGAACGCCAGGTGTTTAACAAGTAGGCTCCTTTATCTTCCCCGGCCAGGCCGCGCAACGATACCCAGATCAAAACGCCTGTCACACCGAATATCAGGGTGTACTGAATGAAGGTCTTGGTTGTTTTGCTCACAGGCGCGGGAGGATTGTACGGATCAGGGAAGTTTGTTGTCGGGCGTGGGAAAAATAATTGTGGGTTTGAATTTCTTCGCCTCCTCAAATTCCATGGAAGCGTACGCGATAATAATGACGATGTCGCCAACCTGAGCCTTTCGTGCAGCCGGTCCGTTGAGTGTAATGGTTCCCGAACCTCGGGCACCGCGAATAACGTACGTTTCGAGTCGTTCGCCGTTGTTGATATTGACGACCTGTACTTTTTCGCCTTCTATTAGGTTGGCCGCGTCCATCAAATCTTCGTCGATTGAGATGCTGCCAACGTAGTGCAATTCGGCCTGCGTGATTTTGACGCGGTGAATTTTCGATTTAAGTACTTCTATCCTCACGTTACTTTTATTTGGCCTCCTGGGGCTAACCTAATCGCTTTGTGTTTAATCGATGAAAAGATTGTCGATAAGTCTGACTTCGCCAACGTATCCGGCAATACACAAAATAGGCCGATCCGACTGTTTAACATCTTGAAGCTCATTTAAGTTTTGGCTGTCGGCCAGTTCGAAGTACTCGAGCCGAACGTCGGGTTCCTGGTCGATCATTTGTTGAACTTTCGTCCTGATGGACGCCATTGTCTCACCATTCTTGAGCCATGTTCGGGCAGCGGTTAATGCTCTGTAAAAAACTGTCGCATACTCGCGCTGCTCTTCGTTCAGCCGGGCATTGCGCGACGATAATGCCAGTCCGTCAGGAGCCCGGAGCGTTTCAACACTGTGCAACTGAATGCTGAAATTCAATTGCTGCGTCAATTTCCGGATAATCGCGAATTGCTGCCAGTCTTTTTGGCCGAAATACGCGTTGTCAGGTTCGACGATGTTGAAAAGTTTGGACACTACAACCGCTACACCGCTGAAATGGCCGGGGCGGAACCGCCCTTCCATTGTTCTCTCCAGTGCCCCGAAGTCGAACGTAATGGATGTATTTTCAGGATACATCTCAGGGACATCGGGGGCAAATAACACATCGCATCCAACCGATTCGAGCAACTGCGTGTCTTTATCAAGAGTGCGCGGATAGTGCTGAAGATCGCCCGGGTTGTTGAACTGAATAGGGTTGACAAAAATGCTGCCGACAGTAACATCGTTAGCGGCAATAGACTTGCGGAAAAGCGCGAGGTGGCCCTCATGCAGAGCGCCCATGGTAGGGACCAGACCCACCGATTTTCCCTGGCATTTCATGTCCCTTAAATAGGCCTTCAAGGGGGTAATTTCGGTGAAAATCTTCATTCCTGGCCGTTTTACAAAAGGGCGCAAAGATATGGGAATTCTGAAAATAAATTGAAAATGGGGGTATTTTTTCGTACTTTTGTGCCTCCATATTTCCGTTTATACTCAAAATAAAACAATATGTCGAAAATCCGAATTCTTTATGTAGCCAGCGAGATCAATCCCTTCCTTCAGACGTCAGAGGTAGCCGATTTTGTGCGGAAGCTCCCTCAGGCAATGCAGGAGAGAGGGATGGAGATCCGGATTCTGGTGCCGCGGTTTGGGATCATTAATGAGAGGAAGAACCGGTTACATGAAGTTGTCAGGCTTTCGGGTATCAACATCGCAGTGGGTGACGAAGAGAAACCTTTGATAATCAAGGTTGCATCCATACCCAACGCCAAACTTCAGGTGTACTTTATCGACAATGAAGATTATTTCCATCGCAAATCCGTATTTCACGATAAGGAAAATAACTTCTACGAAGACAATGACGAGCGCGCTATCTTCTTTTGTAAAGGCGTGATTGAAACTGTGCGGAAACTCGGATGGGCGCCGGATATCGTTCACTGCAACGACTGGATTACCAGCTTTATCCCGCTTTATCTGAAAACCACGTACAAGAACGACCCGCTCTTTAAGAACGCCAAGACCGTATTCACGATCTACAACAACGCATTTAACCATAAGTTTGGCGATTCACTGCTGGACAAGGTCAAGATGATGGATATCGAGGATAATATGCTAGGCAACCTCAAGACGGGTGATTTTGAAGGTTTTATCAAACTCGGTATCGAATTTTCCGATGCAGTTATCGCTGCGGGAGACAATAAAAAGCTCGAAGGTCTGTTTAAGAAGATCAAAGAGAAAAAAATCGAGACCATTGACGAAAGCGATAACTACACCGAATCTTATTACAACCTCTATAATGAACTTGTGGGTTAGGACTTTCAGGCAGCTACCCGTTGTGGTGGCTGCCTTATTTTTTTTTTCCTGTGAAGATGAAACCAGCCTCCTGGGGTACCCCAACCCCAACAAAAAGTTCGGGGTAAATTTTATAGAAATACCTCTGGATGTCAGCAGCGTCCTGGTTGTCGATTCCGTTATCACGGATCTGCGACGGGTGGAGCAAACTTCTTACGTCGATGGTCTCCTCGTCGGCGCTTATGATGATCCTTTGTTCGGTCGGGTAGAAGCCAAATCCTTCATGACGATTTACCCGCTTTCTGCTTCGGCACTGCCGGAAAACGCCGTTTTCGATTCGGTGACAGTGCAGTTCCGCCTTAACTTTTTCGCCTATGGTGGCGACCCGGGCATGCAAACGCGACGTTTTGCCGTTCACGAATTAACCGGGGATACGCTGACTTTTTTTGATGGCAACCGATACTACGCCAATACGGAAGGCCCGGCTTACAGCGCCGAGCCCCTGGGGCATGTTACCGTCAGAGCTCATTATGATAGCTTGTTCAAGCAATCGCAGGCAACCACTAATCGCGATACCGTTCTTGCCCGAGGCAGACTCTCTGACACTTTTGGGATGAAGCTTTTCAATGCCCTGTCATCGACGGTAGATTACCAGGAGTTTATTTATAATGTAAAAGGTCTTGTCGCTGTGGCCGACGAACCGGCGGGAATCCTTGGTTTCAATGTGATCGATCCTTCTTTCGGCGGTCTCAGCCGCGTTGACCTCCACTACCACACGCTCGATGACGAAGGTGCGGTTGACGATACACTGTCGCGGGGCTTCGGGTTCAACTATACCAGTTATGCGCAAATCATGGTCGATCGAATGGCATCGCCTCTCGCCGGCGCACAACCTTACATGAGTTTTGAACCCGCGGATGATAATCGCTACATCCAAAGCGGCGGTGCCCCCGTAGCGACGAAGATCGATCTGTCGCCGTTCTACGCTTTTGCCGATACGGTTCCCAATTTGCTTATCAACGAGGCTGAATTTGTTATCGAAGGGGTGGCTAGTGAGTCGTCCCTCAGACCGCATCAGCAATTGATGATACGATTGTTGAAAAACGACAAGGATGAGTTCCTGAACAATAAAGTAGCGGCCGACCGTGAATTAGGGTCCAGCTACTACGTCAGTGTTTCGGGTGTTTCTCCGTACATAACTGTCGCTTCCGAAGGAGCTAGTACCACACCTCTCTCCTATGACGCTTCAAAGTCACGTTACTCCGGTTTTGTCACGCTTTTTGCGCAGTCGCTTTACAGGGCTTCACGAAAGACCGAAGGGGAGAGACTTCAGCAAATCGCACTATATCCGGCCCAGCCTCAGGATGCCCGTAGTGTAGCGCGTACAGTTTTTGACAAAAACAACGTCAAACTCAGGATCGTCTACACGAGACCTGCTAATACGGCAGTTCCTTAGTGGTGACTTACAACTGCTACGTTTCTAAACCCAAAACAAGACCCATATGTGTGGAATCGTTGCCTATCTCGGACATCGCCGGGCGAGTGATGTCGTTTTAAAAGGTCTCAAACGTCTGGAGTATCGCGGCTACGACAGCGCCGGACTCGCAGTCATTAACGATGACCTTCGGATTTTCAAGAAGAAAGGAAAAGTCGCCGACCTTGAAGCTCACCTTCAGGGAAAAGATTTGTCGAGCAACATCGGTATGGGACATACCCGCTGGGCTACCCACGGCGAGCCCAACGATGCCAATGCTCACCCTCATGCTTCGGGCGGGGGCTCGCTCGCCATTGTCCACAACGGAATTATTGAGAACTACTCGTCGCTCAAGAAGGATTTGCAGCAGAAGGGGCACGTCTTTGCAAGCGAGACCGACACGGAAGTCCTGATTCATTTTATTGAAGACATCCGCGAAGTGGAGCAGTGTTCCCTTGAAGAAGCCGTGAGACTGGCCATGAATGAAGTGGTCGGAGCATATGCAATTGTCGTGATGTCGGCCGATGAACCGGACACGTTGATCGCCGCCCGAAAGGGAAGTCCGCTTGTAATTGGTATCGGAGATGATGAATTCTTCCTTGCTTCTGATGCCACGCCTATCGTTGAGTACACGCAGGATGTTGTTTACCTTAATGATCTGGAGCTGGCTGTCATTCGCAATAACAAGCTTCTCGTTAAAGACACGGCTGATCTGCCGCTTACCCCCTACATTCAAAAACTGGAGCTGGAACTTGAAGCGATTGAGAAGGGTGGCTTTGATCACTTCATGCTAAAGGAGATCTTCGAACAACCGCGATCCATCAGGGATTGTATGCGTGGTCGTCTCGATTCAACAGAAGGCCGTGTGACGTTAGGAGGTCTCCGCGATCATATTGACCAGTTGGTTGAAGCCGACCGGATAATTATTGTCGCCTGTGGTACGTCGTGGCACGCCGGGCTGGTAGCGGAGTACTTCTTTGAAGAATATTGTCGCATCCCAGTCGAGGTTGAGTACGCTTCTGAATTCAGGTACCGAAATCCCGTCATCCGCGAGGGAGATGTGGTTATAGCTATATCACAATCGGGCGAAACAGCCGATACGCTTGCAGCCATCGAACTCGCCAAGTCGAAAGGCGCTACCATATTTGGTGTATGCAATGTGGTTGGATCTTCGATAGCGCGGGCGACTCACGCCGGAGCGTATACACACGCAGGGCCGGAGATTGGTGTGGCAAGTACGAAAGCGTTCACCGCTCAGCTTACTGTTCTTAACATGATAGCGCTGAGTGTAGCCCAGCGTCGCGGAACAATCGATGAGAAGACGTTCCGGGAGTTACTTACAGGCATGGAGTCTCTTCCTGCGGCCGTGGAGGAGGCGTTGAAACTTAACAGTTTGGTGGAGGAAATTTCGGCGACGTTTAAAGATGCCCGGAACTTTATTTATCTCGGGCGCGGATACAATTTCCCCGTTGCCCTTGAGGGAGCCCTTAAGCTCAAGGAAATTTCGTACATCCATGCAGAAGGCTATCCCGCAGCCGAAATGAAGCACGGTCCTATTGCCCTCATCGATGAAGAGATGCCGGTCGTTTTCATCGCCACTAACGACAGCTCATACGACAAGATCGTATCGAATATTCAGGAGGTGAAAGCACGTAAAGGAAGGGTTATATCCATTGTAACGGAAGGAGACTCACTTATTCCCCGTATGTCGGAATTTGTTATTGAGGTGCCCGAAGTGCACGAAGCCCTCATGCCCCTCGTGGCTGTAATTCCGCTGCAGCTGCTCTCCTATCACATTGCCGTAATGCGGGGATGTAACGTAGATCAGCCACGGAATCTCGCGAAGTCAGTTACTGTCGAATAATTTGAAAATTTTCCGGGTGGCAGGTCGTATACCTGTCACCTGGATTTTGATAACGCCTTGTTTCGGAGAGAAGGAGCCACACGATAGCGTTCGTCTCCGGATTCCCGATAGACGGCCTCAAGTAGCCTGCAAACATTTGCCGCGCCAATCTGCTCGCACCACTCGAAAGGACCGTACGGATAATTTGTCCCTAACTTCATAGCGGTGTCAATATCCTCCCGCGAGGCAATCCCTTCTTCAGCGGAAAGGAAGGCTTCATTGATGATCATACAAACGACACGGGGTGTAGCCAGCCCCACCTGATCCTTTACTTTTACGAAAGCAGTACCCAGCTTCTCGCATACCGGTGAAAGGATTGATTCGTGAGTGGGATCCAGTAACGCAACTTCCAGATGTTCACGTTCGACAAAAGTAGGCATGCCGCTAAAGCCGAAGAATTTGGCCTTGCCGGTGCTGCCGGGACTTACCAGCGAACCCAGGCGGGCGAAACAGGTGTTGAGGAAGACTGTTACTGACCTTGAGGCATAGGCAGAGATCGCATCCGGATGGTCAGCGATCATAAAGTCAAAAATAACATCATCGATATTACACTCGCCGAGGGCTGCTGCGTGTTCCTCAACGGGAACACATTTCAGGGGATGGAATTTCCGGGAGCACTCACCGAGGATTCCGTCGTTGCCAAGGACGATAATTTTCATCGACGTCATGTTGTACTATACAGATATAGTTATTTTTGGTCAGTTACTGAAGTGATAAACGTATACCATGGGAAACAAAGTCATCTATTCCGCTCAGGCGCCTGAACCGATAGGCCCGTACAGCCAGGCAGTGCTGGCTGGAAATCTGCTTTTTGTCTCCGGACAGATTCCGATTGATCAATCGACCGGCAACCTGGTAAGCGGCGACATCGCGGCTGAGACCCGCCAGGTGATGAACAATATCGCAGAGGTCCTCAAGGCGGCGAATCTGAATTTCACCCACGTGGCCAAGTGCACAATTTTCCTCAAAGACATGGGCGATTTTCCGAAAGTAAATGAAGTGTACGGGACGTACTTCAGTCAGAATCCTCCTGCTCGGGAAACTGTCGAGGTAAGCCGCCTGCCTAAAGACGTCCGGGTTGAGATTTCCTGTATAGCCGTTGTCCATGGCTGATGGTTTGCCTTCTGCTTTAAAGGGTTTACCTTCGCACGAGTTTAGAAAGCATTAGTTCATGAAGGAAGTTCGCGTTCGTTTTGCTCCCAGTCCTACCGGGGCCTTACATATCGGAGGTGTGCGTACCGCCTTGTATAATTACCTGCTGGCGCGAAAGCACAAGGGCACGATGATTCTGCGTATAGAGGATACGGATCAGAATCGATTTGTGCCCGGCACAGAAGAATACATTATTCGTTCGCTGGAGTGGGCGGGTATTCAGATCGATGAAGGCGTTGGTGTGGGCGGACCGCACGCGCCGTACCGGCAATCCGAGCGCAAGGAGATTTACCAGAAGTATGCGCAGGAATTGGTCGACAAAGGTTTGGCCTACTATGCGTTCGATACGGAAGAAGAGCTTGAGGCTATGCGGGAGCGGCTTAAAGCTGCGGGTGTAACGGTCCAGCAGTACAACAGCATTACGCGCCTCGAAATGCGAAATTCGCTTACGTTGAGCGCGGATGAAGTGAAAGATCTCATAGCCTCCGGGACTCCCTACGTCATAAGGCTCAAAGTTCCACGCAAGGAAGAAATCCGGCTCAACGACATGATCCGGGGATGGGTAATGGTTCATTCGTCGCAGATCGATGACAAGGTACTCATGAAATCGGACGGGATGCCAACGTACCACCTTGCCAGTGTTGTCGATGATTATCTGATGAAGATATCGCATGTCATCCGCGGAGAGGAGTGGTTGCCGTCGGCACCCCTTCATGTGCTGCTGTACAAGTTCCTGGGATGGGAGGAACATATGCCCCAGTTCGCGCATCTGCCGTTGCTGCTGAAGCCCGACGGTAATGGAAAACTAAGCAAGCGTGATGCGGATCGCCTGGGTTTCCCCATCTTTCCGCTTAACTGGAAGGACCCGCAAACAGGAGAGCTTGCCGTGGGCTATAAGGAGGCCGGCTATCTCCCGGAGGCGTTTGTCAATTTCCTGGCTTTCCTGGGGTGGAATCCGGGCACGGAAAAAGAAATTTTTTCGATGGGAGAACTCATCAGCGAGTTCTCCCTCGAACGAATTAATAAAGCCGGTGCGCGATTTGACATTCAAAAGGCGCAATGGTACAATCAGCACTACCTGCGACAAAAGCCGCACGAGGAACTCGCCGGTTATCTGCTGTCGTCAGTGGCCGAAGCGGGGGTTGAATGTAGCCAGGAAAAGGCACTGAAGATTGTGGCTTTGATGCAGGACCGCGTAACCTTCCCGAACGACTTCTGGCAACAAGGCCAATACCTGTTTCGGGCTCCGGAGGAATACGATCCCTCGGTGGTGGCCAAGCGTTGGACACGCGATGCTGTGGAAGTATTTACCGACTTCCGAAATGCCCTCGAAAATATCGATGTGCTCACGGCTCAGGTAGCGCGGGAAGCTCTTGAAACTGCCGCTCAGGCTCGTGGAATACCACCCGGAAAAGTGCTACAGGCGCTTCGTCTCGCCATAACCGGCGCCGGCGGTGGCCCAGACTTGATGGTTATCATGGAAATAGTGGGAAAAAGCGAAGTATCACGCAGAATTGACCGTGCAATAGAAACCTTACCGGTCAAAAATGCGTAGATATATATATGACAAAGATCAAAAAACGCAATACACCGAAGCCGCGCGTGCACAGGGAGCTGGAGGGGTTTGATATTGCCATAGATCCCTTTGGCGAAATCAAGTCGAATACGAACATTGAGAAAATTAATGAGTTTCTCAATCGGAACGTAGACGACAAGAAGCTCGCGGAGCGGGACGATTATGACGAAATGAAGAAGGGCAGAAAGAGGGTAACAAAGACCTAATAATATCTTGCCCGTCTCTAAGATCAATCGACAGCCTGAAATCGTATGGTTTCAGGCTTTTTTTTATTTTGCCGCGAATATTGCACGACCAGATACTTTGCTATGAAAGCACATGAGATCGACTACCGCATAACCGGGGAGAGTATTCAGATTGTAGAAGTGGAACTTGATCCGATGGAAACCGTCATTGCTGAAGCGGGTAGTATGCTCTTCATGGAAGAAGGTATCACATTCGAAGCAAAGATGGGCGATGGGTCGAGTGCCCGACAAGGCATCTTTGACAAACTGATTTCTGCGGGGAGCAGAATTCTTACGGGCGAGTCTCTTTTTATGACACATTTTACAAACACAGGGAATCGCAAAGCGAAGATCGGATTCTCAGCACCCTATCCAGGTACTATCATCCCCGTTGATCTCAAAGAAAGTCGCAACAACGAATTGATTGTTCAGAAAGACGGGTTTCTGTGTGCTGCGTTGGGAACAAAGGTGTCGATTACTTTCAATAAACGCCTGGGGTCTGGACTGGTAGGAGGAGAAGGCTTCATCCTTCAGAAACTTCAGGGAGATGGGATGGCTTTCATACACGCAGGAGGGACTGTAATCGAACGACAGTTGAATAACGAAACACTTCGTGTCGATACGGGGTGTGTTGTGGCTTTTGAGTCACAGATAAACTTTGACGTGCAAATGGCCGGAGGCTTGCGCTCGATGATTTTTGGAGGTGAAGGACTTTTTCTGGCAACATTACGGGGAACGGGAAAGGTGTGGTTGCAGTCGATGCCCATACGAAAGCTTGTGCAGGCATTGGCGCCGTATGGCAAGAATCGTGGTAAAGAAGGGAGCTCGTTACTTGGCAGCTTTCTCGAACGGTAATATTTCTCCAAATGAATCAAATAACCATCGGCCTTATTCGCGAAGGCAAAGTCCCGCCCGACAAGCGTGTCGCTTTCACACCGGCGCAAGCAGAAGAGATCATGCAGCGATTCCCTAACGTCCGGGTAGTTGTGCAGGAGAGCGATATTCGTGCGTTTAAAGACGAGGAATACCGCTCGCGCGGAATAGAAGTGGTAAGCGACGTGTCAGGTTGTGATGTTTTGATGGGCATCAAGGAGGTTCCGATTCCTGAGTTGGTCGCAAACAAGACCTACCTGTTTTTCTCCCATACGTTGAAGAAGCAACCCTATAACCGCAAACTCCTTCAAGAGGTTCTTCGAAAGAACATCACTTTGATTGACTACGAGGCTCTGAAGGATTCACACGGGAACAGACTCGTCGCCTTCGGTCGTTACGCCGGCATCGTGGGTGCCTATAATGCGCTATGGACTTACGGCCGTCGTTTCAATCTCTTCAACCTTCGACGTGCGCACGAGTGTTTCGATGTCAACGATCTTAAACGGGAACTCCGGAAAGTTCAGCTTCCGGCCGTAAAAATTGTGCTCACAGGGTCGGGTCGTGTAGGGAGAGGAGCCATGGAAACCCTCGATACTGCCAATATTCGAAAGGTGACTCCAGAGGAGTTTCTTGGGGAGACTTTCAAGGAACCGGTGTATGTCCAGCTGAGCAGTGCAGACTATCACACAAGGATAGAAGGAGGTCCGTTCAATCGTGACGAATTTCACAAATATCCCGAGCGATATACTTCGACCTTCAGTTCGTTTATGCGTGTTAGCGACATATTGATAGCGGGCGCATTCTGGAATCCATTGGCCCCTGTGTTGTTCACTCGCGAGGAGATGGTGCGTCCCGACTTCCGGACGAAGGTCGTCGCGGATATTACGTGCGATATTAACGGATCGATACCGAGCACGAAGCGCGCGACAACGATTACGGATCCTTTGTACGATTACGATGCGGCAACTGATGAAGTGGAAGCTCCTCTAAGCGATGAAAAGCACGTAACCGTTATGGCGATCGACAACCTGCCATGTGAGCTGCCTCGTAGCGCTTCCGAAGAGTTTGGTCGCGATCTCATAGATCGCATATTGCCTGTAGTGATGGGTGAGGATATGGAGCGCGTGATGGAACGAGCGACTATTACCCGCGCCGGTCAACTTACGGAACACTTTCGATACCTGGAGGACTACGTAAGCGGAAACTAGCGAGTTTCTTAACAAGCCGGGAGATCGTTACCTTTGTCTATGCTATTATACAACGTCACCTATGGGATCGACCAGGACGCGGAAGCGGAGTGGCTGAAGTACATGCGCGAGCATCACATCCAGTCAGTGATGAATACCGGCATGTTTGTCGATCATAAGATGTATAGGGTACTCCACGATCAGGAGACAGACACAATCTCTTACAGTGTTCAATACTTTGCGCGTACGATTGAAGACGTTCAGCGCTACCTGGAAGAATACGCTCCGGCGCTCGTCGAAGAGCACCGGAAGCGATTCCACAATCGTCATGTGGCATTTATGACATTGCTGGACGAGGTGTAATTGATTTCTTAACGACTTGTTATCCGTTCGATGTCGCTCGCGTCCAAACCACAGTTCAGCCACCCTCCGTCGATTTTCGTGCCGTATTTCTTATAGAAATTGATCGCGGGCTCGTTCCAGTC
Organism: uncultured Roseivirgaceae bacterium; assembly: GCA_964532595.1. Classification (GTDB taxonomy): domain Bacteria; phylum Bacteroidota; class Bacteroidia; order Cytophagales; family Cyclobacteriaceae; genus Chryseosolibacter. The sequence continues at coordinate 34,061 of CAZHIQ010000008.1, forward strand.
AAGGACCTGCCACATCATTCCTGTGCAGTTTTCCTCGAGCGCTTTTTTCATCGTTCGATCGAACAGAAGTTTTCCGATACCATGACCGCGTTCCGATTCGGTGACGATAATATCTTCAAGGTAGAGCCTTTTGCCCTTCCAGGTGGAGTATCGCCAGTAGTACAGTGACAAGCCCACGATGATTCCTTCCCGCTCTGCGACGAAGAATCCATAAATGGGCTGAGGTCCAAATCCATCTTCTTCAAGACGCTCTACGGTGTTGGTTACTTCATGGGGTGCTCGTTCGTACTCTGCGAGTTCCTTGATTAGTTCAAGTACCCGCGGAAGATCGTCACGACGACCCTGGCGAATGGTGATACTGCTCATATACTTATTTACATTTCTCTCTTAGCCAACGGAGGAACTACACCCATGTTGTACCACGTAAAGGCATACTGGTCAGCGATAACCTCGAGCGCTTTCTTGAGGTTTGAAGAACCATGGCCCGACTTGGTTTCAATTCGGATCAACACAGGATTGTCGCCTGCGTGATACTCCTGCAAGGTCGCGGCAAACTTAAATGAGTGGGCAGGAACAACGCGGTCGTCGTGGTCGGCGGTGGTTATCAATGTAGCCGGATAATTAGTTCCGGGTTTCAACGCGTGCAACGGAGAGTACCGGAGCAAATACTGAAACATTTCTTCGGAATCTTCTGCCGTGCCGTAGTCGTAAGCCCAGCCGGCTCCAGCCGTGAATTTGTGGTAACGCAACATGTCGAGAACGCCTACAGCAGGTAGGGCAACCTTCGCGAGGTCGGGGCGTTGTGTCATGGTTGCTCCGACAAGAAGACCGCCGTTCGAGCCGCCCGCGATAGCCAGGTATTCACTCGACGTGTACTTCTCGCTGATGAGGTATTCTGCGGCAGCGATAAAATCGTCAAAGACATTTTGCTTGTTGAGTTTGGTGCCGGCGAGATGCCATTTCTCCCCATACTCGCCTCCTCCGCGAAGGTTTGGCTGAGCATAGATACCTCCGTTCTCAAGCCAAACGAGACGCGATGTGTTGAAGTTGGGGTTCAGACTGATGTTGAACCCTCCATATGCATACAGCCAGGTAGGATTTTTCCCGTCCAGTTTGATTCCCTTCTTGTGGACGATGTACATGGGAACTTTTGTTCCGTCTTTGCTCTCGTAGAAGACCTGGCGTGTTTCATAATCGTCGGGATTGAAATCCACCGAAGGCTTCTCATACAGCGTTGACTGACCACTGGCGACATCATAGCTGAAGATAGTCGTGGGGTAGGTAAACGAAGTAAACGCATAGTACAGGACATCCTGCTCTTCTTTGCCCCGGAAGCCCGAAGCTGTTCCCATGCCAGGCAACTCGATTTCGCGTTCAAGCTTTCCGTGGAGGTCAAACTGTTTTACCTGCGACTTCACATCAACCATATAGTGAGTAAACAACTTCCCTCCTCCCTTTGAGGCATTCATAACGTGTTCAGTCTCCGGAATGACATCGCGCCAGTTGGAGGGAGCGGGATTGCGGAAGTTGACTTCGACGATCCGGTTGTTAGGTGCATTGAGGTTCGTGTGAATAAGAAGACGCTCACCGTCATTCGCCAGGACATAGTGTTCGTTGTCGAAGTTGGAAACTACGGGTACAAGCTTACCGTTCCGGTCGTTCAGATCCTGGACATACAGCTCATTCCCGGTCGTGCTGGTCGCGGCAGTGACGACGAGGAAGCGTTCGTCTTCCGTCAGGTAAGCGCTGATGTAACGACGAGGCGTCTGCTCGCCACCAAATACCAGTTTGTCCTGGCTCTGAGGTGTCCCCAGCTTGTGATAGTAGAGTTTGTGGTGTTGTGTCCTGGCCGACAACTCGCTGCCCTCCGGTTTGTCATAGCTGCTGTAGTAAAATCCTTCGTTGCCTTTCCAGGCGATTCCGCTGAACTTAATGTCACGGAGAGTGTCTTCAACAACCGTTTTGTCGGCGGTGCGGATGACGATAGCTTTGCGCCAATCGGAGCCACCCTCCGTGATCAGATAGGTCGCGAGCGATCCGTCTTTCGTGAAGTAGATGCCGGCAAGGCCCGTTGTAGCATCTTCCGAAAAAGTGTTGGGGTCGAGAAATACTTCTGCATCGCCGTCCAGCGTCTTCTTCCTGTAGAGTACGCTGTGATTCTGTAGGCCGTCATTCTTATAAAAGTAGTAGTAATCACCTTCGCGGAATGGAGCGCCGAGTCGTTCATAGTTATAGAGTTCTTCAAGTCGCTTTTGAACCTGTTCGCGATAAGGGATGTTGGCGAGGAATCCAAAGGTGACGTCATTCTGTTCCTTCACCCATTGTCCGGTTTCGGCTGAGCGATCATCTTCCAGCCACCGATACGGGTCTCTTACTTCGTGGCCAAAGTAGGTATCCACCGTGTCTACCTTCTGTGATATCGGGTAGTTGACCTGAGGGATTTGCTCGGCGTTCCTGGTACAGTTCATCAGCATAAGGGCTAAGGCGGCGATTGCGAGGAAGGTTTTTTTCATGGTCTGTTTTTGTTTTTGACGGCAAGTCCGATGTTAATCAGTGACGTCAGTTGATTATTTCAAACTTGGTATAAGGAACAAGGACCGGAGGTATTCTGATACCCTCGGGCGACTGATTGTTTTCCAGCAATGCCGCTACGATCCGGGGCAAAGCCAGTGCGCTGCCATTGAGGGTATGAAGGAGTTGCGTTTTTCCTTCGGCGTTCTTATAACGAAGTTTCAGCCGGTTGGCTTGATACGTTTCAAAATTGCTGACCGAGCTTACTTCAAGCCAGCGCTCCTGAGCGGCTGAGTATACTTCCATGTCATAGGTCATGGCCGAGGTGAATCCCATATCACCTCCACACAGCAGGAGTTTGCGATACGGAAGTTCGAGCTTTTCCAGTAGTGACTGAACGTAGCTACACATTTCTTCCAGCGCGGCATATGAATCGTCGGGTCGAGTTATTTGAACGATTTCGACTTTGTCGAATTGATGGAGGCGATTCAGGCCCCTGACATGCGCACCCCAACTCCCGGCCTCACGTCTGAAGCACGGCGTGTATCCCGCCTTACGCACCGGCAGGTCTTCTTCACCCAGGATGGTATCACGGTAAAGGTTTGTGATCGGAACTTCCGCCGTCGGAATGAGATACAGGTTGTCAGCGCCAACGTGGTACATCTGACCTTCTTTGTCGGGCAACTGACCTGTCCCGTACCCGGATGCTTCATTGATCAGGATTGGGGGTTGCGTCTCGTGGTATCCTTGCGCCTGGGCTTCATCGAGGAAGAAGTTAATCAAGGCTCGCTGAAGCGTAGCGCCCTTTCCTTTATATACAGGAAACCCGGCACCTGATATTTTGGCACCGAGGTCAAAGTCGATAATGTCGTATTTCTTTATCAATTCCCAGTGTGGCAGGGCGCCGGCCGGCAGTTCAGGGGGAGTGCCCCATTGGTGGACCGTAACATTATCGTCAGCGCCGGCGCCTTGCGGCACTTGCTCGGCCGGAACGTTTGGCAGAGCATATAAAGCAGACTGGAGTTCATCTTCCAGCTGTGCAAGCGCAGGGCCGAATTCCCCAATCTGTTTTTTCATTTCAGCAGTACGGGCGCGAAGAACATCGGCCTCCTCGCGCTTGCCGCTCTTCATAAGACTGCCGATTTCCCGCGACAGACTATTGCTCTCGGCAAGCAACGCGTCATGCTGCTGCTGTGTTTGGCGCCGCTTCCTGTCGAGGTCCAGAATCGTTTCAATCGACGATTCAACATCGCGCAGACCTCGCTTCTTAAGACCCTCGATTACTTTTTCTTTTTCTTCGCGGATGCGTGAAACCTGGAGCATTTTTTTTATGTTTAATTCAGTCGATGGACGGATGTCCGAATGTTTCACTCACGGATTCTGGTCATGAATCTGTGAATTCTAATTTTGTCCAAAAGTAGTTTTTTTTTGACCGGCCTGAAGGTCAGGGGAATGAATAAATTTATTTATTCATTTGATAATGTGAATTTTTGGGCTATAATTGCAGCGTCATACGGCTTAACTCTAGCCCTCTGAGCACATAGATCCCGATTTTTGCTATCAAACTTTTTGTCTTCAAAAGATTACTTTTTGATGAACTTAGCGTCAGAGAGGGTTTTCTGTATCCAACCATTGCTTTTCACGTAACAACACATTCACGTTAGAATTACATGTACACCATTGATGATCTGAACGTCAGACTTCTTTCCGAGTTGAAAGAAATCGCTGAGGGGATGGGCGTAAAGAATGCCAAGAAACTCACCAAACAAGACCTCGTTTATAAGATCCTTGATCAGCAGGCAGTAATGGGCGAGACGGCACCTCCCGCTGCCAGTTCAGAACCCGAACGCAAGATGCGTCCCCGCCGCCGCGAAAACGTAGCACCTGCCGCGCCCAAGAAAAACAGCGAACCCGTTGACGACTCCTTCGACATCAGTCTTGATTTTGAAGCGCCGAAGTTCGATGATAAAGAGCCTGTTGAGACGAAGCCCGCAAGGGAAAATCAGTCCGCAAAACAGGAAGCGCGTGAAGAAAAAGCTCCACAGACACAAAAGCATACGATTCGTGATTTTGACGGAGCGATAAGCAATGAAGGGGTGCTTGAGATCATGCAGGATGGGTATGGCTTCCTGCGCTCATCTGATTACAATTACCTGGCAAGCCCCGATGATATCTATGTCTCTCCGTCACAGATCAAACTGTTTGGTCTGAAGACTGGCGATACAGTCAAAGGATTGATTCGTCCGCCTAAGGAAGGGGAGAAGTATTTCGCCCTGCTGAAAGTCGAATCAGCGAATGGTAAGACGACCGAGGAAATACGTGATCGGGTAGCATTCGAATATCTGACGCCGCTGTTCCCCGAGGAAAAACTAAAGCTCAGCACCACCCCCGATAACATGTCGACCCGTATTCTCGACCTGTTCGCTCCCATAGGTAAAGGCCAGCGTGGTATGATCGTGGCGCAACCTAAGACAGGTAAGACTGTGCTGCTGAAACACATCGCCAATGCAATAGCGGAGAACCATCCGGAGGTATATCTCATTGTTCTGCTTATCGATGAGCGTCCGGAAGAGGTTACCGATATGGCGCGTAGCGTGAAGGCTGAAGTAATTGCTTCGACGTTTGATGAGCAGGCAGAACGCCACGTGAAGGTTTCAAGTATCGTCCTCGAGAAGGCCAAGCGTATGGTTGAGTGTGGTCATGACGTCGTGATCCTACTCGATTCCATTACCCGTCTCGCGCGGGCATATAATACGGTAGTGCCGTCGTCTGGAAAGATTCTTTCCGGGGGTGTTGATGCGAATGCTTTGCATAAGCCTAAGCGCTTCTTCGGTGCAGCGCGGAATGTTGAGAACGGTGGATCATTAACGATCATCGCGACCGCCCTCATCGATACAGGTTCAAAGATGGACGAGGTGATCTTTGAGGAATTCAAAGGAACAGGTAACATGGAACTTCAGCTTGATCGTAAACTTTCGAACAAGCGTGTATATCCTGCTATCGATGTTCCCGCGTCGGGTACACGTCGCGAAGATCTGCTCATGCGTGAAGACGAGCTTCAGCGTGTCTGGATTCTCCGCAAGTTTATGAGTGATATGAATTCGAGCGAGGCAATGGAGTTCCTGCTTTCGAAAATGAAAGGAACACGGAACAACGAGGAGTTCCTTCTTTCGATGAACGGCTGACCCCGAACTTCAAAATATATTGATAAATGCCCGGTGAGTACCGGGCATTTATTTTCTTAGCGTTTTCGCTTGCGCTCATGGAAGGCCCCTTTAAAAGTGGGATCTTCTTTTTTCTTTTGACGATCGATTTCACGCGCCATTTCTTTCGCTTCACCCGGTAGGGTGTCGGCAATCTCAACGTCGGCAGGCAATGGCTGCACGGGGATCTTGTCGCGAATTAACTCTTCTATTTTGGCAACGTGATATACCTCAGCCGGCGAAGCAAACGTGATAGCGCTTCCTTCCTGGAATGCACGACCGGTACGGCCAATGCGATGGACGTAATCCTCGTATAAGACAGGGACGTCGAAGTTGATGACGTGCGAGACCTTGGCGACATCGATGCCGCGTGCAGTGACATCCGTGGACACGAGGATTCGAAGGTCGCCCTGTTTGAACTCATTGACTGCGTTGATGCGGGTGTTCTGCCCCTTGTTAGAGTGGATAACCCGGATCGGTCCATGCCCTTTCCGTTCAAGGTAATTGTATACGCTGTCAGCTACCGCCTTCGTCCGGGTAAAGATCATTACCCGGTCGAAAGTTTCCCGATCGGCAAGAAGGTATTCGAGAAAGTTGATTTTGGTGCGGAGGTTGGGAATGTGGTACAACGTCTGCTCTATCTGTCGGGCAGGGGTGGCCTGCGGCGTCACCTCGACTCGGACAGGGAATTCCAGAAACTCAGCGGAGAGCCTTTCGACCTTCTCGGGGAAGGTAGCGGAGAACAGCAGGTTTTGCCTTTTCCGGGGGATGACTTCGAAGATGCGCCGCAGTTGGGGCATGAACCCCATATCCATCATACGGTCGGCCTCGTCAAGAACAAGCGTGCGTATCTGCTTGACGGGTATTTCGCCCCGGAGATAGAGTTCCATAAAACGCCCCGGGGTTGCAATCAGAATGTCCTGGCCTTGCTGGAGGGCTCCAATTTGTGTCTTGGGACCAACACCTCCATAGATCGGAAGAATCCGCAGATCAGTGTATTTCGATAGGACTGAAGCGTGTTCTGCGATCTGCAATGTCAGTTCCTTTGTTGGTGCCAGGATCAGAGCGCGGGGTTCATCGCCGGACGCATACTTGATTTTCATAAGGATGGGCAACAGATAGGCGGCTGTTTTTCCCGTTCCGGTTTGCGCGATCCCTATGACTTCCTGTCCGCCAAGGATCAGCGGAATGGCTTTTTGTTGAATTTGGGTAGGTTCTTCAAAGCCGGCGTCGTGAAGCGCGTTCAGAAGCTGCTTGTTGAGATTGAACTGATCGAATGAAGTTATTGCTGCCACTTTCCGTATTTTTGCCGCGATGAAGAAAACGCTGATTGTCAATGCAAATATAGTCAATGAGGGCCGTGCCTTCGAAAGTGACGTGTTAATCGTAGGTGATCGGATCGACTCTGTTGGCCCAGACTTGTCATCGCGTGAGGCCGACGAGGTAATTGATGCACAGGGTAAATTTCTGTTACCGGGGGCGATAGACGATCAGGTTCATTTCCGTGAACCTGGGCTTACCCACAAGGCAACCATTGGTACGGAGGCTCGGGCTGCTGTGGCCGGAGGGGTAACCAGTTTTATGGAGATGCCGAATACCGTCCCCCCTACCTTTACCCGGGAACTCCTTGAAGATAAGTTCTCGATCGCCCGACGCGATTCGCTTGCGAACTATTCTTTCTACATGGGGGCGTCGAATGACAACCTTGACGAAGTGATGAAGGTGGATGTCAGACAGGTCTGTGGGTTGAAAATTTTCATGGGATCGTCGACGGGTAATCTGCTCGTTGATGATGGTAAAACTCTGGAAGGGTTTTTCTCGCGGTTCCCTGCGTTGATCGCTACGCATTGTGAAGATGAGCAGACCATTGTCCACAACGCGGAGGTGTATCGCAAGAAGTACGGCGAAGATGTCCCGGTCAAATTTCACCCGTTAATCCGCAGCGCGGAGGCTTGCTACAAATCTTCGTCATTCGCTGTCGAACTTGCACGCAAGCACGGTACCCGTCTCCACGTGTTGCACATTTCGACGCGCCAAGAGACGAGTCTTTTTGATGCGGAGACCCCGCTCGCGGAAAAGAAAATAACTGCTGAGGCGTGCATCCATCATTTGTGGTTTAGTGACGAAGATTACGACAGGCTAGGCACATTTATCAAATGGAATCCGGCGGTGAAGACTGAGGCCGACCGACAAGCGGTCTTCGAGGCCGTTCTCGACGACCGCATTGACGTAATCGCTACCGACCACGCTCCTCATACCCGGGAGGAAAAGACAAATACATACTTCAAAGCGCCCTCGGGCGGTCCGCTCATTCAGCATAGCCTGGTGGCCATGCTTGAAATGTGCCATCAGGGTAAGTTGTCGCTGGAGAAGGTGGTACAGAAAATGGCTCACAATCCGGCTACGCTATTTCAGGTGGCTGAACGGGGCTTTATTCGGGAAGGCTATTTTGCTGATCTGGTGCTCGTTGATCTCGATCGACCGTGGCAGGTATCGTCGGGGAACATCCTTTCCAAATGCGGGTGGTCTCCCTTTGAAGGTCAGATGTTCCGGTCGGCGGTAACGCATACCTGGGTGTCGGGGCACCTGGCCTACCGCGATGGAGTATTTGATGACAGCAGGAAAGGGCACCGGCTGTTGTTCGACCGGAACTAAAAAAAGACTTTTTTGTTATTTGCAATCGAGTATCTAAATTGCGGACCCAATCCAGACGGTGAATGTAGCTCAGTTGGTTAGAGCATCAGATTGTGATTCTGAGGGTCGCGGGTTCGAGTCCCGTCTTTCACCCAAACCCTGCGCATACACGCAGGGTTTGTTTTTTTTATATCCCCCGATATCTTGTTGATTCATTCGCTCGCCTGGAAGGGATCGTTATTGCTGTGGCGCGGTTTTTTTTTAAGTTTAGGCATGATTACGTGGGGAGATTTCAACCGGTTATCGCTGTCAAAGAAGATCAGTCTTCTTTACGAGAACGGTACGTTTGTGATGGCGATTCGTTACTACGGATATAAGGTAAACTTGTATTTGCTGGGCAATCTATACCTCGAGGTGTTTGTCAATCACAAGTTCTCTTGCATTGAGAAAATTCAGCAGCTCGATATGAACCACTCGCGCATGAAGTTTTATTCCGATCAGATTAAATTGCCCGACTTCGTTTACTAGAGACACAAAAAAAATCCCGGCATTAGCCGGGATTTTTTTTTCGTAGGTTCAGGTAGTAATACCGTTATGCCGTAGCAGTAGAAGTCTCTTCAAATTTTTGCGATACTTTAAGGCTGACAGTTTTCTTGGCTTTGTATCCACAATAGCCGCACTGATAGTGCTTGTTCAATTCACCTTCTTCAGTAGCAGTAGGCTGGCGAACAATTTCTTCCTTCACAATTTTGAAGGTCTGATAGTTACACTCGGGGCACTGGATAGCGTGGAGGTGACCAGCGTATTTTTCAATTTTGACGTATCCTGTCTCCATGTCTTTCCACACATCGTAGTCGACAGAGAATACGTTTTCTTCCGCCTGCATACCTTCATCAAGATAAGCGTCTTCTTCATCCTCGCTGAGGAGCTTCATGGGTTTGCCGGTCTTGGGTGATATCCTGGGCTTATAGCGAAGCACTTTCAGGCGCTTTTCAATATAGAACGGGTAGTAGAATTTCAGCAGGTTTTGCACGATTAGCGCGACGATCATACCGAAGGAAACCGTTGTGAAAACCCTCACGAAAATCCACAGGGCGCTCAGTTCCTCCACGTTGGAATTGGCGTAGAACGCGCATCCAATGATCAGAATAAGCGAAGCCGTCCAAAGGGTTTTAATCTCAAAGCGATTGATGTAGTCGTATTTCGTCTTAGCATCTCTCGTTGTGGCAAGTCGGATGATGTGACCGAAAACGATCAACACCGCTATCGCCCACGCCCCAAGGGCGATATTCTGTGCCAGTTCATTCCAAGGTGCGTATTGTTCTGCCATGGTTATCAGTTAGTTTATTTATTCCACTTTAGCAAATATAAAAGCCTTGTTGAACTTAACCTACTGACCGTGTAGGTTTCTTTGGCAAAAAGGCTTGCGTAATTGGATAACTATCTCCGGCGTCGAGGGGGTGCAGGAAAGCTGGGTACATTCCCTGTCAAGGTGCGATGGTAACCGCGCTTTTGCTGACAAATTGTGCGATTTTTTTCAAGCACGACGCCTCGCACTCGAACATGCCCATGTGGGCCGTGTCGGGAAGGATCACCGCCTCCGCCCGGGGATTAAGCGATGCCTGGTCAAGTATGGTATCAGCGGGGATGCCGGGATCTTTCTCGCCCGCCAGAAGGAGGATGGGGCCCGGATAGTTTTCCAATACCGGTCTCCTGTCGGGGCGTTCCCGCATAGCTCGGGTGTATCCGGTCACAGATTCTGCCGAAGCCTGTACCGCGATGTTCTTCACTTGTGTAATGGAGCGGTGTTGTGGGTCGGCATAGAGCTGCCCGACAAAACTCGAAGTGAATGCGCGGACGCCCTGACGCGCTATGAAGTCAAGTGTCTTGTTCCTGGAAGCCTTCTTTTCTTCGCTATCGGGCAATGCGGTTGAATGAAAAAGGCATATTCCCCCGATGCGATCGGGTTGTTGTTCGGCCATAGCCAGCGCTACATAGCCCCCCAGGGAATGCCCGACAATTACCGGCTTCTTATAGTTGCGAGCCTCCTGCCAGGATAAAAGTGTCCGGGCGATATCGTCGAGGGTAAAACCATCCGCAGGTAGTGCGCTCTTTCCAAACCCCGGAAGGTCGACCGTCACGACATGCAACGAGTCACTGAGTTTGTCAGCAAACTCTTTCCAGATCTGCTGATTAAAGGGGAAGCCATGAATGAGAATCACGGTAGGCCCGCTCCCCATCTCGCGAAAATTCAATCCTTCCATATAACCTAAAGGGTACGGGAAACAGACTCCAATATTCCGAGCACACAACGCTCAATGCCGCCGGCGTCGAAACCACATTCACGATGAAGCTCACTTTGCTCCCCGTGCTCAACAACGCGGTCGGGGATGCCCAGACGCCTTACTTCGGCGTGGTAGTGGTGATCGGCCATGAACTCCAGTACGGCGCTGCCAAAGCCTCCCGGCAGGCAGCCGTCTTCTACGGTGATGATCTTCTTGTATCTCGCAAAGACTTCGTGTAACAACTCTTCATCAAGGGGCTTCACAAACCGCATGTCGTAATGAGCCACGGCAATGTCGCGTGCGGCAAGCCGATCGCATACCTCGCTGGCGTAATTGCCGATGTGGCCAATAGTCAATATCGCCACGTCGTCCCCGTCGCGGAGTTTTCGACCCCTACCCACAGGGATAGCCTCCATGGGCGTACGCCAGTTAACCATAACGCCCTTTCCTCGCGGATAGCGGATAGAGAACGCTGTGGTACTACGCGGGAGCTGAGCAGTATACATAAGGTTGCGGAGCTCGGCTTCGTTCATAGGCGCCGCGACAACTATATTGGGAAGGCATCGGAAGAAGGCCATGTCATAGGCGCCGTGGTGCGTAGGACCATCGGCCCCCGCAAATCCCGCGCGATCAAGACAGAAGTTGACTGGCAGATTCTGGATACAGACATCGTGAATAACCTGATCGTAGGCTCTTTGCATGAAAGAGCTGTATATGTTGCAGAAGGGTATGAGCCCCTGTGTTGCGAGACCTGCCGAGAAAGTGACCGCGTGTTGCTCGGCAATTCCTACGTCAAAGGCACGGTCAGGCATTTCCTTCATCATGATATTCATGGATGAGCCCGATGGCATCGCCGGGGTGACACCGATGATCTTCTCGTTTTTCCTGGCCAGTTCAACCAATGTGTGACCAAAAACATCCTGATACCGCGGCGGCTGCGGAAGTTCAGGAACAGTCTGATGAATCTCCCCCGTGATCTTGTCAAAAGTGCCCGGAGCGTGCCATGTTGTGGCATTGCCCTTCTCGGCAGGCGCGTAGCCCTTTCCTTTCACCGTCACACAATGCAGTATCTTCGGTCCCTTGATATTCCTGAGATCGTTCAGTACGGTGACCAGGTGGTCGACATCATGTCCGTCAACCGGTCCGAAGTATCGTAGATTCAATGACTCGAAAAAGTTGCTCTGGCTGAGCAGGGTCGATTTGATGCCGTTTTCAATCTTGGAAACGATCTCCTGCGCGCTCTTGCCGAAATGCGACAACTTGCCCAGCAGCTTCCAGACGTCGTCTTTGATCCGGTTGTAGGTGCGCGAGGTGGTAATATCGGTCAGGTAATCTTTCAACGCTCCTACGTTCGGGTCAATCGACATACAATTGTCGTTGAGAATGATCAGCAGGTTCGTGTCGGAAACGCCCGCGTGATTCATCCCTTCGAACGCAATACCGCCCGTCATGGCGCCATCGCCAATCACCGCGATGTGCTGCCGGTCATCCATTTTGAGATATTTGGCACCCGTTGCCATACCCAGTGCCGCTGAGACGGATGTGGACGAGTGACCAACGCCAAAAGTGTCGTACGGACTTTCACTTCGCTTGGGGAACCCCGACAAGCCTCCATACAGCCGGTTTGTGTGGAACTGGTCGCGACGGCCGGTCAGAATTTTATGTCCGTATGCCTGATGACCAACATCCCATACCAGTTGGTCGTACGGAGTGTTGAAGACGTAATGAAGCGCAACCGTCAATTCAACCACGCCCAGACTGGCGCCAAAATGGCCGCCGTAAACCGACACATTGTCGATAATAAACTGGCGGAGCTCTTCGCAAAGCTGCACCAGCTGAACCTGGTCGAGCTTTTTAAGATCCTGCGGCGAATTGATTTGGGCCAAAAGTTTACCCGGGGTAATGAGCATCGTAAGGTGGTTTGATCCTGACAATAACAGCGATCGAAGTTAAGTGTTTCCCCAAAAGACTCGAATCAACTCCCCAAAATTACTTATTTCTTCAATCACAAGGATTTTGGGGGATTATAAATAAATTTGTGCCTTATGGTTGCATCCCAGGACAATTTTGAGGTCAAGTTGCCCCTCTTCGAGGGGCCTTTCGATCTGTTGCTCTTTTTCATCGAGCGCGACGAACTGGATATCTACGATATCCCGATCGCCAAGATTACCGACGACTTCCTGGATTATATCCACCATATGGAGACGCTGAACATCGAAGTGGCAAGCGAATTTATCCTCGTTGCCGCTACGCTCATGCGGATAAAGTCAAAGATGTTGCTCCCGCGTCCGCAGATCGATGAACAGGGTCAGGAGATCGATCCGAGAGAGGAACTCATCAAGCATCTACTCGAGTACAAGAAGTACAAGTCGGTGGTAGAGACCTTCCATAAAATGGAAGAAGCCGAGTTGATGAAAGAGAAGCGCGGTAATATCATCCGGGAGATAAAGTCTCTGGCAGAGGTCACCAACGTGGAGGCTGAGCTACAGGATGTGACGGTGTTCAAGTTGATGACGGTGTTTGAGAGAGTACTGAAACGCTTTGAAGCACAGAAGAACAAGCCCGTGCATCAGGTGATCCAGTATCCCTACACAATCGAAAATCAGAAAAAGTATATTGTAGAAGAACTTACCCGTAGAGAACGCCTTCCCTTTACTGAAATAATTCAGGCGTATCCGACCCGTGTGGGATTGATCTTCAACTTCCTGGCGATTCTGGAGATGCTGGCGATTCAACTTATCGGCATTCAGGTCGGCGAAGGTTACAATAACTTCTGGATTACGAAGGCCGAAGCTCAGGAAGCCACTGTGGCAGACGAGGACGTCGCATCGTAATCGCCTACGCGTAAAGATCGTTTAAGTCTGCTTTTGCAACTTCGATAAAGAACCGTGCTATCTTTTCGGTTGAAGCGCGGAAGAATTTTTCACCTTTTTCGGCGGTCGCCTTGTAGGGATTTCCCACTCCTGTATCTTTTGTTACCTGGCTCCACTTTCGCTCTGCCCAGGCCCATCCCTCGCGCATGGCGGTAATGCGAAACTTTTTCTCTGCGCCGTCACCCGCTTCTTCGAGAGGACGAACCAGATGAGGTGCGAGGTGAAGAATAAGACTTGTCTCCATCTCCCCTGCGTGGTCGTCGCGGTTCTCGAAGAAGTCTTTATGATCGACCGCTCTAAACCAGGTGCATGCGCATATGAACATTTTGGGAAATGCTACTCCCAACTCGCGAACCATTGTCTTGAAGTCGTTACCTCCGTGGCCATTGAAGATGATGAGTTTATGAATACCCTGATGGCTTAGCGCATGGGCTACATCGCGCAGTACAGCGAGCTGAGTACTCGGATGCATATTGATATCGAGTTTGATGTCGAGCTGACCGGTATTCACGCCAAACGGAACACAGGGAAGGACCGCGATTTTTGCTCCGGCTTCCCAGGCGATTCGGGCACTTTCCGCGGCGGCTTGCTCGGCTTCAATAATGTCAGTGCCGTAGGGCAGATGGTAGTTATGGGCCTCAGTGGCTCCCCAGGGTAAGACCGCCACTTCGTATGGAGTCTCTTTAACGGTCTTCCAGTTTGTTTCGGCAAGTATGTACGGTCTCATAGCAAGAATGTTGATGGTTTAGTGTTGTTGCGTGTCAGGGATCGCGATGCGGTACGTTTTTCCTTTGCGAACGGTGAGACGAGTGTCGCGAAGCCAGGGGTTGTGTCGTTTGAGCAATTTGTAGTTGGTGTTGTTTGCCTGGGCAAACTCCACGAGATCTTTGATTGTCTCATTGACTTCGATGTAACGCAATGGCTCGGTTTTGTACAGGTGTTGTGGCATCACGCGAAACCCGTAACGGGCGGGATTCTCAATGATCTCCTTAATCGCAAGAATGCGAAACACGTAGCGTGACGTCTCCTCGTTGAGAAAAAGATCGTAATAATTGTCGACTTTCTGGTTGTCGAGCGCACGTTGAATTCCTGCCATACCTCGGTTGTAAGATGCAGCCACAAGCGTCCAGTTTCCAAATCGCTGGTACGCCTTGTTCAGATAGCGGCAAGCAGCTTCGGTCGCCTTGAGTGGATCGTACCGCTCATCGACTTCGTCGTTAATTTCAAGTCCGTTTTCCCGCCCGGCATCGCGAAGTATCTGCCAGTACCCTACTGCCTGTTTGGGAGATACGTCATTCAAGAGGTTGCTTTCAATGAGAGGCAGGTACTTAAAGTCATCGGGCACGTTATGCTTTCTGAGAATCTCCTGTATCTGTGGAAGCCATCGGTTTGCCCGTTTGATGAGGAAGATTGTGTTGCTGTGAAAGTAGGTGTTAATCTGCAACTCCTTGTCGAGGCGTTCATAGACATCGGGTAAATGAAGCGGCACCTCTTCGCCTGCGAATGTCGCTTTCCTGGGGACGTCGAGCGACACCGCCGGCAACGGCGTCTGGTTAGGGGGAAGTGCGAGGTCAGCCACTTCGATATCTGAAATGCGCGATGCCCGACCGGAAAGTTTTCCCAGGCGAACCTCGTTATACGATATATAGCCGATCGTGATAACGAGGGCAGCGATTGAAAGGAAAACAGAAATATTTCTCATCAGAAGTTCGGCGACAACAGGTACTTGGAATAGAATTCATCAATGGTCTTTACGGCTTCCTCCGGAGTGTCAACGAGATGGAAGAGTTTAAGATCATCAGGATGGATCATGTGTTCTGTTACCAGAGTTTTTTTCATCCAGTCGACAAAGCCTTTCCAGAACTTCTTCCCGACCATGACGATTGGGAATCGTCCGATCTTTTTAGTCTGGATCAGGGTGAGGGCTTCAGTAAGTTCGTCAAGTGTTCCGAAGCCTCCGGGCATGACGATGAAACCTTGTGAATACTTGACAAACATCACCTTTCGCACGAAGAAATAGTCGAACGTAATGAGCTTGTCTTTGTCGATGTATATGTTCCCCTGTTGTTCGAACGGGAGAAAGATGTTAAGACCGACTGACTTTCCGCCTGCCCGGTGAGCACCCTTGTTTCCTGCTTCCATGATGCCGGGCCCTCCGCCGGTTATGACTCCATAGCCGTGTTGAACCAGTTGATAGGCGATGTCTTCTGCCATTTTGTAACTGATGTCCGAAGGCTTGGTTCGGGCCGACCCGAAAATAGAAACACAAGGTCCGATCTTCGCCAGCTTCTCCATAGCTTCGACGAACTCCGACATCACCTTGAATATCATCCAGCTGTTCTCGCCTTTAATCTCCGCCCAGTCTTTGTCGCGAAAGGCGGTGCGAATAAGTGTCTCATCTTCGACACTGGGCAATGGAGCGTTATCCAGATTCTTTTTGCGTTGTTTCATTCAGAATAATCAGTTTCGAAATATACAAACGATGGCAGGAATTACGGCCTTCTGACATTCCCGACTTGCTGTCAGACAGCCCCGGAAGGGTTCAGCATCATTCGGCGAGACCGTGCTTATTGCCGCCAGGGATTTGAAAGGTGAGCTTGCGGAGCAGCCCTACTGCAGAACGTAGGTGTGCCAATTATTGTTCAGCAGAGTACTCAGCTCTTCTTCTCGGAGAATCTTGACTTACCTTAGAACGAGGTCGATTAGTTCTTCCTTGACGTTCCAGTCGTGCGCCAATTTCAACATCGCGGTAGCTTCCATTTCCGTGACATACCCTTTTTCGTTGTTGGCTTCCCACACCATAGTGATGAGCTCAACTCGTTTATCTTTCGGGTAGTCGCCGATAATGTGGTTCAGGTATTCCCGGGCACGGTCGAAAGCGGTGACGTAATCCTCGGAAAGAAACGCTAGAGCCCATTGATATTCCGTCTGGGCGTCCAGTTCGAGAGCGGTTCTTTCGAGCGACTTTTTCTCAGCTTCGTCCAGTCCGTGATAATGGAATATCACAGACTTCAGGAGCATGTATACTTTCTTGTCTTCCGACGTCATAGATTCAAACCGATAAAAATACAAAAGTCGCAGTGAGTTACACCTCAAGGCACCAAAAAAAGGTCTCCGGCAATCTGGTCCGCGACCAGTTTACCGCGGCGCAAGAGGATTAGTCGATCGTCTTCTGTAGCGATGAGTTGGCGCGTCCGGAGGTCGGCGAGGTATGCCGCGTGCTCCCGGCCGAGGTCGTAACCCAGGTGAGTGCGGAGCCAGGACAGATCGATGCCTTTGTCGGTGCGTAGGGCAGTAAGGATGTACTCGTTGATTTTGTCCTCCCTTGACAACGTTTCCCGGTCGGCCGGGATGCGACCCTGGTCGATCTCTTTTATGTAGAGGTGGTTATTGCGGACATTGGCTTGCCGCGATTCGCCGTCAAACGAGTGCGCCCCGGGGCCGATGCCCAGGTAATGGGTGCCCTTCCAGTAGCTGCTGTTGTGACGGGATTCATAGCCGGGACGCGCAAAGTTCGAAATTTCGTACTGCCTGAAACCGGCCGCGACCAGTTCGTCCATCAGCATTTCCAGCTGGCCGGCTGCCAACGTGTCGTCTACGGGATGGAGTCGACCATTTCGGCTCCAGTTTCCAAACACCGTCTTCGGTTCGATGGTGAGGCTGTAAGCGGAGATGTGATCGGGTTGAAGTGCCAGCGCCTTTTGGATGTTGGTTATCCATTCGTCGTTGGTCATATCGGGTATGGCGAAAATCAAGTCGATACTGATATTTTCAAAGCCGGCTTCCCGCGCGTGTGCCACCGCGCTGACCGCGGAAGAGGCGCTATGGGCCCGGTTGAGGAAATTCAGGACGCGGTCATCGAACGATTGTATTCCGACGCTCAATCGGTTGATCCCCAGTTCTCGAAGAGCCTCCAGGTAAGCCGGCGACATATCGTCAGGATTTGCCTCGAGGGTTATCTCCGCATTAGGGGCCAGGGAGAAGACTTCGTTTACACATTGGATAAGCCCCGACAGTTCACCGGCCGGAAGCAACGACGGAGTTCCACCCCCAAAGTAAAGCGTCTGAATTGATTCTCCCTTCAGATAGAGTCTTTGCATCCGTAGTTCGGCAATTAGTGAGTCGACCAGTTTCTCGCGCAGAGTGGTGTTGGTGGAGAAGTGAAAGTCGCAGTAGTGACACGCCTGTTTGCAAAAGGGGATGTGGATATAGATTCCGGCCATAGGATGAGTCAAACTTACAAGCATTTCCGGCATTACCCCAATTCTCGTATTTTTGAAGTCTATGTCGCCGGTTACGCTGCTGCTGTTTGTTTATGTAAGTCTTTTTACGTCGGAAAAATTCACTGTTGTTGAAGACCTTTCTGATCGTTGGAAGGTTAGTTCTGATGAAGGTTTTGAGGCGGTTCATGCGTCTGAGGCTTCGGGATTATCCACCCTCTATTTCTCATTCGGACGGGATGAATTTGCCGGTGCGACACTGCACATACAATCGGCGAACCCGTACTTCATTTTCTTGAACGGGAAAATTTCGGGAAAGTATCAGGGGGTTGTCCGCTTTGCCATTGATAGCCTGGCGCGGATCGATTCTTCACCGGCCTTTCACTTTGCTATTCACCAGGACCGGATTAATCCGCGGGATCTGCGGACACAAATTCTGTCGAATCAGCAGAATGCGACCGTCATGGACGGCCCGCGCGAACGACCGTACTTCTTTTTTCGCGATTTCGTCGTCGTTGCGGGGTTGTTGATTGTTCTCTTTTTTGTGGTGATCTCGCGGTTAAATCCGAAGCTTGCTGCCGATTACTTTTCTCCCTCGAGGGTTATTTCCCAACGCGATACTGACGACAGCCAGGCCAGTGCCCGGCTGACGAGTGGCGCTAACGTGCAATTCTACGTCCTGTGTAGTATGCTGGTCGGATACTATCTGATGATAACGTTTTACAATCTTCCATCACGATATGCATTGCCGACGTACTTCTATGCAACCGACTTCTGGTCGGCCTGTCTCCAGTGGTTCAAGTTGACATTGTTGATTCTGGTTGCTTTGCTTGGAAAGATCGCGGTGATTTACGGACTCACCCGTCTGTTTGACATGCGAGGGCTGGCTCGAATCCACTACTTCAATTTTGTGCGGTTATTGCTGCTTGTCTTTGGTGCAACCACGGTTATCCAGTTTGCCTATTACATAGGGAGAGGCAGCGATATTTCTGTCTTCACAGTCTTCCTCGGCCTTGTGGTAGTCGCCCTTACCCTGTGGGTTGTACTTGCGTTTTTCAAACTGAGCGGTAGAACGGGCCATTCCCTGTTTCATTTATTTTCGTACCTTTGTGCAACGGAAATCATCCCATTGTTGGTTACTGCAAAGGTACTTTTCCAATAAGCCCAGTTTACTGTTACGTGTTGATATGAGTGAAATTGTTACTGACAGGATGCGGAAAGTAAAGAGCATCCTGGTTACCCAAGAAGCACCAGCCGATACAAACTCTCCCTACCTGAAACTGGCGGAGAAGTTCAACATCAAGATTGATTTTCGGCCATTCATTCAGGTGGAGCCTGTGCCTTTGAAAGAATTCAGAAAGCAGAAGATCGACATCCTCGATCATACTGCAGTCATATTCACGAGCCGCCACGCGGTTGACCATTTCTTCGCGATCTGCCAGGAGCTCAAGATAGAGATGCCTGCGGATATGAAGTACTTCTGTATCTCGGAGCAGACGGCGAACTACCTGCAGAAGTATATTACGATCCGCAAGCGCAAGATTTTCACTGGCCAGAAGACTGCACAGGATCTTCTCGAACTGCTTAAGAAGCACAAGGGAGAAAAGTATCTTTTCCCTTGCTCGGATATTCGCAAGAACGATATTCCGGATTATTTGCGCGACAATGGTTACGAATACACCGAAGCTGTTATATATCACACAGTGGCGGCTGACTTGTCGGATCTCAAGAACGTATACTACGACATCCTGGCATTTTTCAGTCCTTCGGGGATAAATTCGTTGTACGTGAATTTTCCCGACTTTAAGCAGAACGACACACGGATTGCGGCTTTTGGACCGACTACCGCAAAGGCGGTGATCGATGCAGGCCTGATCCTCGATATTGAAGCACCCTTACCTAACGCGCCATCGATGACCGGGGCATTGGAATTGTACATCAAGAAGGCGAATGGCGTGAAATAACAGCTTCATTCATTGGATTTTACATTGTGAGCTTTTTTATTACACTTTAATTACATCTGGTTGAAAGTATCGTAAAAAAGCAGTTTCTTTAAAGTCTATTTTTTCGCCTGTAATGCTGAAGCGCACTTTTTATACCCTGGTCATCGTCGTTTACGGCGTGTCAGCTCATGCTCAGCAGGATGCTCAATTCACTCAATATATGTTCAACCATCTCTATCTGACACCTGCTTATTCGGGTGTAGAGGGGGTTACTGAGCTTACAGCGATTCACAGAAGTCAGTGGGCGGGTTATCAGTCCAGCTTTAACGAGGGGGGCGCTCCGACCACCCAGCTCATCAGTTTTACATCTCCTATATATAAGTTGAAAAGTGGTTTTGGGGTATACGTCATGAACGACAAGCTCGGGCCGCAGAACAATTTGGAGGCGAATGCCATGTATGCTTACCACCTGGGGCTCCGCAATGGGAAGCTCAGTTTCGGTGTTAAGCTCGGGGTTTATTCGCAGTCGATCAACTATGAGAAGTACCGGGCTATCCACCCCGATGATCCTCAACTCAAGAACCTGCAGGGTAAGGAGTCGCAGGTGCGGCCCGATGTAGGCTTTGGGGCGTACTACCGGGCCGAGCGGTATTATCTCGGTGTTGGCGTGAATCACCTGACGCGCGCGGAATTCGACTTCAATGTAAACGATGCCCGGAATGCCCTTGCCAACCATCTTAACTTCACCGCTGGCTACCTCTACGAGGTCAATTTTGACGTTACCGTTACCCCCACAATTCTTATAAAAACAGATTTTCAAGAATATTCCTTCGATTTGGGCGTTATAGCTACCCTGAAGGATAAGATGTGGGCGGGTTTGTCGTTTAGGCAGTCGGAAGCTGCAAACGTGTTGCTCGGATATGCTTTTGGGAAGGATACAGCTTTGCGGCTCGGGTATGCGATCGATGTGGTCGTGAAGGACTCGGAGGCGAAAGAGAATTTCTCCCATGAACTCCTTTTACGCTACCAGCTGCCGGTGTATGCTACCGGCAAAAAAGTCGTTCGAACCCCTCGATACAGGCACTAACCGGCAGTAATTTTTGGATTTAAAGAGAATTTGTGGAATTTGGTAAGCATTTTTTCATAAAAGGGCATAAAAGCATAACTTTCGAGTCTGTAATCCTTCAATTCTTATGAATAGATCTGTTTCTTCTAAAATAGTCTTGGTCCTGGCAGCGGCTGTAGCCAGTGCCTGTGGTTTACTCGGCATGGGCGGCCAGGGAGGAGACGACCGCGGAGAACTGGTCGGTGTTCCAGGACGGGAAGGATGGGTAATGACAATCCCCTACGGGATGGTCCCGATCCCGGCCGGTACCTTCCACATGGGTCAGGCCGATGAAGACCCCGCTTCCACACAGATCAACTACAACAAACAGGTGACGATTGGTTCATTCTTTATGGATGACACGGAAATCACCAACAATGAGTACCGCCAGTTTACCAATTTCTTCCTGGTAGATGCGGGTACCATTGAAGGTTTTGATCCGATCGACCCCGAGACCTTCCGCGCTGAGTACTACCCGGACACCACGGTGTGGGTGAAAGATTTCGCTCACCACATGGGTGATCCTATCCAGGACTATTACTACTGGCACCCGGGCTACGACGACTATCCGGTGGTCGGTATTGACTGGGATGCTGCCGTCTTCTTCGGAAAGTGGCGCACGGCTTATCTTAATGAGTATCGCAAGAGCGTTGGGGAGTTCCCGATGCCTGAATTTCGCCTTCCGTCGGAAGCTGAATGGGAATATGCCGCCCGCGGTGGCCGCGATATGGCGAAGTATCCCTGGGGTAACCCGTACATCCGGAACTCGAAAGGCTGTATGCTCGCCAACTTCAAGCCCGGTCGCGGAAACTTCTACGATGACGGATTCGCCTACACGGCTCCTGTTCAATCGTACTTCCCTAACGACTTTGGTCTTTACGACATGGCAGGAAATGCTGCTGAATGGTGTCTCGATGATTTCAACCCGGCGTCCGTTCCTACTGTGTGGGATTTGAACCCGCAATACATTGACGAGCGGACAAATCCCGACCATCCGTCTTACGACCCCCGCATCCCTCCGAAGAAAGTCGTGAGAGGCGGATCGTGGAAGGATGTCGCTTACTACCTGGAGACAGGTACCCGTACTTTCGAATTTAAGGATTCCACTCGCGCCTATATCGGATTCAGATGTGCACTTACACACCTGGGCCGTTCGTCGGGACGGGAATTCTAATAACCAACCCCTACTGTTAATCTGAATACTAAGACTTAAACCTTACTAAAATGGCAAAGAAAAAAGGCGGATTCACGGAGCTACTCTACAAGACCATCATGCCTAAAGTATATGGTATTGGTGCGGCGATTGTGATTGTTGGTGCTCTGTTCAAGATCCTTCACTTGACCGGTGCTGATGAGATGCTCATGCTCGGTCTGACTACGGAAGCGGTCATATTCTTCCTGAGTGCATTTGAGCCTCCGCATCAGGAAGTTGATTGGTCAAAAGTGTACCCTGAACTGGCTGAAGACTATGAAGCAGCTGCAGTACCGACGCGTGTTTCGAACCGCAACACCGGCGGAGCTTCCCTGACTCAACAACTGGACGCTTCGCTCGAGAAAGCGAAAATTGGTCCTGAACTCCTTGAAAGCCTCGGAAAGGGCTTGAACAACCTGGCTGAGTCTGCGAAGAAAATGAATACCCTTTCGGACGCCGCCGTTGCCACCAACGAATACGCTACGAACGTGAAGAATGCGTCGAAGCAATTGCTCGAGATGAACAAGTCATACGACGTTGCTATCAAGGCCGTCGCGTCTATGGCTGATGCCTCTAAAGATGCTGGTGAGTACCACTCACAGGTTCAAAAGGTTACCAAGAATCTCGCGGCTTTGAATTCGGTGTATGAAATGGAGCTGAAGGATGCCGACAGCCACGTGAAGAACATGAACAAGTTCTATGAGAGCCTCACCGGTGCGATGAATGGCCTGTCGAAAGTGGGAGACAACACTGCGAAATTTACGAATGAACTGAGCAAACTGACTGACAACCTTACGGCGCTTAACCGTGTATACGGTAGCATGCTTACTGCCATGAAAGGCGGTGGTGGTGCCGCTGCCTAAGTAAGTTTTGTTCGATTTAGTTACCTCAAATGATATAACCTATGGCAGGTGGTAATGAAACCCCCAGGCAGAAGATGATCGGGATGATGTATCTCGTCCTCACAGCTCTTCTGGCGCTTAACGTAAGTAGCGCGGTCCTGGAGAAATTTGCGATTATCAACGAGACGATGTTGGAGTTCAAGGCGGAAACTGAGAAGAACAATGCCTTGACTTTGCAGCAAATCGTCGCTGAAGCTGGTAAGAGCCAGAATGCCCGCGTTGTCAGGGCAAAGGAGAATGCGCAAAAAGTGCGTGAGCTAACGCAGACAACGCTCTCCAACATCGAAAAGCTCAAGATGATGATGATGGAGCAGTCGAAGACTGATCATATCAACGAAGCCCTTATTAACGACCATAGCTCGAAGGTTGCCACAATGATGGTGTCGACACCGGTGGGAAAGAACTTTGAAGACCTGCTGACAGACTATGTGGCAAAACTTAAGGAGTACTCGGGTCTTGAATTCCAACCGCTGGCAAAGCGTCCTAAGGATATGCCGCTGTTTGCCACGGACGAAGACCACAAGAATAAGGACTTCCTCACCTTTACTTTTGAAAACACGCCGGCGATTGCAGCTTTAACTTCTGTAACTCAGATCGAGACGGAGATCCTCGCTTATGAGCGTCGTGCTCTCGAGAAACTCCTCGCAGATGCAGGTATTGGTAAGGTGAGTTTCGATAACATGGTGCCGATGGTCCGTACCAAGTCATCTGTTGTCGCTGCTGGTGCGAAATACGAAGCTGACCTTTTCATCTCGGCATCGTCGTCTTCATTCCAGCCTGAGATGTTCCGGGACGGACAGAAACTCGATCTCTTTACTGATCCCTCCGGTGTCCGTATGGGTAAGGTGGAGTTCGTAGCTTCCGCGAGCAACTTTGATCCTCAAACCCTGCTGGCGAAGAAAACTTTCCTGGCTGAAATCAAGCTGCCCGACACAACTTTGCGTCAGGAAGTTGAATATTTCGTGGCCAAGCCTGTTGTCCGTGTTACCACGGGTAACGCACCTACATTGTATATGAACTGTGGTAACACAGTGAACATTGAAGTACCTGCGCTGGGTACAAACTATAACCCGACCTTCTCTTCTAACGGAGCTACGGTTATCAAAGGCGATAAGCCGGGCCGTGTAACTATCGTGCCAACACAGCGCAAAATCACTGTTAGCGTTAGCAACTCAGGGACACACCTGGATAACATCGCTTTCGACGTTAAGCCGATTCCCGCGCCGCGTTATGCCATTCGCGACAACTCGGGTAAGGAAGTTGACAAGAAGACTGGTGTAAAGGGTAGCGCTCTGACAGGTCTGCGCGTGGTTCCTGAGCCCGATCCTACGTTCAAGGAGGAAGTGCCCAAGGATGCCGTTTACCGTATCCGCAGCATGGAGGTTATTCACGCACGGGGTACTTCACCTGTCAACCGTATGAATGCTACCAACGAAGTACTTGACCTGGCTGCGTGGCGCTCACAATTCCGCCCTGGCGACCGTATCGTGATCGAGATCAAGACGGTGACTCGCCGGAACTTCCAAGGTCAGGAAGAACGCGTTGAAGTGAAGAACGAAGTGCATACTGTACCTATTCAATAAGAACCCAGAATGGAAAAGAAGCTCTTTTTTATCGGTCTATTTTCAGTGCTCTCCGTTTGCGCATGGGCGCAAGCTGAAGTAGAGTACGATGAGGTCGCGGAGGCCTATCGGGAAGAAATGGAGGAGCAATACAATCCGAATTCGCTTAATCCTATTCCCAAGTATGAGCACCATTTCAAAATCCGCGTTTGGAGAACGATCGACCTGAACGAGAAGCAAAACAAAGGCTTCTTTTCCAACAACGGTGAAATTACCCGGTTGATCATTGATGCGGTGCGTTCTGGTGAGATCACGGATATTTATGCCTCCGATTCCCTAACTACCAAAATGAGTAAAGAGGATTTCCTCAACCGTTTGGTGATGACGCAGGGTATGCAATACGAGCCCTGGGATCCGGGAAGAACCTGGTATACAGACGAGATCACAACTTACAACGGCAAGAATTATCGCGCCTTGTTTGATAATACCGGCCGCAACCCTGAAACTTCGCCCGATGACTGGGCAGAGACTTCTGAAGGTAAGGCTGTGACTTATCTCCCGCGCGACATCAATATTCTGCGATTGGTGGAAGACGTGATCTTTGACAGACGCAGATCGCGGCTTTACTATGACCTCCAGGCCATTCAGTTGATCGTGCCAGGCTCAAAGACGCCGACGCTCGTAGACGAAGAGCTGGGATGGTTTAAGTATAAGGATCTGGAGAGGGTTTTCCGCAACCATCCGAAGAAGGCTGTTTGGTTTAACCGCCAGAACACGGCTCAGAACAAAAACTTCGCCGATGCATTCTTGCTTCGACTGTTCCACGGAACGATCCGTAAGATTGAGAACCCTGAGGACGAGACCATTTTCGATCGCTACCTCGCCAATGGCCGTAGCTATAGAGAAGCGGTCTGGGCTACCGAATGGGCTGAGATCGAGTTGATGGAGAAGGAACACAATCTGTGGGAGTTCTGATTCCTGATATTAGAAATAGAAAAAGGGGCGCACGCCCCTTTTTTATTTTATACGAATCGCTGAACAGCTTTAGTTCGGGTCAGTATCCGGTTGCCTTAAGCCTTTGACAATTTCTGCTTTTTTCCTCCCCACTACTTTTTCAATTTCTTCGAGTGGAGCTTCGCGTAACTTTTTGACCGACTTGAAATGGCGGAGTAGTTTATCTGCCGTGCGCTTTCCTATGCCGTGAAGATCTTCGATACCTGTTCGGATGGTTGCCTTGCTTCGCTTCTTGCGATGGAAGGTGATTGCAAAGCGGTGTGCTTCGTCACGAATTTGCTGCAGCAGGAGAAGACCCGGTGATTTCTTGTTGATATGGAGGGGGATGGGATCTTCCGGGTAGTAAATTTCTTCCAGTTTCTTGGCGATACCTATGATGGGGACTTTCCCGTAGATGCCGACTTCCTTGAGGGCTTCACACGCACTGCTGAGTTGTCCTTTCCCACCGTCGACAACGATGAGGTCAGGAAGTTCTCCTGCTTCCTCGACAATACGGGTATAGCGGCGACCAACAATTTCCTTCATCGACGCGAAGTCGTTCGCGCCGGTTACGGTCTTGATGTTGAAATGTCGATATCCTTTCTTGTCTGGCTTGCCGTTGAGAAACCGGACCATAGACGCTACCGGGGTTGTTCCCTGAAAATTTGAATTATCAAAACATTCAATGATCAGGGGCAACGAAGAGAGCTGGAGATCCTTCTGAAGAATGGACAACGTTTCGAGCTGCTTCGATTTCTTGCCCTCGCGCAGGAGTTCTTTCTGATGCTTTAGTTCAAGTGCATTCTTGAGCGAGAGACTTACGAGTTTTCGCTTATCGCCGATCTTTGGGACTACGTTTTCCGTGTTCTCGTCGAGCATGCTGATCGGGATGTTGCTCAACACTGTTTCGTTATTGCCCAGTCTCATCTCCTGTGCTGCGAAGGCGAGGAGTTCCTCGTCGCTTTCCTCAGGCTTTTTCTTCACTTCTACCGATTTGGAGAAGACAACGGCTCCTTCTTTGATCTGCATGTAGTTGACATAGGCGTAGGTTTCCGTGCTGGTGAGTGTTAGCACGTCAATGTCAGTGAGGGTGCGGTTGACGACCGTTGATTTCGTTTGGAAGTTTTCGAGGGTGTCGAGCTTTTCCTTGTAGCGCTGAGCACGTTCAAATTCAAGATTTTCGGCGGCACGCTGCATTTGGTCCTTGAAGTACCGGTGTACAATGCTGAGATTTCCTTTCAGAATATCGCGCGCCTGCATGATTTCGTCAATGTAGTCCTCCTCTGCTTGGGCGCCAACGCAAGGACCCTTGCAGTTGCCTATGTGATATTCCAGGCACACTTTGAACTTCCCCTGTGCGATGTTTTCCGGTGTCAGGAGGAGATTGCAGGTGCGTATCGAGTAGAGTTTCCGGACGAGATCAAGTACGTTCTTCATTGCCGAGACGCTGGAATAGGGGCCGAAATACTCGCCCTGCGCGGGGTCGTACTTGCGCGTGTAGATGATGCGTGGAAACCGCTCCTTTAGAATGCAGATGTAAGGGTAAGTCTTATCATCTTTTAGAAGGATGTTGTATTTGGGCTGGTTCTCTTTGATGAAGTTGTTTTCCAGGAGCAATGCATCGAATTCCGTATCGGCCACGGTGTATTCGATGTTTGCAATTTCGGAGACGAGCTTTAACGTTTTTCGGTTCACGCCCGCTGCACGGGTAAAGTAGCTGCCTACCCGCTTGCGAAGGCTCTTTGCCTTGCCTATATAGATCAGTTCATCGGCGCTGTTGTAGAAGCGATAGACGCCCGGCGAATCGGGTAATCGTTGTATAGCCTCTTTGAGATCGGCCATTCGTTTCCTTAGTTAAAGTCATCGAGCGTGATTTCTTTGAGTGGCTCGGTGTACGTTGAATCCGATTGCTGCTCGTAGACATTACAGTTGAGTGTCATGTCAAGCGAACCGGATGGCCGACGGAATAGGCCTTTCCCATAACCTGTTTCGGGATCATCGTAGACTTTAACCATGTACTTGTCCCAGATAGGGCGTGCAGTCCGACCACCTTGTCCAAAGTACCAGGAGGGGAAGTGAATGCTTCGCTCGTCACCTCCAACCCATACGCCGGTTACGAGGTTGTGCGTGATACCAATGTACCAGCCATCCGACGCATTGTCGGTGGTTCCTGTTTTTCCGCCTATTTCGTTATCCTTCTTAAGAGAATAGCTAAGATTGCGCGAGGTTCCTCCGGTTTCTTCCACGCCCCCTTGAAGCATATAGATCATCTTGTAGGCGGTTTTCTCGTCGGTGGCCTGGCGGGTCTGCGGTACGAACGATTCGATGACGTTTCCGTTCTTGTCTTCAATACGGGTTATAAAGTAGGGCTTGGTGTAAATCCCCAGATTGACGAACGAGCAATAAGCGGCTACCATATCGTGAAGGTTGACGTCGCTTGTGCCAAGACAAAGTGAGGGTACTGCTGCGAGCGGTGTTGTGATACCAAGCCTGCGAGCGAAGTCGACAACGTTTTGCGGCTTAACCTGATCAATCAGTTGGGCACTGATTGAGTTTATAGAGCGCGACATGGCCTGGCGAAGATTGTGTCGCTCGCCTTTGCCGTAGTCGCCCTCCGCATTTTTCGGATACCAGGTTCCACCGGGCACTTTGATGACCGGCGCGATATCGAGCAATTGGTGGCACGGTGAATATCCATCTTCGATGGCCTTTCCGTAAACAAAAGGTTTGAAGGTCGATCCTGGCTGGCGCGTTGCCTGCTTTACGAGATCGAATTTGAAGTGTTTGAAATCAATGCCCCCTACCCAGGCCTTGATCTCGCCGGTGTTGGGATCCATAGAAAGGAGACCCGACTGCAGGAAACGGTTGTAGTAACGCAGCGAATCGTATGAGCTGAATAGAGTATCAATTTCACCGTTCCAGCTAAAGACGGTCATCGGCTTCTTGATATTGAGTGCAATGTTAATGGAATCGGAGCCTTCTCCGTAACGTCTTACAAGGGCTCTATACGCTTGGGTGCGCTTGATTTTCCGATCGAGGAAATCTTTGATTTCATTCCCATCATCGTCGACCCAGGGTTCGCTGCCCTTTAGCTTCCACTGTTCCTCGAACTGTGCCTGGAGTACTGCCATATGCTCGGCTACCGCCTCTTCCGCATACCGCTGCATTCGGCTATCGATTGTCGTGTAGATTTTCAATCCGGATTCCCACAAATCGTATCCGCGCTCCTTGCACCACTCCATCAGGAACGTCGTAATGACTGAACGGAAGTAGGTGGCTATGCCCTTGTTGTGGTTCTGCACTTGAAACTCGAGCTCGATAGGCTGGGCACGCAGAGAGTCATATGTGGCACGATCGGGAATATAGCCGTAGCTATAAAGTTTATAGAGAACTTCGTTTCGCTTTCGCAAGGCGTTGCCCGGGTTGCGGTGCGGGTTGAAGTATGTGGGAGCCTGAAGCATTCCCACTAACACGGCCGCTTCCTGTACGTTGAGTTCCGAAGGTTGTTTGTTGAAGTACGTTTCGGCTGCCACCTTGATTCCATATGCGTTGCTGCTGAAATCACTGGTGTTGAGATACATCGTGATAATCTCTTCTTTGGTGAAGTTCTTCTCCAGTTGAATAGAGATGATCCACTCCTTTGTTTTCTGGATGACGCGTTTCGGGAGTCGGCCTAGCTTAGCGATATGACCATCGAGTTCAGGATTAAGGGTGTAGAGGTTTTTGGCAAGCTGTTGGGTGATCGTACTGCCGCCTCCCGCTGAGTTAAAAGTAAGGATTCCCCATAATACCCTGGGATATGCCCAGAAGTCCATCCCGGCGTGTGAGTAGAAGCGGTGATCTTCTGATAACAACAAGGTGTTGACCAGTTCGGGCGACAATTCATCGTAACTCACTTGGCTGCGGTTGTACCGAAAGTAACGTCCGAGAGAGTACCCGTCGGCCGAGATCAGTTCTGACGAAAGGTCATTTTCCGGATTCTCAATGGCAGCATAGCTGGGCATCCCTCCGTATAAGCCAAACAGGTCTATACTGACGCTATAAACGTAAAGAGGTATAATAATAATGATGGCAAGACAAGTGACCCAAACGCCTATGGTCAGTTTCCGCAACCATGATCTTTCGACGAGCAGAGGATTCTTACTGGCTTTTCGTCTGGTAGTTTTTTTCGAAGAAACGGAGGTACTCATTCAGGCCTTTGGTTCTGTAAAAAATGTCGAAGTTCTCTTTCGTAATGACAAAATTATCGAATTTATGGTTTCGAAGTTCCGGCAGTTGTGGCAGGTTTTCGGTGAACACCTTGTAATACTCCATAGCCGCCGTTTTTCCCGGCAAATCGGAGACAAAGGTAAGCCCCAGTTGGTCGTCCAGGGTAAGGTTACTTGTTTTAAGTTCTGCCTTCGTGAAGAAAGTGCGGTTAAACCCGTCTATAACGGAGGCTGCCTGGTCGTTTAGGGGTTTGTCCTTTCTATACACAACGACGAAATAGTGAGGACCCTCGGGATTCGTTTTATACCCCACTTCTGTATTGTCGCCTTCCTGGTACTTTTCCGAGACCTTTAGCAATTTCTGTGCGTACTGCGATTGATCGGTGTCGGGATATTTGTCGATAAACTGCTGTAAAGCTTTCTGATATTGTTCGATAGTCGCGGTTCGGCCGATGATAAGAACGTCGAGCAGTTCAAGCGTGACATTAAAGATGGTTTCACCCAGTGCGCGGGCTTCGCTGATGATCATGCGCGCCGAATCATAAGCACCCGCCTCATACGCATGATAGGCGATCTTGTACATTGCCTTTTGTTGCTCGGCGACCTGACTTGATTCTTTAAGGTAGTCGGGGTTGATCAGAATGCGTGTATACGTAGAGTTGGGATAGTCTGTCTTGAGTTGTGAGGCATAGCGTTCAGCCTGCTGAGGATCCCACTCACGAACAATTACATATAGGGCGTAAAGCACCTCAGGCTCAAAGGCTGATTGGGGGAAGCGGTCGAGTAGTTTGTGGTATGTATCTACAGCGTTTTGTTTTTCGAGCAGCTTCAGGTTGTAGAGGTTGCCGAGGTGGTAGTAGGCGTTCTCGATCTTGGTGAGCGCCTGTTGTTTTGCTTCCGGAGTACGGGGGATTTGCGTTACCAATTGGGTGAAGGCAACGTCAACCGGGTCAGCCTCTTCCACGACTTCGGCGGGTGACGATTCGCTTGGCGGTGGTGAGGTGTCGGAAGGGGCGCTGTTGGCGAGGGAGCCACCCATTCGCTGGGAGCGCCGCCAGTTATCTTCGAGTTTAATGTCACCCCATATCCGGCGGAATTCGAGCTGTCCGGCGCCTACAGCGGTCGGGTTTCCAAAATACCAGTCGCCGCTGATGTTGTGGAGTTCTCCGGAGCCAAAGGCATCACCGGCATTGGAGTCGATGTCGACCCGCGCGCGGCGCTTTTTCTTCTTTCCCGCGCGGAGTTCGGCCAGTGCGCGCTCCGCTGTTACAACGGAGTCAACAATCAGTCGGATGGCGGTTGAATCCATGTTCGATAAACGCAGCAGGCTATCCTGCCATTGAACCGTTTTAAGGTGGGTAACAAATTCGTTAAGGACTTCCTGTCGCTCTTTTATCCGGTCGTAATTCTCATAGTCTTGCGGTAGGGAGGTGATGGCGCTATCGTAGTAGGCTTGCGAAAGTTCGTAGTTCCGGAGTGTATCGTAATAGATTTCCCCAAGTCTGAGGTATGCCTCCCCTCGGATCCGCTGATTGTTTCCGGCCCTCACTGAACGGTTGAATTCGTCAATAGCTCCACCAACATTGTTTTGCTTGAGCTCGAACACCCCCATTTCGTAATAAATCTTGTCTTTGAAGTCACGGTTCTTCGCGTCTTTAAGGAGTTTCCTGAACGATTTTCTTGCTGCGTTCACATCGCGGTTACGCGAGATCTCCGTCACCTGCGCCATATAGAGACGGGCGTAAAAATCGACTTCGTATTCAGGATTGGTTCCGAGGCATTTCTTGTAGTAATTGTAGGCTTCAGCCTCAAACCCCAGTTTCTGATACACCTGGCCGATGATAAAGTATATTCGTCCTTTGCGGTCGCGTTTTTTCAGCAAGTTATCCGCTGCCGTCAGGTTGCGAACCATGCGGTCATAATCACCCGTCAACTGGTGGAAGTAGGCCTTCTCCAGGAGGAATGCCTTGCGATTCGCTCTGCTCAGTTTTGCCTTCTCAAGGTAATCGATCGCTGCGCGGGCGTTGCTGAATTCGCCGTGTTCGGTGTAGGTGCGGATCAGGTTGATGATGGCGAGGTGCTTGGTGTTCCGGTCTTTCGACCGGGTATTGATATACTTGAACGTCTGAATAGCGTTGCCCCAGTCAACGGTGTAAAGTCGGGCCTTCCCGACCAGCATATAGGCGTCATCGACCCACTTACTGTTAGGATGTCGCTCTATGGCTATGCTGGCCATTTTGATCGCCTCCTCTGCTTCGTTCTGATAGCTTTCCGCGAGGGTTGAATCGAACGTGGGGTAAAGTCGGAGGATGCGGTTGTAATCATCGACATGGTTAGCCAGGATGGCTTTCTCGATCGCGCGGATTTCCTGGTTTGCGTAATAATATCCGTTGAAATGTGCCGTTGTGTTGTGGTACAGTTTGCTTGTCCACGAATTACTGTGTGGCGAGCAGGCAGACAATACCAGGGCCAGTGGAGCAAGATATCGCAGAAGACCTTTCAATTGAGACCCATTAATTACTCAAGAACGCAAAAATCCTAAAATCCATATTATAATAAGCCGGATTATCTAATTTTGTGGAAACTGCCCGACAATTGAGAGCGAAGAGAACGTTATCCAGCGCACTTACAACCCGTTATCAGCTGATCATCCGCAACGAGGAGAACTTTGCGGAGAAGACCAGCCTCGGGTTTACTTACTCGAAGTTAATCCTTTTCTCTTTCCTTCTGTTCGTCACTATGTTTGTTATCTGTTTGTTCCTTGTACGAACCGTGCTCGACAAGTGGTTTGATCCGAAGTACGAACAGATGGTACTGAACCAGCAGTTGTATGGTCTGGCATTGAAAGTGGATTCGTTGGCTATAGAGGTAGACCGTAAAGACCGATTCATCGCAAGTTTTCAGCGCGTTCTTCGCGGCGATACCGTTGAGTTCAGTGACCCCGCTACCCTGCTGGCCGGGGCAGCGCAGCCCTTGACTAAACCCTCGGAAGTGCAGCTTCAACCGACCGACTCGGCGTTTCGTCGTGAATTTGAGCGATCGGATCTCTCGCTGATTTCACTGTCATCGAGCCGGAAGCCTGAGTTGCATGATGCATTCTTCTTTCCTCCTTTATCCGGGTTTATCTCCGATCGGTACAACGTAAGAAAGGGTCATTACGGGGTGGATATTGTTACAAGGACCAACGAACCAGTGAAGTGCATCGCTGACGGGACAGTTCTTTTTTCGTCATGGACTCAGGACGCAGGTTATGTTATTATGATACAGCACGCCGCCAACCTGATCTCTGTCTACAAGCACAATGCAGAACTTTATAAAAAAGTTGGTACATTTGTTAATGCCGGAGAAATCATTGCGCTGGTTGGCAACAGTGGCGAGCTGACAAACGGCCCGCATCTGCACTTCGAGTTATGGCATAACGGGAACTCCCTGGATCCGGAAGAATTTGTTACTTTTTAAACTAAAACCCTATGTTCACTTCCAAAGAAGAAAAGCGCGCAGCTGAAGAAATCAGCAACTCTAGCAATACCATCGGTAAAGGAACCTTTCTCGAAGGCAATGTGGAGACCTTCGGCAACATTCGGATTGAAGGAAAAGTGAACGGCAACGTTAAGTCGAAGTCGAAAGTTGCTCTGGGGCCGTCGTCGTATGTTGAAGGAAATGTAATCGCGCAGAATGCGGACCTCGAAGGTGAAGTAAAGGGGCGCATTGAAGTATCGGAGCTGTTGGTACTGAAGGCAACTGCCGTTATTCACGGCGATATCCTGACCGGGAAGCTCGTGGTTGAACCCGGTGCAGTATTTAATGGAACCTGCAAGATGGGTGCCTCGGCCAAGGAAATAAAGATCGGCGAAAATGGTGCCCAATCCAGAACGCTCGCCCAGGAAGCGGCCCGCGTTTAATCGCTATAACAGCTATTTGCGCTACAGCGGGCTGGCTGTTCAACTTTTGGTGACACTGGCGCTCGCCGGCTGGATCGGCTACGAAATCGACCAGTGGATGGCTAACAAATATCCGGTTTTTATGCTGCTATTGGGCTTTGTGGCCTTTGTCGGCAGTATTTATCAGGTGTATCGCTCCTTAAACCGGTAAGCTTGATTGTATTTATTCTATTGATGACCGGCCTTGCGCTGGTGCTTCCACCGGCCGTTGTATGGGGAGGTCAGGCTCTGGGTTTGTCTGAAGCACCCTCATTGTTGTATGAGACCACCTGGCTCATGGCCGTACTGACCACCGTGATTGTTGTTTACATCTATCGGAGGGCAGGCGATTATTTCGTCCTTTTCTACCTGTCGTCGCTAGCAATCAAGCTTCTGGCAGGAGCCGGCTATTGCATCTGGATGATTCTGGAAGACGGACCGGGGGCTCCCGCCAATATCGTCTACTTCCTGGCGGTTTACCTCCTCTTTACCGGCCTGGAAGTGGCGTTCCTGACCCGGCTGACTAACCGCCGAAACAGGGCCTGAAGACGGCCAAAATATTTTCAAAAATTTTTTTGTGCATGTTTAATTAATACCTTTGCGCTCGGATTTCAAAACCCTGTAAAAAGCCGAAATGAGTGCCTTTTTGTATCGTTTAAGTCGCTTTTTCTTTGTTTTCTTACTTATCACCGGGTCGGGCATTTCGGCTTTTGGAGGCGGCAAGGACGCACAGGCGAGCGGTGAGGAGCTTAACGTCAGCGACCTTATAATTCACCACGTTCTGGACGATCATGTTTGGCATTTTGCCGATGGAATGGTCCTTAACCTTCCTGTCATTGTCTGGTCAAAAGAAAGGGGCCTCGATATCTTCTCCTCGGCGAGATTCTTCGATGAGAACCACAATCTGGTTCCTTATAATGGGTATCGCCTCGATCATGGCGACATCTACCTTGAGTCGACAAATGCTAAGGTGCTGGATCTCTCCATTACCAAGAATGTGGGGATGCTGTTTATCAATGCCACGCTGCTGTTGCTCGTGTTTACTGCCGTCGGAAAGGCATACAAACGCAATCCGACGGGTGCGCCCAAAGGGCTGCAGTCTTTTGTTGAGCCGGTGGTACTCTTTATCCGTGACGAGATTGCACGTCCGAATATCGGGGCAAAATACGAGCGCTATCTGCCGTACCTGCTCACGC
This sequence comes from uncultured Roseivirgaceae bacterium, assembly GCA_964532595.1. GTDB lineage: Bacteria > Bacteroidota > Bacteroidia > Cytophagales > Cyclobacteriaceae > Chryseosolibacter. The sequence goes on from CAZHIQ010000008.1 coordinate 68,808, forward strand.
TCTTTTTCTTTATCCTTTTTGGAAACCTCATCGGTCTGATGCCCGGCGCGGGTAACATGACCGGCAATATCGCGGTAACACTCGTTCTTGCGGTCTTTACCTTCTTTTTTACAAACCTGAGCGGAAATCGTCACTACTGGGGCCATATTTTCTGGACGCCGGGGCTCCCGTTCCTGATGCGCTTAATCATCCTGCCCGTCGAGATCGTCGGTATCTTTACCAAGCCGATTTCCCTGATGGTTCGTCTTTTCGTGGCCATCACGGCGGGGCACATTGTATTACTGTGTCTCATTGTTCTGACGTTTGTTTTCGCCAGTTACTGGGTGGGTTTTGCCTCGACGCTGATCGTATTGTTCATCAGTCTTATTGAGATTCTGGTGGCCGGTATCCAAGCATATGTATTTACGTTGTTCTCGGCGCTTTACATCGGTCAGGCTGTGGCCGAGCATGAGCACCACTAGAATGAATCTTGTTTAACTATAAATAAATAAATCTATGTTGTTTGCTCTCTTATTGGATATCAGCTACGCGATCATGGGTGCTGGTATTGGTGCCGGTCTTGTTGCAATTGGCGCGGGAATCGGTATCGGCCGTATTGGTGGCTCTGCAATGGAAGGAATGGCGCGTCAGCCTGAGGCATCCGGAAAAATTCAGGGTGCTATGCTGATCATCGCTGCCCTCATTGAAGTTGCTGCGCTTTTCGCACTTGTTATCTGTCTGCTGATCTCTTTCAGACAAGCTTAAGAATCCAGAAAGGAACCTACCGAGGCGATGGGCCGGAGTAGGTTCCTTGGTTAAACAAGAGGCAAACGAAAAACTGATTTAAAGAACTATGGAACTGTTAACCCCCGGCGTTGGGCTCATCTTCTGGCAGACGGTTGTCTTTATTCTGTTACTCCTCCTGCTGTCAAAGCTGGCCTGGAAGCCTATCGTCAGTTCCCTCAGGGAACGGGAGATGTCGATCCAGGAAGCGCTGGACACTGCCGAAAAGGCGCGCCGCGAGATGTCTCAATTGAAGGCCGACAATGAAAAACTGCTTGCCGAAGCACGTGAAGAGCGGGATCGTATCATGCGCGAAGCGCGTGAAGTAGCGAACAAGATGCGCGAAGACGCCCAGGCTGAGGCACGCAAGACGGCCGACAAAATTATTGATGACGCCCGGGCGGCGATCAATATTGAAAAGCAAGCCGCGCTGAAGGACGTTAAGATCCAGGTGGCAGCTTTTTCGCTCGAAATTGCCGAGAAATTGATGAAAAAGAATCTGGCCGATGACAAGAATCAGAAAGAACTTGTCGAGGCTTATGTAAAAGACTTAAAGGTTAACTGAGAATGACGGATACGAGAGCAGCAGCGCGTTACGTAAAATCTCTTCTTGACCTTGCGGTCGAGAAGAACGCCTTGGAGGAGGTGCACCGCGACATGCTTCATTTCTCGGAGGTGGTGGCGATCAGCCGGCCCTTTGCGCTGTTGTTGCAAAATCCGGTGATTAAACACGAGCAAAAACTTGCCGTGCTCAGGAAGCTGTTTGGAGGAAAAGTACATAGCCTCACGATGGCGTTCTTTGAGATCATCACTCGCAAGAACCGGGAGCCGATTTTGGCAGCCATTGCGCGTCAGTTTCACAATGCCTACAATGAGCATAAAGGAATTGGAAAAGCTACGGTCACCACAGCCGTACCCCTGGATGAGCAACTGCGCGAATCGCTGGTTAAACTGGCCCGCCAGTACAGCGACAAACCTCAGGTCGAACTCGTCGAATCCGTCGATCCGGACCTCATCGGCGGCTTCATCCTTAAAGTGGGCGATCGGCAGGTCGATGCTTCTATCAAGAGCAAACTCAGAGACCTGCAGGTAGAGTTTACGAAGAACCCTTATATTAAAGAACTATAATATCCTAATTCAGATGGCAGAGATCAGACCTGAAGAAATATCAGCGATTTTACGCGAACAGCTTTCGCAAGCTCGTACCGACGCAGAACTCGAAGAAGTGGGCACGGTACTGACCGTGGGAGACGGCGTTGCCCGCATATATGGGTTAACACAGGCACAAGCCGGTGAATTGATTGAATTCGAAACAGGGTTGCAAGGACTTGTTCTTAACCTTGAAGAAGATAACGTCGGAGCGGTATTGCTTGGTGACTATAAGGATATTCGCGAGGGTTCTACTGTAAAACGCACCGGACGTATCGCCTCTGTCAAAGTGGGTGATGGTATGCTTGGACGCGTTGTTAATACGCTCGGTGAGCCGATCGACGGAAAAGGACCCTTGGCAGGCGAACTGTATGAGATGCCGCTGGAAAGAAAGGCACCCGGTGTAATCTACCGCCAGCCGGTTAATGAGCCGCTGCAAACCGGTATTAAGGCGATCGATTCGATGATTCCGATCGGCCGTGGTCAGCGCGAGTTGATTATCGGAGACCGTCAGACCGGAAAAACCGCTGTCGCTATCGACACGATCATCAACCAGCGGGAATTCTACGAACGTGGAAATCCTGTCCTCTGTATCTACGTCGCTATTGGTCAGAAGAACTCAACCGTAGCCGGGGTTGCAGCTGCCCTTGAAAAGGCAGGCGCTATGCCCTACACCATTATTGTTTCGGCGTCGGCTTCTGATCCTGCTCCGCTTCAGTTCTACGCACCGTTTACAGGTGCTGCCATTGGCGAATATTTCCGCGATACCGGTCGTCCTGCCCTTGTGATCTATGACGACTTGTCGAAGCAGGCCGTGGCTTATCGCGAAGTCTCGCTGCTGCTCCGCCGTCCTCCGGGACGCGAAGCGTATCCCGGTGACGTCTTCTATCTCCACTCGCGTCTGCTGGAACGCGCGGCGAAGATTATCAACAACGACGATATCGCCCGCAGCATGAACGACCTTCCTCCTTCCATCAAGCATCTGGTGAAGGGTGGTGGATCGCTTACAGCATTGCCTATTATCGAAACACAGGCAGGTGACGTATCGGCCTATATCCCCACGAACGTGATCTCCATTACCGATGGACAGATCTTCCTTGAGACGAACCTGTTCAACTCAGGTATCCGTCCCGCGATCAACGTGGGTATCTCGGTATCACGGGTGGGTGGTTCTGCTCAGATCAAGTCGATGAAGAAGGTAGCGGGTACGTTGAAGCTTGATCAGGCACAGTTCCGCGAACTGGAGGCGTTCGCCAAGTTTGGGTCGGACCTTGACGCCGCAACGAAACTTACGATAGAACGTGGACGTCGGAACACAGAGATCCTCAAACAGGATCAATTCTCGCCCGTTCCGGTTGAAGAGCAGGTCGCCATTATTACGGCTTCCACCCGCGGATTCCTCGACCAGGTTCCCGTAGCTAAAGTGCGTCAATTTGAGAAGGAGTTTCTCGAGCTGATGCGCGGAAGCCACGCCGATGTTCTGGAGAATCTCCGCCAGGGCAAGTTGGAAGATTCCGATATTGAAACTATTAAGAAAGTCGCCGCTGATCTTTCAGCGCGTTACAAGTAAGATAAACCGACACGCGGTTAGCGTATAATCGAGCGCGATGGCAAGTTTAAAGGAAGTAAAGAATCGTATCAATTCGGTGATATCCACGCAGCAGATCACCAAAGCCATGAAGATGGTGGCGGCTGCCAAGTTGCGCCGGTCACAGGACCGCATTTTGCAGATGCGCCCCTTTGCTCAGAAGCTGACGGCTCTTTTGCAAAACCTATCTGCGGCACAGGGTGACACTGACTCCGGCAATTGGTACAGTGAAGCGCGAGCTGAGGAGAAAGTACTTCTGGTCGTTGTAACATCTGATCGCGGACTCTGCGGGTCGTTTAACAGTAACATCTTCAAGGCCGTTAACCGCTTGATCGAAGAGAAATACGCGTCTCAATGGGCACACGGGAACGTGACGGTGCTTTCGATCGGTAAGAAGTCGCATGACTATTTTGCGAAGCGCAAGTGTAATCTCGTGGGTGACTACACGCTGATGTTGGGCTCGCTCACTTTTGAGCATGTGGCACAAGCAGCTGATTACGTGATGACGGCCTTCCGCCAGGGACGCTACGACAAGGTGGAGCTGGTTTATAATGAGTTCAAGAACGTGGCGACTCAAATCGTACGCGTTGAGCAATATTTGCCAATTCTCCCCGCTGAGAAGCCTGATTCCAGTGTTCAGGACGTCGATTATATCTATCAGCCGGATCAGGAAACTATCCTGACTAACCTTATTCCGCAGTCTCTTAAGGTGCAGTTGTTCAAGGCCGTTCTCGACTCAAATGCAGCGGAGAATGGTGCACGAATGACAGCGATGGACAAGGCGACGGAAAACGCCGGAGAACTTCTTAAGGAGCTTAAGCTGACGTATAACCGTACCCGGCAGGCAGCAATCACGAAGGAAATTCTCGAGATTGTCGGCGGGGCCGAAGCGCTCAAAGCGTCCTAGAAAATTTTTCGAAAAAAGTATAAAGTCTCCTCAGCGGAGACTTTTTTCGTTTATGAAAGGAATGGGCCGGGCATACGTTTACATCAGCACCCTCAGCATTGATGTGGTAGCCGGCGCCGTTGCCGGAGGCGCTTTCTTTGCCCGACTATTTGATGTCATACTCCCTTTGCCAGTGTATGTCGTTCTGGCTCTTACAGTGTGGATCGTCTACACACTCGACCACCTGAGGGATGCACGTCGGATCCAGGGGAGGGCAGCCACTGTAAGGCATGCGTTCCATCAGACTCACTTCAAAGGGATTTCCATTGCTGTCGCACTGGTTGCGGGGCTTAACGTATGCCTTATCTGGTTCCTGCGTGATCGTGTTCTACTTCCGGGGACAGCCCTTGGGGCGGTAGTGGTGTTGTATTTGGTTTTCCAACATCGTCTTCGTTTTCTCAAGGAAGTGATTGTCGCTGCGCTCTATACCGCCGGCATACTTCTTCCGGTTTATGCCTTTGGCCATCCTGATCCGTCGGCGTTGCAGGGGATAGTGATCGTCAAGTATTTTATCACCGCATTGATGAACTTGCTGTTGTTCTCATTGTTCGATTTTGAGAAAGATACCCGTCAAGGGCAGGAGTCGTTCGTTACCTGGTTTGGTCCGCGGCAAACCACCATCACCATAATCATCCTCGGCGCTCTCAATATCGTGACGGGCTACTGGCTTTGGTCAAGCCTTCCGGTGGTTGCGATAATGTTTGTTGCGATGAATCTCTCGCTGCTCGCGGTGCTCATGCTGCGCAGGCGTTTTGCAGTGAATGACCTTTATAGGATGCTTGGAGACGCAGTGTTCTATCTTCCTGGTGTTGTACTATGGCTATAAATGAATTCGACCGCATTGCCCCTTTCTATGACGCGTTGAAGAGGTTGGTTTTTGGCGATGCGATCAGGAGGAGTGTTCGGCACGGAGTACAGGAGGTTTCGGAGCACGCTCGTGTCCTTGTTTTGGGGGGTGGAACCGGTGAGATACTTGACGATTTGTTCGCGCGCTGCCCGGATTGCGAGGTGTGGTACGTCGACCCGTCGGCCCGAATGATAGCCAAAGCCCGGGCGCGATGTCGCAGCGCTTCAGTAAGGTTCATCCGGGGGACCGTCGATGATGTCCCGGCGAACCTTCTCTTTGACATTATTCTGACTCCGTTTCTCCTCGATCTTTTCTCAGCAGAATCATTGAAGCGATTGATATCCGCGCTGAGGTTACGACTTTCTGCCGGGGGATTATGGATTGTGGCTGATTTCATCGACAGTGAAAAATTGCGACATCGGGTGTTGCTGAAGATGATGTACTGGTTCTTCCGTCTCGTGGCAAATGTGGAGGCGAGGTGCCTCGCTGACTGGAGATCATTGATGGAGGCATCGGGATTACGAGAGGTTCGCTCCGCCGTATTCTACGATGGATTTATTGTCAGCACCGTTTACCAGCGTTCAAGATAATGGGCTTGTTTTGTCAGACGAACCACGTATCTTGCGAAACGAGAATTTCGCTCGCCTCATGAGTCAGCTTGCCGTCACACACTTGCACGACATTCCGCGGTTCGTCCCTGTGGTGATGCTGGAGCTGACCACTGACCACCAGGGACCTCGTTTCCGTTTTGTATCAGAGGGAAGCCGTACCGTGCTGGGCCTCGATCCACGCAGTTTGATGGAGGACTATCGCTTGCTCTACAGCGTTGTTCCAGAGAGTGAGTCCGACAGGGTGGCGAGGTTGTTTTCATCACAGCCGGTTCAGGGTGAGACTTCCGTATCCTTTCACGTCCGGGATAATAATGGGCTTCGGGCGGTCGAGCTTCGCTATTGCGATCAACTAGTAGAGGGAGGGTTGGTCCGGCGTGCGTATATCACCGCGCAGGAGACAAATGCACATGCCTTCCCCGATGAGGATTATGAGGAATTGTTTGAAAAGCTGCCGTTGGCAGTGATACTTCATTGCGAGGGCACAATCCTCTTTGCCAACGCCGAAGCACACCGGCTCGCCAAAGCGAGGAAAAAACGGGAATTGATCGGCATGGATATTCTTGCTCTTGCTCACCCTTCCTCGAAACCAAGGATTGCCGACCGCCTTGTTCAGCTGAACCTCGGAGAGTCGGTGCCAGCGGTTGAAGAGCGACTCGTCTGTTTCGATGGCAGCGAAACTGAGGTCGAGAGCACGGCCTTTCCGTTCAATTTCAAGGGCAGGCAGGTAATACTGGTTATCCTTCGTAACATCGGTGAAAAGAAGAAAAAGGAAGCTGAGATCCGAAAGAACGAAACGCTCTTTGCTCAGCTCTTCCAGAACCTTCCCATGGCGGTAGTAATGCTCGACGACACCGGTCGTGTTGCCCAAATTAATCGGGGATTCGAAGCGATGTTCGGTTACAACATCAACGAACTTCGCGGAAGAAACCTGAATGATTATATCGTTCCTCCCGATTTACAGAGCGAAGGAATTGATCTTAACAACCTGATCGTCTCGCAGCAGGTGGTGAGCATAGAAACCGTGCGAAGACACCGTTCGGGCAACGTAGTAAATGTGTTGTTGTGTGGCGTTCCCGTTGTGCAGGACAACGAAGCTATAGCGATCTACGGTGTTTACGTGGACATCACCGATCGAAAAAAGGTTGAGGAAGAACTCAAGATCAGAAATGCGGAGCTAGATAATTTCGTCTATAAAGTTTCGCACGATCTACGCGCGCCGCTGTCTTCGATTCTTGGGTTGGTTAACCTTACGCGGTTTAAGGAAAATGATGACGATCCCCGCGACTACATCGAACTCATCGGAGAAAAGATTCAGGCGCTTGACAACTTCATTAGTGACGTACTTAGTCACTCGAAGAACCTGAAGATGGATGTCGAAATAGCGAAGGTCGACCTTGATCAGATTATCCAGCAGACGTTTGTCGATCTGGGTTACCTGAAGGGGGCAGACCGCGTGCGCCGCACGGTGCGAATTGCTGGAATCGAGTTTTACAGTGACCCGTGGAGAATAGCGGAGATTTTCAGAAATCTCATCTCTAACGCCATCAAGTATCGTCGTCCCGATGCCGATGACTCCGAAATTGTGATCAAGATAAATGTTGACCATCTTTGTGCGGATATCACCTTTTCGGACAACGGCATTGGCATCAAGGATTCGCGGTTGACGCGGATTTTCGAGATGTTCTACCGCGCGACTGACCAGGCCGATGGGTCAGGCATTGGTCTGTATATCGTGAAGAATGCCGTCGAAAAACTAGGTGGTGAGGTTAGGGTAGTGAGTCGTCCCGGCGAGGGGACGCGGTTTCATATCCTGTTGCCCAACCGTGTTAACAGCATTATTACCAACCCCTGAAACTTCGCGTAAGCGACAATGAAGATCATTGAAGTAACTTCCCGGCGCCATGTCAAGGAATTCCTGCAGCTGCCCGTCAGACTTTACAAATCAACACCGGCGTGGATCAGACCGCTGGATAAAGATATAGAACAGGTCTTTGACCGAGAGAAGAATAACACCTTCAGACACGGTGACTGCGTCAGGTGGATTCTGCAAAATGACCGCGGGGAGACAATCGGCCGGGTCGCCGCCTTCTACAACGAAAAAATCGCAAATAAGGACAACGATCAGCCTACCGGAGGCATGGGTTTCTTCGAGTGTATTAACGACAAGAAAGCGGCCTTTATGCTTTTCGATCAGTGCCGGACGTGGCTGGAAGCACACGGTATGGAAGCGATGGACGGGCCCGTCAATTTCGGGAGTCGCGACCGGTGGTGGGGCCTCCTCCTGGAAGGCTTCGATATTGAGCCTAATTATCAATGCAATTATAATTTTCCATACTACAGGAGCTTTTTCGAGGAATACGGATTTCAGGTCTATTTTTACCAACTGACATACGGCCGGGAAGTTGGACGGCCTGTCTCGGAGCGGCTATACCAAAAGGCCAGTATGGTCGCCCAGGACAGCAACTATGAGTTTCGTCATATTCGCAAGGACGAAATACCGAGATTGGCAGAATATATCCACCATGTCTACAACAAGGCATGGGGAGGTCACGCCGGAGCACCGGAGCTTACTCTTGCCCAGGCCAGGCACATTGTGCGCCAGATGAAGCCAATAATGGATATTCACCTTCTATATTTTGGCTTTTATAAAGGGGAGCCTATCGCGTTCTTCCTCTCCCTCCCCGAGATTAATCAGATATTCAAGTATGTGAATGGTAAACTCGACGTCATAGGGAAGCTGAAGTTCCTCTGGCACACTTTCCTCAAAACCAACCAAAAGGCTTTCGGCATTCTCTTTGGCGTTGCTCCCGAGCATCAGGGCAAAGGGGTCGACGGTGCATTGATCATGGAAGGGCGTCGCGTGTTGCAGGATGAGTACAAGCGATACCATGCCTATGAAATGAACTGGATTGGTGATTTTAATCCCAAGATGATTAATGTCGTCGAGCAGGTAGGGGCAGAGGTTGTGAAGCGTCATGCGACGTACCGCAAACTTTTTGACCCTAATAAGCCGTTCAAACGGGCACCGATCATTCGCTAGGTATAACGCGCAACTATTTCCCTGGCGAGGCTGTTACTTAACTGACTTTGATTGACCGTCATGACAAATAAAAAAACGGGTGTATTACTGATCAATCTCGGAACTCCTGATACGCCCTCTGTTGGCGATGTCCGCTCCTACCTTACTCAGTTTCTGAACGATCCCCGGGTCATGGATATTCCGCTTCTCTCGAGGAAGATCCTTGTTAACCTTTTGATCGTCCCTTTCCGGGCGCCTAAGTCGGCGCAGGTGTATAAAAAGCTATGGACCGACGAAGGGTCTCCGCTCCTTCTTTATTGTGAAGCGGTCAAGAAGCTGCTTCAGCAAGAACTGGGAGGAGAATACGCTGTGCATCTCGCAATGCGCTATAAAAACCCGTCGATTCCCGATGTGCTTGAGGAGATGCGTAAAGAGAATTACGATGAAATCATCGTCTTACCCTTGTTCCCTCAGTATGCTTCGGCTTCAACCGGATCGGCCCTTGATGAAGTGATGCGTGTGGTGCGGACGTGGTGGGTCATCCCTGAGATGAAGTTTATCAGCCAATACTTCGATCATCCTACGTATCTCGATGCCATCGTAGAAACGGCCAAACCGTATGATCACGAAGCGTATGACCACGTCTTGTTTTCTTACCATGGTCTCCCTGACCGACAAGTCGACAAAGCACATTTTAAAGGAAACTGCAAAGACAATCGGTGTGAGCACGAGGTGAATGAAGAAAACAAGTATTGCTATCGCGCGACGTGTTATGCTACTACACGTTTGATTGCTGAGCGCCTTAACATTCCACGTGATCGCTATACCGTGTGCTTTCAGTCGCGGTTGGACAAAGAATGGCTAACCCCTTTCTCGGACGAGGTGGTAAAGGAATGTGGGAAAAAAGGCATGAAGAAGCTTCTCGTTTTCTCTCCGGCGTTTACAGCCGATTGTCTTGAGACAATTATTGAGATTGGCGATGAATATCAGGAATTGTTTGAGTCGCACGGGGGTGAGAAGGTTCAACTGGTTGAAAGCCTTAATGACCACCCGGTCTGGATAAAGTGTTTGAAGGAGTTGGTAGTGAGCCGGAAAACGCGTTTGTAAGACTCACCTCACGACCCTTCTAAAAGAGACCGGACAGCGTCAACAGCAGTCCGTCGACGTTCTTCCCGTTCGCCTTTGATTTCGATAAAAGGTACGGACTGACCTTCCAGTTCTTTCCGGTAGATATCGTAGAGTTCCTGTCGCTTACCCGGATGTTCCCGTTGCGGATCATCTTCCCACGGGATGTCCACGTATGTGAGAAGGTAGAGATCGTATCGGCGTTGGTTTATCGTTTCCAGAATCCAGGGGTCACAGTATCCATATTTGAACATGCTCCATATCTTGATGACGTAGAGGTCAGTGTCGCAAATGAGGACCCGACTCGCCATCTTTGCCTGCTGGTCTTCGCGTTCGATCTGTCCCCGGGCTATTTCAACCAGGTCGCTGGCTACATAGGGGCGTTCTAATTCGTCGATATATTCCCGAGCATATTCTGCTACCCAGCGGGTGTGGAACGTGTCGGCCAGAAATGCTGACAACTCCGATTTCCCGGTGCACTCGGGACCAATCACGACAACCTTCTTCAGTGAGTCCATGAACTGTTGTTTAGCGGGCTGGTGGAAAGCTGGCGATAAGTTCGCGGATCATGATGGCAAGCCCTGACACCAACACAAACCATCCGAATATTCGTCGGAGAAGCGCGCTGCTAATGACCTGCTGCCAGCGATGACCGATAAAGATACCGGCGACGGCCAGCGAGGTGATGACCGAGAGGAAAGCCCAGTCGATACGATAGTTCAGCACATCCCCCATGAAACCAAGGAGCGAATTGATCGCAATGATGAAAAGCGAGGTGCCAACAGCTGTTTTAAAGGGGAGTCGGGTAATCCACACTAATGTCGGAATAATGAGAAACCCTCCACCGGATCCTACTAGTCCGGTCAGAAGGCCAATGATCAGGCCTTCAATGCTTAGCAATGCGAGACTGCGTGGCGACTCCTCAGCAACTACCGTACGCGGTTTCCTGATCATGGACACTGACGCGGCGATCATGAGAAAGGCGAAAAGTCCAAGAATCAGCAGTCGTTTTGAGACCGGGAAGAAACTGTTTTCGAACAATACTTCAGGAAGTGCGGGTACCAGCCATTTGCGGGTTGCAAAGATGGTCGAGATAGAAGGGATTCCGAAAACGAGGCCTGTGCGTATGTCGACAAGGTGGTCGCGGTATTTGGGGACCGCGCCTATCAGACTTGTTATCCCTACGATGAACAGGGAATATGCTGAAGCCATTACCGGCTCAATTCGGAAGAGGTAGACCAGTATAGGAATCGCGAGGATTGAGCCTCCACTGCCAAGGAGTCCCAGGATTATTCCGATAAATATTGACGCGACATATCCTACTATCTCCATGTTGCAGGGCTAGAGCCGACTGTACTCCACTACGAAAGCGTCAGGATACGTGCTTTGTAATTGCAGACGAAACTGCTCGGCTTTCAAACGGTTCGGAAAGTCTCCAAGAATCAACCCGTAATACTTAACACCCCTTATCACCTTGACGTGCACGGTTACCTTCTTCTTAAAGGAATTCTTCAGGTTATCGGTTATTCGCATGAGATTGACCAACTCCTGATAGCTGCCAATTTGCACCCCAAAGCCCTTGGGGTTGAGGCGGGCTATGTTGAGGTCGTAAAACTCTCGGTCTTCCACCATGACATGATCAACCGTCTTAAAGGGGTCGCTCTTCTTGCCGTCACCTGCGTCAATGACTTCTATGGTTACATCGGCAAGCCCATCGAGAATAAAGCCCAGTTTCTCAGCTGCCGATTTTGACAGGTCGATCACTCGACCTTCAACAAATGGACCGCGATCGTTGATCACCACTTCAACCGATGCGTTGTTAGCCAGGTTAGTGACGCGCACCTTGGTGCCAAACGGTAGTGTCTTGTGTGCCGCGGTCAGCTTGTTGTGCCTGTACTTTTCGCCACTGGCTGTGGGAACTCCCTCAAACTTGTCGGCGTAAAACGAAGCCTTTCCCGTTTGGACCTGAGCCGATGCAACGAAACCGACCATGAAAAAAATAAGCAAAAGTATGTTTCGCATAAGGGGGTGTTTAAGCCGCAAAAATAAAGTTACAAAACTAAAGACGCGAATATTTCGACAGTAAGGCGATTCTTTTGCTAGACGGCATTCCACAGACTGATCTAAATCGCCCTGGCTGCTAGTGAATTCGGTATTTTCGTAATATCTTTGCCCGGCAAATAATAGATCGTAAATTATTTGCTATGCCCATCGATCGCAGTAAATTCCTCTTCGAAGCACTGACCTATGACGACGTGCTTCTCGTACCGGCCTACTCAGAAGTACTCCCCCGGGAAACCGATTCCAGCACCTTACTTACCCGAAACATTCGTCTGAACATTCCTATAGTGTCAGCCGCTATGGACACAGTGACGGAGGCCGACCTGGCGATCGCTGTTGCTTTAGAAGGTGGGCTAGGATTTGTCCACAAGAACATGAAGATCGAGCGACAGGCTGAGGAGGTACGCAAGGTGAAGCGCTCACAAAGCGGACTCATCTTTGATCCGGTAACTCTGTCGGTATCGGCAAAGGTCCAGCAGGCAGAAAACATCATGAGGGAGATGCGGATCGGAGGCATCCCTATTGTCGACGGCAATGGAAAGCTGGTGGGCATTATCACGAACCGGGACCTCCGGTTTCAGAAAGACATGACTGTGCCGGTCGAGAGTATTATGACAAAGGAGAATCTTATCACCGCGCCTGAAGGGATTACACTCGACAAGGCTGAGGAGATTCTTAAGAAATACAAAATCGAAAAGCTACCTATTGTCAGCAAGGACGGACGACTGACAGGGTTGATTACTTACAAAGACATCCAGAAAAAGAAGAATAAGCCGCACGCATGTCAGGACCAGTTCGGACGCCTTCGCGTCGGAGCAGCCGTAGGCGTGACTCCCGATATTCTGGAGCGTATCGATGCCCTGAAGGCAGCCGGTGTCGACGTCATTAGTATAGACACGGCACATGGCCATTCCAAGGGGGTAATTGAAACGGCCAAGCGCGTGAAAAAGGCCTACCCTGAACTTGACCTCATCGTAGGCAATGTGGCAACGGGCGAAGGTGCCCGGGCGCTGGCCGATGCAGGGGCCGATGGCGTCAAAGTCGGTGTCGGACCGGGCAGTATTTGCACGACACGAGTTGTTGCGGGTGTGGGATTGCCGCAGCTATCGGCTGTTTATGAAGCTGCACGGGCATTGAAAGACACGGGAGTACCGGTTATTGCCGATGGTGGAATTCGCTTTTCAGGCGACCTGGTAAAAGCAATAGCCGCCGGTGCCGATAGCGTCATGGTGGGTTCCCTGCTGGCGGGCACTGAAGAGGCCCCCGGACAGATGATTATCTACGAAGGACGCAAATTCAAAATGTACCGCGGGATGGGATCGATCGAAGCCATGGAAGACGGTTCGAAAGACCGATATTTCCAGGACGTTGAGGACGACGTGAAGAAGCTGGTGCCCGAAGGTATTTCCGGAAGGGTACCCTTCAAGGGATTGGTTTCCGAAGTCCTGTATCAACTGGTCGGTGGTCTCCGCGCCGGGATGGGTTATTGCGGAGCGAAAGATATCGCCCGTCTGAAGGAAGCGAAGTTTGTTCAGATCACTTCGGCAGGTGTAATTGAGAACCATCCTCACGATGTAACCATTACCCGCGAAGCACCGAATTATTCGCGCAAGTAGTGCACCCAGGGGGACGTTAGCACCCGGCATTCGGCCTCCTGATTCTTGCGTATTATTCCTATTATTGCAAAGCCAATCTTAACGATTGGCTTATTTTTTTGATTCTCAATGCGTACCAAAGCCATTACAAGGTTGTTATTTACGGTCGGTGTGATCACCTGGCTCGCCCTTGTCCTGGCCGACGTGTCGCTGGTGTTTGGATCTTCGGCCAATATTCCCCCCGGAGTGGCTTCGTGGATACCCAATCTCCTGCTGAGTCTCTTTATCGTTGCGCTGTTCTACTACTATCGACTGCGATATGACCGCGACGATGCACTTAACTTTGTCGACCTGCTATGGAGGGTGTTTGCGACGGGTCTTGTCGCAACGGTCGTTTCACTGTCTCTCAAGCTCGTTGAATATCTTCTGGGTTCGACCACCCTTCCCAACAGCCCGGTATTCATTGACCTCGTCTATCTGATCAACCTCGGGTTGATGATCGGCTTTTTGATCATGGCTTTTACAGCCTGGAAGCGACTGATCCTGTATCAAAAGTCGAAGTGGCTGATGCGTCTTTGGACCGTCTTCGAATGGTCGCTGCTGATCGCCCTTCTTTACAACTCGCTTGATTTCCCCTACGTCGAGCAAGTGTACTGGACAATGCTGGCGGTGCTAATCGTTATTGGCCTCGTCCTGTCTGCCAATACGAAGTGGGTGGCGTACCTGAACTTCCGCCAGAAATGGACGAGTTTGTTATTGCTGCTCCTGACGGTATTTTACCTATTGTATATTTCGTTTACCACCAGCGCTGAGGTAGAACTGCTGCTCAACCGAAACGTAGAGTTTACCAACTACCGCGAGCATGTGACCATCCTTGCGCTCATGACGTTCGTGCTGGTCTATGCGATCTTCTCTTTTCTTGTCATTCTGTTCAACCTGCCCACCACTTCAGTCTTTGAACAGAAACTGGAAGAGGTTGTCAACTTCCAACGAATCAGCCAGTCGATTCAAACTGAACAAAGCGAAGACAGTGTATACAAAATCTTACTGGAGACTTCCGTAAGTACAGTGTTTGCTGACGCCGCGTGGCTCGAAGTAGGAGACAACGGTTCGGATGCGCGGATTTTCACCTACAGAATGACGGAGCAGGAAGCCGAAGAGATCGCACGGCACCTGAAACAGAGAAATGTCAAGGGTATCCTTGAATCGAGCAGTGACCGGACGAGAAACCTTTCAAGTCACCTGGCTGCGCTGAAGGGATCGCGTTTCCGGTCTATTCTCGCGTTCGAGATTCCGGTAAAGGGAGAAAACATCGGAAAGCTGGCGCTGCTCAAGGAGTTGCCCGATGGGTTTAATCGGGAAATGACCAAGATTGTGGCAACGTTCGCGAATCAGGCGGGTATCTCGATCGAGAACTTTAGGCTCATGGAGGAGGCGCTGCAGAATGAGCGCTACAAGGAGGAACTGAAAATCGCAAAGATGGTGCAGAAGAGCCTCCTGCCGCAAAACCTTGAACAGGATTCTGATTTTGATATCGCAGCGTTCTCCGAATCAGCCGACGAAGTCGGAGGTGATTACTACGACACATTGCGAACCAACGATCACCAGGTTGCGATGATTGTAGCCGATGTTTCGGGCAAAGGAACTACCGCGGCCTTTCATATGTCACAGATGAAGGGAATCTTCCACAGTCTGGCGCAAGACTGTGTCGAGCCGGACGTCTTTATGATCAAAGCGAATCAGGCACTGGTCTATTGCCTGGAGCGCGGATCTTTCATTTCGGCGACATTCTTTACTATCGACACACGGGAAAAAAAGATTCACTATGCCCGGGCCGGGCACTGTCCTCTGCTTGTGTATAATGCTGAGAAGAATGAAACGAGCTTTTTCCGAGACAAGGGAATAGCTCTCGGAATGATAAAGAATCGGAGTTATAGCAACTATATCAAGTCAAACACGTTCGACTACCGACCGGGCGACATCATGGTGTTGTATACCGACGGAATCACGGAAGCAAAGAATGCCAAAGGCGAGGAATTTGGCTATGAACGACTCGCTTCTGTTTTACTCGAAGTGAAGGATGAAACAGCGAAAAAAATTCAGGAACATTTGATAAACCGGCTGTATGAATTTACCGGAACCAGCAATATCAACGATGATTACACTACGGTGATTGTAAAATTCAAATAGCATGAAAACAGCTGAAAATCAGTCGAAAGGTCAACTTTCGCGCCCGTTAAAACGTTAATACCATGATTCACATTAAAAGACTGCAGGAGGACGGCGCAGATATTATTGCATTGATCGGTGAAATTGACGCCAGTTCTTCTATAGAGCTTGATTTGGCAATCGCCAAGAGTGTCGAAGAGGGATTTTCTAAAATCCTTGTCGACTGCAATTCGCTCGAGTATATCTCCTCAGCCGGCCTCGGAGTCTTCATGTCGTACATCGAGGAGTTTAAAGACCAGAACATCAAAATGGTGCTGTACGGAATGAACGACCGGGTGTCGAACACTTTCGAGATTCTGGGGCTCAACGAATTGCTGACGATAGCAAAGGATAAGGAACAGGCAAAGCGCTTGGTGGATGAATTATAAACAGAAAGTTGGTTGTAACATCGAAAACCTGAAGGGGGTGCGGGATTTTATCCGCAACGCCCTGAAGAATCACGGTGTGTCCGAACTTCAGATCAGCGAAATGGTTCTCGCACTGGATGAAATGTGCTCGAACCTGATGATTCACTCCCATCAATGCAATCCCAATGAGCTTTTTGAAATCCATATTATCTTTAGAAAAGGCGAACCTGTTATCTTCGAAATAATCGACGATGGAAGCACGTTTGATATTAACCAGTTCAGTGAGCCTGAGCTCGACAACCTCGTTTCGGCAAAACGAAAAGGAGGCCTGGGCATTCGTCTGGTAAAGTCAATCATGGACAAGATCGAGTATGATAACCGCGGTGGAAGAAATGTCTGTCGACTGACGAAGAACATTGACCACAATTGATTTTCGTTGATGAAGTTATTGAGGCGTACCCTTCCTGTCCTTATTCTTATTTCCGCATTCGGCCCCGCTCTTTCACAGCAGACAATTGACGGCGCGGCGCCACTGTTTATGGTTGGAGGACACACCGTTACTGTTGGCGAGTTTACCTACCTCTACCGCAAGAATCACCAGCATAAGCCTGAAGCCTTTACTGCGTCCGGTATCGAAGAATATCTCGATCTATACATTCGGTACAAGCTCAAAGTGGCCGAAGCAATCGCCCGTGGAATGGATACCACAGCAAGTTTCCGTCAGGAGTACGAGACTTACCGGGCAGAGCTGCTTAAGCCATACCTCGGCGATGTCGCGATGGTTGACAGCCTCGTCGCTATCACCTATGACCGCCTGAAAGAGGAGATTCGCGCCGCGCATATTTTGGTGCAGGTTAGTCCGGAAGCCGCGCCCGACGACACGCTGCGCGCGTGGAACCGTATCGTAGAAGCGAGAAACCGAGCTCTGGCGGGTGAGGATTTTGGCAAACTTGCGGGTATCTATTCTGACGAGCCGGGCGCGGCGACGCGCGGAGGCGATCTTGGATACTTTACCGCCCTTCAGATGGTATTCCCCTTTGAACAAGCGGCCTACTCGACCCCCATAGGTTCGGTTAGCATGCCCGTTCGCACACGTTTTGGTTATCACATCCTTAAGGTTCTCGACCGACGCCCATCACAAGGCGAAGTGGAGGTGTCCCACATTATGATCCGGACTGGACAAGGTGAGGATGATGGAGATGCAAAGGAGCGAATTTTTGAAGTGCATGATCGCTTGCAAAAAGGGATGGAGTGGGAGGACGTCTGCCGCGAGTTTTCAGAAGACTACAGCACCCGGGAATCGGGTGGCCGTCTCAGACCTTTCGGCGTAGGAGCGATGAATGCCGCGCCAGGGTTTCAGGAAATGGCCTTTGCCCTGGAGCGACCCGGCGATATTTCGGACCCGGTTGAAACGCCGTTCGGATGGCACGTGCTCCGATTGGAATCCAGAATTCCCCTCGCGCCACTTTCCGAGATAAAAGGTTCGCTTTCTCAACGCGTCAGAAGAGATGAACGAATGAACGTGGCGGTCAGGGCACACCGCGCAGTCTTGTTGCGCAACCTTGACTATGCAGAGCGCCAGGAGGCGGTAACGGCATTCTTGCAAGCGCCTTCCTCGGCCTCCGACAACGACGAGCTCTTTACGTTAGCGGGACATTCTTATTCAGTTGCGGATTTCATACAGTTTGCCGGGGATAACCGAATAGAGAAATCGAGACAACAATTCGAGGCCTTCGTCGACGAGAAGGTTCGTGAGAACACTGAGCGAAGGGTGCTTTCTGAGTCACCCGAGTTTAAATGGCTGCTTCAGGAATACTACGAGGGGATTCTGCTGTTTGAGATCATGGAGAAGGAGATTTGGAACAAGGCATTGGAGGATTCGGTGGGCCAGCGACAGTATTACGAACGAAACCACGACCGTTATCATGCAGGGGAGCGGATCCGGTCCCTGATTTACAGCGGAGGAGACCGGCAAGGTCTTGAGGAAATACGGAGAGCATTGGCGGAGGGCGAAGCTGTATCGGACCTTTCGGGCCGACAGGCGGTGCGCCTTGATTCTGGCCTGTTTGAGCGGGCCGACCGGCAAATTTTCTCCAGTATCCCCTGGGAACAAGGCGTTCACTGGGCAGAACACAATGGACAGTACTACGTTGTGAATGTCACCGAGGTGGTTGCTCCGGGGCCCAAAACTTTCGAAGAAGCCCGGCCAGCGGTTATTTCTGACTATCAAACGTACCTTGAAGATGCGTGGATCCAGGAACTTAAGCGTAAATTTGCGGTTCGCGTTAACAAGAAATCGAGAAAACGCGCAACGAAGTACTTACTGGCAGTGAAACAACAGCTCGACAGATGAGATCTCTTGGTTTTCTTACACTACTGGTGCTTTTGCTGGCGGGCTGCGACCTTATTCAAATGAAAGACAGGCCGGGGGCCGCTGAAGGCCGTACCCCTGTGGCTCGTGTAAACAACTCCTACCTCTACAAGGACGAACTTGCCGGGATCGCAGCCAGCGGAGGGACGAAGCAGGACAGCGCGGCAAGAGTGGAGGCTTTTATCGAAAGCTGGATCCGCAAAGAACTGCTGATTCAGGAGGCTTCGCGCAAGATAAACATCAACGAGGCGGAGGTGGAACGCAAGATCATGGACTACCGCTACAGTCTCATCGCCTATGCCTATCAGACCCACTACATACAACAACATCTGGATACGGCGTTTACCGAACAGGAAGTGCGGGAATATTACGAGAAAAACATAGACAACTTTATACTCAAGCAGAATATTGTACGGGGGACTTTCATTAAGGTGCCGAAGAGTGCACCGAAGGTTGATCAACTCAAAGACTTGATTTTCTCGAACGATGAAGCCGACCGGCAGGCTCTTAAGTCATACTGCCTAAGCTTTTCCGTCGCTTACCACATCTCCGACTCTACCTGGATGATTTTCGATGACCTGGTACGCCAGTCTCCGTTAATGGAGATACCGAACAAAGTCCAGTTTCTCAAGCAGACACCGTATTACGAAACCCGTGATGACCATCATTTGTATTTCCTGAAAGTTGATGAATACCGAATTTCGGATAATGTTTCGCCCCTGGAGTTCGTTCAGGATGAAATCAGGAACATCATGCTGAATAAGCGGAAAGTTGAACTCGCGAAAAGACTCGAAGACGAGGTTTATGAACAAGCACTTGACAAGAAACGTTTTGAAATATTCACTCAGTAAGATCGCGGCGATTGCCGCCGTTGTATTCCTCGTGGGCGCTGCGGCGTTGCCTGCAGCTGCGCAGCAAGGCATCGTAATCGATGAAATCGTTGCAAAAGTTGACAATCACATCATTTTGAAGTCGGAGGTCGACCGGATGTATCAGGATTACCTGGCCAACGGAAATCCTCCTTCACAACAAGCCCGTTGTGAGATTCTTTCGGTTATTACCCGGAACAAGCTGATGCTGGCCAAAGCGGAGATCGACTCCGTTGTGGTGGAAGACGCAGACGTCGATGCTAACACACAACAGCGCATGCAGATCATCCTGGCTCAGTCGGGACGAACTGCCGCGGAACTCGAGCAAATCTACGGTAAGACGCTGGAGGAAATACAGGCCGATATCCGGGACCAGATGCGCGAACAACTGATTGTTCAGAAAATGCAGCGCCAGATTACCGAGGGCATCAGTGTTACGCCTGCCGAAGTAAAAAGGTTCTTCAACAGAATTCCGAAAGATAGTCTCCCGTACTTCTCTGCATCCGTGGAAGTGGCACAGATTGTAAAGATTGCAGAGGTAAGCGCGGAACAAAAAGCTCAAACCCGCAACCAGCTGCTCGAGTTGCGTTCCCGGATCCTTGACGGAGAAGACTTCGGAGAACTTGCCCGTCGATATTCGGACGACCCGAGCGTTCTTTCAAACAACGGTGAGATGGGATGGGTCGGACGTGGTCGTATGGTTCCGGAATACGAGGCAGTGGCCTTTCGGATTCGCCCTGGTGAGGTCTCTATGCCTTTTGAGTCGCCATTCGGGATGCACATCATGCAGTTGATTGACCGGCGTGGTATGGAGTACAACTCACGCCACATCCTCATTGCTCCCCAGCCTTCGGAGGACGACCTGAATCGTGCAACGCGCTTTCTCGACAGTTTGCGCACCGCGATTGTGAACGACAGTATCAAATTCGAGGAGGCAGCCCGGAAGCATTCCGACGACGTTTTCACAAAAGGCAGTGGCGGTTACTTCACCGATGCTACGGGAGGAACGCGACTTACAGTCGATGAACTCGAGCCCGGGATTTTCTTCCGAATCGACTCAATGCAGGTAGGCGCCGTTTCCAAGCCTATCGTTTATCGCACTGACGACGGAAAGAATGCAGCCCGGATTTTGTACTACAAGTCCCGAACTCCTCCACACCAGGCTTCACTTGAGGAAGATTATCACAGAATACAGGCCGCGGCGCTGAATGAAAAGCAAGCGAAAAAACTTGAAAAGTGGTTTGAAGAGGCGCGAAAAGATGTCTTCATCAACATAGACAGAACGTACGATTACTGCGGAATTTTGCATTAGCGGCGTTTGTTGGAAAATTTCATAGCTTGCGTCTGCTAATCCCGCCGACATGGAGCAGACACTTTACGAGGAGGTCCCCTCCCTGGACCTTGCGGATTTTTACAATGGCGACAGCCGCGCCAGACAAGCCTTTGTTGCAGCGCTGGGTGACGCATATCAGAATATCGGATTTGTAGCCATTCGTAACCACTTTCTGGAGCCCGAGTTACAATCGGCGCTTTATGAAGTCATTCAGAAATTCTTTGCACTGCCCGATGCGGTTAAGCAGAAGTATGAGCGTCCCGCGATAGCGGGTCAACGCGGCTACACCGGAAAAGGCAAAGAGCACGCGAAGGGTCGCAACACGGGCGATCTAAAGGAGTTTTTTCATGTAGGCCAGGAGTTGTCTGACGAGGAACTCGCGGCGGAAGGATATCCGGCGAACGTCTGGCCGGACGAGTTACCCGAGATGAAGATGCTGGCCGTACAGACGTACCGCGCGCTTGAGAAAACCGGTCTTTTTATGCTTCGGGCCATTGCGGCTCACCTTCAGCTTCCTGAAGATTATTTCGATGACAAAGTAAGGAACGGCAATAGCATCCTCCGTCCCATTCACTACTACCCTATTGAAAATCCTGACGCCGTTCCGGCCGATGCAGTCCGCGCGGCCGAGCATGGAGATATCAATCTTATTACACTCCTGATGGGCGCCAGTGCGGAAGGCCTCGAGGTTCTTCGGCACGACGGACGATGGATCCCAATCACAGCACTTCCCGAGCAGCTGGTGGTCAATGTGGGTGATATGCTTGAAAGGCTTACGAACGGCGTGCTAAAATCGACCATTCACCGGGTTGTTAATCCGCCGCGTGCACTGATGAATACGCCACGCTATTCCATTCCTTTTTTCCTGCACCCGCGATCCGACATGAGTTTGGCTGCGTTGTCGCGCTGCGTTACGGAAAGCAATCCCAAACGTTGGGATGACATCACTGCAGGTGAATTTTTGAATCAGCGACTCGCGGAAATAGGGTTGAAGAAATGAACATCACACAGGTCGCCCTGACATTGAGTACAAAACTGGGAGCTCTCAACGATTTCTTGAGTTGATAAAGCGCGTCCGATATTACATATTCCTCCGCGATGTCTTGTTGTTGGCGTTGACTACGTTTGGTGGTCCCCAAGCCCATCTCGCATATTTTCAGAAGGTGCTGGTAGATCGAAGGGGTTATTTGACTGAGGCCGAGCTAATGGAGCTTAATTCACTGTGTCAGATGCTGCCCGGACCTGCATCGACGCAGACGTTGATTGCTGTCGGTTTTAGGATCGGTGGCCCAAACCTCGCTTATCTTACACTGCTCGTGTGGACGTTGCCTTCGCTGATTTTTATGACCGGGGCGGCCATTGCACTGTCCAGTATCCAGGAGAAGAACTGGTCCACGGAGTTCACGCGGTATATCCAACCGATGGCCGTAGGATTCGTGAGCTACGGCGCTTATATGATCAGCCTGCGCACGGTGAGTACCAAGACCGGAATATTTCTCATGATCACTGCTGCGGTGCTTTCGTATTTCGTCCAGACGCCGTTTATCTATCCCTTCATCATCCTTGGATCAGGGCTCGTTACGGCGCTGAAGTTTCGTTCGCAACCGCGAGAGGAGAAGACCCGGATGAACATCAACTGGTCGAATCTGATTCTTTGGGCCGGGGTTTTGGTGTTCGCCGCTGCGCTGGGGGGCGTTACAAAAGCGTTACCCGTGAAGCTATTTGAAAACTTCTACCGTAACGGTAGTCTCGTGTTTGGAGGAGGCCAGGTGCTTGCTCCCCTCCTGTATACTGAATTTGTGGAAATCCCTGACGGAGATGAGACAAAGGTCGGGGCATTGCGCAGCAGGCTGAAGGAGCAGTATGCGCCGAAGCCCTATCACACGCCTATTTCACATCAGGAGTTTTTGTCCGGATACGCAGTAGCGCAGGCGCTGCCTGGTCCGTCATTTTCTTTCAGTGCGTACATCGGGGCGTTGTCAGCAAGGAGCTATGGAACAGGCGGTGAGATTTTAGGGGCGGTCATGTCGACGATCGCGATCTACCTGCCGGGTACGTTCATGATCTTTTTTGTTATCCGATTTTGGGCCAATCTTAAGAAATATCGACCTGTGCGTGCTTCGCTGGAAGGGATAACCGCCGCGGCCTCGGGGCTGGTGGCAGCCTCTGCTATTATTATGTTCCAGCCTTTAGAAAATACGTTCCTCAACTTTAGTGTGACAATCGCCACCTTCTGCGTGCTCGTGTTCACACGCGTCCCAGCCCCGGTTATTATCGTGGGCGGTCTGGTACTCGGGGTGGTGGTTCACTGGTTCGGATTGGCCGGAAGTTAAACTACTTCCGCCCTCCGTAGAAGAGCGTAAAGAAGAAGGTTGGGAAGACCGACGAGTTCCTGGCTGTGGGGATCAATTCAATTTCGCTGGCGTAGGCATCGAGCAAGAACCCTGCCTCGAATCCCGTTACATGACTCTTTACGGTGCCGAGCTCAAAATTGATGGCAGCTTTGGCGTTTGCGCCGAGCTTTATTTCAGATTCGCCAACGCCCTCGAAAAGTCGCCCTGGACCATAAATCTGTCCAAACTGGATCGAGGGGGTATAGGGTCTGCGTATGGCTGCGCCACCATCGGCTATCAGTTCGACGTAATAGGGGGCATGAAGACCAATGCTTGGCCCAACCGCGAACACGCCCTTTATCTCCACGCCTTGCTGAGGAGCCTTCTTGAAGAGGATTATGTCGCGGCCATACTGAAGGCGGAAGGTGTAGAGGTAGTGACTCTTGCCGTAAATGAAGAAGTTGCCCGTATTTTGAGCGCTGTACCGTTGTTCCTGCGGGTGCTTGACGTTCATGATCTCGAGGCCAAACGTCTCGAGTACGCGGTCACTGGTCTTGCGTGCTTTCTTAAAAACCAGTCCGCCGATCAGCCCTCCGTGGGTGTTCTTGTTAATACCCCAGGTAAACTCGGAAGAGTAATCGTAACTGTCCTGGGTCTGGGCGATCGCCGGCGTAGCGAAGATGCAACCAATGAAAAGAGCGAATAATGTCTGGCGCTTCATTGAGCCTGTAACAGCTATTTTCCCAAAATTTACTCTAATCCCATACCAACCCCAAGTGTTCGCCCAAAAACAATGCGGAACGCGGCACGGACACTAGGCCGGTGTCAGATGTGTTTTTACCGCCTCAAAATCGATGGCGAAGTGTGACATATCTGCGATTGACCTACCATCGGCAATCACCAGTACCTGGGGTGATTCGTGTTCGACACCAAACAGCTCCGCGATCCGGTTAGAGATGTGACGGTAGGCAATCAGGTCGAGGAGGTAACGTTTTGTTTCGCCCGCAGCCTTCGGGTCCCACTGGCGATCAAGCCGGTCGAGGGCTGTACGGCTGATATTACAACGCGTGCTGTGTTTGTAAATTATAACGGGTTGTTTCTTTGACTCCGCAACAATTTCATCGAGTTGCTGAAGGTCGGTAATGTCTATCCAGTTCATGGTTGTTAATCATACCACAGGCCAGCCTCGCCTTTGTCGTAGCGAGGTTTCCGACCTTTGTCATTCTGCTTAAGATGTTCTGGTTGTGTCTCGTTCTTTCTGAACAAACGCGCCCACCAGAGCATAAAGTTCGTCGTCACATCTCTTTCGCCAGCAACGTTGTTGCGGTTCGTCTTGACAAATCGCGCATCGGGATGAAGATCCTGTTTTTCGAACAGATTAAAGCGCTTGACGCGGATATTTCCCTGATACGCTGTAGCCCGTGTAAAGGCTCGGCCGGGTTCTCTGACTTTAAGGGCAAGATCGGCGCTGGCGGGGTTGCGAATATAGTCCCAATTGCGTTTTGTGCGACCGACGTAGCGTGTCGCTTTGATATAGGCTGCATCTGGTTTTCGCACCAGTAATGCGCCATCGGCCGCGTTCGGATTTCTTGCGTAACGCCAGTCACGACGCACGTTCCCTGTGTAGCTACCTCCGCGGTTGTACCCCGCTCCGGGTTGTCGGACTTTAAGAGCTTCTTTTGCGCTGTTGGGGTTGAGAACGTATTTCGGGCTTTTGAGATGCCCTGTGAAACGTCCCGTCTGCTCCGTAGCTTCACTGGGCCGCCTCACCCGCAATGCTTCATCGTCGGCATTGGGATTTCGGATGTACTCGTTCCGTTTCCTCGCGACACTGCCGGTGTACCGGTTGACGGTCCGGTGGTTGCTGTAGGAGCGGGCCTCGATCGGTTCCCCCTTGTTATTCCAGGAACCGCTTATACTACCTCCTCCTTTCTCTGGCCGCCGTGCCTTCAGGTTACCGGTGTAGCGGTTGACCGTGTGGTGGTCGGCGTACATCCGATTAGCAATCGGGCGGCCTTTATTGTTCCATGACCCGCTGATACTGCCTCCCCCTTTTTCTGGTCGGCGAAACCGGATATTTCCGGTATATCCTTCACCCTGCTCCTGATGGGTTGGGCGCGTGCGAATGTTGCCCGTATACCCTTCGCCCTGGTATTGCACACCTTTTCTTAAAC
>CAZHIQ010000009.1:0-32050 GCA_964532595.1 uncultured Roseivirgaceae bacterium
TCCAGCCTCCGCTGTAACATGATAATCAACGGTGAGCAATGAGTCCTTCCTGACATATAAATTAACCAAGCTACCCTCAACGGTTATGCCGGGTACGTCTAGAGAAACTGACGGCTTTGCAACCGAAGGTTCGGGTGCTGCGTCATCATCTTTACATCCAGTTACGCATACAAAAAGAAGCAGAACCGTTAAACATAATACTGATCGTTTCATTTGTTTTTAAGTTAATTGGACGGGTCTTTTTATTACTTAAGGGATTAGAATCCCACCTTCAATGAGCTCGTTCGACCCATTGAAAACAAACAGGTACTTCTGGGAAATTGTCTCGGTTCTTTTCGTCTTGACAATGACCTTAATCTCAGTATCACTCCAAGAGGTCGACGGCATGATGCTCAGTTCCGTACAATCCGCGTAGTCAGGTGCATCGCCTATCTCGACCCGGGCCGGCGAATTCGCCCCTGTCGCCAGATAAATATCATCGTATACCCCTCCCGGATTTACCAGGCTGTTTCCGAACCATCCGGGTACATTCAACTGATTCCATTGATAAGACGTAGGTGACGTAGCCCCGGCGTTAAATACAGGCTTAATGTGTTCACGGGTGAATGCCGGCGCTGTTTTGGCGCTGAGCCATTGGATCCAGGTATATCCCTTCGCTGCCGGCTCAGCCGGGTCTGCGCGCACCCAGGCAGTCATGCGATTAAACCCGTCGATGTCAAATAGTTCATCCAGACTGGCCACCCACCCTATGTTGTCAGTGTTCCCAACGATTTGAAGGGCCTTTGCCTGCCCGTTCGTGGGGATACAAAGGTCTGCCAGGCCGTCGTCATGCTTGAAACCATTGTCTGTGTCCATTAGCCACGTCAACTTCCAATGACTCGCCGAACCCCACTCCTCCCTGGTCGGAGCACCAGGAAAATGTTTTCCGGGCGGCACGGCCACCTGGTACGAAAGGAATACCTCTTGAGTGTTGTCAAAAGTCACTTTCAGTTCCGTCCGCTTACCTCCATACTGGCCAACAGCTGCCAACTCATCCTGCATGGAGTATGAAGTACTCCCTGAATATGCGTAGTCATAAAATCTGGCGATGTAGTTTGACGACTTGCCGGTCCATGCGCCAAGCAAAGGTGAATTCAAAGGAATAGGATCATTGTGGGCACCTTCAAAATCATCATACAGGATAACGTTCGGGCCACTTCCAAATCCAACGCCAGTAATGACTATCTCCTCTCCCTGGCGAACGTTGCCTGTGATTTGAATGTCGCCTTCAACGAGGAAATCACCACCTTTTGAAACCTCGATTGAGAGCGTTTCACTCGTGAACAGATCATTTTCATCTGTAACCTGAAGCGCAATTGCTATGGTTTTGTTCGCATAAGGGAACGTCAGCACCAATTCACCTGAATATTCATCGAGCCCGGTGGCTTCGGCAACAGTCTCCTCAGTACCGTCTACTTGTTGAACGAACTGTTTGATTGTCGACGACGTGGTCACCGTATACGCGACGGTAATCTCGTTTGAATCTTCAATAACCGTAACCGGGATCGTCCCGTCAACGACGGCAAGGCCCGACACGCTGACACTAATGGAAGGCAACACGGGTTCAACGATGTCAATGTCATCGTCATCATCTTTACAGCTCATAGGAACAACAAGAAACAAAGTAATTGCTGTCACCAGCTTGCGTACATCTATCATAGGACAATTTCGGTTACGGTATCTGCTTCATCTCCTTGACAAGCAAAGCCACTAGGGAATAGCAATCCCCTCCGCTATCAAGTCATTCTGACCATCAAAAACAAAAAGGTACTTTCCGGAAATAGTTTCCGTTCCTTTTGTCTTAACAATGACCTTAATCTCCGTGTCACTCCACGACGTCGACGGCATTATGCTAAGCTCAGTACAGTCTTTATAATCCGGTGCGTCACCGACCTCGACCCGGGCGGCCGCATTAGCCCCTGTCGTCAGATAAACATCATCGTATACACCCCCTGGATTTACAAGGCTGTTTCCATACCATCCGGGTACATTCAACTGATTCCATTGATAAGACGTAGGTGACGTAGCCCCAGCGTTGAATACGGGCTTGATATGTTCGCGGGTAAACGCCGGCGCTGTCTTGGCGCTGAGCCATTGGATCCAGGTATAGCCGGCGGTTTCAGGCGCAGCCGGGTCTGCGCGAACCCAAACAGCCACGCGGTTGAATCCATCGATGTCAAACAGATCATCCAAACTTCCCACCCATCCGATGTTGTCGGTATTGCCACCGATTTGAAGTCCCTTGGCCTGGCCATTCGTGGGGATGCAAAGGTCCGCTTTACCGTCGTTTCCACCGAAGCCATTGTCGCCATCCATGAGCCAGGTAATCTTCCAGTGGCTTGCAGCCCCCCACTCTTCCCTTGTAGGTGCACCAGGGAAATGCTTTCCTGGCGGAACTGCCAGCTGATAAGAAATGAAAACCTCCTGCGTATCATCAAAACGCGCCTTTAATTGCGCGTCCTTCTTTCCATAGATGGCGGTGGGAGCCAGGTCGTCCTGCATTGAAAACGAAGTACTCCCTGAATAGCTATACTCATGATACCGCGGTTTGTACGTAGTCGACATGGCTGCCCATTCTCCGATCAACGGAGACGTCAAAGGAATCAAGTCTTCATGCGCGCCGCCTTCAAAATCATCATACAGTATAACGTTCGGGCCATTTCCAAATCCAACGCCAGTAATGACAATCTCCTCGCCCTGGCGGACGTTGCCGGTGACCTGGATGTCGCCTTCCACAATAAAAGCACCTCCTGCCGACACCTGAATAATAATCGATTCAGTAGCGGCCAGTTCATTCACATCACTAACGTTGAATTGAATCGATATTGCGCTGTTCTCATAGGGAACACTAAGCACATGTTGCCCCGTGTATGATTCCTTTCCGATCGCATCCGCGATGGATTCCTCAGTGCCATCAATTGTAAGGACGAGTTGTTGAATCGTGGACGATGTTGTGATGGTATAGTCGATCGTGATGTCGGTCGCATTTTCTACCACCGTAACCGGGATAGCACCGTCTACAATCCCAAGACCGGGAGCCGAAACGGTGATAGAGGGTAACTCAAAACTTATACCCGCTTCATCTTCTTTACAGCTAGTAACAACAAACAATAAAACAAATACTGTTACGAACCTTCGTAAATCTTTCATATCGTGTGTTTAGATTTAGAATATCTTGTTTTGGATGTGGCGAAATTATCCTTCAGGAATAGCAATCCCCTCCGCTACCAACGTCTCTCCGACTATTACATAAAATGTTTTAATCCGGAATAAGACTGACGCCCTTCAAGAAGTTCATGTCAGAATCAAACAGCAAAATGCCGGCAGACGCATAGTCGATCTCACCCTGATCCCACAATTTCAGGGTAATTGTATTGTTGACTTCGTCGCTGCTAACGTATCTCAATGGTACGGCGATAGAGGTCGTTTCAGGGGTTGTTCCGTCTGCTAAGAATATCAGTACACCACCGCGTTGGATATACATATCGCTTCTCAGAATTTCGATATCACCTGCGGATTCATTGTTGTTTCCTATATAGTCTTGCCACAATGCCCATCGACTGCGTTCGGAGAAGGCGGACTGCACGACGTCATTCTGAACGTCACCACTGGAGTTCTTAGGGGTGTGCACCACCATGGACGTATGGTCATCGTCCAAAAGGAATGTCCTCGCCAGGCCATCCGTAAGGTCCGGCGTATTCTGTTTCCAAAGCCATCCAAACCGATGAACCAGGCCTTGATGGACTGGTGTGGGTGTACTGCAGCTCTTCGCTTGATCTCCTTTGTATGATTGCATTCGTGGTCCTGTCCCCGATGGCCTGTTCTCCGTGATGTACGCCGAGTTTGCATCACTCCCAGAGAGATCCCTGGCTGCACGCACCCGGTCCTGCTTCCACTGGAACGTCGCTCCCGGGTTTATTCCAGCCAGAGCGCGCGTTACCGAATACATAAACGTGAACTCACCTGGCCCCAACTCCGAGCCCGAATCCCAGTTTATGGCCCCCGCTCCAGCGGGATTAGCCGCGCCTCCCGGCTTCAGAAGACTGCGTGCCCAACGGTAGCCCTCATTGTCAACGTGAACGTACCGATGGGTAGGAGTCTCTATCACCCATTCTTCACTTCCAACAGAAATAGTACTTGGGAAAATCGTCCCATCCGTTTGTTCATACAACCATCCTTCGCCAAAACCCAACCACACAGACTTATCCGGAGGGGTGAGGGTATGCGTGTTACTTGTTAACACGATGAGCTTTTGGTCAGCCAGCCCTTCAGGGGCGTTCCAGGAAAGCTCAGCGGTACCGCCTGATGCAGGATCCAACGGAACTTCCTCTACAATTAGGGTAATTCCCTTCACTACAATGGAAAATGACTTAGTGCTTACCTGATCGCTTTCATCAGTCACCTGAAGTTTCACCACAATGGTCTTATCCGCAAACGGAATATCGACAATCAACTGACCACTATATTCCGTAAGACCACTCGCATCCGGAATAGGCTCTTCATTATCATCAACTACCTGGATAATCTGAAGAATTTTAGCGGGCGCCGTTATAGCGTAATTTAATACAATAGCTGAATCTGTCGAGACAGAAACATGAATCACATCATCCGTAAAGGTGAGTCCGGGCGCAGTGACAGTGATGGCGGGCGCTCCGGGATCAATTCCATCTTTATCATCCGGGTCTTCGCATGCTATCACGACAACCATGAGTAGCGCGATCATTGGAACAAATACTTTGGGAAGGTTCTTCATTTTACGGTCATTTATGGTATCACATCTTCTTATACTTCTCCGTCAGGAGCTGTGCCCGACTCTTTCAATCAGCAACTCCTCCACCCAACTCAATCTCAATTAGCAGATCATGCGACGACTTTCGATCGCGTTGGTCTTTGACCAGCAGCCTTACAGCGACTAGGCGGCTATCCTGTAAACTCCCTATGGCAGCACTCTCCGGATACTCGTTGTCCGCGCTGGCAGACAAAATCAACTCCTTACCTTCACCACTTGATTTCACTGAATACTCAACCTGCATACGGGACTCTTTCGATATCTCGATATGCGGCCCATCCCAGAACCGTCCGACTCCCTGTATCGAAATGAAAACCGAGGACGGCGGTAGGACAATATCCTCTTCATTCTTACAGCCGGCCATCGTTCGGAAAAACAGGGCGACCGTCATGAGTGTACCGGAAATTCTCGCAAGCATAGTGTCCTAGTATAGAGTTTAAAGAACAGATACCGTTTCTATGTTGTGTCCAGGAATCCTAGAGCTTGATGATGACCTCGAGATCGTCCGTCTCAACCGTATAGGAATCAATCATTCTCCTATGTCCATTACTTTGTCCTCTATTGAAGTTGAAACCCTTCCCCTATCTGATTCCCATCCTCATCCTGAACACACACATACGCGCCATGAATAGAGGCAAATGTCCCTTGCCTAAGATACACTTCTATCGTTCCTTCGGTCCAGGTCTTCGCGGGCAGGTATTCTTTCTCTGTGGCCAAATTGAGATTCGGATTATTCGTCAGCATGACACGCTGTTCGGAATCATCCACCGCCAGCATGTCGTAGTAAACAGCAAAGCCCGAAGGAACTTCAGATAAATTATGGATCTGATCAACAGCCAACTCTCTCCACTGCCCAGGCTTCTCAGCCGTCCGCGATATGGTGTTGGCAAGTTCATCAACGAACATCCCATTTCGACGTAGAGAAATACTCGCATCGGCAGCTCCTATCTCGCTTGACGCGATATAGCTAACTTCGTCAAGCACCCAGGTACGAACGAATGGCGTATGATACTTCGCATCATTCCAATATTTTGCGGCCGGGCCGGGCGATTGTTCCATCAAGAGCCGGTCATATTGATTCATAAGTAGATTTAGCTTAATTGATTGTTTATTGAACTGTCTATTTCTTACCCAATCTAGTTGATGGCAACAGATGCGGTTTCATTAATACCATCCGCATAGATTAAGTATATTTTTTCTGACAAGGGGTCGAGGTTCCCCAATCGAACCTTGAATTTCACTGTCTGATCATCCCATTCCGCAAGCCGCTGCAGTTCCACCTTCGTTGAAGCCTCAACTGTTGGAGCATTAGCCAAATAGAATCGCTTGAGCGAATGATCCAGATAGATATCGCTTACATGCGTCTCTTGTGTGATCTGTGTCTTCGAATCGTTGCCGTTAAAACCAATCATTCCGATGTTCAAGCGCACGCCTGCTGGCAACGTCATTTGGGTTGCATCACCGTCATGGATGATCGTTCCATCAAGCCGCGCTGTTGCCCTCTCCGGAGTCAATAGAAACTCCATAAAAACCCATCGCTCCACCATTTGATAACCGGTGGATTTCCATATACTACCATCGTACTGCTCAACTCCTGCAGCCGTAAGTAGCGATTGTGTCCAGGAAATGCGTATCGTCGGATTTCCGCCATCTTCACTCCACACACGCAACCATTTATTGGAGCCTTCGCCACGAAATACGTCTTCGCCTCCTTTCGTATTGGTTGTAAAAGTGGCCCCTGAAGTTTCTCCAACCACTGCCACGTTATTACCAAAGCCTGTCGCCCCTATCTCCGGTGCCTTGTTCGACGGGATCATTTCAAATGAAATTCCCTCATCGCTGATGCCGATAATTCGACCTGAAAGACCATTACCAGAAACAGTTTCACCGTAGCGCGCACCGGGCTCCGGCCCAATGAACCCTGACGATGAATTCAACGCTACTCCGTTAATATCACGAATGTATCGGTTATACAAGCGGGCGTCATACTTTGACCTTACATGCCACGCAACGTAGATGGACTTATCCCCATTCATCGGGTATGGGCTCTGCGTTCCCGCCTTAGGGTGATGAAATGTGTTAGAAGAACCAGGCATCCGGTATACTGGTCTTCCTGGCACACGTAGGTTACCCTGCGCTTCAAAGTAAGCGAACCCGCTTCCACCTCGGCCCGTATACACTTCGTTCGCATTCTCCTTTGTGATGAGAATCGGCTGGCCATGCGTGTAGTCATCGCGCACTGGGTTGCGAACCCCGTTTTCAAAGACGTTGTCCACTTCATCAAGCAATACGGGAGCCGCTTGAAGCTTTTCACCAAAAGTAAACCCACCGCTCCCGTCTGTGGTAATCGTAACATCTGAATCATCGCTCCACGCACGGGTGGTGAAAGCGAGTGCGGAACTACCTCCAGACAAGATTTTAGTTCCCTGTGAGATATAAATCTTGACGGAGACCTCAGAGACTCTGTTCATCTCGTCGGTTACCTCGATCCCGACGATAAGTTCCTTCTCCTCATATGGAACCGTCACGACCAGCGCTCCGGAATACTCCTTCAAACCTTTCGCCTCCCCTACCAATTTCACCACATCGGACACTGACCACTTAAGTTCGCGAATAGCGGCAGAAGTCGTCACGGTATACGATGCGATAACCGATGAATCTCGAGAAACGGACAAATAAACTACGTCATCAGTAATGGAAAGTCCCGGTATGGTTAGCGTAGCTGTGGGCGTGTCTGTCTTAGTAGACGCGGGATCGTCATCATCTTTGCAACCTATCAGGAGGTATGCGTAGATGAAGATGGGTAAACCAAATATCAAAAGTTTTCGCCTCATAGTAGTCCGATTAATACTTAAGAATCTTTTTTGTATAGGTAGCCTTTCCTTGCTTTACCTGCAGCAAGTAGACCCCTGCCGAAAGCGAAGACACGTCAACGACTGCCTGATTACCAACCACCGTTTTGCTTACCTGAACCTTCCTGCTCATATCCGAAATCGAGATCTCGCGCGACCCTTCCGATGGAAAGACGACAGATAACACATCACGTACAGGATTCGGCCCAAATATCATATATGCTTCTTGCCCAGGTTCGACCCCGGTCACCAACGACGCCACTACTTCGATCTCCGCATCCTTATCAATGGTGACCGATATTTCGTTGCCCTCTCCAACCTGAATGCGGTAGGGGTTAGGATCCTGTTTAAGCCGATTCCGGAATGAATATTCAGCAAGTACCGTCTTCAATTGGCCGTCACCATCTGTCACTTGATCCAGAACCACCTTACCGCCTTTGTCCAGGACTTTAACCGCAACACCTGCCATCGCTTCACCCTTATTGTCGACGACATTAATCGTCACCGACCATCCAACAAAATATGTATGTTCCCGTTGGGTGCTGGTGAACGCCAGTTGATCATTATCACCGACGATCGTATTCGATACAAACTCGATATCTGTCGCGAGATAGCCACCATGGCCGAGTCTCACAGGAGTATAATTCGCATCCGCATTTTCAGCCGCGATGATAGTATTACCGATCACCTTTGTTCCTCGCGCGTGACCATACATGGATGCAAGCCAAAACGCGGGTACATTTGTCGTCACCGTGTTATTTTCAAAAACGCCCCCTACGGTACCTCCGCCAACGTAGAAAGCGTTCGTTACCGCTTTTGAATCAGGATTCTCGGCGTTGACGACGACCTCGTTGTCATAAACGAAATTATCGCCGGCGCTCGCGCTATAGAATATGGCTGTGGCCACCGGGATATAGTCGACGTACTCTGGATAATCTCTACCCGTGATAAAGAATTTGTTGCTAAAAATCTCATTGCCATAGCAGCCGTTAGGATCACCAAGCGGAGCATTGTAATCAGCCATCCTTACCCCGTTTACGCTATAGTCTTCATGTCCATACTCGCACGTCGGCGGAGCCGACGTTATATGGATCTCATTATTATATACCTTCACGAACCTGGATCCGAGGCCAATACCCGACCCGGTTTCCGGCTTGAACACGTTGTCATAAACTTGTGTGTAATCAGAAACCGCCAAACTGTAGTGATTGGTCACGGTTTGTCGATTCTGAAAATAGTTATGATGCACTTTACTGTCCTTACTCTGCATCGACAAACAACCTTGTCCACCATAAAACTCAGAATACGAAACCTCAGAACGCTGCGTTCCCAGGATATCAACGCCATAGTTTCCACTATTATGCCGGTTGATAATGAATGGCGTATCAACATCAAAAGAACATCGCGTAATCGTTGCCTGCCGTACCTCTACCGCATTGGTATTTATGCCTGACGTGATAACCTTGACGTTTTCGATTGTTAACTCAGCTTTGCCGACGGTTGATTGAATGCCCCAGGAGAGGATACCACGGGCCGCGCTTCTGATTATGCCGTTCTTGATGACAATATTGCCTGACGCTCCAACAGGAACCACAGGTATCCCATCAAGCGGAACACCTGTGTTATGGTCTTTCGTATAATCATAGAACGCCGGATCGTACCATCCAGCGTACAAGTGATCGGTATGGGTGTTGGTCCAGGTTCGCTCTACAATACCGACACCAACATCAAGAGCGGGACGCAAATCAATATGATCTACGATAGCATCCGTATTTGCCCTGATGCGAACACGATACTTTCCCGCGGGCATACCCGTCATATGGGCATAGACAAAACCACCGCCCAACTGTGTACCTTTGTTTAAGACAGGGCTTCCCTGAAGCTGCGTGCCTCCATACTTGTTGGTGGAGAAAACCACATCTCCATTCTCATCTTCGATGTATACGCTCACGCGCATGGAATTTTTAGCAACGCCACACATCGCGAAATAGGACCGGTCTGCAACGGGTAGGTTGATGTACTGAGAGGTGATCTCCTCGCCTGCTTTGAGCCGCAATACGTAATCGCCAACGAAAACCTGTACCTTCTTATCCTCGATCTTAGCGGTTGGCGCGTTTGAGAAATCCCAGCCGGTCAGCCCATCTTCGAAACTGTAATTTGGTAAGTGCTCATATCCCGCATCTGCATACACGATCTCATATCCATTCAAATCAAGCGTAACATTGTTGCCGAGGAATATACCGCTCATCGGACTTGTGATATCATTCACCAACACATACGTGGCGCCAGCCGTACCGTAAAATCCTGGTTCGCTAACAGGAATCTCTCCTTCTTCGAGAGCTCTGTGCGCTGGGGCAGTGTATCCGACATCAGACATCGGATTTTGACCCCAAAGCTCAAAACCAGTGATGAGTACCAAGGCGCCAACTATAAAAAAACACTTCTTCATAAACTTCATTCTTACGCTATATTCCAGGGCAATTGCCACTATTGATTCGCCGTAAAATTGCCTCAACGAACTATTGAAGCTGAATCCCCTCTCCTATCTGGTCGCCATTCTCGTCCTGAATGCACACATAGCCACCCCGTATTGATGAGAAGGTTCCTTGTCTTAGATACACCTCAATCTTGCCATCTGTCCACGCTCTGGCGGGTAAATACTCTTTTTCCGTAGCTAACCTCAGATCTTTGTTATTTGTCAACATCACGCGTTGCTCCGAATCGTCAACGGCCAGAACATCGTAATAAACAGCGAAACCTTCGGGTACCTCTGAAAGGTTAACGACCTGGTCAATGGCCAACTCTTCCCACTCCTGCGGTTTCTCCGTTGATCGCGACACGGTATTAAGAAGCCTATCTACGAGTGTGCCATTCCTGCGCAATTGTACACTTGCGTCTGCAACGTCTAATTCACTGGAGGGAACATACCTTACTTCATCGAGGACCCACGTGCGTACATAGGGCGTATGATAAGTTGCACCACTCCAATACTTAGCAGGCTTCACTGGCGATTGTTCCATCAACAGGCGGTCGTATTGATAATAGGGGTTGATACCTCCTCCGGACCACAGGCGACACAACTTATGGTTAAACCTTCCGTATTTATCATGCCCATCTGTATTTCCGTCATGCGTCCAAAACCTTCTTACAACTATGCTGATGCCATTAGCAAACTCGGAATCCTTAATCTTAACGACACTTGAAGCGTACGTTACGTCTTTAAGCGGCGCCTTCCATGACTGTTCTTTCTGAGGAGGAATCTGTTCCGTAGACGGTCCACCCGTGGTCTGAACAATAGTGCGTCCATCCTTCCTGCTATAGACAGGATGTGGCGTTGCGGACCCTGCAGAAAAATCAAAAAAGTACATCGGTAACGGGTTCACCTTTGTTCCGAATCGCGACTCGGCGTCAAACAGCTTCAAAACAGTACCATCCGCAAGCTTATCCGCTTCCCAACGGATACCACCACTTTCACCGCTAAATGCCCGTTCTATTAATACAACATCTATTGACAATGACTGTGATGCCGTCTGTCCGTTTGTGTCTTCAACAGAAATGTTGAACATTATCGTCCTGGTTTCATAGGGAACTGCTACGGTAAACGACCCGAGAAATTCCTCCTGATCATTCGCTGCTTCAACGAGTTCTTCTGTCTCATCCAGTTTAATGGTCAATTCACGAATGGTGCCTTCAACCTTAACAGAATAGTCAATCACGACCGAGGAGTCAGCGGAAACCGGAACGCGAACAACGTTATCGGCAACCGTAAGTCCAGGTAATGTGAGTTCAATAGACGGCGTTTCAGCTTCGGGATTGAGATCATCATCATCCTTGCAGCCTGTCATGGCAACAAAGAGAAGAAGACACAGGGACAACAATTTACTGATTCGTTTCTCCATCATTTATAAGTTAATAGCAACAGCAGCGGTCTATGAAATGCTGCAGTTCACCGTTCATTAACGCTTCTACGGTTTCGGCACCTGATAGATATTGCCTACTTCGTCATTTCAATGATTGCATCTATCTATTCTTACCCCTAGTACTTCAGAATCTTCTTCGTGTATCCATGCTTCCCCTGCTTGACCTGTAGCAAGTATACACCAGCTGACAGGGACGACATGTCGATGCTCGTTCGATCACCAAGAACCGTCTGACGAATTTGTACGCGGTTGTTCATATCGGAGACGGACACAGTTCGCTTTCCCTCGGATTGAAAGACCATATTCAACGTATCGTTTACTGGGTTCGGTCCGAATATCAACCCCGTCTCAGCGCCTCTTTCAACACCTGTCACCAGCTGCATCACTACCTCAACTTCAGAATCCTTGTCGAGCGTCACTGAAATTTCCTTTCCGTTTTCCAGCTGGATTCTATATGGACCAGCAGACTGCGGCAATCTATTGCGAAAATGATACTCGGGAAGTATCGCCTGCACGCTACCATCACCGGAGGTCAACTCATCAAGAACTACGTCATTCTTTTTATCAAGAACCTTCACAGCAACGCCAGCTACCCCTGCGCCACTATTGTCCACAACGTTGATCGTAAGCGAGTAACCTACAAGGTAAGTATGCTCCCGTTGCGTCGCGGTAAACGTCAACTCTTCACTATCACCAACAATCGTATTGGAGATGAACTCGATATCCGTGGCCAGATAGTTTCCGTGACCAAGTCTTATCGGCGCATAATTCGAGTCAGCATTGTCAGCAGCGATGATCGTATTTCCGATCACCTTTGTGCCCTTCGCGTTACCATACATTGACGCCAGCCAAAACGCTGGCACATTCGTTGTGACCGTATTTCGCTCGAAAAAGCCGCCAATAGTTCCCCCACCTATGTAAAAAGCGTTCGTCTCGGCTTTGGAGTTCGGATTTTTCGCATCGACAAATACCTCGTTGTCGTATACATAATTATGACCGGCACTTGCGCTGTAGAAAATCGCTGTCGCCACCGGTTTGTAATTCGGATGCGTAGGAAAGTCTTTCCCTACGATATAAAATTTGTTGTTATAGATTCTGTTTTCGAAAGTGCCGGTGGACGCACCCCAAGCGGTGTTGTAGTCCGCGAGTCGGATCGCGTTGACGCTGTAATCCTCATTTCCATATTCGCATGTCGGTGTACTTGATTCAATATGGAACTCATTCTCGTAGATATGAATATTATTGCCCTTGTATATCTCCACTCCTGAACCGAGCTCGGGCTTAAATACATTCCGGTATATTTTTGAATAGTTGCCACCCGCCATGATACTGTAGTGATTGGTCACGGTCTGGCGGACAGCGAAGAAGTTATCATACACCTCTGAGCGGGTACCCTGGATGTTCAGACAGCCCTGACCACCATAAAACTCCGAGTTGGCAATTGTTGATGATGCAGAACCGCGCAAATCTACTGCATAGTACTGCGATCCATGCCGATTGATAATAAATGGATTATTCACCTGAAAATAACAGTTCGAGATATTGGCATGGCTCACGTCCACCGCGATCGAGTTAATGCCGTCGGCAATCACTTTCACGTTCTCGATTACATAGGCCACACCACCTGTCGTTGCCTGAATGGCCACTGACATGAATCCCGGAACGGCGCTGCGAATAACACCATTTTTAATAGTGACCGTCCCTCGCGCGCCCGCTGACACAGGTGTTATCCATGAAACCGGCGTGCGACTTGAATAATTATCGGTATAATCATAGAAAGCCGGGTTGTAATAGCCCTGGAGCATGTGATCGGTATTTCCGGAAGCGCTGGTCTTTTCCACAATCCCGATTCCGCAATCAACGCCGGGACGAATACCGATATAATCAATATAAGCCTGGGACTCTGCCTTCACACGCACGCGATACTTCCCCGCAGGCTTTCCTTTAAAATGGGCAAATACAAAACCGCCCCCAAGTGGAACCCCCTTGTTCAAAACAGGGCTGCCCTGTGCCGTTCCCGTAGAGTACTCATTGTTGGAGAATACAACATTACCCGCCTCATCCTCTACATAAACACTTATGCGCTGCGTATTGCGGGCAAGGCCACAAAACGCGTAATACGAACGATTGGCTACAGGAAGATTAACATAAGGAGAAGTGATCTCCTGCCCCGCGGGGAGGCTCAGTACCTTCTCTCCTACAAACACCTGGGTCCGCGTATCCACCAAGGTCGCACCAGGTGCCTTCGACATATCCCATCCGGTGAAACCGTCTTCAAACGAAAGGTTCGGAATCTCCTCATAGGCCGCATTGGCGTAGGTGATCTCGTAACCGTTCAGATCAAGCGTAACGTTGTTTCCCAGGAAAATCGCAGAGCGCTCGCTTGAAATATCCTGAGTCAAAACATAGGTCTTTCCGGCTTCGCCATAGTAGCCCGGACCCGTTACTGGAATTTCTCCAGGTTCAAGTGAGCGATGACTCGTCTCCGTGAATTGGGAATACGCAGGACAGGCAAGAACCCATAGAAGAATTACCAGGTAATGTCTCACAAATGACTCATTTAAAATGTATGCGCAAATTCAATCAGAAAAAAAATAGTGACTGCTGAATCCAATGCACCAATGAACAATAGCGTAGTGGATTCAACAGTCTCATAAGTAGAAGGGGCTAAAATCGCCGATCAGTCTAGTTTAAGTCTTGCATCTTAATAATGATATCGACGTCATCGGGACCTGAGTAGTGCTGGTCAATGTACATCAGACCTCTCTTACCCAGATTCGTCTGAAACGCGATAACCTGACCTACTTCGATAAACTGCAGGTAAGTCTGATCGATGGTCATTCCTTTCAGAACTGAGTCATCGGTCATGGCATCAAACTCAGCCTTCGTCAACTCAGTAATAACGAACTTGGCACCGCTGTTTGAAAACCGCTGATGACCGGTTTCAGTATCCGTATCGTTCAACGAAAGTGTCTTGTAGAAAACGTCCATGTTAGGCACCTTGTCAGCGTTCGCTCCAGTGGGCGACAGAGAAAAGCCACTGTAACCTGCCGGAATATCAAGATCCCAACGGCTTGAGTTAGAGGGGCTGGCGGGGCCACCCATCGTGATGAGTTGAGCTTCTGTCAGCGGAATAGCCGGGGGAACCTTCTTCTCAACTTCAATAGAAAGAGTGGCTGTTGTTGACTTCTCATTCTTGTCAGTAACCTCCACTTTCACGTCAAACGACTTTTCTTCAAAAGGGATGTTCAGAATAACCTGGCGATTGTAAGACTCACCTGAGGCCGCAGAAACCGTCTCAGCTGTTCCGTCAACAGTCTGAACAAGCTTCTCAATTCCTCCTTTAGCAGTCACGGAGTAATTGATAACGACGGTTGAGTCTTTTGTAACGCCAACACTGAGTGTGTTATTTGAAATTGTAAGTCCGGGTGCTGTAAAAGACACCGTAGGAGCCTCCGGTACAACGGGGTCTTTGCCATCCTCATCATCGCCGCAGCTGGTCAGCACCAGCGCCAGGCCAAGTACAATCGGTGAAAATTTGGTAAATAAACCTTTCATCTCATTAGTGGTTAGGTTAAGAAAAATATAAACAATAGATAAACTGATATTTCTACTTAAGTTGAATCCCCTCGCCAATCTGATTTCCATTCTCGTCCTGAACACAGACATAAGCATCTTGCAACGACGAAAAAGTACCCTGCCTGAGATAGACTTCGATCTTTCCATCGGTCCACGATTTTGCCGGCAAGTACTCCTTCTCAGACGCCTTCGTCAAGTCCTTGTGGTTGGTCAGCATTACACGCTGTTCAGTATCATCAATGGCCAGCATGTCGTAGTAGACGGCGAAACCTTCTGGCACCTCGGACAAATTGTGGATCTGATCTATCGCCAGTTCCCTCCACTGACCGGGTTTATCGGCTGTGCGTGATATTGTATTTACAAGTGCGTCCACAAACATCCCGTTCCTTCGCAGTGTAATGCTTGCGTCTGCAGTTCCTAGATCACTTGACGCGACATAACGTACCTCATCCAGTACCCAGGTTCTCACAAAGGGAGTGTGATATTTCGCGTCATCCCAATACTTAGCTGCGGGACCGGGTGATTGCTCCATCAAAAGGCGATCGTACTGGTAGTAGGGATTGATCCCACTCCCTTCCGGGAACAGCCGGCATAGTTTGTGGTTAAACCTTCCAAACTTGTCAAATCCCTCTGTGTTTCCGTCATGGGTCCAAAACCTTCGAACGAATATGCTTACACCGGGAGCGAAATCGGTATCCTGGATCTTCACAACACTTGAACCATAGGGCAAGTCCATCAGTGGCGCCTTCCACGATTGTGCCTTACCAGGCGGTATCTGTTCCGTGGACGGGGCGCCCACGGTTTGTTTAATAGTGTTGCCCGACTTTCGACTATAGACGGGATGCGGAGCTGCAGAGCCTGATGAAAAATCAAAGAAGTACATGGGGAGAGGGTTGACCTTCATACCGAACCGTGAATTCTGGTCGACCATCGTGAGAATAGCCCCCTCAGAAAGCTCATCGGCCCACCACTGCACTCCGTCAGTCTCGCCGCCGTATGCTCTCCTTATCATCAAGACATCGACGGTAAGCTTGTACTGCACCTCTTGTTGAGTTCCGTCAACGACCCGAAACTCAAGATCCATACGACTACTTTGATAAGGGAGGTCTACGGCAATCGATCCCGAGAATTGCCTCTGCCCGACTGCCTCGTCCACCCTCCACACTGCAGTACCACTTTTCACGACCAGATCACTGATCAAGTTCTCAGCAGCGACCGAGTACTCAACAGTGAGAATTGAATCTCTTGTTACTCCAATGGTCACCGAATTATCCGTAATCTCAACTCCGGTTATGGAAACGGACAGCACAGGCATCTGGACCGGAGTCTCCTCATCTTCGCCACAGCCTGTAAGACAAATCGATGCAAATAATGCAATCGTGAACAAGGATACTCTTAAGCCAGTGACAATCTTTCGCAACTGATGAGCCATTGGAAGGGTTTTGTTTAAGTCAATGACAGCGGCACATTGCCGCTGTCAGGTCTTAACTATAACTTCAATATCTTCTTGGTGTAGGTGTCTCTTCCATGCTTTACTTCGAGCAGATACATACCCGGCGCCAGCGAGGATACATTGATTGAAGCACGATCCACCGTGACCAACTCTTTGATATGGAGCTTTCTGTTCATATCGGAAATCGAAACCGATCTCCGTCCTTCCGACGGAAAGACAACCGTTAGTGTATCCCGAACCGGATTCGGGCCAAACATCATCCCCGTCTCTCCGGATTCGACTCCGGTAACGAGCTGCGTGAGCACTTCGACTTCGGTGTCCTTATCCAGAGTAACCGACATTTCATTCTCACCCACTACCACGCGGTACGGGTTCTGAGAACTTGTCGTGTAGTTTGCAAACAGGTACTCGGGCAGGATCGCATT
Source organism: uncultured Roseivirgaceae bacterium (assembly GCA_964532595.1). Taxonomy (GTDB): domain Bacteria; phylum Bacteroidota; class Bacteroidia; order Cytophagales; family Cyclobacteriaceae; genus Chryseosolibacter. Next base: position 17,058 of record CAZHIQ010000009.1, read on the forward strand.
CAATTCGCCATTCGCATCCGTTACCCCCTGCGTTGCAAGATTCCCATCCTTTTTGAAGATCGTGACACTAACCCCACTTTGTGGGGTCCCTTTGCGGTCAACCGCCTTAACTTTCAGCGCCCAGGACAGGGAGTAGCTATGCAATACTGACGTACGTTGAAAATCCAAAACACCACTACCTCCCACCACCGCATTGGAGACGAACGAAATATTGGTTGCTGTATTACCGCTCCACCCCATCCGAATAGCACGGTAACTATCCGCCGCATGATCGGCTTTAATAAAAGTATTGTTAGCGATCGTCACGTCCCTGGCTGCCCCGTACATGCTGGCAAGCCAAATACCCGGCACATTGGACGTAATCGTATTATTCTCAATAAATCCTCCTACGGTTCCTCCGCCGATATAGAAGCCACTTGTAATCGCCTTTGAATCCGGGTCCTTGGCATCAAGATAAACTTCGTTATCATAGACATAGTTATGGCCCGCACTGGCACTGTAAAACACAGCAGTGGCAACAGGTATGTAGTTGGGATGCGTGGGGAAATCCTTTCCTGTTATATAGAACTTATTCCTGTAAATCTTATTCTCGAATGCACCGTTCGATGCTCCCCATGATGCGTTATAGTCAGCAAGCCGAATGGCGTTTACGCTGTAATCCTCGTTGCCATATTCACAAGTTGGAGGACTTGATTCAATATGGAATTCATTGTCATAAATCTCGATGTTGTTGCCCCGATATATCTCTACTCCGGAACCCATTTCCGGTTTGAACACATTGCGGTAGATCTTTGAGTTATTGCCTCCCGCCATAATACTATAGTGATTCGTCACCGTCTGGCGAACCGCAAAAAAATTATCAAATACCTCCGTGCGAGTGCCCTGAATATTCAGGCAGCCCTGGCCGCCATAAAACTCTGAGTTAGATACCGTAGAAGGTAAGGACCCACGAAGGTCTACAGCATAGTATTGTGATCCATGCCGGTTAATAATGAAAGGATTGTCGACCTGAAAATAGCAGTTCGTAATATCTGCGTGACTCACATCGACAGCAATCGAATTGATTCCGGAAGCTATTACCTTCACGTTATCAATGACGTATTTCACTCCGGTTGTAGTCGCCTGAATAGCAACCGACATAAATCCGGGTTTCGCACTCCTGATGACGCCGTTCTTTATGGTTACCGTGCCTCTTGCTCCCTGAGACACAGGTGTAATCCAGGAAACGGGCGTTCTCGAAGAGTAGTTTTCTGTGTAATCGTAAAAGGCAGGGTTATAGAACCCCTGATACATATGGTCCGTATGTCCGGAAGCGCTTGTTCTTTCAACAATGCCCACACCGCAATCAACCCCTGGACGAATCCCGATATAATCGATATGCGCCTGGGAGTTCGCCTTTATGCGTACCCGGTATTTCCCGGCCGGCTTCCCTTTGAAATGCGCAAATACAAAACCTCCGCCAAGGTTTACAGTTTTACTCTCCACGGGACTACCCTGCAACGTCCCCGTAGAATACTGGTTGTTGGAGTATACCACATTACCATCCTCATCCTCTACGTACACGCTTACCCGCTGATTACTCCGCGCGACTCCGCAAAACGCATAATACGAGCGGTCAGCGACAGGAAGCGTTATATAAGGGGATACGATCTCTTCATTCTGAGAAAGACGTAACACCTTTTCTCCAACGAACACTTGCGTTCTCGTATCAACGAGCTCCGCCGTGGGAGCTTTCGAAACATCCCATCCGGTAAGTCCATCCTCGAACGACAGATTCGGTATCTCCTCGTAATCCGCGTCGGCATATACAATCTCATAACCGTTCAGGTCGAGAGTGACGTTGTTACCCAGGAAAATCGCAGAACGATCGCTGGTAATATTTTGTGTCAGCACATAGGTTTTACCTGCCTCTCCGTAAAAACCGGGACCGGAAACAGGAATTTCTTCCGGCTCCAAAGCCCGATGTTGCGTTGGAGTATACTGAGCAAACAACGGCAACGCCAGGAAAGCGAGAAGTACCGGGCTAATTTTTCTTATTGATGATTTTACAAAGTTCATGGTACAGGGTTAGCGTAGTAATCAAGGGCGCACAGCAGTTGTTATGCAGGCGGCCTGTTCAACCGAACCGATGGCCATGCCTTGATGCAAATCAACGGATGAGTAAAGGTGTCAGACAATCCGTGTCGTTTGATCACTGTCAATTGAAGTAAGTGAAAAGGCCTCGCGGCCTTTTCACTTTACCTAATCATCAAAACTATTCTGTCACTTGAGCTTTGAATACAACATCCCACTCGTCCAATGACTCGAGATAAGTATCAAAGTATATCAAGCCCTTGCGGCCGTTCTTCGTCAGGAACGCCACCACAGTACCCGCGGTGATGTCCTCGACAGAGGCCTGATTGATGGTGAGTTCTGCCAATTCCAGATCATTCTCCATAGCATCAAATTGTGCCTTTGTGAAACTCGTCTTCACGAAGAAGGATCCCATTCCATCGGGCCACAGGAGACCGGTGTTGGTCGGGTGGCTGCCACCATAGGCATCCGGACTCGTGCTGGAGAGAGCGTTCTTATTATATCGGAAATCGATAGTGGGAACCACTTCCGTATAGGAGCCACTGTTGCGGAGATTCCAGCTGCCGTATCCTACCGGCGGTTGAAGATCCAGATCCCAGCGCGCGAAGAATTCCAAACTGTTATCTCCACCGATAGTGAATTCCCCCGGCTCGGTCAGCGCCTTAGACGGAGGAACGATTTTGCTAACGTTCAAAGTCAACGTAGCACTTCCTGTCTTTTCGTTCTTGTCAGTGACATCCACTTTTACGACAATCGATTTATCCTCGAAAGGGATGTTCACCAGAACCTGACGGTTGTACGACTTGCCCGATGCCGCTGAAACGGTCTCAGGTGTACCGTCGACTGTCTGAACCAGTTTGTCGATGCCGCCTTCCGCTGCTACAGCATAGTTCAGAATAACGGTAGAGTCTTTTGTCACTCTGACATTAATCTCGTTATTGGAAATTGTAAGACCGGGAGCCGTGAAAGTCACCGTGGGCGCATCAGGAACTCCAGGATCCTTCTCGCCGTCATCATCATCGCCGCAACTTACAAGCACCAGTGCAAGGCAAGGGAGCGCCAATGGTAAGAATCGTTTAAATAGCCGTTTCATAGTTTGTTAGTTTTAATTATTGTTAGTTGTTGAGGTTTTTCGGAATTATATTTTCTACGGCGCCACTGCATTCGTATTGATCACGATCAGGACTGTGCTTAACTTAGGATTTACCGCACGGGCACCGCTCTCGATAGCAACAGCAATGGCAAACTTCTCAGTCGGCGCGTTCAAGCGGCGCTCCTGCAGAAACGCGAGGTCGACTTCTACATCAAAGAAGCCGTGCGTCTCGCCGTCCTCTACCGTGACGATATCCGGCAAAGAAAAGTATGAGTCATTCAGGATATGAACACTGGCATCCAGTGTTCCGGCATCGAGCATAGAAGTAAGCGTATCCGGACGCGAAAACACCTCTACATCGAACGTACCCTTGTTGGTAACACCCGCACGATAGATACTTAAAGGAATTACAACTTTTCCAGCGTCGCCATCGATACGATAGCGATAACGATCGCCGGGAGTGGGATGTGCATTCGGCTTGGAATTGGAAGCTTTGCTGATCTCATACACATTATGGTTAGCTGCCGGGAGATAAATTACCTGCTCGGGGTAATCCGCATCAGCATATTCCCTGTAATCGCATGAGCCCAGCATCAAAACTGACAGCGCCAACACTGTAGCTACTCTTACTGCATTCAACGTCTGAAGCATATTCTGAATCTTAGTAGTTTTAATCACCTGTTACCAATTTGGATTTTGAGGCCACTCAGGCATCTGCAGAATCTCTGACTGGGGAATCGGATACAAATACATCCTGTTGTTCCACACCCTGTTCTCAACAACCACCGGAGAATATTCAAATACAGCCTCCTCGGCTATATCGTCTTCCACGCGTGAAATCTCGACGCCGCGGATAGGTGCACCCAGTACCTCGTCTGCGATCATCCACCGACGGACATCCCAGTAGCGATGGCCCTCAAAAGCGAGTTCAACACGGCGCTCGTGGCGAATCCGCTCCCGCATTTCGTCCTGAGACAAATCAGACGGTAGCGGAGGCATATTCACCCCGTTGCGCCCACGTACCAGGTCGACATACTTTTTGATATCGGGATTTCCCGGATCGTATTCGTTCAGCGCCTCAGCATAGTTGAGATAGATTTCGCCGAGGCGAATCAGAATCCACGAATGCACACTCGTCTGTCCGAGCAGCAGATTAAGGTTCCCGTCAACATACTTTCTCAGGTAATAGCCTGTGCGAGAAGCGCGCTGTGTTCCTCTTCCGTCGCGGCCGCCAGTCCACAGCTCTACCGGTCTTCCTCTGAATACATTGTTGTTCGCCAACACGGTCATCAGCAAACGGGGATCGCGATTCGCATAAGGATCAGCGGCGTGTGTGGGATTTGACCAATCGAACGGTGTTCCATCAGCCATCTCAAACGCATCCACAAGGTTTTGTGAAGGCGTATTTCCACTACGTCCAAGGTCATAACCAATGGGATAGTTTAGACGCTCAAAATCGTTTGACGCCCCGTGGCGACGGGCAAGAATAATTTCATTGAATGTATATGACCTGAACAGTGCGCTGAAATCATTAGCCAACGAATACTCAGGCAGATCAATAACTACTTTGGCCGCATCCGCAGCCGCCTTCCATTTAGCTGCGCGATTTCCCGATTGGCTGGCGATGAGGTCGGGTCGTTCATACCCTCCCGCCCAGGAGGGATTATTGAAGAGCTCACTGGCTGCGTACAAAAGCACTTTGCTCTTCAGGGCCAACGCTGCCCCCTTACTTGCCCGGCCAATTTGTGCCGTCGGGTAGGTGTTTGAAGCAGGCAGTCGCATCGCCGCCAGGTCGCATTCAGAAACGATGAACTGGATGCATTCATCAAACGATGCACGTTTCACCTCTTCATAGTCGCCATCTTCATAAGTACGAAGAACCAGAGGTACACCACCGTAGCGTTTCACCAGCTCGAAATAGAAGTAAGCGCGAAGAAATGTTGCTTCTCCCTTCCAACGCTGTATCTCCTGCAACCGCTGTACGTAAACATTCTGAGCGGTCGGCGACGGGTCAAGGCGATAAACATCCAGGTTTACATCGTCGGATGTCTCCAAAAACTTGTTGGCCTTATAAATAGCACGATACAGGTTCGCCCATTGGTCATCAGGATTACTAATGGCATTCCAGTTCCCGTTGTTGAGACGCTGGATACTCGAAGACTCGATTGTAAACTCAGCCTCATCGGTGGCACTTGCCAACATCGCATCTCCAATAGGATTGAAGCCCGACGGCAGTCCCTCGTAGACAGAGTTGATTCTGTTAAGGGTATAATTATAGTTCTCGTTTACCTGCTTTTCCTGCAGGTTGACAATGATCTCCCGCTCCAGATCTGAACAGGCACTCAGCACAATCAGCCCGGCAGTGAAAAGTATCTTTGTCCGAAATTTCATCGTTGCTCTCATTATGACGCGCTCTTAAAATTCAATACTCGTTCCTACACTGATGGTCCTTAAAGCAGGATAACCGCTCAACGTCTCCGGATCACTGTATTCGAGATGATCAAGCGAGAAGACATTGGTTCCATTAACAAAAACCTGAACCTGGTTAACCCCAAGCTTATCCGACAAATAAGAAGGAAGGCGATAGCCAAATTCAATATTCCGAACCTTGAGGAAACTACCGTCGCGTTGCCAGAAAGTAGACGACTGGAAGTTGTTCAGGTTGTTGGAAGCAGAAAGTCGCGGATAGGTTGCATTCTCCTTGTTTCCATCGTGCCATCTACCGAAGGCCATTTTCGTCGCCGTTCCATTGTCCTGGAACGCCTGATAGTACGGACCGCTGAGGTATACTGTTCTACCCGTCACTGCCTGAAGCAGGAAATCGAGATAAAACCCTTTGTACGACATGTGTGAACTCAACCCCAGATTAACCCGCGGAACGTTGGTATTTCCGACAGGGACGAAATCCATATTATCGACAACCCCATCGTTGTTCTGATCCTTATACTTCAGATCACCGGGTTGAACTTCCGCGAAAACCTGACGGGGACTGTTATCGATATCACTTTGATCCTTGAAGAATCCAATCGCCTCAAGAACATAAGGCTGGTTGATCTGACGACCCGTCAGATGCATATACGGCTCCGGCTGAGGTCTCTCCGCATTGTAGACAATTTTGTTGTCAGCGTACCAGACGTTTGCTGTAACGGAATACTTAAATGGCTTGTCCGCACGTCCCGTGTAGGTAATCGCTGCATCAACACCCTGGTTACTGGCTTCGCCGACGTTCAGGTACGGCACCAACAGTCCAACAAACTGAGGAATTTCAGCATATGCCGGCACCAGAATGTCGTATCGCTTTTGATTGAAGTAATCAACCTTCACATCGAAACGTCCACCGATTGTCGCGTCAAATCCGATATTGATCTTTTGCTCCTTTTCCCAGGTAAATCCAGGGTTCGGGAGACGGCCCGGCTCGATGCCAGCGTAGTAAGTATTTGGATTTCCGAAGTAGTACCCGCTTGACCCGCGGAATGAACGCTCAAACATAAAACGCTCACCCCCCACGTTGTCGTTACCTACAATGCCGAAAGATCCACGCAACTTGAGGAAATCGACTGAGGTCGCCCAGGGAAAGAATTCCTCGTCGGAAACTACCCAGCCGAGACCCAACGCGGGGAACACCCCGAAGCGGTTACCTTTCTCAAAGTTCTCAGACCCGTGGTAGGCTACTGTGAGTTCAGCGAAATACTTGTTCTTCCATCCATTCACAAATCGTGCGCCGCCGCCCAGGTGTTGAAACGAAAATACGCTGCCGTCTGTAGGGAAATAGGGTGACGAGCCGATGAGTGTGAAATCGCGATACGTATACATCGCCATCGCATCCAGACTATAGTCACCGATTTGCTTCTCATAGTTCACGAAAGTCTGGAACGTAAAGTTCTGCCACTGCTCGGAGTTCCCTTCGTCACCGGCCAATTGCGTATTCTGGCCGTACTTCGTGTACACATACTCATCATTGACATCCCGCGTCACGTAGAACCGTTCGTACTCGCGCGTCTTATTTGAATTACTTACAAATGATGTGTGATAGGCCATTCCCGGGGTTACCGATAATCCGGGAACTACTGTACCAAGATCCATCTTCATCCGGAACGAGGACTGCAGCGTCCGGCCACTTGAGGTAAAGAATCCTGACTCCAGTACATCGCCCAGAGGGTTAGTGAATGACGCGTCTCCTCCATATGAACCATCAGGGTTATATACAGGAAAGAGATTCGGAGGCATCGTGTTGATAACACTGAAGAGAGGTGCCGTTGTATTCGCGTACGGCGTGCTTTTTTCCTCTACCGATCCTCCCAACCCGACGATTGCAGTGACAGCGTCTGAGAGTGAAATATCAACGTTCGTCCGTACATTGTATCGCTGGTATTTTGCATTGATACTGTTCTCAGAGAGGTCGCCTGTCTTTTTGTACAATCCGCCATTCGTAAGTGCATTGAGTGAAGCGAAATAACGCACGCGACGATCGCCTCCGGTAAAGTTCATGTTGTAGTTCGCAATCGGCGCTGTTGATCGCATCACTTCTTCATACCAGTTCACGCTGGGATATATGTACGGATCACTTCCGGTGCGATACTTTTCGAGTTCGACGTCTGTGTAGAAAGGCTGGCCGCCATCGTTCACAAGACCCTCATTAAAGAGTCGTGCATAGTCGTAGGAGTTAACAAACTCCGGCAACCGGGTCGCTTTCTGAAATCCGACCTGCGCGTTGAAGTTTATCTTCAACGGTCCTTCGCTGCCGCGGCGGGTGGTCACCAGGAGAATACCATTCGCACCACGGCTACCGAAAATTGCCGTCGCAGAAGCATCCTTCAACAGAGAGATCGACTCAATCTCGAAAGCAGACAATTGTTCAAACGAACTCTCGACGCCATCCACAATCACGAGAGGAGTCGATCCCGCGCCACCGAAAGTATTAAGACCTCTTCCATACAGTGTCGGTGAGTCGTCTCCCGGTTCATTACCGCTCTGCACAACCATGAGCCCGGGAATGCGTCCGTAAAGCGTATTGGCGAGGTTGGGGGCAAAAGTTTTGCGCAGTTCATTCCCGCTTACAGCCGATATCGCGCCCGTTACCTGACGTTCGTTCTGCGTGCCGAATCCGACGTGCACAACACCCGACCTCGTGCTCAAAGAATCGGCCGGCAGTTGCTGCGCCGACGACAAGCCCGGCAACACGAAGCAGCAAACCAGGCCAAATACAAAACCATATCTGTACTTTGAAAACATATTCTTTGTAGTAATAGTAAGAGACTTAACGTGCGACGTAACCAGGGTTCTGAATCAGGTATCCTTTGTTGTACTCAACTGAAGGATACGGGTGCAGGTACATTCTCCGATTGAATACGCGCTGTTCGAAAACATAGAATTCGTATCTGAACTCGGTCGACGTCGTTACCGGGTCAGTGCCAATCGGGTAAATCTTCAACCCGTAGAAATCTCCCTTCATGACTCCATCTTCCTCGGCAACCATCCAGCGACGGATATCCCAGAAGCGATGATCTTCGAAGAAGAGCTCGATGTCGCGCTCTTTGCGCACACGTTCCCTGAACTCCTCCTTGGTCAGTCCACCCGGAAGATCGGGCATACCCGAACGACTACGGATAGCGTTGACATAGGCATAGGCGTTTGCAGGACCCTCGAACTCATTTATCGCCTCCGCATAATTCAGATACGCTTCAGCCAGGCGGAACACTGTCCAGTTTACTGTTACAGGGTTCGCACGGGTCAGAGCGCGGGGAATTCCTTTACGTAGCCAGGCACCGCCAAGACATTGAGCCGCATGTGCGCCGCCGACATAAGTCGATACCACCGGATAGTCTTCATTCCAGTAAGATCCGTTGTAAGCGATGGATTGTCTGAAACGATAATCAAGTTCTTCGTACTTCTCGTTCAGATCATCGCCTCCGGCCATGTTCCATGTCTGCGGTGTACCATCGCGCTTCTCGTATTTCATCACGTGGTTCATCGGCACTGAAGAACCTACCTGTCCCGCGTAAATCGGGCCTGGCACATAGTTACCCCAGGGGTTCATGCTCCAGTGCGACTGCGAGTTGATACCTTTATCTGAGAAGATAATCTCCGGGTTATCGGGTGTTGACCACGCATACTCGTAATTGTTCTCTACGCCTTGATCAGTAATCAAGTGAACACCTCCGAAAGTTTGTGCCCAGTTAATCACATCCATGGCGGCATCGGCGGCTGCTTTCCAGCGATTCTGATCCTCGTTACCCAGCGAAATGAGATCGTTGTGCTCACCAAGGTCCATATAAGGAGTGCTCGTATTGAACAAGGGACTTGCGGCGAGAAGCAACAGCCGCGACTTCAACATCATCGGTGCTCCTTTCGTCGCGCGACCTTTATCAATCCCCACATTGGTATGAGGAAGGAGAGCAATTGCATCATCGCAATCTTTCAGAATGAACTCGACGCACTCAGCCACCGAACTCCTCGGTACAGTCAGCTCATCTGTAAGCTTGAAGCGTTTGTTTACGATGGGGAAGCCTCCATACCTTTTCAGGAGTTCAAAGTTTGAAAGAGCGCGTATGAACAGCACCTCACCTTTGAACTGATTGTATTCTTCAGTGGTAAGATCCGGAACCTCATCGATTCGTTCCAATACGGTGTGGATTCGACGAAGTACTTCCCAGCGCGTATTGTAGATGGCGTCTTCGTGCCAGATGATCGCACCTGCACCAATAACACCCTGGTTCCAGTCGTTGCTGGGGTACCAGCTTCTTTCCAGGTCTCCTTCTTCCGTCGCGGCTCCGGTATTGAGTACGTTACCGCTCTGCGCGTTGAAACCTTTGTAAGGATAGCCGGAAGGGATACCTTCAAAGTAAATTCCGGCGATAAAAGAAAGCAGCTCGCGCTTCGAGGAGAAAATCACATCCTCAGTTATATCAACGCCCGGTGCCTTATCGAGGAACTCGTCAATACCCCTGTCGCAGGAAGACGCGAAGAGCATCAGGGCAGAAAGCGCACCTATCTTGAATTTCGTTTTCATAAACCGCATTAGAAGTTTAGGTTAACACCGAGGTTATAGGTCCTTGTCATGGGGTACGGCTCCTGATTGCCCGTAGATGATCCCTGCTCGGGATCGAAGCCACGCATCAGACCCGACCAGGTCATCAGGTTGTTTCCGTTCGCGAAAATCCGTCCCGACTGAATTCTCAGTCTCTTGAACAGGGAATTGCTAAACCGATAACCGATCTCGACGTTTTTCAGACGCAGATAGCTCGCGTCGACTGTCCACAGATTCGATGATGAATAGTTGAAAGTACCCGTTCCAAAACGAGGGAAGTCGATCGGAAGGCCTTCCTCATACCTTTCATGCGTCCAGCTTCTCTCCAGATGTTGCGCAATAGCTCGTTCAGCAGAAACTACGCGGATACCGGGACCTGACGGATACTGGTACGACACGTCCGAAGCGCCCTGGAACAAAACAGAGACGTCAAAACCGCGATACTCACCCCCGAACGAGATACCGAAGATTCGGCCCGGGAAGTTTGAGAATCCAATCGGCACGTAATCCATACCGTTGATCATACCATCGCCGTTCACGTCCTTGTATTTGACATCACCAGGTTGAGGGCGGGAGACAACTGTGTTCAAGGGATAAGCCGCATCATTGACTTCCTCCCAGGTGTTATAGAAACCTTCGACGAGGTAACCAAAGTACTGACCCAGAATCTGTCCGGTCCGGTTCTGGTACGGCCACTCATAAGGAACTTCATCCTGGAAAATAATTTCGTTGCGAGCGAAGGTGTAGATTCCCTTCACCCAGTAGTTGACACGACCGATGCGATCGTTGAACGTTATCTCGCCATCGAAACCGCGGTTCTTCATCTTACCCATGTTGTATGCCGGTAAATCGGCACCAACGAGGCTCGGCAACGTTGAGATGTTTGTGAGAATGTTGTTTCGGCTTTCTTCGAAGAAGTCGACGTTCACGCGCAGTTTGCTCTTGAACATCGCCAACTCGATACCAAGGTCTTTCTTGAGGGCCCGCTCCCAGGTAAGATCAGGGTTACCGATCTTGCTTTCACGTGCTCCTACATAATAGTTGTATTCACTGGCAACCTCTCCGAAATAGTAACCACCGGCATATTCATAAGCAGAAGGCCGATAGAGGAAACGCTCCCCGCCGATTTTGTCGTTACCGACTTCACCGTAGGATGCGCGTACCTTCACAAAGGAAACCAGGTTGTTCTCGGGGAAGAATGACTCTTCTGACAGTACCCAACCAAGCGAGTAAGCAGGGAAGAATCCGAACCGCTTGCCCGGAGCAAAGTTCTCCGTACCGTTATAACCGGCGTTGATTTCCGCCAGGTACTTTTCTTTGTAATTATAGGTCACCCGTCCGACGAGCCCCTGATAACCCGAGGGAATCAAATACTCAAGATTGGGATCAAATCGCTTGCTCTGGTTGTAGAGTACGAGACCCGTAACATAGTGAGGTCCAAATTCGCGAGCGTAGTTGATTCCTGTTTCGGCGTAAACAAACCGGTTCTTGCCAAAGCTCTGGCTTGTACTGAACGGTTGGTCTACCTGCTGCGGGACCAGGATAGGACCGTCGGGACCCGGTACGGCAAGGTGCACATTGAGCAGCTTGCTCACGCTGTTGCGCTGGCTATTGAACGATTGATGAGACATCGCTCCATGTATAGACAAGCCCTTTGTTAGAGCGTCGAGCGACAGCGTTGCCTTGATCCGTCCTTTCAGGTAGTTCCGATACTCGTTTGAATACCCGTAGTTGTACATATTGCTATACGGGTTGAGAATGTTCGGTACATTGATGTTGGCTAGTTTGCCATCAATCACGCCAGGTGTTCCGCTCGGGCTCGCGCTGTTCAATGCGAGAATGAACGAGGGTATGGATGTTCCCTCACCTTTCCCCCGACGATCTTCGTTAGTCGTTGACAAGTCGACCAAAACAGTCAGAGCCTTTGTAACGGAGAAGTCGAGGTTCGAACGGAAATTGTAGCGCTTGAATCTGATCTGCGCATCGTACATGTCGTCGAGTATGGTGGTGTTATTCAGCAGTCCACCCTGATTGAAGTACCCAACCGACGCGAAGTACTTTACCTTCTCCGTTCCGCCACTGATGTTGAGGTTATGCTGGGACTGGAGATTGTAAGGACGCAACAGTTCCTTATGCCAGTTCACGTCGGGATAGAACACCGGATCATAGTTATTCTTGAACATGTCCAGATCGTACTCAGAGTACCTGGGGTTATACCCCCCTGTCATATAGGAGTCGTAACGCAGCGCCTCATTGAAAGTCTTGGCGTGGTTGTAGCTGTTCATGTTCTCCCGAAGCTCAATAAAGCTGGTCGCGGCGATGTTGTAGGTGTAGCTAACCTTGGGCGCACCTACTGTACCACGCTTGGTCGTGATAAGGACAACACCGTTGGCACCGCGAACCCCGTAAACGGCAGTTGCCGAAGCATCTTTGAGAATCGTAATGTTCTCGATAGTGTTTGGGTCGAGGTTGTTATAGTTCTCGCTCTCCACACCATCGATCATAATAAGAGGAGCCAGTGATCCGGCGAAGGTACTCGCACCGCGAATTCGGATTTCCGCCTGATCATGACCGGGCTCGCCGCTGGTTTGCTTGGTGAGGAGACCGGGCATCCGTCCTACCAGGGCGTTACTGATGTTGGCTTGAGGAGACTGGAGGAGATCTTTCGTCTCAATAGAAGCAACGGCCCCGGTCACTGTCGCCTTCTTCTGCGTACCGAAGGCTACGATGACTACTTCGTCAAGCGCCTGCTCAGACATCTCGAGACGGACATTCACAACCGATGCCGCACCCACGTCGACCGATTGTGTGGTCATTCCTACAAACGAGAAAGTAAGCGTTCGCCCTCCTTCGGGAAGAGTAATTGAATACCGCCCTTCGATGTCAGTTATGGTCCCGAGGTTCGGGAACTCGCCGACAACAACCGTCACGCCAGGAAGCGTGGTGCCATCAGCGGCCGAGGTCACAACACCCGATACCTGGCGCTGCGCAAAAGCGACGCCTAACGCACCGAGAATTAAAACAATAGCTAGTGGTAGACTTCTTTTCATACAATGTTGCTTCAGTTAGCGGTTCTTACGCACAACGTGCTCGATATACATGGTCTTGTTTTTAAAAATAACGAAACGAAAGGTTACTCCACCCCACTGACCTTCTCAACATTCAATCACCTCGTCTTTTGCAGCTTAATCTTACGTATTCGTGTCAAATTTCGCAACAATATAAGGAAAGAAAGGTAACAAAAATATAATTCTGTGGTTTTAGATCCGCATTGAAAGACGTATTGCGGTTTTACTTTTGCACGCTTTTCTACATTTCTTACATGAGCGGCAAACAGAAAAGGCGCCCGGCAAGGGGTGAAAACAAGGCGAAAAAAGCCTCATTTTCATCAAAAAAAAGCCAAAAAGGGGCACTTGTGGCCGCGGGGAACTCGGGTCGGGGCTCGCCTCGACGACCAAAATCTGCGTCTGGAGCGAGTGTGCCCGATACCACAACGATTAGGAAACGAAACTTTTAAACGAAACCCCTAGGGGTTATCGGGTCGGGAGGGGTCCCGAAAGAAAAAGAAGGCTTTAAACGGGAAGGAAAGATCAGCGAGATGCCTGCCGTAAACGTCTGACAATCCTTCACGGCATGCATGTCCCCGCGCGATCCGCTCCTTCTCTAAGGAGAGCGGCGCCAGATTACATTAGCCACAGACTGAAGTGGCCAGATCCAACGGTTAGGAACGAAACCCTTAAACCAGATGCTACGGATCCTGGCTCAGAGTCCTGGAAAGAAAAGGGAGCTTTACGCGAGAATGCTGACTAAAACGCAAAAAGTGAGATACCCACCGTGAAGGTCTTGAAATCCTTCACCGCATTGTCCTCCGCAGGCCCCTCTCCTTCTTTAAAGAGCGGGGTCAGATTATAATAGCCAAACACACTAAAGTTACCGATGCCGACGCGGGCTGAAACGCCGTAGCGGACGCGGTTCAAATTGAAGAATTGCTTGTCCTTATACTGTTTCACCGGCTCACCAGCGACTTTGTATTTCATCTTGGCGAAAGCATCGTACATATAACCGATGCGGCCACCGACAGCAACCTTGAAACTGCGGTTCGGATCAGAGGGATTTGTCGAAAAGCGAATCTCTACAGGCACGTCAAGATAGTTGGTGATAAGCTGCGACTTGCGCTCGCCGGTAATAGCCGTCTCAGACGGAAGAAGGAGGCTGACGGTACTGGTCGCGTCGTCAAAGCCCAGCGTTGCGTTGTTGCGAAACTTGAAGCGCTCGAGACTCAGCCCGATTCCCGGAACCAGACTGAACTTCGACTGAGCGATCCGCAGCTCATAAGTATAGTACACATTCAGCGTCCGCGATCCCCAGAAACCCAGATCGAAGCGATCCGGACCGTCCATAGCCCGGTTTACCCCCAGTTCCACTGCAAATGTTCCCGGGATATCCGGCTGATCTCCATCACGATTACCGGCATAAGCCGATTCAGCTCCCGGTTCAGAAATCTGGGCAACAGACATCAGCGGGAAAGCAAACAACAGAACGAGAGTGGCTACTTTTATCATGCGCAAAAAATTTCCGTGGTAGAGGATTCAAAATTAGCTTTTTTGTCGGCAGAGCCAAACCGATCTTTGGCAGCGTAAAATATTTCTTTACATTTGCACTCCGTTTCGACGGAAGCACTAGAAACGGGCCTGTAGCTTAACTGAATAAAGCATCTGACTACGGATCAGAAGACTCGGGGTTTGAATCCCTGCAGGCCCACAAAGTTTTGAAGATCCTGACGCACCTAGCGATCAGGAT
>CAZHIQ010000009.1:32150-91849 GCA_964532595.1 uncultured Roseivirgaceae bacterium
TGTTTTATAGCACTCCCTCAGACCTGCAGGGATCACGAGGGGCCGTGCGGCAGGGAAGCGCGTATGAGTAATCCCTGCAGGCCCACAAAGTTTTGAAGATCCTGACGCACCTAGCGATCAGGATCTTTTGTTTTATAGCACTCCCTCAGACCTGCAGGGATCACGAGGGGCCGTGCGGCAGGGCCCAACCTTTACCCCCCCCGACGCCCCAGGCATCAGCGATCTTTCGTAATTTTGCCGTTTGCTCGCCCCGCAACGAACCCGAAAGTGATGCAGAAATCAAACTCGCTGATTTTCATTTTATTACTGAGTACTTACCTCATATTCCCAATCGCTCATCCGGACAGAAGGCAGACAGCAGGAGTCAGCGACCCAATGTCATCCTGATCTACAGGGGCGGATTACGGGTTCCGGCTGTCATCAGCTGGCCGGGTCGGTTGCCGCAGAATGAAGTTCGCGACCGGTTTGCAGCAAACGTCGATTGGTTCCCTACCCTGGCGTCGCTGTGTGGTCTCCCGGCGCCAGCGCATAAAATTGACGGAAAAAATCTCGCAGACGTCGTTCAATCACCCAAGGCAACTTCACCCCATCGCTACTTCTTCTGGCAAAGTGGAGGCACTGCACAGGAGCCGCAATGGGCCGTAAGAGAGGGGGATTGGAAGCTGATCCACAATCCCACAGGAAATACCCTTTTTGCCAACGACAACTCCGCCAGCAAACTTTATCTATTTAACATCAACGACGATCCGGGCGAAGAAAAGAACCTGGCGGAGTCTAATCCCCGAGTCGTCCGGCGTTTGCAAAAGAAATATCAAGAGTGGATTAAGGAAGTTCATCCGTAATGACCGCCTACACGAAATAAAAAAGTACTGCCGGGGTATCCCGACAGTACTCTCTTCACGGTTATATAGTTTGACTTGCGTCCTTTGTTAAGGGCACCGATCAGCTTCCGCTTCTCAGCTTGTCCATTTCCTTTTCGAAAGTCTCCTTGAACTTCTCGTAATCGTAGTCGATACGAAGGCGCTCGTCCTGCGACAGGCGCTCATTGTATTTCGATACAAGTTCATCGGCCGACAGTTCGATCGCAATGTACGTCTTGTAGGTACCCTGATCGGTTTTCACCAGTTTCTCGCACAAGGTGCGAATACCCGAGATTGTCTGATCCACAACCTCACGGTTAAGCGTCTCAAAACGCTCCTCGATCTCCTCACGGTTATTCATCTCCCGCGAGTTGACGTAGTTATCCGTCACCGTCTTGACCGTCGTCTGGATTGCCTGAGCAAGCTCGTTGCGTGCATTGGTCAAAGCCTTACGCTTTGAAGTTACCTGATCCTGGCTTTCGCCGATACTGTTTGCGCGGAAAAATTTGTTAGTTGTAAAGTAATCCGGTCCTGAACAGGGGACGACTACTTCCGTTTCACCTTTCGGCGCGGCATTCTTCTTACTACAGCCAACGGTGACGACTGCGGCAAGAGCCACTAACATCAAAGAGGAAAGTCTGAACATTTTCATTGGAATTGGATTTTGATTCGATTTTGTGGGATTTAGTTTATATATGTCATACTCAAACCGGATGCCAGAAATTTTACTCCTCGCTACCCTCATTGAAGCACAGCGCTCAGCATTTCCTTCAACCGCTCTCCTTCCACCACTTCCAGTGCTTTATTATAAGCATCGGCGCTCGACCGCGTGTAGTCGAGGCCATACCCCTTCACACCATCCAGCGTCGTCGTGTATATCTCCGTACCATCATTAACGGCCATCACTCTAATCACCCCCGAGAGGTGAGTGATATAGATACTTCCTGATACCGAGCCCTTTCGCGAATCGGCGTGAACATCAAGCCAGAGATCCGCCACTCCTTTGTTATGTGTAAACTCGAAACCGTTGCTCACCAGCAAACTCTTGAGTCTGTTTGCAATCTGCTCCTGATCATTGGTGCTTCCGAAGCTTTGCTCGAGAGAAGTAAGGTAGACAACCGGACGTTGAATTTTCATCAGCACATGCGCGCGAGGCAGTCTAAGTGTTGTTGCCACCAGGGCGTACACGGGCGAGGTACTCCCTGCGCTGAGTCGGTCTACGTCTATTGTTACCCCGATTCGCTGCTCGGAGTCCATGGCATCAATCCGCGTAATCAGGACGCGAGCTTCACCCGCCTCATTCGTTATATATTCCGGGAATACGATACCTCCACCTTTTTCAAAGACCGCCTTAAGGGGAAGACCCTTCACCGGGGTGTTGTCCCGGTAAACAGCTCGCACCGTAACATCGGTCTGCGACTGCGCCAACCTTCGGTTCACGGTCAATTGCGCAGGAGATATTTCCAGGCGGATCTCCTGCAATATCCGTTGGATGGAAGCATAAATCTCGTTGACGAGCAGGATTTCCCTGTCATGAAGAGTGACGCGAATTGCCTCGCCAAGATATTTTTCGATGCTGCGGAACGCTTGAAAGTAGTAACCGATTCCCTCGAGTAGTTGTCCCTCTTCTTCCGCCGCCTTTCCCTTTAGAAAGAAATCTGTGGCGAGGATAGTGGCGTTGCGTTTCTGCTCTTCCTTGATCTGCTGATAACGTGCGATAGACAGTCTATAGTAGACCCAGTAACTATTAACATCTTCCCACGCTCCAACGAGCTCAAACTCTTCAATCTCATCGGCAGCCGTTGTCTTGACGATCTGCTCGTATTCTTCCCTGAACTTTTGATTATTCTCGAAAGTGCTGAGCACGGATGTGCTTGCCACCGTCACTTTGATCTGGGATACGAGATCGTCCAGCGCACTCTTTTTCGCCATCTGGACGTAATTGTTCGCTCCATCTTTACGGCTGTGTCCGATACCGGTATAGTATCCGGCCTGGTAAGGCTGCCCCTGCAGCCAGGCGGGTTTTAATGCATCAGCACCCGGTGTTTGCACCCGGGGGCTACAGGCATAGACTAGGAAAACGAGCGGTAAAAAGCGCTTCACGGGGTCAAACTTAGGGACTCAACTGATCCCTTCCAGATTTTATGCCAAAAATAAGCAATTCCGGCACGGTTAATCACTTTGGTCCGATTTTCACTCTTTCCGTCCCGCATAAAGTTCGTATTCCAGGAGTCGGCAATCGAGTTTTGCACTGAAAAATTCGATACGACGTTTTGCCCTCAGCCCGATTTTCTTTGCCAGGTCGAGGTTACCGGTAAACACATAACCGGTGTAGCCCTGACACTTTTGCTTCATGAAGTCGCCGATTCGCCCGTAGGTTTCCTCGAGTTCTGCGATCTCGCCCAGGCGTTCCCCGTATTCCGGATTAAAGTATACGACGCCCGGCCCGTCAGGCACGGGCGTCTCGGAAAAGTCACATACTTTAAACTCGATGCTATCTGCCACCCCTGCCCGGCGAGCATTTATTTTGGCGATCTCTACGGCTTTTGCGCTGATGTCTGTTGCAATAACCCTGAGCCCGGGCACTTCCCGGACTTTCTCCATCATTTCCCGGCGGGCCTTATCATAAACAGTCTGATCAAATTCTTTCAGATGCATGAACGCATAGTCGTTCCGGTAATGTCCGGGACGTCTGTTGGTCGCTAACAGCACCGCCTCGATCGCTACGGTACCGGAGCCACACATCGGGTTTACAAAAGGAGAACTCGGGTCCCACTGCGAAGCGAGGAGTGTCGCAGCCGCCAGTCCTTCCAGCATCGGCGCCTTTCCGGGCTCACGTCGGTATCCGTGCTTCGAAAGGGTTTCGCCCGATGTATCGAGAAACACTTCAGCACGGTCGTCGCGCCAGAACAAATTAACCACCACACCATTCAACGAAGGGCCACTGTCGGGTCTGGCTCCGGTAGCTTCGCGCATGGCGTCCACTACCGCGTCCTTAACCTTTACATTTACATACATGCTGTTGTTGACGGTGGGATGGTCAACAACGTTGGTTACACTGAGATAGCCATCGGGTCTGATTAAGTGATCCCAGGCGATACGTTTCACCCCTTTGTAAACATCCACGGGGTTATGAGCAGGAAACGACGAAAGTGAATAGAGTACCTGACTTGCGGTGCGAAGATTGAGGTTCAGCCTGATGCAATCGGAGACCGTTCCCTTCAGTTCCACACCGGTAGCGAAGGTTCGCTCTGGCACAAAGCCCAATTCCCTGATTTCCTGTTCAAGCCAGGGTGAAAGTCGTTTGATACAAGTGACAATGATCCGTGCCGATCGGTTGAAAACGTCCATATCCTGAGGTCTGCCTTTGAGCTTTATTCGATGTACTGTATTTCCTTGATTCCAAACGCCTTCAGCCCCTGCGCCGTGCGAACTCTTAGTCGTCCGTCGTCGTCCACATCCTCAATCGTACCTTCAAATCGGATACCTCCCGATGAAAACAGATGCGGTTGGCCGCGCCAGTAGAGTCCATCCAGATATTCATCGACCAGCCGTCGCTCGTCACCTGACCGTAAACACAGGTACCGGCTTTCCAAACGTCCGAGTATTCCGGCAAGCTCCTCATTCTTGTCGTGTTGCCTTCCCGTTACTAAGGCAAGCGAAGTAGCAGCAGGCGATCTGAATGCCGTTTGATTGAGGTTAAATCCAATGCCGACAACACTGGTAAGCAATAGTCCCCCCTGAACCTGATTTTCAATTAAGATCCCCGAAATCTTTTTTTGGTGAACTAAAATATCGTTAGGCCACTTTATGAAGGTGTCAGTTGTTTTATCTCCAAGGTAATCTTTCAACGCAAGGCTCGTCACAACGTTCAGGAGGAATTGCTTGTTCAGCGCAAGAAACCCAGGTTTAAGTATCAGCGAAAAAGTGAGATTCAGGCCGGGCTCGGCTTCCCAGCTATTGCCGCGCTGCCCCCGGCCGGCCGTTTGGCAGTCGGTTATGACCACAGTTCCTTCAACGGCGGCTGATTTCCTGCTGGTTTCAATGGCCAGCAAGTTGGTAGAAGGACATTCTGGCACAAAAACCAGATTCTTGCCTGTGAAAACTGTATTGGCAGGAATTTTATACAACTTAATTGGTTAATTTTGCTAGTTATTAAAAGACCAAACATAAACAAAGGAAATAGCTTGATGATCAAGAGAAGGAATGGCGTCAGTTCCGAGTTACTCAGCGAGGTCATCGTGAAGGGCATGCAGGAGAAAAAAGCAACAGACATCGTGGTCCTGGACCTCAGAAAAGTCAAAAATGCCGTTGCCGATTTTTTTGTAATTTGTTCCGGGAACTCCGACAAGCAACTGGATGCGATCGCAGATTCAGTCGACCGCGAAGTTTATAAGACACTGAAAGAAACGCCCTGGCATACAGAGGGCAAGAACAATAAAGAGTGGATGTTGCTCGACTATATAGACGTAGTCGCCCACGTATTCAAAAAAGAAAAACGGGAATATTATTCACTGGAGCGCTTATGGGGCGATGCGGTGATAAAAGAGATCGCCGATCCGGTTCCGGCTTCTTCCGGTACACAAGACATATAATTTGACAGAAAACAGTTACGATGGCTGAAAAGAAAGACAATAACAAGCCTTTATTGCCGAACAAGAATCCCCGGGGCAACTACCAGATGTGGGTTATCCTGGCGACGATTGCGGTGATTTTCGGGGTAATGTATATAAACAACTCCAACGACCTCAAGGAAATCCAACAATACCAGTTCGAGCAAATGGTCAAGTCGGGACATGTCCGCAAGGTAGTCCTGATCAAGAACCGCGACATTGTTGAAGTGACCCTGAAAGCGGAGGCACTGCAAGACGCGAAGTATCGACAGGACGTTGAAGATGGTCGTCTTGGAACCACGGGTAGTGGTCCGCATTACAAACTAACGATCACCTCTATCGATCGTTTCGATGAGAAATACGAGGCTCTCGTCGACAGGCTTCCGGAAGACAGCCGCCCCGAGTACAGGACGGAAACACGCGAAGACTATTTCGGAGTATTTATCCAATGGGGTTTTCTCTTCCTTCTTCTCTTCGGCTTCTGGATGCTCATGCGCCGGATGACGGGTGGTGGAGGCCCTGGTGGTCAGATATTCAATATTGGCAAATCGAAAGCCGCACTCTTTGATGCGGAGAACAAGGTCAAAGTTACTTTCGAAGATGTAGCCGGTCTCGATGAAGCCAAGGAAGAGGTAAAAGAGATTGTTGAATTCCTGAAAAACCCGGGGAAGTTCACGAAGCTTGGAGGTAAGATTCCTAAGGGTGCCCTGCTGGTGGGTCCTCCGGGAACCGGTAAGACGCTGCTGGCCAAAGCTGTAGCCGGTGAAGCGGGTGTACCCTTCTTCTCTCTCTCGGGTTCCGACTTCGTCGAAATGTTTGTCGGCGTAGGAGCGGCTCGTGTTCGCGACCTCTTCAAACAGGCGAAAGAGAAAGCACCTTGTATTGTCTTCATTGACGAGATCGACGCTATTGGCCGAAGCCGCGGAAGGGGTCAGCTTCCCGGCGCCAACGATGAACGCGAGAACACGTTGAACTCGCTGCTGGTCGAGATGGATGGTTTTGCTACCGACTCTGGCGTTATTATTCTGGCTGCGACCAACCGCCCTGACGTACTCGACTCGGCTCTGTTGCGCCCGGGGCGTTTTGACCGTCAGATCAGCATTGACAAACCCGATATCGTAGGCCGCGAGGCAATTTTCAAAACTCACCTTCGGCCGATCAAGCTCGACTCTTCGGTTGACCCCAAGAAGCTCGCCGCGCAAACACCTGGCTTTGCTGGCGCGGAAATTGCCAACGTATGTAACGAGGCCGCGCTCATCGCCGCGCGTCGCGAGAAGAAGGCCGTCGAAATGCAAGACTTTCAGGATGCTATCGACCGCGTAATCGGAGGGCTTGAAAAGAAAAACAAAATTATCTCTCCTGAGGAAAAGAAAATCGTCGCCTTCCACGAAGCAGGCCACGCGGTAGCCGGTTGGTTCCTTGAACACGCCGACCCTCTGGTAAAGGTCAGCATTGTACCCCGCGGTGTCGCTGCGCTGGGTTATGCGCAGTATCTGCCCAAAGAACAGTTCCTATATCAAACTGAGCAAATGCTCGATGAAATGTGCATGGCCTTTGGCGGGCGGGCCGCAGAAGAATTGGTTTTTGGAAAAATCTCGACCGGTGCACTGAGCGACCTGGAGCGAATTACAAAAATGGCTTACAGTATGGTGACCGTCTATGGCATGACGAAAGCCATTGGCAATATGTCATACTACGACTCGAAGCAGGCCGACAACTACGCGTTTCAGAAGCCCTACTCGGATGCCACCGCGGAGAAGATCGACAAAGAAGTACGCAGCATCATCGAGGGGGCTTATCAGCGCACACTTGCCCTGTTAACCCAACACCGCCAGCACCTGGACGTCATCGCGCAGGAGTTGCTCGAAAAAGAAATCCTGTTCCAATCGGATCTGGAGCGACTCATTGGCAAGCGACCGTTTGACAAGCCGACAACGTATCAGCAGTTCACTAACGGCCAGGGCAAGTATGAAAAGAAAAAACACGAAAGTGAACAGCCCGGAGTCGATCCCACTCCCACCCTGGAGGGAGAATCACCCAACAAAGCGACTTCTGGTTAATTACATCGAATACTCTATTTTTGAAACTCAGGTGGAAACACCTGAGTTTTTTATTTCCAACCGAGCCTGTACGTGGTGACCATTCCCAGGATTGCAACTTTAGTCAATAAGAAGATCTACTTTGCGGCCGACTTCCATCTGGGCGTCCCCAATCTGGCCGCAAGTCAGGCTCGCGAACAGCGCATAGTAGAATGGCTGGAGACCGTGAGACACGATGCCCATACCATCTACCTCCTGGGCGACATATTCGATTTCTGGTTCGAGTACCGTTACACAATACCACGCGGCTTTACCCGGTTTCTTGGAAAACTGGCCGAACTCCGCGACAGCGGTATCCCTATCGCGTTCTTCACGGGCAACCACGATATGTGGATGTTCGATTACTTTCCAAACGAACTCGGGATTCCCGTCTACCGAAAACCTATGCTTCTGGAAGTGGGCAATCAGCGACTGCTCATCGGACACGGCGACGGCCTGGGCCCCGGGGACAAGACTTATAAGGTGCTCAAGCGGATATTTGCCAGTAAAAGCTGCCAATGGCTCTTCGCACGAATTCATCCCAACCTGGGCATGCACATCGCGCACACCTGGTCACGCCGGAGTCGCATCAGCAACAACAAACGTGGAGAAGTATTTGAATCGAAAGAGAAAGAATACATATGGGTGTATTGTTCGGAAATGGAAAAGCACCAGCACCACGACTTCTATATCTTCGGTCACCGTCACCTTCCTCTCGACCTGGAAGTGGGTGCCCATAGCCGATATATAAACGTGGGTGAGTGGGTCAACTTCGATACGTACGCAGAATATGACGGTTCCAACGTTACACTGAAGGAATTTAAACCCGGGAAACCTTGAAATCCGCCATCCTGATCATTATAGCGCTAGCAGGGATATCGTACGCCAGCAACGCACAGGAAAAGATTACTTCCGTTACCCTCACCGATAGCATGACAACCACCGCTATCGACCGCCCCGGAGATGTTTATATTGTTACGCGCTCCGGACAAATCCAGAAATTGTCTACCGACGGGAAGCTGTTGTTGTCGTTCAAGGCCGACACCGTCCCGACCCTCTTCGATCCTCGCGACGGAGCTCGTCTCTTTATATACTTCCGCGAGTCACAGCTGTATCGATTCATGAACCCCTCGTTTAACCCTCTGTCGACCTTCGAGGTCGACCCGGCCTTCGCTATCCAGCCCTGGCTGATTTGCCCATCGGGAGAGTATAAACTGTGGATCCTTGACCAGGCGGATAACAGCCTCAAGAAAGTCGATATTCAAACTGGGAGGGTAGAGGTCGAAGTCGTCGTTGGGCCCGATATCCTTGATGATGCCAGCAACTTCACCGCAATGAGGGAGTATCAGGGATTCGTATTTCTGCTCAACCCCACCCGGGGTATTGAGATCTTTAATCCTTTGGGTATTCACATCAGAAGTATAGAAGCTCCGGGTATTCGGAATTTCAACTTCCTGGGCGAAGATCTGTATTACCTGAAAGATGACGTTTTGGTCTTTTTCAATCTTTTCTCAGCCACGACGCTTCAGCAAACCGTCGGTAAAGGTTATGAGCAGGCCCTGGTAAGCGAAGACCGTCTTATGCTGTTCACCCCTCTGCGCGTCGACATCTTTTCATTCACGCACCCGTAGCCCTTACGATTCTGTTCATTTTTGAACATATTTGTACAATCCGGAACAACTTCCCATACGGAAACCGCTCCTACGGGCTGCTTTCGCGTTTGGCACACTATTTTCATCCGGACGATGTTCAGGCCTAAACCCCAGATGAAGTGACTCAGGAAGGTGGAAAAATCTTAATGATTGACGACGACGAAGATGTATTGCTTGCGGCCAAGATGTTGCTCAAAAAGCAGAATCATCATGTGATCATTGAAAAGAACCCGAACAAAATTCCTTTCCTGCTGAATAACGACAGCTATGATGTTATCCTGCTGGATATGAATTTCAGCAAGGATATAACCAGTGGAAAAGAAGGATTCTACTGGCTCGAGCAAATCCTGGAGCGGGATCCGAACGCGGTAGTGATTCTCATCACTGCCTTCGGCGACGTAGAGATGGCTGTCAAAGCCCTGAAGCAAGGGGCTACTGACTTCATCCTGAAGCCGTGGCAAAACGAAAAACTCGTCGCCACCATTTCAACGGCCATCCGCCTGAAGAAGAGTTATAACCAGGTCGACAAACTCCGGAAGGCAAAGGAGATGCTGGAAGAACAGATCAGCAAGCCCTTCGGGGATATAATCGGAAACAGCCCGGCGATCCGTGAAGTGTTCTCGTTGATCAACAAGGTAGCCAAGACCGATGCCAACGTTCTTATTCTCGGCGAAAACGGTACAGGTAAGGAGTTGATCGCCCGGGCTATTCACCAGCGATCACTGCGCAAAGACAACAGCTTTGTGGCGGTCGACATGGGGGCGATCACCGAGACCCTTTTTGAAAGTGAGCTCTTCGGACACAAGAAGGGGGCCTTTACAGATGCCCGGGAAGACCGTCCCGGGCGGTTCGAACTTGCTTCAGGAGGAACGTTGTTTCTCGACGAGATTGGCAACCTCAGTCTTAGCCTTCAGAGCAAGCTACTGAGCGCATTGCAATCACGACAGATAACACGGGTCGGCGCCAACCAGCCTATGCCTGTCGACATCCGCTTGATTTGCGCTACCAACATGCCACTGCAAAAGATGGTCGAAGAAGGAACATTTCGACAGGACCTGCTTTACCGCATTAACACCGTGGAAATCCACGTGCCGCCGCTAAGCGATCGCGTCGAAGACATTCCCCTCCTGGCTGAGCACTACCTCAACCACTACGCGAAAAAGTATCACAAGACAGTCACGACCATCGCTCCCGAAGCCATGGACAAGCTGAAAAGATACGCCTGGCCAGGCAACATCCGGGAATTGCAACACGCCATCGAACGCGCAGTCATCATGACGGATTCGTCGTCCCTGCAAGAGACCGATTTCCTCTTTAGCCGCTCACTGACCCGTAACACGCCCTCATCAACACTCAACCTTGATGAGGTGGAGAAGACCGCCATCAGCAAGGCCTTGCAAATGCACAGCGGTAATATCTCCAAAGCCGCGGAAGAGTTGGGTTTGACACGCGCCTCGCTCTACCGTAGAATGGAGAAGTATGGACTTTAACTGGCGGTCACCGGTTGTTCCGCGCGTCCTTCTACTTACGGCGTCGGTTTTCATATTTTGCTACTTCGCATTCTCAGGGCAGAATTGGATCTACGCAGTACTTTTTCTGGGAATCAGCGCATACCAGGTAAAATTGCTGATCGATTATCTCGACCGTTCGCATGAAAACATCGCAGCCTTTCTCAATGCGATCCGATTCGACGATCCATCGTATTCACTGAAACCACCTACCGACGATCCCATTGTGCAGCGTCTGCATCGACAGCTCGTCGACGCCCTGCAAAAGCTGCGCAGCCGACGTCAGGAGAAAGACTCGGAATTCCTCTTCTACCGCAACATCGTCATGCATGTGGGTATAGGTCTGATCATCTTTCGCGAAGACGGACGAATTGAAATTTTCAATGCAGCCGCACGCCGGTTACTTAAGGTAAACGAGGCCAACAATATCGAAGAACTGCGTGAAGTAAGTACAGCCCTCGTCGACGTTTTCCGCCGACTGAAGACAGGCGGAAGAGAATTGCTTCGCCTACAGATCGGCGAAGATATCATCCAACTCTCGCTATATGCGATCGAACTCACCCTACGTGGAGAAAATGTAAAGCTGATTTCCCTCCAAAACATCCAGAGCGAATTGGAGGAGAAAGAAATGGAGGCCTGGCAAAACCTGGTCCGTGTACTCACCCACGAAATCATGAACTCGGTAACGCCAATCTCCTCCCTCGCTGAGATTGTAAAAGAAGAACTCGAACAGCATATGGAGAACGGCGAGGCGAAAAACCTGTCTGACGATCAATTACAGGACATCCACCTTTCACTCCAGACTATAAGTAAACGAAGCGAGGGATTGATCCATTTCGTCAAAGAGTTTCGAAGTTTGACGGTTATCCCCAAACCGCGAATCGCCGCTGTCGAAGTCACGGCATTACTCGAAGAGTTATGTACCCTCTACCGTAAAGAACTCAGCGAAAACAACATTCAGATCGATGTCTCTGTTTACCCTGAAGACCTGACGCTGCAAGCAGACAAGAATATGATTGAACAGGTCATGATTAATCTGATAAGAAATGCTATCCAATCTTTTGAAGATACTGACAACCGTCAGATTTGGATTAAGGCATATTTGAACGAAAAGTCGCGGCCAGTAATCTCCATAAAAGACAACGGAACCGGTATTGACTCGGAGGCGCTCGAGAAAATATTTATTCCCTTCTTCACCACCAAGAAAACCGGTTCCGGCATCGGATTAAGTCTTTCGCGTCAGATCATGCGCCAACACCAGGGAACACTTACTGTAAAATCGACCATTGGAAAAGGAACGGAGTTTTTTATGAGATTTTAAGAGGTAAAGTGTTAGAGTGTTAAAGAGTTCAAACTTGCCTCCCGAAGCTTAGCGTAGGGAGGTGTTAAAGTGTCACCTCCAGGCTGTTATTTCACAGTAGTCGGTGGGATCATAACTATAGAGATCGGTCACGCGGTAGTCAAGGCGTAGCTTGTTCCCGATAATCGAACCCGATCCTTCAAACTCATAACCATCGATCACCTGACGCGGGATCCGGATATTGTTGAAATCTACTTTCGCGTAAACGCGGAACCCCGGTATATAGAGATCGTCGATGTACACTTCCCTGTCAAAACGCGATCGCGTAATCTGGATTTCATAGAACGTTCTGTCTTTGTAAGTTCTGCTGTACTCTTCGACGTCATAGAAACCGATAAAACGGTCGCGGTCATAATGGGGCTCAACGTCGTAGTAAACACAGGACGAAGCCAGAAAAACAAGTGCGGCGAAACCAATGAGCTTTTTCATAACAGTCAACGTTGGTTATCTATCCAAACGCAAGTTTGAGGCCAAACTGCGCATATCCCCATAAATCATTGGAAACCAGCTGTTTTTAACAAAAAAAACCTCGCGATTGCGAGGTTTTTGAGAGGTAAAAAAATCATGCAGGTAAACTCCTCTCCGCCTGAGAGGGTTCTGCACATTTTTTTTAAAACATTCCGACGCCGGCAAAAAATATTTACAACCAACAACCACTACGAATGGAGTAAACAACCTGTCGCGTCGGAAATGTTATCTTTAATCCACGTTGTCGTGCAGGAATTTGTTATTGCCCAACAACGAGTTATCATCATTAAGATTATATTTTGAAATATAAGGTTCGGATGAGTGTGGCACATCGTTCATCTGGATACCCCTGCGGAGGTAGGCAGGCAACGACCACTTCTCATTGAATTCCTCCTTTGTCATCTCATGTTTACGTGACGATTTCTGAAGCTGTTCCTTTCTCTCTTTAGCCTGCTGCGCAAGACGTTCTTTAGTATTACGCAGTTCCATCATACCGTCGTCGTTGATTCGTTGATCGCCATATTTTTCGGTAGCCGGATCAAAGTCGTCGTCATTGTCGCCGAACAATCCGGTTTCGGAACCCGATTCATCATCATCGGAATGGTTTACCGGATAGAACGGTCCCTCGAACAGAAGTTCTCTTTCCTTGAACAATCCTCCATCGTCATCTTTCTTCGGTTCGGGCTGTGAACTCTTGACCCTCATCTTCATTTCAGAGGCATCATTCACGGTATTATCCGGCGGAGTAAAAAGCCATCCTTGCGATTTATCGAGGTGATGTACCTTCTTTCCATCGTCATTGCGAGGCGGCGCGACCATCTTGGATTCGGCGGGGAATCCTGTGGCGATAACCGTAACGCGGATCCGGTCGCCGAGATCGGGATCGACACCGTGACCGAAAATCATTTCGCCCTCGTCGCCCGCCTGGTCCTGGATATATTCGGTAATTTCCGTGAGTTCGTCCATCTGAAGTTCTGCCTCCACACCGGAAATAATGGACAGCAGTATCTTTTTGGCCCCCATGATCTCGCGGTTGTCTAGAAGCGGCGACGCAAGCGCACCTTCGGCGGCTTTCCGGGCGCGGTTTTCGCCCCGTGTCTCTGCCGAGCCCATAACCGCGGCACCTGCGTTGAGCATTACCGTGCGAACATCCTGGAAGTCGACGTTGACATAACCGGCGAGCGTAATGATCTCGGCGATGCTCTTCGCCGCAGTAGTCAACACGTTATCAGCCTGCGCAAAGGCCTGTCCGATCGATAGGTTACCGTAGATTTCGCGCAGTTTGTCGTTCAGAATGACGAGGACAGTATCACACGTCTTTCGAAGTTCTTCAATACCGATCTCAGCTTGTTGTGCTTTTTTCTTCCCCTCAAACGAGAAGGGAGCCGTCACGATGCCGACGGTAAGCACATCCATGTCGCGTGCGATTTTAGCAATAACAGGAGCGGCACCGGTTCCTGTGCCCCCTCCCATACCCGAGGTGATGAACACCATCTTCGCGCCGACCAGTGTTTCACGAATGAGGTCCTTGCTTTCCAGTGCAGCGTTCTTACCGACTTCAGGGTTCGCGCCGCAACCGAGTCCTTCGGTCAGGTTAACACCGATCTGCAGCTTATTCGGCACGGGGCTGTTGTTCAACGCCTGCGCATCGGTATTGCACACAACGAACTCGACATCTTTGATGCCTTGCTTGTACATGTGATTCACCGCGTTGCTACCTCCCCCGCCTACGCCAATGACTTTAATAATTGACCGCTGGCTGTGTTTGGGGATTTCAAACTTGTATGATCCGGTTTCCAGCATATGTTAAGAATTAGTGGTTGTTCAATATTCGTTCTTGCCGTCGAGATCGTCGATGAGTAAACTCTTCGTTTTGTTCAATATCTCGTTAAAGAAGTTGCGCCCTGAGATGCCTCGCTTCGCACGTGTGTTCTTCGTCAATTCATGCGCCTGCTTGTAGCGGTCGGCGCGCTCGTCCAGTGATCGATAGCCCGCCAGGACCAGGCCAACCGCTGTAGCATACATTGGGCTCTTCACCTGCTCTAACTTGCTTTTTCCAAGGTGTTCGTTCGGATAGCCGATCCGGGTATCCATGCCGGTCATGTACTCAACGAGTTGCTTCAGTGAATTCAACTGGGCGCCGCCACCGGTGATGACAATACCTCCGGCCAGTCGGTTTTCAAATCCCGAGCTAATGATTTCAGCGTGTGCCATCTCGATGATCTCTTCCATGCGAGCCTGAATGATATGCGCCAGATTCTTGACCGAAATCTCTTTAGCAGCGCGATTACGTATTCCTGGAATCGATACGATTTCGTTCGGACTTGCTTCTTCCGCGATGGCCTTTCCGAATTTGGTCTTCAACTGCTCCGCCTGCTGTGGCAACACCATCAGGCCCTGTTTGATGTCGTTCGTAACAATATTTCCTCCGAAGGGAATAACCGCAGTGTGACGGATGATATTGTCGTAGAAAATAGCGATGTCGGTTGTTCCTCCACCAATATCGATCAGGCAAACACCCGCCTCCTTCTCTTCGTCACTGAGGACCGCCAGACTCGAGGCAAGCGGCTCAAGGATCAGGTCATCGACTTCAAGACCCGTCTTGCGAACACATTTGTTCACATTATTGATGGCATTCGTCTGCGCAGTGATAATATGGAAATCAGCTTCCAGGCGAACTCCTGACATGCCCACCGGCTCCTTTATACCTTCTTCGTAATCAACCATGTAGTCCTGCGGCATGACGTGGATAATCTGGCTACCCGGCGGTACAACCATTCGATACATGTCCTGTGTCAGGCGTTCCACGTCGGCAACGGTGATTTCGTCTTCGCGCGACGTTCGGGTAATTCCACCGTGTTGAATAAAGCTTCGGATGTGCTGTCCGGCAATACCGACGTTGACTACGCCAATATCAATGCCTGACTGATCACTGGCATCTTTGATAGCCTTCTCAATCGCGTGAACTGTCTTGTCGATGTTGAACACTATACCCTTCACAACACCCTCTGATTCAGCCTTACCCATTCCCAACACCTCAAGCTTACCGAACTCGTTCTTGCGGCCGACGATGACACATATCTTTGTTGTGCCAATGTCAAGTCCGACTACGATCTTTTCCTGTTCCATGGTTGTAAATCTTTTTACTGTTATCTATAGTGGTTGTTATCTTCAAAAACGTAAGTCAGGACAACCATCGCATTATTCAGCCACTACTTGTCCTTCATACGCTACGTTCACACGATCATACTTGTTCCATCCTACCCTGGGAAGAATCTCTTTATAAAAGATCTTCAACTTTCTGAACTTCTTCTCAAGACCTTCGGGTTTTCCGAATTCGATCCGTTCGTCACCTACTTGCGGGAACATCGCCACATTTCCCCGCGTATCGACATCGATTTGGGAAATCTGCGCGTTCCAGAACTCGTCTTTCTTGATCGTTCGAACCAACTCCATCAATTGCTTCCCCTCTTCGTCCTCCTTTACATTCTCCAAACGAATCAATCGTTTGACAACATCCCCACTAATCAACAGCACCCGCGCGGCGAATTTGCCTGATACAGGCATCACCGTGCCATCCTCTCCGACGTACGCATCCGGCCCATCCGACTGCACCATCCGGGCTACCGGACGGCGAAGCGTTACGTTTACCATGAGCGTGCCCTTCAGATCGCTAAAGAGTTCTGCTCGCTCTATGTAAGGGCTTTCCCGAAGCTTGCGCTCAAGCTCGCTGAAGTTCAACATATTGAGGTCGACGCCGCGGACGTTCTCTTCGTCCAGGCGCATTAGCCTCATGATATCACTCTCCTCGAGAAAGTGATTCTCATGGATGTTCAGGATGGAAATCCGGATGCTACTGAGCGTCGCCGGTGACTTCATCCGTTCGGTGAAGGCGATCAACGCAAACAGCGTAATCAGAACCGCTCCAATCTTTACTTCTCGCCTGACGTTCAACTTAAGCCGCATACTTCTTCAACAACATATCTTTTATCGGACCTACAAAGGTATCAATATCCCCCGCGCCAACCGTAGCGATCACTTCAATATTAGTCTGCTCCAGCTTCTGCAGCAGATCATTCTTTCCACACCGGTGTTTTTCCGGACTCGTTACGTTACTCAGCAACATATCCGAGTCGACACCGGGAATTGGCAGTTCGCGCGCCGGGTAGATATCCATCAGAAACACTTCATCCGCTATACTCAAACTCTTCGAAAAGCCTTCTGCGAAATCGCGTGTCCTCGAATACAGGTGAGGTTGGAACACTACCGTCAGCTTTTTCCTGGGATAAAGCGACCGCATCGATCGGAGAAACGCCTCAATCTCGGCTGGATGATGCGCGTAGTCATCCACATAGACAAGTTCTTTCTCGCGAATAACAAACTCGAACCTTCGCTTCACGCCAGCGAATGATTCCAATCCCCTTCGGATTGCTCGCACATCGACACCACAACGCCATGCCGCAATCGACGCCGCAACAGCGTTCTCAATGTTATGAAAACCGGGGACACCTAGCTTGATATGTTCGACCGGACCGAAGCCCTCAAGATCGAACTCAAAAAATCCGCTCTTGGCGGTAATGTTGCCGGCAAAGAATTGTCCCCGGCTCATGCTGTAAGTATCTATATTCACATGCGACACATCGGCCGCAAGCTTATCAACTATCGATTCGTGAATAATCAGATTTCCTCCTGGAGCAATCTGATTAATGAAATCGCGGAACGAGGTAAGCATCTGACTGTGATCGCCGTAGATATCCAGGTGGTCGGGATCAGCGGAGGTGACAATTGCAACCTTCGGGTGTAGACGCAGAAAAGACCTATCAAACTCGTCAGCCTCGGCAACCGCGATGGTCCCCCCACCCTGCTCACCATGCATCACAAGGTTGGAATTGTAGTTGGCCGTGAGACCGCCCAAAAAGGCAACCATATCTTTACCTGCCGATTTGAGAAGATGAGCCACCATGGAAGAAGTGGTTGTCTTTCCATGCGTCCCTGCGACGGCCACGGTATTATAATCCTTTGAAATAAGGCCGAGCACTTCCGAGCGCTTCATGATGGTGAATCCATTATCGCGCAGGTAGGCATGCTCACGATGATCGGAAGGAATTGCGGGCGTATATATCACAAGCGTTTGCGACGGATTGTCACGGACGACCGATGGAATCAAGTCAACGCTATCTTCAAAGTGAATGCTCATTCCCTCTTCCGTCAATCTCGAAGTCAGGGCGGTAGGGGTACGATCATATCCACTTACCTGCACACCCTTATGCATAAACCAGCGAGCCAGCGCGCTCATGCCAATGCCGCCGATTCCAAGGAAGTAGATATGATGATACTGCGCGAGCCTCACCTGTTTTGTGTATTTATCAGTTTTTCAATCTCATCAACAATGTCTTCGGTCGCTCTCGGCTTCGCCATAGCGGCGATGTTCTCCCGGAGTCGTGCAGCGCGACTTTCGTCGAACAACAGTTTTAATGCTTCGTCAACCAACGTCGACGAGGCGTCCTTATCGGTCACCATTACCGCCGCGTCACGCTCAACGAGAGCCATGGCGTTCTTCGTCTGATGGTCTTCTGCCACGTTAGGCGACGGCACAAGGATAGACGGTTTTCCCGCGATACAAAGTTCCGATACGGCCAACGCTCCTGAGCGCGAAATCACAACATCCGCAGCGGCATACGCCAGGTCCATATCACGCAGGAAGTCGAACAAACGAAGTCGGCGGCGATCAATCTTTTCCAGCCGTGGCCGAACTGTATCGTAGTACGCCTTACCTGTTTGCCAGATAACCTGTACCCCCGCGTCAATCAACTTGTCAATTCCGGAGACCAGACTCTCGTTTATCGTTCGCGCTCCGAGACTGCCCCCTATCACTAAAAGTGTCTTACGGCCTTCTTCAAACCCATAGTGTACGAGCGCCTTCTCGCGTTTCTCGCCTACGTTCAGAATATCCTTGCGCACCGGATTCCCGGTGACAACAATACGAGATGCCGGAAAGTATCTTTCCATACCTTCATAGGCAACGCATACTTTGCCTACCTTTCCGGCCACCTGCTTGTTCGCAAGCCCGGCAAACGAGTTCTGCTCCTGAATGAGCGTCGGTACCTTCGACCGCGTCGCAGCCAGCATCATAGGGCCACTGGCATAACCTCCCGTTCCTACCACTACGTCGGGATTGAACTTTTTCACAATCACCATTGCGCGCACATAGCTCACCAGCAATTTGACAGGGAACAACAGATTGGACAATGTGAGTTTTCGCTGAAGACCACTGATCCAAAGACCAACGATCTTATACCCTGCCTCCGGCACTCGTGTCATCTCCATCCGACCCTTTGCCCCGACAAAAAGAATTTTCGCATCCGGATGGCGTTCCCGAAAAGCATTCGCGATAGCTACAGCCGGAAAAATATGTCCGCCCGTGCCTCCACCACTCACGATAAGACGATATGGTCTTTGAGTTGTCAAGCGGGTACGTTTATATTTTTATTTGTTGCGCGTCTTTCCTTTTCATCCCACGTAGTATCCTGTTCTCCGCGACTAACACTCAATATGATTCCAAGGGACAAACCTGTAAACACCATAGACGTACCCCCCATTGACAGCAGAGGTAGCGGTTGCCCTGTGATCGGGCCGAGTCCGACGACCACCCCCATGTTAACCATTGCCTGACAAACGATATCGAAACTCAGCCCAGCCGATAATAACCCTCCGAAAGCTCGCTCACTATTATAGGCCGCCTTCATTCCGCGGTGCAGCAGAACGAGGTAAAGTACTACCACGACTATTCCTCCAATAATTCCGTACTCTTCAATAACGATCGCGTAAATAAAGTCGGAATAAGGGTGCGGCAATATGTTGCGCTGATCACTGTTGCCCGGACCTTTACCGGCAACACCCCCCGTAGCCACCGCGATACGCGCATGTCGTGCCTGGAACGGAAGTTCTTTCTTTCCCTGTACCGCCTCTGTGAAATCCTGAATACGTGACTTCACCGTTCCACCCCGCACACCGAACTTAAAAGCGAGCGCGCCGAAAAGAACTCCGACAAACAAGAGCATAGCCAAATAGCGCATCGGCACTCGACCAATAAACATAATCAATCCGCAGGTGAGCAGAAGCAGTACCGCAGTTGACATGTTCGTTAACGCGATCAAGCCACAGATGATGCCACACCAGAAGAGGATAGGTATCAGCGACTCGCGGATGTCATCAATATTCTGTTGTCTTTTTGCCAGCATACTTGCCAGGTTCACGATCAACGCAAGTGCGGCGAAATCGGACGGCTGAAACGACCCCACCAGCGGGAGCGCAATCCAGCGAGCCGCGTCGTTGATGGTTGTACCGTTCGTAAACGTATAGATCAACAGCGGAATGCTTACCCACAGCGCGAACTTCGACAGCCTCGAGTAATAGCGGTAGTCGATCTTATGGGCGAACCACATCGCAGCGAGTCCAATAAATACAGTTAACGTATGCTTGAGCAGGTAGCTCTCAGGACTCTCCATGCTCTTGTAAGCCAATGTTCCAATCGAGCTGTACACCACAAGGATGCTAATCATCGACAACGTGAACACAACCGCCCAGATCACCCGGTCGCCCTGCAGATTCTTATCAAGCCAATCCTTTACTTTAATCATTCGCGCCCGATTTATCTCCAAACTTTTCTTGGGCCTTCTTCACAGCTTCCCTGAACTGATCGCCCCTATCTTCGTAATTCCTGAATAGATCAAAACTTGCGCACGCTGGCGAAAGCAGTACAACATCTCCCGAATTGGCAACCTCGAGTGCCATTTCTACGAGTGCATTCACGTCCTGCGTCTCTTTTATGACCGACACGTCATCCTTAAACGATTCACTCAGTTTTCGATTGTCCTTACCCAGGCAAATCAATGCCTTGACTTTTTTCTGAACCAGATCGCGGATCAGATTGTAATCGTTGCCTTTATCCACGCCCCCGGCTATCCACACAATCGGCTTGTCAAAACTCCCCAAGGCGTACACCACAGAATCAACATTGGTAGCTTTCGAGTCATTGACAAAAGTGACTCCTTTTACCGTACCCACAGTCTCAAGACGATGCGGTGCGTTGACAAAGGTGCCAAGTGCCTTCCTTATCGTCTCCACCGGAACGCCGACACTATACGCAGCAGTCACCGCTGCCATTGTATTCACCAGGTTGTGAGGACCTTTCAATGTCGTTTCCTCCTGACGTATCGCAAACGTCTCTCCGAGGTTGAATACCATCTGACTTCCGTCGAAGAAAACGGGTGTATTCCCGTTGTCTGAGAGCGAGACCGGAAGTTGCTGCGGTACAATCGATCGCGTTTTTACCTCGTTCGCGATTATTCCATCGTCAGCAAACCAGATAAATTTCTCCTGCCTCGTCATGTTTTCGATCAACTGGAATTTCGCATTGATGTAATTTTGCATGTTGTTATCATAGCGATCCAGGTGATCAGGAGTTATATTCAGAAGAATTCCAACTTCCGGTTTAAATGCTTCCGTCCCGTCGAGTTGATAGCTGCTAACTTCTAACACATACCACTCATACTTCCTTTCAGCAAGTTGTCGGGCCATGCTCACCCCAACGTTTCCAGCCAGGGCAACATCAAACCCGGCTTCCTTAAGCAGGTGCCATGTCAGCAACGTTGTCGTCGTCTTACCATTAGTGCCCGTGATAGCAATCACGCGCGCGTCTGTATGACGAAACGCAAATTCGATCTCATCGATAACAGGAATGCTGCGCACAGCAGCCTCACGCATAATCGGACCGTTATCGGGAATCCCCGGGCTCTTTATAATCAAAGACGCATTCAGCACTTTGTCTTGCGAATGAGTCCCCTCTTCGAACGGTATACCCGCATGCGTCAGCTCTTGACGATACCTATCCCTTATCGTACCGCTGTCGGAAACGAATACATCATACCCACGTGCTTTCGCCAGGAGCGCCGCACCCGTTCCGCTTTCGCCTGCACCCAATATGGCCACTCGTTCGTTCATCTCAGTTTCAGCGTTGCTAAAGTCAAAATTGCCAGCAGTATACCAACGATCCAGAAACGAGTTACAATCTTCGCTTCGTGAACATTCAGTTTCTGATAGTGATGATGTAAAGGAGACATTAAAAAGATTCGTCGTCCTTCCCCGTACTTCTTCTTGGTGTACTTGAAGTATGACACCTGAACAATGACGGATAGATTCTCTATAAGGAATATCCCGCACAACACCGGTATCAATAGCTCTTTACGGACCGCCAATGCCACCACGGCGATAACGCCTCCGAGGGTTAAGCTTCCGGTATCTCCCATAAAGACCTGAGCCGGATAGGTATTGTACCAAAGAAATCCGAGACATGCCCCGACGAAAGCCGTGCAAAAGATCACGAGTTCCGCAAGATTGGGGATATACATAATATTCAGATACGAGCTAAAGTCCACCCTTCCTGAAAGATACGCAAGGATAGCCAGCGTCAATCCAATAATACCGGATGTTCCCGCGGCAAGTCCGTCGATTCCATCAGTGATATTCGCACCATTCGAGACCGCTGTGATAACGAGAATAACGATGAACGTGTAGACGATCCAGGTATATTCATCGGGAAGACCGGGAATAATGTTATTGTAGTCGAGCTCGTTGTTCTTCATAAAAGGAACTGTAGTCAGCATAGACTTCACGTCCTTATACGACCGATACTCGGCACCATCATCCGTCAACTCCTGAAGGCGAATCTCTTCTACCTGCGCATCCGTTACGGGTACCCGTACAACCACCTCTTCGCTGAAATAAAGAGTTAGACCGACAATCAGCCCAAGACCTACTTGCCCCACGATCTTGAATTTTCCGGCGAGTCCCTTCTTATCCTTCTTAAATACCTTTATGTAGTCATCCAGAAATCCGATCATTCCAAGCCATACGGTTGTGATGACCAACAAGACCACATAAACATTGTCGATTTTCGCGAACAGGAAGGTAGGAACCAGAATGGCCGCGATAATGATAAAACCACCCATCGTGGGTGTGCCCTTCTTCTGCAACTGACCTTCCAGGCCAAGGTCCCGAATATCTTCGCCAACTTGACGCCTTCGGAGGTAGTTGATAAGATACTTTCCGAAAGTAATGGTGATGAGCAGGGAGACAAAGGCAGCCATGCCCGCGCGGAACGAGATGTAATGAAACACCCCCGCACCGGGAAAATCGAGTTTGTCAAGATAGTCAAACAAGTAGTATAGCACGGCGCTCTCTAGTTACCCTGATCGTTCAACAATTTCAAAACGCGAATCATCACCTCGCGATCATCGAAGGGATGCTTCACACCCTTTATTTCCTGATAAGTTTCATGTCCTTTACCCGCAACGAGAACAATATCATTGTCGCGCGCCATCAGACATGCCGTCTTGATCGCTTCTTCCCTGTCGGCAAGCACAACGGTTTTCTTCGCTTCCGTCGGCAGTATACCAGTTTGCATATCACGGATGATCTCCATAGGATCTTCATCGCGCGGATTATCAGAAGTAAACACGACCTTATCGCTGAGCTTACAGGCAATTGACGCCATCAGCGGCCGTTTGGTTTTGTCCCGGTTTCCGCCACACCCTACTACCGTTATCACTTGCTCATTACCCGTGCGCACGGCACTGATCGTTTCCAGAACATTCTTGAGTGCATCCGGTGTGTGCGCATAATCGACTATGGCAGTGATACGGGAACCCGGCATCACCCGCTCAAACCTTCCGGGCGCTCCGGTACTTGCGGAGAGATGCAGCAGAACCTCATCCGGGTCCTCACCGAGCAACACGGCAGTTCCAAAGGCAGCCAGAAGGTTGTATGCAT
This sequence comes from uncultured Roseivirgaceae bacterium, assembly GCA_964532595.1. Lineage (GTDB taxonomy): Bacteria > Bacteroidota > Bacteroidia > Cytophagales > Cyclobacteriaceae > Chryseosolibacter. Next base: position 55,520 of record CAZHIQ010000009.1, read on the forward strand.
TGAAATCGCCGATCATCTTGAACCAGACATTCTTTCCTCCAACTTCCAGTTCAAGTCCCTCAAGCGAGCTGGAAATAACCTTGGCCTTAAAGTCGACCATCTTTCGCAGACCGTACGTATGCTTCGATGCTCGGGTGTTCTGCAGCATTACCATTCCTCGCTTATCGTCGGCATTCACCAGAGCAAAAGCCTCGGGGCTTAATTCATCAAAGAACTTTTTCTTCGCCCGAATGTAATTTTCAAAAGTCTTATGATAGTCTAGATGGTCATGTGTGATATTGCTAAACACGGCGCCTGCGAAATTCAGACCGGCAATACGCTCCTGGTCGACGGCGTGTGAGCTTACCTCCATAAACGCGAAGGTGCACCCAGCCTTCGCCATGTGTTTAAGTAGTTCGTTTAGCTGAATCGGATTGGGGGTGGTGTGTGTCGACGGGACAACATCGTCGATGATCCGGTTTTCCACCGTCGAGATCATACCAACATTATACCCCAGCGCTGTGAACAGCTGATACAATAGAGTAACCGTTGTGGTTTTTCCATTTGTACCGGTAACCCCGATGAGCTTTAGTTTGTCGGACGGATTGCCGTAGAAGTTCGACGCGATGATACCAAGTGCCTGGGCGCTTTTACGGACGGTGACATATGTGATTCCTTCCGTAATTGTCGGGGGCAACCGCTCACAAACCACAGCCACCGCGCCTCGTTCGATCGCGCTCTTTATATAGTCATGACCGTCACTCAGTGTACCGGGCACGGCTATAAACACCGACCCTTTTGAAACCTCGCGGGAATCAAAGGCAATACCCGTCACGGGCACCTCCATGTCTCCATAGGAGGACGTTAGCGGCACTTTGTATAGTATTTCCCTTAATTCGACCACGCTATCCAAGTTTCAAATAAATTCTGTCTCCTTTATTGGCGCGCGCTCCCGGCCCCAGTGATTGGCTCTTCACGCGTCCTTTACCCTCATGAAACACCGTCAGTCCGGAAGCTTCCAGCAGGTAAAGGGCATCTCTGAAGGTCAATCCTTGAACATCCGGAACAAGCCCGTTACCTTGTAGATTCTTCTTCCATTCGATTCCGGAACCAACGCGCGAAGTTCGTACCCACTCTTCTTCTGTTCCCGATTGATTGGCGATTCCCAGCTCGTTGCAAACCAAAGTCAACTCCGGCTGACGCCCTCCGCGGATAAAGGGAAGGACATCGGGATTGGCTATTTTTTCAGCAGTCATCGGAGCATGCAGCTCGATATCGCGCGCGTAGATATTGTCAGCGATTTCCTTAAAGACAGGCGCCGCAACATTACTTCCGTATTGATACCAACCTCTTGGATTCTTGATCAAGACCATTGCACTGTACTTCGGGGCGTGCGCGGGGAAATAACCGACGAAAGAAGTGACGTACTTTCTTGTATAGCGTCCGTTTTCGAGAATCTGTGCCGTTCCGGTTTTGCCGGCAATGCGGTAATGTGTTCCGCGAATACTTCGGGCCGTGCCCCTCTCAACGACGCCCTCAAGCAGCGTTCTGAGTTTCTCAAGTGTTTCCCGGGAGCAGATCCGCTTATTAAGTATCTCGGTTTCAAATTGCTCCTGTTGGGAATCTGCGCGCTTGATTGCTTCAACAATGACTGGCTTAATCATAACGCCGTCATTAGCCACTGCGTTGAAGAGGGCAAGGATATGAAGCGGTGTTACTTCAAAGCCGTATCCATACGACATCCACGGGAGACTGATTCCACTCCATCCTTTTTCTCCGGGACGCACCACCTTCGGCTCAGCTTCGCCAGCAATCTGGATTCCCATCTTGCTTGTCATGTGCAGCTTATCGAGATAGGCCAGAAATTCGCCGGGCTTCAGGCCATAGTGCTCGTCAACAAGAGCCGCCATCGCGACATTCGACGATGCTTCGAAGGCGTCCTGCACGGTGATCTTCCCAAAACCACCCTGAACATAGTCGCGTACCTTGTGATTGTAAAACTGAACCTCGCCATTGCCAGTGTCAATGGTGTCAGTCAGGCGAACACGGCCGTCCTCCAGGAGCGCCATCATCGTGACGAGCTTGAAGGTAGACCCAGGTTCAAAGTTGTGGGCCGCAAAGTTTAGTTTCTCGGAGTAATGGCCATTGCCGTCTGAACTCAGGTTGCTTATTGCCTTTATCTCTCCTGTCTTAACCTCCATAACAACCACCATCCCATCGTCGGCTTTATGCTGAAGCATTGCACGATGCAAGGCGGTCTCTGCTACATCTTGAAGATTGATATCAAGGGTTGTCTGAAGGTCCAGACCATTAACGGCCTTGATATTGTTCGCATCAAAAACCGGCTTCCAAACTCCGCCGGCGATTTTCTGATAATAGGCGTAACCGTCCTGTCCGGCAAGTTGCTCGTTGAAGCTGTACTCAAGTCCGGCTCCATGCTCATTCTCATTTATAAATCCGACGGTCCGGCGGGCGAGATTGGCAAACGGCATGTAACGGACATCAACCTTCTCGAAGATGGCTCCCCCTCTCAATCTGCCTTCCCTGAATATCGGCCACTTCATCATCATCTTCTTCTCCTGGTAATCAACCTTCCTTCGGTTTACCACCACGTACTGCTTACCGGTTTCACGGGCATCAATTAAGAAACGTTTGTACTCCTTTTGCGAGCGATCTTTGAAGAAACGCGACAAGTGATACGCCAAAGAATCAACGCCTGCCTTGAAGACTTCATCCGTCGGAATCGTCGCATCGAATGCAATCTTATAAAAAGGCAATGACGTAGCCAGCAGACTTCCGTTGTCTGAATAAATATTTCCGCGGGTTGCCTTTACACGCTTATAATCAAAAGTAATGCGTTCGCCCATAGCCGCCCACCGTTCACCTTCAACCATCTGGATATGACCGATTTTGACAACGACGGCGATAGCGAACAACGCCACGAACAAAAACGCAACGCGAACACGAAGTAATATGGATCGCTTAATATTCACCCTTTCTGACTACCACTTTATGAGGAGGGATCAAACTCTCCTTCAATCCCAGTTCCTTTACTTTCTTTGCAACCTCCGACTGCTTGCTGTCATACATCAAGTCCGCTTTCAGCGTCGTGTAATCTGCTCGCAAGTCCTCTACCTCTACCTGAATCCGGTTAATCTTCCGGACGGTTTGCTCAGCGTAGTGTGTATTCCCGATATAAATCAATCCGAGAACCAACACAAAAAGGATACGCGGTATATAATGCACCGGAAAGCCTTCCTCGAAATAGCTATCGAGCATCAGCCTCTTTTCAAAGGCCGAAAAAATGCTCTGCCCGCCGTTCAGCGCACCTGCATTCGTTTTTACCTTAAACTTGTTTCCAGCCATTCTTCAAATAATCTATTCCCTGTTGTTTCACGAGACAACCTAAACCTCCCGCCTTATCGCTACCCTCAGTCGTGCACTCCTCGCCCTGCTGTTGATGGTCACCTCCGCCTCGTCCGGTTCAATCGGCTTTCGATTCAGCGGATCGAAGGGCTTGAACACATTGCCATATAAATCCTTCTCTGCCTCACCGTACACCTTCCCCTGAAGGATGTAATTCTTCACCAGTCGGTCTTCCAATGAATGGTACGACATCACAACCAGTCGTCCGCCCGGCGCAACCACTTCGCCGGTTTGGTGCAAAAAATTTTCAAGCGCTTCCATCTCGTCGTTGACTTCGATGCGCAACGCCTGAAACACCTGGGCGAAGTATTTATTTTCTTTCCCTTTAGGAGCCACTACTTTCAACGCCTCCTTCAACTGACTTGTCCGCTCAAACCGTCGGGTCACGCGGTGTTGCACAACCAGCCGTGCCGCGGTACGCGCGTTTCTAAGCTCTCCATACATTCCAAAAATCTTATGGAGCTTCTCCTCAGGATAGGTATTAAGCACGTCGGCAGCGGTTCTTGAAATGCCCGTGTCCATCCGCATATCCAGCGGACCATCAAACCGGGTGGCAAAGCCGCGCTCAGGGGAGTCAATCTGATGGGATGAAACACCCAGGTCGGCAAGTATGCCATCAACGCGCTCAACGGCATGAAGCCGCAGATACCGCTTGAGGTACATGAAGTTGGCGTGGCAAAATGTGAAAGAACGATGATCAATGGCCTCAGCCTCCTTGCGTGCATCTTCGTCCTGATCAAAGGCGATCAATCTTCCTGATGTCAGATGCTTTAATATCTCTCGACTATGTCCCCCTCCACCGAACGTCGCATCTACATAGACACCGTCCGGCTTTATGTTCAGCGCCTCTATGCACTGCTGAAGCATGACGGGAATATGGTAGCCGTCAGTCATCGATCGCGTTTTTTTATCCAGAACACCCCCAACTCTTCGACCCCTCTGCTCCCCTCTTATTCATTCAAATACTTCTCCGCCAGCTTCGACAGCTCGCCGGGATCCTGAATGAGGTGCTTTTCGTAAATCGCAGGATTCCATACCTCCACCTTGTTACCCATTCCCACCAGCATCACTTCCTTCTCCAACTGTGCGTAAGCCAGCATGTTACGGGGTATGAGAAACCGACCGTTGTTGTCCAGTTCAACCGTTACCACGCCTGAGAGAAAATTTCGTTGCAGGCGTCTGTATTCCTCGTTGAACTCGTTAAGCCCTGAAATCTTTGAGAACACCTTCTTGAACTCCACCATAGGATAGAGAATAAGGCAAGGCTCGAAGCCGCGACGAATCACGAGCTCATGACTGCCTTCCGGCAGCTGAGCCTTGATCCGCGCAGGAAGGACCAGCCGTCCCTTTGCGTCAAGCTTGCTTTCATATTCACTGGTGAAGAAAGTCATGACGTGGTTGTAGTGGTTGCCGGAGTAGCTTCGAAACAAGCGCTTCGGGGCAGGTACTCCTAAGCAAACATAGTAATTTTATGCCACTTCCAACCACTTTACCCCACTTTTTTCCGTTTTTACCCTGAAAGGCACAAAAAATGCCGCTAAAGCGGCGATTTTTTGCACTCAACGGCATTATCCGCTAACCGACCACACGTCCTGCCATGAGGCTTTTCACCTCCACGGGGCTGAAATTCAACACATTCTGTAAGATGGATTCCGTGTGTTCGCCCAAGTGCGGCGGTGGAAGAAGGTGGGAGGAAATGGCACGACCATCGGATGCGACATAGGTACGAACGCCGGCCGCCGGCCCATCCCGAAGAACGAGTCTCGAAGCAACAGGATCCGAAAAGACTTCCTGCATATCCCGGATTACAGCCGCCGGTATTTTGGCCGCGTGCAAAGCAGCCAATAATCGATCCGCCCGGTGGCGCCCCACCCTTTCGCTCAAAATCTCGCCCAGGGCCACACGGTTTCGAACTCGTTGGAGATTGTTTGAAAACCGATCATCATTAGATAGGCTACTGATTTCCAATACGCTACAGAGTTGCCGAAACTGATGATCGGCCCCCACAGCAAGAATTATTTCGCGGTCATCGGCCGTGCGGAAAAGGTCACCATACGGAGCGATGTTCGGGTGGGCAGAGCCCTGCTTTTGAGGAATTGCGCTGGATACCAGGTAGTTAGTCGCCTGGTTAGCCAGTGAAGCGATGGCTGCGTCGATGAGCGAAACCGACACACGCCGGCCTGCGCCCGTTCTGGTCCGTTCCATCAGGGCCACCAGGAGCCCTTCTTTGAGTTGATGTCCGGCCAGAATATCAACCAGGGCGACAGGCATTTTAAGGGAAGGGCCACCCGGCTCTCCGTTCATCGACATGAATCCCGCTTCAGCCTGAATGATAGCATCATAGCCGACCCTCGGGTTGTCCTGACCGTAGCCCGAGATCTCTCCGTAGATCAAGCGCGGGTTCAACGCAGAAAGGGAGGCGTAATCAACGCCAAGTTTTTCAGCATCGCCCGGTTTGTAACTAGCGATAACGATATCTGCGCGCCGGGCAAGGCGATGTACGATATCCCTTCCGGTCACATGCGTAAGGTCAACAGCAATCGACTGTTTTCCCCAGTTTGCTGAGCAAAAATACGCCGATCGGTCGTCGGTCTTTTCGTCTTTCAGCTTCCACGACCGCGTCACATCTCCCGACGTGCGAAGATTTTCTACCTTGATAACCTCCGCACCTAACTCAGCGAAGAACTGTCCGACCCCCGGGCCGGCCAAAACGGATGCGAGTTCCAGGACAATTAGCTCTTTGAACGTGTCCACAACTTTTGTTTTGTCGTAAGTCGCCCCGAAATTGTAAATCATTTCCCGCATTTTTGTGTTTTATGACAACATTAAGTGTGAGGAGCTGACGGAAAGTCACCAATATGAAAAAAAGAGTAGTCGTTGGTTTATCAGGGGGCGTTGATTCCAGCGTCGCAGCCTATCTGTTGCAGCAACAAGGTTACGAGGTGATCGGCATGTTCATGAAGAACTGGCATGACGATTCTGTGACGATCAGCAAGGAATGCCCGTGGCTTGACGACAGTAACGATGCGATGATTGTGGCGCAGCATCTCGGCATCCCTTTTCAGGCGATAGACCTCAGTGAAGAGTACAAGGCGCGTATTGTCGATTATATGTTTGCCGAATACAAGCGTGGAAGGACGCCGAACCCCGACGTGCTCTGCAACAGGGAAATCAAATTTGATGTATTCCTAGAAAACGCGCTTAAGCTCGGTGCCGACTTTGTGGCGACCGGACACTACGCCCGAAAGGATAGCATTGAGAAGGACGGGGAAATCATCCATCGCTTGTTAAGCGGAAAAGATCCCAATAAGGATCAAAGCTATTTTCTTTGCCAACTTACGCAGAAGCAGTTGTCGCGTTCTCTTTTTCCAATTGGCGAACTTCAGAAGTCGCAGGTCCGTGAGATCGCCCGGGAGATAAACCTGGTAACTGCCGACAAAAAAGATTCGCAAGGATTGTGCTTTGTCGGGAAAGTACATTTACCCGAATTTCTTCAGCAACGACTCGAGCCGCGCCGCGGAAAAGTAATTGCACTTCCGCCTGAGGCGAACGCCTTTGCCAACGGACATCCACACGATGACCTTATCGCGATGACAAGTCCCTATCGCTTATCGGCCGACGAGGGTCGTGTGGTAGGGGAACACAACGGGGCACACTACTACACGGTGGGTCAGCGCAAGGGGCTTGCCCTCGGCGGACACCCCAAGCCCATGTTTGTCATTGGAACCGACACGACCAACAACATCATTTATACAGGCATGGGCGAAGATCATCCCGGCCTCTACCGCAAGGGCTTATTTATCGATTCCGAAGAAGTTCATTGGATCCGTGAAGATCTTCAGTTAAGCGTTGGCGAATCACGCCGGTATGAGGCGAGGATACGTTATCGGCAACCCTTGACTTCGTGCACTCTCCATCAGAGGGAGGAAGGCCTCTATATCATCTTTGACAAGCCCCAGAAAAGCATTACCCCCGGACAATTCGCGGCATGGTACGATGGCGAAGAATTGGTTGGTTCGGGCGTGATCGCCGAGTAAGAAGGAGGTTGGTTATTCCCTGAATCCACTGATCCCTCCCGAGACGATAAACTTCATCGCCCGCGGAGCTGTCATCTTCAACGGACGGATATTCTCCCTCGGCACGAAGTAGTGATATCCCGACACCGCATAAGAATGCGGAATGTATACTGCCACCATCTCGTGCAACCCCAATTCGGCAAGGTCTTCCTGTGTCACAAACCCAATCTGGTGAAGATCGTTCTCGCGATTGATCCGAATGAGAACCGGTTTGTTAAACTTTCGCTTATCCCCCACTACCGCACTGAGAAGATCTTTCAATGTCGAGTAGATAATTTTCACGAGCGGAATCCGATTCATCCCGGCGTCAAACCATCCAACAAGCGTTCTGAAAATATAGTGGCTTGAAAGATATCCTATTAATGTGATTACCGAGAAGATGATGAGAAAACCCAATCCCCAGTAGGGAAGATCTAGTTGTTCGTCCAGCCAGCTGAACGCAAAAAATATGAAATATCCCGTGGCCACAACGGGCACGATGAACAGCGTACCACTCAGAAAGTAGCGCAGCAGGCGCGCAATAATTTCATTCGCATTCATAAACAGTGATGATTAACGGCGGTCGGCCCCCGACTATCGAGCGATGACCGGTTCAACGGCTCTCGCCAGCGCAAGTCTGACAACTTCATCAACTTGCTCATCGATCGTTATGTGGGTGGTGTCAATTACCGTAGCGTCATCCGCTTGCCGCAATGGACTTTCGGTCCGTTCGGTATCAAGTTTGTCGCGCTGCCTGAGGTTCTCGATCACATCATCGAGGTTCACGAGTTGGCCTCGTTCAAGCAGTTCCTGTTGTCGTCGATAGGCTCGAACATAAATATCGGCCGTCATGAAAATCTTGAGTTCGGCGGTAGGAAAAACCACGGTGCCAATGTCGCGCCCATCCATAACGACGCCTTTCTCTCGAGCCATCCGTCGTTGTTGTTCTACCATAGCGACGCGTACTTCGCGAATAGCACTTACCTGACTCACCCTCTCCGAGACGTGCATTTTCCGAATTTCCTTTTCCACGTTTCGTCCATTGAGAAAAGTTTCGGATGCGTTCTTACCGTTAACCTTGAAAGTGACATGAACATCGGACAGAGCACGGGCGACAGCCCGGGGATCGGTGACCGCGATATGGTGTTCAACAAAGTATAGCGTGACCGCCCGATACATTGCGCCTGTATCGATATATCGATATCCCAATACCCGTGCAACCTGCTGCGCGGTAGTGCTCTTGCCGCACGCAGAGTACCCGTCAATAGCGATGACGATCTTACGCATTCGCATCAGCAGTCCTTTTGTGGACACGGTATCGGCTTTCCTGGCTTAAGCCGTTTGTTTTTTTGCGCAGCACATCCCTCCGAAAAGAGGAGCGCGGCCAACAGAAAAAAGATCAGTGAACGTTTCAAATATCTTTCCATTAGGTGATGCGTAAAAGTAGCAAAAAAGGGTACCTCCTGCCAATTCCAACCCAAACCGGAAACATTGAATTGACAACCAGCGTTATAGCTCTAAAACTGCCACACCATGAATAATGATGAAGGAAGGAACGAACGGGCATTCAGGAACTTTGGAAAGCGCATTGACAGCTTTTTGGAGGAACTGGACGAAGCCGGCGAACGACTTCGAAAAGAGTTTGAAGCCAAGTTCGAAGAATTGAAAGAAGCCGGTGAACGGCTGAAGAAAGAGGCCAACGACAGTGAGCGCTGGAAAGAGGTCGAAAGCAGCCTCAAGAAGGCGGGCGACGAACTAACCCAGGCCTTCAAAGCGGCATTTCGCAAGCGGCGTGCTTAGGCCTAGGCGATGTAAATTGTTTTTGCATTGAGAAACTCCTTTATGCCGAGTTCTGACAGTTCGCGTCCGTAACCGGACTTTTTAATTCCCCCGAAAGGGAGGCGTTGGTCGGAACGCACAAGCGAATTCACAAAAACGCTACCGGCGGCTATTTCTCTCGCAACGCGTTCACCCCGCTGAGGATCGCGTGTCCACACAGAGGCACCGAGCCCGTAGCGGTTGTTGTTGGCCAGTGCGATCGCCTCCTGCTCATCGCGTGCAGTAATCACAGCAGCCACAGGTCCGAACATTTCCTCGTCGAACGCCTTCATACCGGGTCGGACCTTATCGAGAACAGCCGGTTGGAAATTTGCACCGTTGCGTTCACCGCCGACGACCAACCGCGCCCCCGACGACAGAGAAGCTTTCACCTGACCCGCGAGATCCTCCGCCAGGTCGATTCGCGCAAGGGGCCCCGTAGTTGTATCGTCCAACAACTGATTGCCCTGTTTCAGTGCGCGCACGTTTTGGCTTAAGCGCTCAAGAAAATCCTCTGCTACGGCAGCGTCAACAATGAATCGCTTTGCCGCTATACACGATTGTCCCGCATTTTGCATACGCGATTGCGTAGCCATGCGGGCGGCGAGATCAAGGTCAGCGTCTTTCAGCACCACAAAGGGATCGCTTCCTCCCAGTTCGAGCACAGTCTTCTTAATATTTTTCCCGGCTGTCGCCGCTACGCGGGTGCCTGCGGCCTCGCTTCCCGTCAGGGTTACCGCGGCGACCCGATCGTCGGCGATGATATTCTCAACTTTTGATGATCCAACGAGCAGGGTTTGAAATGCACCCTGAGGAAAACCGGCCTCCTGAAAAACGTCTTCAATCGCCAACGCACATTGGGGGACATTACTCGCATGCTTCAACACCCCGACATTCCCGGCCATCAACGTCGGCGCGGCAAAACGAAATACCTGCCAAAACGGAAAATTCCAGGGCATTATTGCCAGCACCAATCCAAGAGGTTGAAAGGAAACCAGGCTTCTGGAGGCGTCAGTCTCAATGATTTCATCCTTGAGAAATGCCTCCGCATTTTCCGCGAAGAAGTCGCACGCATTAGCACATTTTTCAACCTCCGCACGTGCTTCCGACAGCACCTTGCCCATCTCCTCGGCAATAGTATGGGCATACTTGTCGCGGTTCTTCCGCAAAACCCCGGCAGCTGCCTTCATAAACTTTGCTCGCTCGTTGAACGACTGGCGTTGCCAATCGCGAAACGTATTCATGGCAATGTCCAATCGGCGGTCAACTTCGCTATCGGCGTGCTCTTCAAACTCGGCGAGTAGCGACTGATCAAAAGGGTTTACGGACTTGAGCATAGCGTGTGGATTTGTAGCCAATTTCCTCGAAGTAAAGCTACCAAAAAAGGACCAGCCCGATCAGGGTTCCGACCGCACCGTGCTTGCTCCGGACACTTCCGATTCCACTATCGGCGTACCACGGTATCGAATGTGGCTGGCGCCGCTGGCGCGTGCGTCAAGCAGGCTGGCCGCCGTCAGTTCGGCCATACTCGCGCCGGAGGCGACGACGGAAGCCTCTTCAACTGGAAAGTTAAAAGCCTTGAGAATAGACGCTCCCGAGAGATCAGCGGTCATCGTTTCGCCATAACCCCTTGCCGTGAGATGCGAAGCACCCGTAAGCACCGCTTTCAGTCGGGGCGTACTCACATTCAGTTGACAAAGCGACCCCCCTGACAAGTAGACGTTAAGTGATTCCAGGTCATCAAAACGGCTGACATTAGCGTTCACCCCTCCGGAGAAGTGAACCGCTTTCAATTGAGGCATGGTAACATACACGTACGTCTCATGGCGCCGGCGCCGGGCATCATCATACCGCACCACTAAAGTTCCGCCTTCATTCTTAACCACCAGGTCATCGAGATTTCTGCGATCCCCTCTAACGGACACGGAGAAAATTTCATCGTAGCGGACCTCGACGTGGAAACCGTGTCCAATTTCAACCCGGTCAAAATCGATCACCGAATACCGTTTCTCGCCTTCCTGGCGGGGGCCGGGATCTTCTACATTACAGGAGCTGAGTAATACGCCAACGACGAGAGTCGCGGCCAGGGTTTGGAGTTTCATTGCGTAGTTCATTGGGAATGTATTAACGATGGATAGACACCCAAGGGTTACATCACCCCTACCCAAGCCCCCAAAAAAAAAGGGGCTTTCGCCCCTTTTTTCTATATCTCAAGAAGTCATTAGCCAATCGCCACGCGGCGGAACTCAGCTACCGTAAGACCCTTGCTTACACTATCCAGGTATTGAGCGACCGACTTGGAGTTGTCCTTTACAAAGGGCTGAGCCAGCAGTGTGTTTTCTTTAAAGAACTTCTGCAGTTTACCCTGTGCAATTTTCTCAACCATATTTTCCGGTTTGCCTTCTGCCAGAATCTGCGCCTTGGCAATTTCGAGTTCTTTCTCAATCACTGAGCGATCTACTGATTTCTCGTCAACGGCAACGGGATTCATGGCGGCGATTTGCATACCCACATCCTTACCCGCTTCCGTTACATCGGCGCCGTTCACGCCTTTCAGGACAACGAGTACTCCCAGTTTAGAACCGGCATGGACGTAGGGCACGACAGCCTCTCCCTGCAGGTGAACATATTCGCTGACTTCAATCTTCTCGCCGATTTTTCCAACCAGCTCTACGATTTTCTCCTGCACCGTCAGGTTGCCAAGCTTCAGACCGAGCAACGCCTCTTTGTCAGCCGGCTTATTAGCAAAAGCGGCCTCGGCGATGTCATTGCCCAGCGTCTGGAACTCTTCGTTCTTACCCACGAAATCCGTTTCGCAATTCAGCGCCACCAATACAGCATCCTTGTTATCGTCGCTGACCTTCACAAACACAGCTCCTTCTTTGGCATCACGGTCCGAACGGGACGCAGAAACCTTTTGGCCCTTCTTCCGGAGAATTTCAATGGCTTTGTCAAAATCACCTTCCGCTTCTGCGAGGGCTTTTTTACAATCCATCATACCGGCTCCCGTCATCTGACGGAGTTTGTTTACATCTTGTGCTGAAATGGCTGACATACGAATTTTTGGTTACGAATACGAAGTACGTTATGAGTACAAATAATCCGGGGCGAACCCCTTTAAACAACTAAACATCGGCATGGGGCCGATGTTTAGTACAAGTTTATGCTTGCTGTAAAGCGACAGACAACGGCATCCCGCTACTGCGGATCAGGCTTTTGACTCCTCTACAGGTTCGTCAACTTTGCGCTTGTCATCTTCTTCTTTCTTCAGCGCGGCCTCTTCCTTGTCTTTCTTACGCTCCATCAGCGCCTCTTCAATCACCTTGCCGATATAGCCGGTTAACAGGGAGATTGACTTGAATGCGTCATCATTGCAGGGAATCGGGAAGTCGACACCTGAAGGATCGCTATTGGTATCTACCAGGGCAAAGACCGGAATGTTCAGTTTTTGCGCTTCAGTAACCGCGATGTGCTCACGCTTTACGTCGATCACGAACAAGGCAGCCGGCAAGCGGTTCAAATCAGCGATACCGCCGAGGAGTTTTTCCAGCTTGGCCTTTTCACGGGTCACCATAAGGCGCTCGCGCTTCGCCATGTTCAGGAAGGACTCGTCCTTCATGAGTTTATCAATCTGCGAAAGCTTTTTCAGCGATTTGCGGATCGTCGCAAAGTTTGTCAACATACCACCGAGCCAGCGCTCAGTTACGTATGGCATATTAAGACGCTTTGCTTCTTCGGTCACGATGTCTTTAGCCTGTTTCTTGGTGGCTACAAACATGATCTTCCGGCCCGAGCGAACAATGTTCTTGAGGGCAAACGTCGCCTCATCCAGTTTGGCGAGGGTCTTGTTCAAATCGATGATGTGGATCCCGTTGTTTTCCATGAAGATGTACTCGGCCATCTTCGGATTCCACTTACGGGTAAGGTGACCAAAGTGGACACCTGCATCCAACAATTCCTGATATGTTAATTTATCTGCCATGAATCTCTCTCGATTAACGCTTGCTAAACTGGAATCTCCTTCTCGCCTTCCTTCTACCGTACTTCTTGCGCTCAACCATGCGTGAATCGCGAGTCAACAGCCGCTCTTTTCTCAGTGCGGGTTTGTTCTCTTCATCTACTGCGACAAGGGCGCGGGCAATCCCGAGACGAACGGCTTCTGCCTGACCTTTAATACCACCACCCTCGACGTTGATTGTAACATCGTACTGAGACTCTGCGTTGATAGCCGCAAGTGCCTGCAATACAGTGGTTTGGTGGATTTCAGACAGGAAGTAATCCTTGAGGCCACGGTTGTTTATGGTGATATCACCTTTTCCCGGTTTGAGATAAACCCGGGCAACGGAGGTCTTCCTTCTACCGATAGCGTTGAAAATCTGCATTTATCAGAATTTAATTTCCTTGGGTTGTTGTGCCTGATGGGGGTGCTCCGAACCTTTATATACATGGAGGTTGCGGAAAAGTTCACGACCCAGGCGATTTTTCGGCAACATGCCGCGCACCGCGTGCTCGATCAGCCGCTCGGGATATTTGCTGTGAATCAGCGAAGGCGTATGCTCACGCTGACCACCCGGATAACCGGAGTGCGTAAAAATCACGCGGTCCGTCCATTTCTTGCCAGTCATCTTCACCTTTTCTGCGTTGATGACAATTACCTTGTCGCCACAGTCCAGGTGCGGAGAATAGCTAGGCTTATGCTTTCCGCGAATAATTTTGGCAATCTGACTCGCCACTCTACCCAACACCTGAGCGTTGGCGTCTACAATGACCCAGTCCTTCTCGGCAGTCGCCTTGTTGACGTGAGTGGTCTTATAGCTGTTATGATCCATTTTTTTGCGTAAGATTCAAATAAAATGCACCCTTCCTCTCAAAAAGGGACACAAAGGTAAGTGTACTAATATTTAAATGCAAGCAGGACCCAGATTATTCGCTTTTTCCGCGCAGCGGTCCACCCACTTTCTTTTCATCTCCCGGTACGACTAGCGATTGAGCTCCAACTGCCGAACCAGAGCCTTGAAATCTTTGGGATAAGGCGCCTCCACGATCTTCCTCCTGCCCGCCATGTCGTTGAATTGCAGGGAATAAGCGTGCAAAGCCATTCGTTTCATAAAAGGCTCTTCTTCCGTACCCTTTTTTAGCTTATACCCGCGTTTTATCGAGGAAAGAAGGAAGGGCTTGCCCCCGTAAACCTCATCGCCGGTGATTGACGCTTGTTTTAGCGACAAATGGATGCGAATCTGGTGCATTCGGCCGGTAATTGGTCGGCATTCGATGAGAGAATGGAACCGGAAAGCCTGGAGGGTGGTTAGCCACGTCTGAGCTGGTTTGCCCTCCGACCGGCTGATCCGCACCACGCCATCGTCCATTTTCAGAATCGGAGCATCGACAAGCTCATCTCCGAAGTCGTGAACTCCATCAACTACCGCGTGATAAACCTTTCCCACTTCCCGACTTTCAAACTGCATATTCAAGTGACGGTAAGCCTCCGGGTGCTTGGCGATGGCCAGCACGCCCGAAGTATCCTTGTCCAGCCGATGACATACCTGGGCATCCGCCCAGTACCCGCGAGCCAGCGCCAACAGGTTAACGGGCTCAATTCGGTCGTTGAGCGTGGAAAGAAAAGGCGGTTTGTTGACGAGAATGAAGTCTTCATCCTCAAACAGCACAAGATCCTTAAAATCAATCTCTTTGTTCCTCCTTGGATATGTTGTCTTTTCCATCAGTAGCTGCTTGATCCTGACCGGTCGGCAGGGCAAACGTAAATATTGCCCCTTTACCGGGCTTACTTTCGACGGTCATGGTCGAGTGATGCCCGTCGAGAATATGCTTGACGATAGCCAGCCCCAGCCCCGTTCCACCTTTTTCCCGGCTGCGGCTTTTATCGATCCGGTAAAAACGCTCGAAGATACGATGAATATGCTCTTCGGGAATCCCCTTACCGAAATCCTGAACAGCGATCGTCACAACATCATTCCCCGGTTGAAACGAAACTACAACCTCGCCGTCTTCCAACGAGTGATTGATCGCATTCGAAACCAGATTGACCAGCACCTGGCGAATCCGCAATTTGTCTGCCCAAACTTTCACCTTCGTCGCCGGGCTTTCCATCCGCAGTCTAACTCCTTTCTCATCAGCCCTGTCACGCAGTTCGTCCAGTACCTCCCGGGTGAGTGAAAACACGTCATACTCGGAGAAATGCATCCTGACCTGTCCCGTTTCGATATGCGACAGGGTCAACAGGTCTTGCACCAGCACATCCAGCCCATCGAGGCTCTTCGCTGCTTTCTTCAGAAACTTCTTGCGAATTTTTTTGTCTTTTGCTGCACCGTCGAGCAGAGTGTGGACAAATCCTTGAGCCGAAAAAATGGGTGTCTTTAGTTCATGAGACACATCAGCAATAAAATCACGTCGAAAAGCTTCGAGCTTCCGCATCCGCTCCAGTTCATTCTGCATTTGCGCCAACCGGAGCGCGAGGGCTGTTTCTATGGCGTTAATCGACGCTGAAATATCGGCTTCGTCTTCGGGCACGCCCACTTGTAGCGATAAAAGCCGCTTTTTTAATTGCCGAAGGGGCCGCAACACCTGGTGGTCTATTATATAATAAAACAAGAAGTAAGTAGCTGCCCCAACTCCCAGAAAGACCAGCAGGTGTGACGCAAAGGCAATGCGGTCTACAACAAGGAGAACCGCGGTTACGACCAGCGCCACGGCAAGGGCAGTGAGAAGGCTAAGAACTTTCGGGTGCAGCATGAACGGACGTTTCGGGCGGACTTACGAAAACTTGTATCCCACCCCTTTTACTGTTGTAATATAGTCATCGCCAATCTTTTCCCGGACTTTGCGCACATGAACGTCGACCGTTCGGGGAACCACGTAGACATCAGTTCCCCAGATTTGTTCCAGAATATCTTCCCGGCTGAAGACCCGGTTCCGGTGCCGCGCCAGGAAATAAAGCAATTCGAACTCCTTCTTAGGAAGGTTGACTTCCCTGTCTTGCACCCTGACGGTATAACTGGTGCGATCAATAGTTAATTCACCGATTTCGATGCGATCGACGCTCGTTTTTTCTTTCTTGTCGCGCCTGAAAACCGCCTTGATCCGACTCAACAACGCCCTGGGCTTTATCGGCTTTGTGATATAATCGTCTGCTCCGACGTCGAAGGCGGCTACTTCGGAGTATTCCTCAGCGCGGGCGGTAAGAAAAATAATAAATGCCTCATCGACGCCAGGCATCTGCCGCATGCGTCTGCACGTCTCGACGCCGTCCATTATCGGCATCATAATGTCAAGCAGAACAAGATCGGGAAGGAAATCGCGGGCTACTGCGAGCGCCTTTTCTCCATCGCCGGCGGTCCGCACCTCATAACCTGCCTTTTCCAGGTTATACCGCAGCAATTCCAGGATAGACTCCTCATCATCAACGACGAGCACTTTATGCACCGGTGTATCTCCCATATTACCCAAAAATAGGGCGTCCGTTAGTTGTAAAAAACCGGATATGCTTTCTTAACAATTCCTTAACCCGACCACCCTATAAGAAAGGATACTTGTCGGCCAGGTAAGCGACATAAGCACGAAGGTCTCCTCCGAACCGGCGTTGGTATTCATCCATGAATACATCCTGTTTTGACTGATAACGGAGGAAGTTCAGGAAGTAGGCATTATTGGGAAGAGCGTCTTTAAACCGGTGAGAAGGTTTCGGGTCCTCAGCATGCAGCGACAGTGTATCCAGAGCATCAACAATCGTCTGGATCATGGCCTCCTTCATGCGCAGTTTGTTCTCGAGAGCCGAGTTTTGAATCGTCTGATAAAGGCTGTCAAGCTTTCGCGCGCCCCGCAACATATGTTCGGCGTACAGGCGGTAATCGTGATCTTCGCGAATGTAGCCCAGGTATTCGTCGGACTCCGCGCCATAATACGCGATCAGAAATTGCTCGGTCGCACGGTCTGCAATGAACGTCGCCAGATTTTCATTAAAGTCAACACTGTCCTTGACAAAAATGGTTGCGTGCGACATCTCATGGATGATCAGGTTAGCCAGGTCGCCTTCACTGCGGTTGAGCATCTTGCTCAGAATTGGATCAGTGAACCAACCGAGCGTAGACCAACCGCCGGGATTACGCACATTTACATCCCAGCCTTCCGACTCGAGTTCGCGGGCAAGAGCAAAAGCCTTCGACCGGTCAAAGAATCCCTTGTAAGGAACCGATCCAACGACGGGGAAGCTCCACTCCCGGGCTCTCAATTGAAAAGGTTCACTGGCCATGACCACCCACATGATCTCCTCGCCTTTCTGATCGTACAGGGTTTTATAGTTCCTGGTGTCCTTCAGTCCCAGTGAATCAACGGCATACCGCCGGACCTGCGCAACAAGTTCCAGCTTTGTTTTGAGCGAGTCCGGAAAGTGTGGCGATGCCAGGTATTCTTCCACCGGCCGGGCGTTCCATATTATATGGAGCTGGCCGCGGGCCTGCATTACGCCGTAAGTCACCAGATCCCAGTAAGCCAGAATCAGGACAAGCAGCAAAACCGCAAAAGCCCCCAATACCCTTCCGAAAATCCTCCCGGTACGCCTCATGTAAGATCAAATTTGACCAGCCTTTTCGATCCAATATAGATTTTCACATACATCAAACGCAACTCCGTCAACGCTCCGGACGTCAGGAATTCCTGAAAAAGAATTTTGTGACAGCAATTGACAATGTTTCCTGCTTAAATTTGAGCTGTCGATCGTCCGTCACATCGGAACGCAAGAACAATACCGCTCCCGACAACAACGACACTGGAAAAAGATAACATTAACGAACGAACCTCATGAGCGACGCAAAAGAAAAACTGAAAGCTCTTCAGCTTACCATCGATAAACTGGAAAAGACTTACGGCAAGGGGACCGTTATGAAGTTGAGTGATGAAAGGGTGATGGACATTCCCTTCATCCCCACGGGTTCTCTGGGCCTTGATCTGGCCTTGGGAATAGGGGGAATTCCCCGTGGTCGGGTAACGGAAATCTACGGACCGGAATCGTCGGGAAAGACCACGCTTACCATGCACTGTATCGCGGAAGCGCAGAAGCGCGGCGGTCTTGCTGCGTTCATAGACGCCGAACACGCGTTCGACCGCTCATATGCCGAAAAACTCGGAATCGATACGGAAAACCTGCTCATCTCCCAGCCCGACAACGGTGAGCAAGCATTGGAAATTGCAGATCATCTTATCCGGTCAGGGGCCATTGACATAATTGTCATCGACTCAGTGGCCGCGCTGGTACCGAAGGGCGAACTTGAAGGCGAAATGGGCGATAGCAAGATGGGCTTACAAGCACGCCTGATGTCGCAAGCCCTGCGGAAACTGACGGGAACCATTAGCAAAACGGGATGTGCGTGTATTTTCATCAACCAGCTTCGCGAAAAAATCGGCGTCATGTTCGGCAACCCCGAAACCACGACGGGAGGTAATGCGCTGAAGTTTTACTCCTCAGTACGACTCGACATTCGCCGCATCGGCCAGATCAAAGAAAGTGCTGATGATATCACCGGTAACCGGGTGAAGGTGAAAGTGGTTAAGAACAAAGTTGCTCCCCCCTTCAAGGTGGTTGAGTTTGACATTATGTACGGTCGCGGCATCTCGAAATCAGGAGAAATAATCGACCTCGGTGTTGAGCTTGATGTTATCCAAAAATCCGGATCCTGGTTCTCCTATAGCGGAAACAAACTCGGACAAGGTCGCGATTCTGTGAAGCAACTCATCGAAGACAATCCAGAACTCATGGAAGAACTGGAACGGAAAATCAAAGAAAAAATTTCCGGTCCCGAGGCGAAGGCAGTTCTCGAAGAAAAAGAATAGCCTATCTGTTAATAAAACAGAAAGCCCGGATGCTCATAACACCCGGGCTTTTTTATGACATCGCGATGCATCAAACTAGCTTGCCCGAATAGCAATAACCGGGTCAAGGCGCGCAGCAAGAGCTGCCGGAACAATTCCGGATACCAGTCCAATGACGGTCGAAACACCTAACCCCAGCGCTATGTTCTTCACCGTGAGCGTGACGACCAGACTTCCCATCGGAATGAGGGTAATGAGATAAACAAGGAACAATCCGGCCAGACCGCCGATGAGGCTCAGAAATACTGCCTCAAAGAGAAATTGAAAGAGCACAAAATAATTCTTCGCACCCAGAGATTTCTGCAAGCCAATGATCGGTGTTCTTTCTTTGACCGATACAAACATGATATTGGCGATACCAAAGCCCCCTACAAGGATTGAGAATCCACCGATAACCCAGCCGGCAAATCCGATAATATCAAAGACACCACTGATCATATTAGCAATGGCTTCGGGGCGATTAAGTGCGAAGTTGTCTTTCTCTGTAGGACGCAGCCCACGCCTGATACGCATTAAGCCGCGCACTTCATTTTCCAGTTCGACGAGGCCGACATCCGTGTCGAGTCCCTTTACGCCGATACGCGAAGTAGTCTCATCCCAGGCTCCCGTACCCGTCTGATATAACCGGCGGAATGCCTGATAAGGAATAATCACCGCATAGTCGTTACTCGGGGTTCCCATGAAGCTCTCCCCTTCCTTCTTGATAACACCCACCACTATATACTTCAGATTGCGGATCCGAATTTCCTTACCCACGGGATCCTCACCATTCGGAAACAGAGCATTGGCAACCTCGTAGCCAATCACGGCAATGTTTCGTGCCGACGATATTTCTTCAGCCGTAGGAAAACGTCCACCGTGGAGGTCGATGGCAAACAAAGTGGTGTAGCCGAGTGCTCCACCTACCAGTCGGACTTGTCCCAGGCTATTATTGCCGCGTTTAACCACCACGTTTCCGCGGGTGGCAAAAATGGATATCCCCGAGCTGTTTTTGAGATTCGCCTGTAGAAACTGGTACTCTTCGTACGAGGCATTGGGTCGGCGCCAGAAATCCCACCATCGGTATTCCCCGTTGTTATCCGCTACAAAGGGCCACTTCTCAATGTAAATAACCCCGGTTCCCAGAAAATTAAGACTGTCCTTAATGTTCTTCTCCAGAGAGTCGACCAGCGTCAATACCGTGATAATGGCAAATATGCCAATAGTCACTCCCAACAAAGACAGAATGGTTCGCAGAAGATTGGATCGCAGTGCCCGCCAAGCGAACCGGAAACTTTCAAATACCTGTTGAAGCGTCTTCATGAAGGCTCTAACGCGATTTTTTGATGAGGGTTAAACGGAATCGCCAACTTCTTTTCCTTGCAGGCGTTTTTGGTTAGTCGCCCGGCAAAAGCCCCGAATTACGCATAAGAAAGGAAAAACTCCGATTGTGAACCGAACTAAAATCAACAGTCTTTGTTCGTTAATGTTAATTATTGGCTTAATTTTGCAACCTTATTTTAAAATACCCTTCATTGGGGATACTCTGCCCTTACCAATATGAAGTTATCTGAATTCAAGTTTGAACTACCCCAGAGCCTGATCGCCAGCCGCCCTCCCGAAAATCGGGATGAATCCCGATTAATGGTACTCCACCGCGATACCGGCGAAATCGAACACAAGGTTTTTAAAGACCTGGTCGACTATTTTGGCGAGGGGGATGTATTGGTGGGCAATGATACTATGGTCTTCCCTGCCCGTCTGTACGGCCGCAAGGAAAAGACCGGCGCCAAGATCGAGGTCTTCCTTCTTCGGGAATTGAACGCAGAAATGCATTTGTGGGATGTACTGGTTGATCCTGCCCGCAAAATTCGCGTCGGCAACAAATTATACTTTGGAAATGGAGATCTCGTCGCGGAAGTGATTGATAACACAACCTCGCGCGGGAGGACAATTCGCTTTCTTTTCGACGGAGATGCTGAGGCTTTCGACAAGGTAATCGAAACGCTCGGAGAGACTCCCCTTCCCAAATACATTAAGAGGAAAGTAGAAGCCGAAGACAAGGAAAGATTTCAAACGATTTATGCCAAACACAAGGGCGCCGTTTCGGCGCCTACGGCCGGAATGCACTTTACCCGTCAGCTGCTTAAGCGCCTCCAGATCAAGGGGGTAGACATGACGTTTGTAACGCTCCACATTGGCCTGGGTACTTTCCGGCCGGTTGATGTCGAAGATCTGACGAAGCACAAAATGGATTCCGAAAACTTCGTCGTCAATGAAGAGGCGGTAAAACTGGTGAACCGGGCTCTCGATACCAAACACCGGGTGTGTGCCGTCGGTACCACCACAATGCGGGCCCTCGAATCGTCGGTATCGGCTACGAACCGACTAAAGCCGCGCGAAGGCTGGACGGACAAGTTTATCTTTCCTCCCTACGAGTTCAAGATTTGCAACGCCATGATCACTAACTTCCATCAACCGGAATCTACGCTGCTGATGATGGCTGCCGCCTTCGGCGGATACGACAATGTGATGAAAGCCTATCAGGTCGCGAAGAAGGAAAAGTACAAGTTCCTGACCTACGGCGACGCAATGCTGATCATCTAACCGACATCTGCCGGGTCAGATAGAGGTACATGAAGATGGCTGCGGGATAAACGATGAAATATTGGGGAGCCGGCGAGAAAATTCTCAGGAAAATTCCAAAGGGAGCCAGCAGCAATAAAACTCCGCCGAAGAGAATCGTGACTTTCTTCCAACGCTCCATCCTATGCCGGGAAACTTCAACCAGGCGATAGACGAGGAAACTGATGACAACGACGTTGAAGACGATAAGAAGCAGTCGCAGCATAATCTTGGCGTTTCCGAAAGATAAGGTTTCTCAGCTATAAGCGCCGATTTTTGCGAGTTGTTTAACGCCCTAATCCGAAACGCATTTGACAACCCCGGAATACGCTATCATCGTCGCAGGAGGTAAAGGAGTACGCTTTGGACAATCACTCCCCAAACAGTTTACCGACCTCAAAGGGAAACCTATTCTCATTCACACGCTTGAAAAGTTCCTAAGCTACTCCGGTGAACTCAGGATTGTTCTTGTTTTGCCAGAGTCGGACATGAGCCGCTGGGAGGAGCTCGTAGCGAGATACCCATCGGTTAGCGGTGTGACCCTTTGTACGGGAGGCGCTACCCGGTTCGAGTCAGTGAAAAATGGACTACGTCATGTAGGGCAAGAAGGTTTTGTCGCAGTTCACGACGGCGTCAGACCGCTGGTTAAGCCGGCGATGATCGGCGAAGCCTTTGCTGCGGCCCGCATTCACGGTTGTGCCGTTCCTGCCATCCCTCTGAAAGAGTCGCTCCGCGAGGTAAAACATGGGGAGACTTTTGCAACCGACCGCTCGCGGTTCCGTTTAGTTCAAACGCCGCAGGTATTTCGTGCTGCTATCTTGCACCAGGCTTATGCCCAGGCAACAGACACAGATGCGACTGACGATGCCACCGTGGCCGAGAAGGCTGGGTACAAAATCCATCTTATTGAGGGTCGCTACGATAACATCAAGATCACTACCCCCGAAGACCTCAGATTGGCGGGGTCACTGCTTGAGCAATAAAAAAGCCCGAAGCTAAAGCTCCAGGCGCAATGCTTTTCAAATCTGTCCGATTTACATCGAACGCAGCCTAATATTCGTCCTCGTTGAAGAAGAAATCTTCCTTGGTGGGATAATCAGGCCAAATTTCCTCGATGCTCTCGTAGGGTTGACCATCGTCTTCGAGTTCCTGCAGGTTTTCTACCACCTCAAGCGGGGCACCCGATCTGATGGAATAGTCGATGAGCTCATCCTTGGTAGCGGGCCAGGGAGCATCTTCGAGGTAAGAGGCAAGTTCCAGCGTCCAATACATACGTTTAGTCCTCCTTCATTTTTTCGCAAAAATAAACTTTAATCGAAGAAAACAAATTCCGTTTCCCTCCATTTCCTTACAGTAGGAAAAGGCCGGAAAAGTTCTGTTTCTATAAAATTTCGGCCAAAAATGTAAAACCGAAGTTATTTGCCATATTGCGCCCGAGAGCGCGACCCGGTCTTTAACGGCCGCGCATCAGTGTTATTGTCGGGTTTTTTGTTGAGATTCTAGCATGGCTGACGAAAAAATTATTTTCTCCATGTCGGGCGTAAGTAAGATCTACCCGCCCAACAAACAAGTACTTAAGGACATCTATCTCTCGTTTTTCTACGGCGCCAAGATTGGCGTGCTCGGGTTGAACGGGTCTGGAAAATCCTCGCTGCTCCGTATCATCGCCGGCATCGACAAGGATTTCCAGGGAGAAGTTGTGTCAGACCTCAGCTTTAGTGTCGGCCTCCTTGAACAGGAACCCCACCTCGACAAGAACAAGACCGTAAGAGAAGTAGTCGAGGAAGGCGTTCATGAGATCATGGGACTCCTCAAGGAGTTTGAGGAAATCAATGAGAAGTTTGCTGATCCGGAGGTGCTGGAAAACCCTGACGCGATGGACAAGCTGATTCAGAAGCAAGGACAAATTCAGGAAAGACTCGACGCCACAGGGGCCTGGGAAATCGACCACAAGCTCGAGCGGGCTATGGACGCACTGCGATGCCCCCCGCCCGATGAACGGGTGGAACACCTGTCAGGGGGTGAAAAACGCCGTGTAGCCCTGTGCCGGCTGCTCCTTCAGGAACCCGACGTCCTCCTCCTTGATGAGCCGACCAACCACCTTGATGCCGAATCGGTCCATTGGCTGGAGCAACACCTTAAACAATACAAGGGAACCGTAATCGCGGTAACGCACGACCGGTATTTCCTCGACAACGTCGCGGGGTGGATACTCGAGCTCGACCGCGGCGAAGGAATTCCCTGGAAAGGCAACTACTCTTCATGGCTGGAGCAAAAACAAAAGCGTCTCGCCCAGGAAGAGAAAACGGAATCAAAACGCCAGAAAGCCCTGGAGCGCGAGCTCGAATGGGTTCGCATGACCCCCAAGGGAAGGCACGCCAAGGGGAAAGCCCGTCTTGGCGCGTACGAAAAGCTCCTCAGCCAGGAGACACGTGAACGCGAAGAGAAACTCGAACTGTTCATTCCGCCGGGCCCTCGCCTGGGTAACAAGGTGATTGAAGCCAAAGGCGTCGCAAAGGCATACGGCGACAAACTACTCTACGAAAATCTGACATTCTCACTTCCTCCTGCAGGAATCGTGGGAATTATCGGTCCTAACGGTGCCGGTAAGACCACATTGTTTAAAATGATCATCGGCAAGGAGAAACCCGACCAGGGGACCTTCGAGATCGGCGAGACAGTCAAAATCGCATACGTCGATCAGGAACACGATGATCTGAATCCCGAGCATACGGTGTGGGAAGCCATCACCGGAGGAAATGAGCTAATCGAACTGGGCGGTAAACAGATCAACTCGCGAGCATATGTCGGCAAGTTTAACTTCAGCGGCAACGATCAGCAGAAGAAAGTCAAGGAGCTTTCGGGAGGGATGCGAAACAGGGCACACCTGGCCATTGCTCTCAAACAAGGTGGCAACCTGTTGTTGCTCGACGAACCTACGAACGATCTTGATGTGAATACACTCCGGGCATTGGAAGAAGGACTTGAAAACTTCGCCGGCTGCGCTGTCATTATTTCTCACGACCGCTGGTTCCTCGATCGCGTATGTACCCATATCCTCGCCTTCGAAGGCGATTCACAGGTATACTGGTTCGAAGGGACATTCAGCGAGTACGAAGAGAATAAACGGAAACGACTGGGGGACGATCAACCGCACCGCATCAAGTACAAGAAGTTGGGGTAAAGGGTTAGAGTGTTAAAGCGATAAAGTAGGGTGAAAGCTCTGGTTACTGTTCTGCTTTTGGTTCTTTCCAACGCCTTTATGACGTTGGCGTGGTATGGCCATTTGCGTTTCAAGGAGATGAAGTGGGGACAAAACCTGTCGCTCCTGGCGATCATTCTCATCAGCTGGGGGATTGCTCTTTTCGAATACGCCCTGCAGGTGCCGGCCAATCGGCTCGGATTCCGTGAAAACGGCGGGCCGTTTTCACTCGTTCAGCTCAAAGTCATCCAGGAAGTGATCACCCTGACGGTTTTCGTTGTTTTCTCCCTGATTTTCTTCAAGAATGAAACGTTCCGGTTGAATCACCTGATCGGTTTCATTTTTCTTATCCTCGCCGTGTACTTCATGTTCAGGAAGTAATGCTGCGGGTATACCTCAACCGTTATAAAATCGCCTTGGGGTAGTCGACAAAGAGCACTTCGCCTGAGCGCCAATCCACCTCCTTCCACGTGCCCTGAAATCGCAGCGCCACTATCCCACACGTTGGCAGGTTGTCGAGGCGCAGGTTCGTGCTTATCCGATTAGCAAAATCGGTGAGACCGGGATTGTGACCAAAAAGAACTACCTGTTGTACAGTATCGGGCTGTTCCCTTACGATTTTTAGAATGACGTTCTCCGTAGCGTGGTAAAGGCGTTCGTCGGTCCGAATTTTATCCCTGGCAAACCCAATTTCATCGGCGATGATTTCGCAGGTAGACAACGCACGTGTGGCCGGACTGGTAATCAGCGTATCCGCGGCGATATTGCGTTCCCGGAGTCTTGCCCCCATACGGGGCGCATCTTCCCTCCCCCGATCGTTTAGCGGCCTTTCTAGATCATCAAGAACAGGGTTGTTCCAACTCGACTTAGCGTGACGAATAATGTACAGTGTCTTCAAACCAATTTGCATAACGAATACCAGTTCTGGGAATTTGTCCGGGAAGGCTGGCGTTTAAATATACGCCTTCCCTTTGAACACTAAACAACCCATAATGTTATCTTCGCAAGCATGTCGCGATTTAAAGCGTTCTTCCGATATGTGAGATATACGCTGGTCTATTGGCTATTGCGGGCTATGATCGCCTGGTCAGGCGCCGTTCCGCGAGATCGATGGCTGCGTTTCTGCGGACGGCTCGGTTCGCTGTCGTGGTATTTCGCGGGCAAAACACGGAGAAGAACACTCACTCATCTAGCACTCGCCTATCCGGAAAAGTCGCCAGACGAAGTGAAAGCACTGGCGCGCCGGAACTTCAGGATGATCGGGAAAAACGGCGGCGAAATCCTTCGAAGCTCCAGGGTAAAAGACCTCGCTTCACTTGAAAGCTTCCTGGTTACACACGGTCTTGAAAACTTCGAAAAGGCCCAGGCCAAGGGAAAAGGCGTGATCTTCCTCACTTGCCACCTCGGAGCCTTCGATCTTCAGGTTACCAACATGGCTATGCGCGGACTGAACCCCCATATTATCGGAACGCCCCTAAAAGATCCCCGCCTCACCAATCTCCTCTGGAATTATCGGAACCTCCATGGCGCTATCGCTATTGCACGGGGGAAAGAAACCTTCAAAATGCTGAAGGTACTGAAATCGGGCGGGTCGGTTGCGTTGCTGATTGATCAGGACACCAAGGTCAAGAAAGTCTTCGTCAACTTCTTCGGGCGCCCTGCCGCAACTCCGATCGGCGCCACGGTACTGGCCCTCAAAACCGGCGCGGCCGTTATCCCCACTTATATCTACCTTGGAAACGACGGACTTCAGCACATGCACATTCTCCCCGAAATCGTCATGAGAAGAACTGACGATGAGACAGAAGACGTGCGCTTCAACACCCAGGTAATGACCAACTTTATCGAAGATGCAATTCGTCAACATCCCGATCAATGGGTATGGATGCACAAGCGCTGGAGAACAAAGGAGGGAGAATTTTGGAGACCTGAACGACAACCCAATAGTCAAAGTTCAAAAGGCAGAATATCCCAGACTCTTCTGGTCAGAAAGCCCGACTCACGAAAGCGATAACCTACAAGTACCTTGAAGACGCTGTTGTTGTTGGCAAATGTAGTGTCGTCAAATCGCATGCGGCTTCCCTGTGAAGCGAAAGTAATTCCTCCAAAAAAACGATAACCATTGTACCCTATCGAAAACCGGGTTGCGAGAAACGCATTGACGGCGATGTCATGGCGTTCGCTATCCTGTCCGGACAAGTTGTAACTCACCCAATGGTGGGCAGGCCCCACCATCAACGTGGCGTTGAGAAAAAAATGATTCTGGGTTACATTGAATGTGTACCCGGGGGCAAGGCTGAAAGTCGTATAGCGGAGGCGTGAGAAATCCACCTGTTCACCAAAACGCTCCAACCACCGTTCACCGATAATCGACGAGTCCCCTGCCGCTCTAAAGGTATACAGAGCACCCGACAGGAGGAAAGATCCTCGACTTTCGAGCTGGCGCTCGGAAAAATTGTACGCCGACCGGAACGAAACCTTCTGGTGGTTAAACAAATAATGACCGGTGAATCCAAAATTACGGGTGCCGATATCCGGTCGCTGCGGGAACGGGTTGTCGCCATGAACAGTCTGACTCTTTTCTTCAAGATAAAACCCGCTGTAGCGTTGATAGAACGCATCAACTCCCCAACGCTTGGCCAAGACGTTCAGTTGCAGGTCGCGCGCCTCCGACTCTCCATAGCGAACAATACTTCTCTCGCGAAGCGGAATAGCGAAGGCGAGCTCGAGGTTTACTTCCAATACATATAACCCCAACCCCAGGCTGAAGGTATTGTTCGGTCTGAAAGTGAGCACCGAACTACGATCAGTTGTCGCAACCTCAAAATTGAGGGCGCGCTGCTTCAACAAGGGATAAACAAAGAAATAGTCGGGGAACCCCTTTATATAGTACCGGCGTACTGAGTCGCGGTCCTCAGTAACCGGCTTTACCTCTGCAGGCTCAAGAAGCTGCGTTTGCTCCTGAGCGCGTGTCATAACCGGCAGCAGGAAGAGCAACGGTATGACTACGCGAAATATCAAAGGATGTACTCACTCAGATCTCTGTTCTTAACCAAATC
This sequence comes from uncultured Roseivirgaceae bacterium, assembly GCA_964532595.1. Lineage (GTDB taxonomy): Bacteria > Bacteroidota > Bacteroidia > Cytophagales > Cyclobacteriaceae > Chryseosolibacter. The sequence continues at coordinate 83,545 of CAZHIQ010000009.1, forward strand.
ACTCAGTTTCTCGCGCACAAGCGGTGCGTCAATAGTGATCGATGTCCCCGGCGTGATGTTGTCAGGAACTTCAAACAAAAGCTCATTTAGGAGCTTGCTCATTACCGTATGCAATCTGCGTGCACCGATGTTCTCCACTTCAGCATTTACAAGAAAGGCTGTGTTCGCCAACTCCTCTATCGCCGCATCCGTGAATTCAATCTTTACATCCTCCGCCTCAAATAGCGCCTGGTATTGCTTCGACAAAGCATTCTTGGGCTCTTTGAGGATGCGGATAAAATCTTCCTTAGTCAGGTTATTCAATTCAACGCGAATCGGAAAACGTCCCTGTAACTCAGGAATGAGATCCGACGGCTTTGCAATATGAAACGCACCGGCAGCGACGAACAACACGTGGTCGGTCTTGATAACACCGTATTTGGTGTTTACCGTGCTTCCTTCAACAATCGGCAACAAATCGCGTTGTACCCCTTCCCGACTGACATCGGGTCCACTTCCTCCTTTTTTTCCCGAGCCCGAAGCGATCTTATCAATTTCATCAATAAAGATGATACCAGCATCTTCGGCGCGTCTGATAGCCTCCTCCTTCACTTCGTCCATATCAATAAGCTTGGCGGCCTCCTCCTCGAGAAGAATCTGCCGTGCTTCAGCCACAGTGACCTTTCTCTTCTTCGTCTTCTTGGGCATCATGCCGTTAAGCATCTCCTGAAGATTCATCATCGACACTTCGTCCATCATTCCCGCGCCAATCATTCCCACATTAGGACCGGACGAACCCTTTATGCTGATTTCGATCTTTCGCTCATCAAGTTCGCCGCGTCGAATCTTCTCACGAAACAGGGCACGCGTCCGTTCGTTAAGCTCCTCTTCGGTTTGAGGCGCCCCTTCCGACGGCGAAGAAGAAAACCCAGCCGCGGGACGCGCAGGTTGCGCCTTCAGGGGTGGAATCAACGCATCAAGGATAATGTCTTCGACAATCAAGGCGGCTTTCTCCTTAACTTCCTCCTTCTTCTTTGCTTTCACCATATTGACCGATTGCTCTACCAGGTCGCGTACCATACTCTCGACGTCACGACCGACATAGCCCACTTCGGTAAACTTCGAAGCCTCCACTTTTACAAAGGGAGCATCGGCGATCCGTGCAAGCCGACGGGCTATTTCCGTCTTACCTACACCGGTAGCCCCGATCATCAATATGTTATTAGGTACGATTTCCCCCTGGATTTCCGTCTTTACATTCATCCGTCGCCACCGGTTCCGTAAGGCGATGGCTACGTTTCTTTTGGCTTCATACTGGCCAATAATGTATTTATCAAGTTCAGCTACAATCTCCTTGGGCGTCAAATATTTTGCATCCATCATAATCTTTGCAATTTGGCTTGGACCTCGCTAAGGTCACTTGAAAACACGGCCCTCCCCTCACAAGGTGGTCGCGCGTCTTTTTTTCTACTAATTATTAATGTACGGCGGAAGCTTTTGTTCCGTAAGCGTAAAGGTCATAGGATTGGGAACCTTTTCCTTCAGCAAAGCGACCTTCAAGACATCCTCGACAGTATCTACGTAATGGAACGTCAGGCCTTTCAGGTAATGGCGTTCGATTTCGTCGATGTCTCGTTTATTCTTGGTGCTGAGTACAATCTCCTTGATACCGCTGCGCTTCGCTGCCAGAATTTTCTCCTTGATGCCGCCAACGGGCAGGACCTTGCCTCGTAGCGTTATCTCGCCGGTCATAGCAAGCCTCGACTTCACTTTTCGCTGCGTGTATATGGACGCGAGGGAAGTAAACATGGTTATACCCGCCGACGGACCGTCTTTGGGAACAGCGCCGGCAGGAACGTGGATGTGCAAGTCATACTGCTGGAACACCCGGGCATCGATACCCAGGTCCTCGGCGTTCGACTTCAGATAAGACAGGGCCGCCATTGCCGACTCCTTCATCACATCTCCCAGTTGCCCGGAAAGAGTAAGCGTACCCTTGCCCTTGCTCAGACTTGACTCCACAAAAAGAATTTCACCGCCCACCTGCGTCCACGCGAGTCCGGTCACCACTCCTGCAAGCTCATTACCCTGATACAGTTCCTCATCATGGATCTCCGCACCGAGAATTCTGCGAACGGTCTCTTCAGTTACCACCGTGTCATACTCCTCCTCCATCGCAATCGACTTGGCAATATTACGTACAATCGTGCCGATCTTTCGTTCGAGGTTGCGGACCCCTGATTCGCGCGTGTAGCTGCTTATGATCTTGGCGACCGCGGCTTTTTCAAACTTAACATCACGAGTCTTAAGTCCGTGTTCTTTCAGTTGCTTGGGAATAAGGTGCTTCACTGCAATCTCCACCTTTTCCTCCTGCGTGTAGCCGGTGATCTCAATAATCTCCATACGATCACGCAAGGCAGGATGAATGCTGTCAAGGGAATTCGCCGTCGCAATAAACAGAACCTTCGACAAGTCGTATTCTACTTCCAGGTAGTTATCTCCAAACGCATTGTTCTGCTCCGGATCCAGAACTTCCAGCAACGCAGATGAGGGATCCCCGCGAAAATCCGACTTCACTTTGTCGATTTCATCAAGAATAAATACCGGATTGGACGACTGTGCCTTCTTTATATTTTGCAGGACCTTGCCCGGCATCGCCCCGACATACGTCTTACGGTGTCCACGGATTTCCGCTTCGTCATGCACACCACCCAATGACATTCGGATGTATTTCCGGTTCAACGCCTTGGCTATTGAACGACCTAATGATGTCTTTCCGACACCCGGGGGACCGTATAAACACAGGATAGGGCCCTTCATATCCTGCTTCAGTTTCAACACGGCAAGATATTCGAGGATTCTGTTCTTGACTTTTACCAATCCGAAGTGGTCCTTGTCAAGGATACGCTTTGCCTTCTTGAGGTCGAAATCATCGACCGTATATTCCTCCCAAGGTAAGTCGAGCATAAACTCGACGTAGTTCATTGCCACCGGATACTCGGCTGCCATCGGGTTAATTCGCGTCAGCTTGTCAAGTTCACGATTAAAGTGCTCAGCAACCTGCTTTGGCCACTTCTTTTCCTCGGCACGTTGACGGAGCTTCTCTACTTCCTTATCAGGACCATCGTATCCCAACTCATCTTGCAGCACCTTGATCTGCTGCCGAAGGAAATAATCGCGTTGCTGTTGGTCGATATCTGTGTGTACCTTGCGTTGAATCTCATTCTTGATTTCAAGCATCTGTACATCGCGAAGCATGTACTGCAACAACAGCGTACCTCGATCAATGAGGTTCGATGTCTCCAGGATCTTTTGTTTATCCGAAACATCAACGTTCAGGTTACTGGCCAGGAAATGAATAAGGAAAGCCATGCTCGATATGTTATCAAGCGCGACTTGTGCTTCCTGAGGGATTTCGGGATTTAGCCGGAGTATCTTCGTGGCGGCATCTTTGAGCGACTGGACCAGTGCTTTGGCTTCCTTGTTGTTTAAACCGGGGCCTGCTTCGGTAAGAAGGTTTACATGCGCGGTGAGGTAAGGCTCCTCCTGAACGTACTCAGTTATATTAAACCGGTTCTTTCCTTGTATGATGATGGTTGTATTTCCGTCGGGCAACACCAGCATTTTAATGATGCGGGCAACCGTTCCCGTTTTGTAGAGTTCATCGACAGCAGGCTCCTCCGACTGCGGATTCTTCTGAGCAACAACTCCGATGATCCGACTTCCCTGATAAGCCTTCTTTACCAGCTTGATGGATTTCTGTCGACCGACCGTGATAGGGATGACCACACCGGGAAAAAGAACGGTATTCTTGATGGGTAGAATCGATAATTCATCCGGCAAGTCTTCCGGCTTAAGATCGCTCTCCTGCTCCGGGTTTATCATTTGGATAAGGTCGTCCGACTCTTCCTGTACCAGTTCGATCGCTAAGCTTTTATACATGTTTTGAATGTCAATTTGACAGAAGGGGGCACGAATTGTGGCAATTTTCTGATAGACCTATAATCCGACAATACTAGTGCCAGAGGAGTTGTAAAAGAAACAAAATTGTGACAACTTTAATGTGGTTCAAACCCCATTCAATAAATCCGGCCGGTGAAAAACTTGATTCTGGTCATAACAGCCGCGTTTTTGCTCACCGCCCTATCCGCTCCCGCTCAACAGAGGAAAGCGAAGTACAGAAGCGGCGGTGTCACGCAGCTCGATGATAGCCTGACAACATACAGTCAATCTGACATCTTTACCTTCGCAAACGTTAACAACCTGAAATTCTATGACAACGCTGCGCTCCGGGCTAAAATACGACGTCTGGAACAGGCTGGCGACGAAAAAGGATTATACGAAGCACTGCGGCAGTACGTAGCTCAATTCGGAATTGAGAACTTTTCTACCAATACTTCCTCCATCTGGCAGCTTGCGCGTCTTTCTGAAAAGTACGGACAACCGGGAGAAGCCGTACTACTTTACAAACTCGTTCTTAAACACCACCGGCAACCGTCCGAAGTTCGTCAGGCACGCGTTGAGTACGACAGTGTCACCTTCAATCAACGTGAAAACTATGTTCCACTTGAGAAGTACTACGAGCTTGTTTCGTTCCGGAAAGAAATTGACACATTGAGGCCGCCGCAAGGTGTACTCGTACGAATGCCCGACTGGGTAAACTCCGACAAGGCTGACTACGCGCCGACTATAGGAAACATTGACTCTTTGCTCCTTTTCACCTCGAAAAGAAACTCAACCGTTCAAACACTGGGACGCTCTTATAATGAAGACTTGTTCATCGCCGTCAGGGAATACGGACAGTGGCTCGAAGCTCAGCCTCTGACAACGATAAACACTTCTTACAACGAAGGATCGGCCTGTCTCAGCAAAGACGGTAAACGCCTCTACTTTGCCCGCTGTAATTCGCCCGACTCCTACGGTAATTGCGACATCTTTGAAGCAACTCTTTCTGCCGATAGCGTATGGTCGAATGTGCGGAACCTCGGTCCACAAGTCAACTCCATCGCATGGGACTCCCATCCTTCCCTTTCTCACTCGGGCGACACCCTGTTTTTTGCGTCTGACCGCCTTGGTGGATTCGGACTATCCGACATATGGTACAGTATCCGCGATAAGGACGGCAACTGGCAGAAAGCCAAAAACGTTGGTCCTATCATCAACACGCGGGGGAATGAGGTCAGCCCTTTTTTTCACCATCGTCACAACGTTTTGTATTTCAGCTCCGACGGGCACCCTTTGAACTTCGGTGACTTCGACATTTACAAATCGTACCGGCAAGAAGTTAATTGGGGCGAGCCGCGAAACGTCGGACCGCTGGTGAATGGACCAGGCAGTGAATACTACTTTACCATCGACTCAGAATCCAACCAACTTTTCTACGCCCGATCAGACGAATACGACAAAGAGAATCTAGACCTTCACACCTTCCCGGTGCCCATGGAAGCACAGCCTACTGCCGTCGCACAACTCAAGGGATCACTCGTCAACTCTCAAACGAAGAAGCCGTTCAGCGGGATCGTATCAGTGATCGACATGGACAAAGGCGTCGAGGTCGCGCCGCGCTACCTGCGCGAGGATGGGTCTTTCGATTTTCAGTTGATCAATAAACGCAACTACCTCCTCATCATTCAGGGCGATGACTTCTTCAGGATTGAGGAGTTGTTTTTCATGGACGGCGATATGGAGATGCATCGCGAAACAGAGCCGATCGAAAGCAAGATTGCCTTTGCATCGCTTGAGTTCGAAAATGGAAAGGCTGACATCCTGCCGTCGATGCACGCGGATCTCCACAAGATAGCCAATTTCCTGATCGATCATCCCACCATAAGTCTCGATATATCAGGCCATACCGACTCACATGGCAGTGAGGTCACAAACCGCACGCTTTCGCAAGCACGCGCCGATGCTATTCGCATTTACCTGATCAACGAGTTTAAGATCGATCCTTCCCGCATTACAGCCAAAGGCTATGGTAGCGCACGTCCTCTCGTCGAAGAGCACACGGACGAAGATCGGAAACTCAATCGTCGTGTGGAGTTTGATATCCGAAAAGGACAATAGAAACAGTCGCCTCCTCTAGCTGGCAAACATCTTCATGATGTCGTTAGCGAAGATGAACACCATCAGCGCCAGCAGGAATACCATTCCCAGCTTCTGTGCCGTCTCAAGGAATTTATCGGAAGGCTTCCGGCGAGAAACCATTTCGTAAGTCAGGAACATCACATGTCCCCCGTCGAGCGCCGGAATCGGCAGCAGGTTCATGAACGCCAGTACCAACGATAACACGCCGGTGAGCGACCAGAAGCGTTCCCACTCCCACGTCACGCCAAAGGCCTGCATGATCCCGATAGGACCCGACAACGACTCTTTGGGTGAAAGTGCGCCGGTGATAATTTTCCCAAACGCCTTTATCTGAACGGCAAGCGTTGTAAAAGCTCGCTCAGTACCCAGCGGAATTGATTCGAAAAAGCCGTAGCTGATTTTCTTTTCAGCCGCCGCGAAGAAATCACGCGGTGTTCTCGCATAAACGCCAAGTGCTTCGGCGTCCCCAAAGAACTCCGACACTACTATCTCGGCGCCGCCTCGGGCCACCTTGATAGTAAGAGTGTCAATACGGTTAGACTCCAGAAAAGAAGACACCTCGTCATAATAATGAATAGGCGTCCCATTCATTTCGAGGATCTTGTCCCCTTCCTGCAGGCCCATTTTATCTGCGACTGACCCCGGCTTTGTCGATGAGATCACCGGCGGGAAACGGTAGAAGATGAAATTGAGCGCAGTTTCTTTTTTGTTGAACTGTTGAATGAAATCGTGAGGAATTGGAATATCTACTCTCTCGCCATTGCGTTCAACCGTGTAATATGCGTTGCTGGACAGCAACGTTTCAGGTTTGATAAGTTCTTCGAGATAGTCAAAGGGGCGGCCGTTGACAGCGACAATTTTATCACCCGTTTGAAGTCCGATTGCTTTTCCTACCGAGCCGACCTGGAAACCACCGTTTTCGTTAATGAAATCCTTCATCAGGTAGGTATCGCCGTAGGTATACGTGATCCCGATAAAAATGAGTATTCCGACAACAACGTTAACGAAGATTCCGCCAAGCATAACAATCAGTCTCTGCCAGGCCGGCTTCGAACGAAACTCCCAGGGCTGTGGCGGTTGCTTCATAGTTTCCGCGTCGAGCGATTCATCGATCATCCCTGAGATTTTCACATAACCTCCGAGGGGAATCGCGCTCAAAGCATACTCCGTATCACCTTTTTTGAAGGACCACAATTTGGGAGGAAAACCGATCGAGAATTGCTCAACCCGCATTCCGAAGTACTTGGCCGCGATAAGATGCCCGAACTCGTGCACAGCAACCAGAAAAGAAAGGCTCAACAAGAGTTGAGCGGCCATGATCATATAATCCATTATTCTGCTTAAGTCCTCTGTTTAATATAGCCAGTCGCGATCGCGCGTGTCTCCCGATCCGTATCGACGTAATCCTGGTAGGTGGGATTCTCTATAAACGCCATTCTGTCAAGGCATTGTTCCACAAGATCAGACATTTCGAGAAATCCTATCCTATCCCTCAAAAACTCGGCCACTGCAACCTCATTAGCCGCGTTTAATACGCAAGGCATATTGCCCCCGCGTTTGAGCGCGTCATACGCCAAAGCAAGATTACGAAAAGTTTCCAAATCGGGACTTTCAAAAGTGAGGGACGGGTACTTTGCGAAATCAAACCGTGGAAACGCCGAATGTAGCCGGTCCGGGTAGGTTAAGGCAAACTGTATCGGTAAACGCATATCCGGCAGTCCGAGTTGCGCTTTTATCGAACCATCGCGGAACTGAACCATCGAATGGATAATGGATTGCGGATGCACCACCACTTCGATCTGATCTGCCTTCAGCCCGAACAGCCAGCGGGCTTCGATAACTTCGAGACCTTTGTTCATCAAACTGGCGGAGTCGATGGTAATCTTATCTCCCATACTCCAGTTGGGATGGCATAATGCCTCCTTTCTTGAGACATTAATAAGGTCATCTGCCTTTTTTCCCCGGAAAGGGCCGCCGGATGCAGTCAGGATAATTTTTTCGATCGGATTGTGAAACTCGCCGACAAGACATTGAAAAATCGCCGAGTGTTCCGAATCAACGGGATAGATATTGACGCCGTGCTCCCTCGCCAGTTGTGTCACCAGCGCACCGGCCACAACAAGTGTTTCCTTATTGGCAAGTGCAATCGGCTTGCCCGCTTCGATCGCACGGATCGTCGGGCGCAACCCTGAATAGCCAACCAACGCAGTGAGTACCAGATCAATGGTGCTCATTTCAACAA